>JAGVKG010000046.1 GCA_020050685.1 Candidatus Obscuribacterales bacterium | reverse complement strand
GCTCAACGTCACAACCCTGCTGGGCTGCTTTACAAGGTTTCGTCTTACATTAATTACTCCTCCTTGTCACGATTTAACGTGGCGCACTTGAACTTTTTGGCAGCTTCTCCGTCTTATTAATTGGAAGCTTGTTTCCATTTAGGAGATAACTATGCCAATATATCTACGTTCAAGTTATGCGACTTTGCGGCAGACTTATTGTCCGCCGGCGAACATCAAACCTTTGTGGAGTCAGCCATTGTCGGACAGTTGCCAAGTTTTTGCCGATATTGTCGTCGATATACAGGCGCAAGGACTTGGTGACAAGCTTTTCACTTATCGCATTCCTGGCTTTCTCAAAGACCAAACTTTTATTGGCTCGCAAGTGCTTGTGCCCTTTGGTCCGCAGCAAGTTGGCGGCTATGTGGTCGGCTTGAAAGAACGCGTGGAGTCCGATGCGGTATCAATCAAAGACATTTTGGAAATACTTGAACCGGACCCACTTTACGATCGCAATTACATCGACTTTCTCTATTGGATCGCTGAGTTTTATGGCTCGACGCTTTCGCAGGTAATTCAGGCGGCGGTGCCGGCTGATTTTTCCATGCGTTTGAAACGCCGCGTCGAGTTAAGAGTCCTTGGTGAACGGGACCAAGGCTTTGGTTACCAAACAAGCAATTATGCGCAAGCACAAATTCTCAATGCCTTGAAGCAAGCCAAAAGCAAGTCGCTTTCGCTATCGGCGTTGAAACAAAAGGCAAAGATCAAAGGCGGAGATTTTTACAAAGCCCTAACAGCCTTGCGCAATGCCGAACAAATCAATATTTACACCGAACAAACCAATTCCACACAAGCAAAAGTGGTTAATTGCGTAATTTGGACCGGCTCAGAACCAGTTGGCGCGCGACAAAAAGAAATAATTGCTTGCATTCAGCAAGCTGGCGGCATAATCAGCACAAGCCAACTTGTGGAAAAGGCTGGCACCACATATGCCACCATTAACAAGATGTGCGCCCAAGGAATTTTGTCAACCGCACAACAAGAAGTGGTGCGCGATTCGCTGACTAAACATGAATACTATCAAGAAGAAAATGGCGGCGACGCCAGGCCGAGTCTAACAGATCACCAAGCGCGTGTACTGAGAGTCTTATCGGAAGATCTAAAAGAAACTATCAAACAAGATTATGCAGAGAGCGTCAGTCCTTGGCTCTTGCATGGTGTGACCGGATCCGGTAAGACCGAAATCTATTTGCGTCTAATAGAAGAGACATTGCAAATGGGGCGGACGGCACTTTTATTAGTGCCGGAAATCAGTTTGACACCGCAATTGGCCAAGCGCTTAAAAAATCGATTTGGCTCGCAAGTAGCAATTTGGCATTCGGCCTTATCGCAAGGAGAACGCTTTGATACTTGGCGACGTTTGCGAGCCGGTGATGTGAAAGTGCTGCTTGGCGCACGCTCGGCCATTCTCGTTAATATGCCGGATTTAGGCTTGATTATCTGCGATGAGGAACACGATGGCAGCTACAAGCAATCGAGTCCGGCGCCACGTTATCATGCTAAAACTCTAGCCATGGAAAAGGCCAGAAGACTTTCTTGCCTGGTGCTTTTGGGATCGGCAACACCGGATTGCCAAACATACTTTCAAGCAGAAAAAGACAAGCGCATTCTCGAGCTGCCGGAGCGCGTCTTCAAACAAGAAATGCCGGAAGTAAAAATTGTCGACATGCGCGATGAATTTGCCGAAGGTAATCGCTCAATCTTTTCTCGTTTACTGCTCCATGCTTTGGAAAAACGCCTGGCGGCAAAAGAGCAAGTTATTCTTTTGATGAACCGCCGCGGTTATGCCAACCATATATTTTGTCGTGCTTGCGGTCATGTAATGAAATGCCGCAACTGCTCCGTCTGTCTTGTTTATCACCAGCCATCCTGGAGCCCGGAGGCAAGACCGGCACAAACCAATCTGCCCAGCACGAAAAAACTCGGCTACTATCGCTGTCACCATTGTAATTTCACCACCGGCGAAACTCACATTTGCCCAGCTTGCGAAAGTCCTTATCTCAAGCACTTTGGTTTGGGCACACAGAAGGTCGAAGAAGATGTCAGAGAACTGTTTCCTGATGCCCGAGTTTTGCGTCTGGACAGTGACGTAACTTCACGCCGTGGTGCATTTGAAACCGTCTTGAAAGATTTTGCCGCGGGCCTTGCCGATATCCTAATTGGCACACAAATGATCGCCAAAGGATTGGACATTCACGGAGTAACTTTGGTTGGTGTTCTGTCTGCCGATTCCGCTTTCAACTTACCCGATTACCGCACCATGGAACGTGGATTTCAATTGCTGACACAGGTGGCCGGTCGTGCCGGTCGCGGTGACAAACCAGGCTCTGTGATTTTGCAAACTTACAATCCGGAAATTCCGGCCTTGAGCCTGGCACAAAAGCATGATTATCCAAATTTTTATGCAGGCGAAATTCAGGGGCGGCAAGAGCTGCAATACCCGCCTTTTGCCCAGTTGATTCGCCTAGTGATTTCCGGTGAGGATCAAGAGGTAGTTGAATCATTTTCTGATCGCTTAGCGGAAAGTCTGGCTAATCTTTTGGAAAACCAGACGTCAGAATCAACAATTAGCATTCTTGGTCCAGCTCCTTGTTTAATTGAAAAGCTGCAGGGCAAGACTCGTTATCAAATCATCATCAAAAATTTGGCCGGTGACCAATCGCGTCAAACAATTGTCAGCTACATTCGCCACCTACCGATAAAAGAACCCGTGCGCCTGGCTCTTGATGTCGATCCGCTGGACTTTGCCTAGGCTTGCTGAGCTTTGTTTAAGGCAGTTGTCTTGGGCAATTATAGTTAATAAGGTAAAATCAACTTTCTTTTGAGATATCTTCCGTGTTTCTTTATTACACCCTAGTGATCATTGTTCTCATCTCGGCAGGACCATTTCTGCTTTTGATTCCCAAGTGCCGTGCCGGAATTGGCGAAAAGCTTGGTGCCGTGCCAAAGGGCTTGGATCAGCGCAGCCCAAACAAAGCTAAATCAATTTGGTTTCACGCCGTCTCAGTTGGTGAGTTCAATGCGGTTTTACCTTTAGTCGAACAATTTCGCGCTCGTCATCCTGAATATTCGATTTACTTATCGACAACGACAGCCACCGGCCAGAAACAAGCAATGCAAAAGATAAGTACTTGGGCAAAAGTCTTTTATTTCCCGCTTGATCTTCCTTGGGTGCACAATGCCTATTTACTTGCCATCAATCCAACTTGTGTTGTGATTGTGGAGACAGAAAGATGGCCGGGCTTCATGCACGAATGTAACAAGAGACAGATACCTGTGATTATGGTCAATGCGCGCATATCACCAAAATCGTTTGCCTTTTACACACGATTCAAGCTTTTCTTCGGCCCGGTAATGCGAGCATTTACAACAATTGTTTGCCAGAACCCGACAGAAGTAAATCGCTTTGCCGAATTGACCGACATATCATCGAAAAGACCGGCACCAGAGATAGTGGCGGTCGGCAATTTAAAAATTGATGGCATGAAAAGAATGAGCGAAAGAGAAATTGTCGAGTTGCGAGCCAGCTTGCATTTAAAAAACGATGACATCGTGATTGTCGGTGGCTCGACGCATGACCAAGAAGAAATTGCCCTTCTCAAAGCCTTCAAGATTTTGCAGGAACAAGATCTGGAACTAAAGTCAAAACTAAAACTTATCATAGCGCCAAGGCATCCTGAGCGTTTTGATAAAGTGGCACAATTGATTGCGTCTCAAGGTTATCGAACACGGGCTTATTCTCGTCAAGAATATTTCGAGACAGAGCCCGATGTGTTCTTGCTTGATACCATCGGTCAACTGGCGCGCCATTATGGACTTGCCACCATAGCCTTTGTTGGCGGCACAATCAACACCAAACCTGGTGGACACAATTTGCTCGAGCCTTTCATGTACGAAGTGCCAGTGATTTGCGGCCCATCTTTGCACAAGACTCGTGACACCGCCCGCAATCTTCAAGAAAGAAATGCTCTTCTGATTGTCAAAGACGAAGTAGAAATTGCTGCAACAATACGCGAATTGATTAGTCTGCCGGACAAACGCAAGACAATCGGCCAAGCTGGCAGAGCCTATATCGACGAGAGCCAAGGTGCAGTTAGTCGTACACTGAAGATATTAGATTCGGCAATTGGTGGTGAACGAGTAGCAGCGATGTCGGAAAAATCAGAGTCGGCAACATCAGAAAAAATCCTGGAGCGGCATTAATGAGCTGGGGAAATCCGCGAACAGTTCAAGACAAGTTAGCACGCAGCTTTCTTTTGCCTGCATCCGGATTTTACAATTTAGGACTACAGGCGCGCAGCCTGTCCTATGATTCCGGCATATTGAAACGCGAAAAAGTTGCCGCTCAGGTCATCTCAATTGGTAATATTACCTGTGGTGGCACAGGCAAAACACCGGTAACAATCAATCTAGCCAAGCGTCTTATCGAGGGCGGTCGAAGAGTGGCTATCGTCAGCCGTGGCTATCGCCGCCGCTCAAAAGATGCTTGTCTGGTTGTAAGCGATGGGCAAAAGATTTTGGCCAATTGCTCGGATGCCGGCGACGAGCCTTTCATGATGGCAAAAAATGTACCGGGTGCTTGCGTAATTGTTTCATCTTCCCGCGTGCAGGCAGCCACACTTGCCTGCGAAAAATATGGTTGTAACACCATTTTGCTTGATGATGGCTTTCAACATTGGCGATTAAGCCGCGATCAAGATATTGTCCTGATCGACTACAACGACAATCCGGAAAATGATGCACTTTTGCCGGCGGGTCGTTTGCGCGAATCGCTTAGCGCTCTTTCGCGTGCCGATATTATTATCATCAGCAAAGTCCCAGCAAACTACGATCAGGCCAAGCTCGATTCTCTGAAAAAGACAATCAGCAAATATGCACCACAAGCAAAAATTACTCAATGCCAGTTCCAAGCAAATGCTTTAGTCAAAATTGAAAGCCAGTCAAACAATAATCATCCGCAAGACAAAGCAGAGCTTTTCAGCCTCAAAGGCAAAAAGGTGATTGGCGTTTGCGGCATAGCCAAGCCCGAGCCATTTTTTGACATGCTTGAGACGGCAGGCTGCCAACTTGTGCAAAGACATGCCTTCGGCGATCACCACTGGTATAGCCAACAAGACATAGACACCATCGGCCAAAGTCTGGCGCAAAGACAAGCCGAATGCATAGTGACGACAGAGAAAGACGCCGTCCGCTTAAGTGAACTAGCCATAGACAACTTGCCCATTTATTACATCGGTCTTGAGACAAAATGGCTCGGGGCAATTCCAGCAATTGCCTAAGACGGGTTTGGCAATCCGGAATTTTTGCGCTCCGACAACTCTTTCACGAGGCTCTTGGCGCTACACAGTTCGTCACGGAGCGCAAATTACGCTTAAAATGAGAGTGGGGCGAATGTATAATCTTGATTAATATGCCAAATCCCATCGAACAACCACTACTCGAAGTACTAGGCCGGCAACAAAGGCCAGCAACTCAACTTGCGGTTATCGAAAAGGCTTTTGAGTTTGCCAACAAGGCGCACGAAGGGCAGTTCCGCAAATCGGAAGAGCCCTACATCATCCACCCAGTCGGTGTTGCCGCCATTCTGGCCGAGCATAATTCCGACATGGAAACCATTTGTGCGGGGCTTCTGCATGATGTCTTGGAGGACTGCGAGGTATCGGGCGACCAAATCGAGGCAATTTTTGGTCATGACGTAAGGCAAATTGTCGAAGGGGTGACCAAGCTCGGCAAATTTAGTTTCAGCTCAAAAGAAGAACGGCAGGCAGAGAATTTCCGCAAGCTGATCATGGCAATTTCCGAAGATGTGCGCGTGGTCTTGGTCAAGTTAGCCGACCGCCTGCATAACATGCGCACGCTTGACTTCCAGGCGCCTCACAAACAAGAAGAAATCGCCAAAGAAACTCTAGAAATTTACGCACCACTGGCCAATCGCTTTGGTCTCGGTCAAATGAAATGGGAGCTTGAGGACCTTGGTCTCAAGTATCTTTACCCGCAAGACCTGGAAGAAATTGAACAATTGGTCAAGGAAAGCCGGGCTGAGCGCGAAGCGCTGATTGAACAAGTGGTATCAAAATTACGAGCCGAGCTTGATGAACGTGATATCAAAGCAGAAATAATCGGCAGGCCAAAACATTTGTTTGGCATCTGGAAAAAGATGAAGCGCCAGGGCAAATCTTTCGAGGAACTTTATGATGTACTAGCAATTCGTGTAATCATCGAAAGCTGTGAGGACAAAAATTATTGCGAGCTTTATGCAGACCCGGATACGCAACGCTGCTATGAAGTAATGGGAATGGTGCACGCGCTTTTCAAACCAATTCCCGGACGCTTTAAAGATTACATTGCTATGCCCAAAGGCAATTCCTATCAGTCTTTGCATACAGCCGTGATTGGTCCGAAAGGACGCCCGGTAGAAATTCAAATCCGCACCCGACGCATGCACCACGTGGCAGAATATGGTTTTGCAGCGCACTGGCGCTACAAAGAATCCGGCGACACCGTAACGGCTGATTCGATGGTCGATCGCAAGCTGGCTTGGCTCAGGCAGCTTGTCGAATGGCAAAAAGATTTGAAAGATGCGCAAGAGTATCTTGATACAGTCAAAATGGATTTGTTTGCCGATGAAGTTTTTGTCTTCAGTCCGCGCGGCGATGTTTTTGATTTGCCAACCGCAGCCACACCAATTGATTTTGCTTATCGCATTCACACCGATGTTGGTCACCGTTGCATTGGCGCAAGAATAAACGACCGGATTATGCCTTTGAGCACACCACTCCGAAATGGTGACATCGTGGAAATTATCACCAGCAAAAATGCGCATCCTCGCATGGACTGGTTGACCTTTGCCACCACGCACCAAGCGAAAAACAGAATTCGTCAATGGTTCAAAAAGCACCACCGCGAAGAACACATTGCTCAAGGTCGAGCCATGCTTGAAGCTGAAGTTGGCAGGCAAGCATTAGAAGAACTTTTGGTCTCAGACAAATTCAAGGAAATTAGCAAGAAACTCAACCTGAGCGAGCCAAATGATTTACTCGCAGCAGTTGGTTACGGCGATCTCTCGACTGCCCAAGTTGTGAACCGCGTACGAGATCAAGAGCGGGAAGAAAACGCCAGCAAAAAAGAGTTACCGGCAGCTGCGACAAGTACGACAAAAGCCAGTCAACTGGGCAGCCTCGGCGGCCTAATGCATTATTTGGCCAAGTGCTGCTCACCAGTTCCAGGCGAAGAGATTATCGGCATTGTGACTCGCGGTAGCGGTATTGCCGTTCACCGAGCAGACTGCAGCAACTTATTGAGCATCGACAAAAATAGATTGATGCAAGTGGATTGGTCGGGAGCAGGACAAACTGCTTATCCCACGACCATTCAAGTTGAATGTCTTGATCGCATGGGCATTGCCGGGGATCTCTTGAAGAAAATCTCCGACAGCAAAATCAACTTGCGCGATCTGAGAGTAGAAACTCATCGCGAAGACAGAACAGCAACTATTTATTTAATTCTGGAAGTATCGGACATCGAACAGCTCAACAAAGTTTGCACAGCAATCGGACAGATGGGCGATGTATTACGAGTACAAAGACAAGATCACCGCAAAAAGACAAATGGCAGCAAACAAACACCCGAAGCAGGTTCCAACGTCACTCCTCTGCCGAAACCAGCCAAAGGTGCCAAACGCGGCTCAACAAAATCGAACAAGAAGGCAGAGTAGTTGATGGCGTTCAAGTTGGTTTTGGCAACCCAAAATCCCGGTAAGCTAAAAGAGCTGAAGGAAATTGCTGGAAATATTGACTGGCTGGATTTAGTCTTAGCACCAGAATCATTCGACCCGGAAGAAACAGGCACAACGTTCTTGGCCAATGCTCAAATCAAAGCTGAGGCTTGCGCTCACATCACTGGTTGTCTTTCCGTAGCTGATGACTCAGGCATTTCGGTTGCCGCTTTAGACGGCGGACCAGGTATTTATTCGGCTCGTTATTGTGAAGGTACAGATGCCGATCGTAGAACCAAGTTGTTACAAGCTGTAAAGGAAATACCGCTTGCACAACGTCAAGCCGCCTTTGTTTGCGCCATGGTTTTAGTTGATCAAAACGGCAAAGTAATTTATTCGACGGAAGCACGCTGGCCGGGTTTAATCGCCTTTGAAGAAAGAGGCACAAACGGTTTTGGTTACGATCCGATTTTCTATTTACCGGATTATGACAAAACGTCTGCAGAGCTTGCTTCTGACGAAAAAAATCAAATCTCGCATCGCGGCCAAGCATGGCGATCAGTGCTCGAGTTTTTAAGAAAAAACTACGTTCAGACAAGTGACAGTTGTGCTAACCTAAAATAATTGCACAAATTCGATTGGCGCCCCAGTCCTCATGTAGATTCGTCTGCGTATGAATTTGGCTATGAATTCTCAACCAAGATTTGAGCTAGAGGTTTGCATGTCCAAGAAGAAAAAAACGCTGGCCATCTTTTATCCTGGCTGCATTGAGTTTGAAATCATGCTGGCTTGTGAACTTTCGGCCAAAGTTTTTCCAGTGGAAGTGGCAACGCCTGGCGGCAAGGTTCATACCGGGTCCACAGGAATGAACTTTCAAGCCCACCACTCTTTTGCCAGCCTGCAAGTGGAGGACTATCAATGCATTTTGCTTCCCGGCGGCGACCCGTATGACATAATGGACAACAAAGATATCGATCAACTTTTAGTCACAGCCGATCAAAGGGGTATTCTGATTGGCGCAATTTGCGCCGGTCCACTTCTCTTAGCCAAAGCAAATCTGCTCAAGAATCGTCGCTTTACTCATGGTTACGGCAACTGGCATGGAGATTTTTTAGCCCAATACTGGCAAGGTGCCATATTCACAGACGAGCCGCTGGTGGTCGATGGCAATATTGTCACAGCCAAACCGGAAGCACACATCGATTTTGCAGTCGAAATAGCAAGGCTTGCCGGCGCCATTGAAAATCAAAAGGCTGAGTATTACAGAAACTATTACAAAGGCAACAAGTTCGTTGTCTCTACACCCATCTGAAATCAAAATTGATCAATTCTTGATACTTTCATTCCGCATTTTGACAATAAGTTGATTTGGCTAGCGTTATATTGACTGGCGGTCCATCCAGCAAATTGCCAAGGTATCCTTAGGTGCATGCGGTGCGTCGCTTTTCTTTCTTGATTTTATTGACTGCTATTGTCACTACCTTAGCATTATCACAGCCAGGATTTTGCCGCGAAGCCGGAGTCTCAGACGTACAGCAAGATATACCCATCTTGGGAACTCTTCACACTAACTGCTCACCGATTCTGATTAGCGCTAAAGACCGGCCAGAGGACAACCTACCGGCTCCTGCATCACCTTCAACCACGTCGACTCCAGGACTCTCTTCAGCAAAAACGTTTGCCAATAACATCTGGAAGATCATTGGCGACTCACCTTCATCAGATATAGATCCGCCAAGACGTGCACCACCGGCACCTCTGGATTCGGTATTTCCCAGCACTGAATATATAGGCGCGGCTGGAACTTTGCCAATGGGTGTGCCCGATACGGATCCTGAATATCCTCTGGAGCGCGCAATTTGGAAAGCCTGCCCGCTAATTAAGAAGGCGAGAATCAAAGTATATGGCTGGGTTAATCCAGGGGTTGAATTTAGTACATCTCGCAAGTCAAACTTTCCTCTGTCCTACGGCATCGTTCCAAACAAGCTGCAATTAGATCAATTGGTCCTGCGCACGGAGCGTGTACCCGATACCGTACAGACCAAACGTATAGATTGGGGATTTCGCTACACACAATTGTTTGGCATCGATTATCGCTTTACGACCGCCCAAGGATGGCCACCAGCCAGTAACCAGCTCTTGAATCACAATTATCTTTATGGCTATGATCCAGTTGAGTTATATGGGCTGCTTTACGTGCCCAAGGTCTTTCAAGGCATGGTACTAAAAGTTGGACGTTATATTTCCCCTCCGGACATTGAGGCTTCGCTTGCACCGGACAACTATCTCTATACTCACTCTCTGATGTTTACGGTCGACACTTACACTCAAACAGGTGTTTTGGCTTCGATTCAATTGAATAAACAATGGATGATTCAAGCAGGTATTCATGGCGGCAATGATATGGCTTTCTGGAATGTCGCCGCCACACCGACTGCGCAGGCCTTGGTACGCTGGACATCAAAGAACAACAACAACTCCATATATGGTGGCGTCGACTCGGTCAATAAAGGTTACTATCGTTTATGGAGAGAAGTGCTCGGCGCTCAAGCAATTGCCCAAGCACTCGGCACAGACCCGGCCAAAGTACCCGGTCACGACAACCTGCAACAGTTCAACCTTACTTGGAGTCACCGCTTGTTTGGTGGCAAAGCAATCACGATGACCGAAGGGTATCTTTTGTTTCAACGCAATGCGTTTCGTGGTGGCACTATCAATAACGGCCCGGTCAGATCCTTTGGCGGTGGTGGTGGACCTGGACTCTTCTTGCCAGGGCAATCTCCAGTCGGCGGTTTCGTTAACTACACAGCCATAAAATTATCCAAGCGCGATTTCCTTACGCTTCGACCAATAGACTTTCTGATTGACGAAAGAGGACAACGTACTGGCTATCCAACCACTTATGCCAGCTGGACTATCGGCTTAACTCATCGTTTTAGCAACATGCTGGAAATTCGTCCGGAAATCAGATACGAACGCGCACTTAGCCACCACGTCAATCCATACGACAATGGTCTTAAGCGCTCTCAATTTACATTTGGCTGTGACTTAATTCAGCGGTTTTAGGGGGCACGATTCAAGCCACGTGAACCTTGGGTCTGCGATCCGGGTCCGGTTCAGACGAGCGTAAAATTTCGCGGGTCAGTGGTGCTGTTTCGCCTTCGCCCAAGATAATATATTTGAGCATATAGAAAATTGGATGACCTTCTGTCCAACCAAGATAAGCATGCGGAATTTGTCCAGTGGTATTGCGCACGTGCAACAAAATTGCCGCAATGGCATTGGGCACACCGGCGCTTGAGCAACGCAAGATTTGATAATCACCCACTTGATGCCCTGTCACTTCGAGTGAATCATCGACAAATTCCGATACGTCTTGAGGGTCAACTTCCAAAAATATAAAATCACCTTCGGCTAGTTGGATGCTATGGTCGCGGCGAGATTGAATTTCCTTGTGTTGATAATCGGATGCTCCCGGTCTGTGAGATAGCAAACGAATTTCACCCCATTTTTTAAGCAGTGCTTGATCAATAAATTTTTGCGCCTGGTCATCCAGAACAACTTTGCCAATTCTCAGTTCAGTTGAGCGCAATGCCCTGGAGACAAAAGAAGTAAAAATAATGATAGCGACAAAAATCAAGGATATCTGCAAGCCATCCGGACGTTGAATCATGATGGCAATAGACGCATAGAGAAATGCCGCACTAATCAAGAAAAAATAATAGCGGAGAATTTTATGATTTTGCCAGAGAGAAAGTGTGACTGCCACACAAGCCGATGTGATTAAAACCAAAAGTCCAGTGGCAAAAGCACCGGCTTGAGCGTCAACGTCAGCACCAAATATCCAGGTAATAACAAATGAAACCAGAGTAAAGAAAACCACCAAGGGACGACGAGCCGATGCCCATTCCGGCGCCATGCCATAACGTGGCAAATACTGAGGCACCAAACTAACCAAGGCGGCCATACCGGATGCACCAGCAAACCACAAAATCAAAACCGTAGAGAGATCATAGAAGGCACCAAAAATATCACCAAGATAAAGATGCGCTAGATAAGCAAGCGCACGCCCATTAGCCGCACCATTTTCTTGAAATAGTTCTGGCGGTATCAGCACAGTTGTCGTGATACCACCGGCAAGCAAAAAGACACTCATGATCAGAGCCACAGTCACCAAAAGCAGTCTGGTGTTTTTTACACGTTCAATAAGATCATGTGGGGACTTTGTTTTTACCAATGGCATGACTGCCACACCAGTTTCAAAACCAGATAGACCAAGGGCAAGCTGCGGGAATACAAAGACAGAGGCCATCAGCATGGCCGGAAATGAGTGATATTCTCGACTGAGATTATTCAGCCAGCCAGAAACCAATTCTTGGTGTTGCAATACGACTTCGAGCAACCGAGCCAGAGTAACAAAGTTGATACCAAGATAGAGCAGTACCAGCCAAAACGAAATCCTCACCGCTTCGTGAAAGCCGACCATAAAAACAACAGAAAGCAGGCCAATCAGCAAAGTGGTAATCACAATGCGATCGTTGGCAAAGTGTGGCACCCAAGGATTTTCGACAATATGGGCTGTAGCATCTGCTGTACACATGGTGATAGTAAAAACAAAATCGGTAGCCGCAAAACCAAGCAAAACTAAGACGAGAGCCTTGCCCTTCCATCCGGACATTAATCGTTCAAGAATGGCGAAGCTTCCCTGACCATGCGGACTTTCCTTAGCCACAAGCCAATAAGCAGGCAACGCACCAGCTAACGTGAGCAAGACCAAGTTGAGTGTGGCAAAGGGCGACAAAAGTCCGGCGGCAAGAAAAGCGATGCCCGGCTGAAATCCCATCGAAGAAAAATAGTCGACACCAGTCAAGCACATGACGCGCCACCAATGATCCCTGTGCTCTTGACCCAAGGTCTTAGCCAGACTAATGCCCTCATAAAACCAGGCTGATAATTTTCGGCGCTTGCTCGTCATCCCACCACTCTCTCAATTGGTCTATCAAGATCGCGTCAAGAATTTATCCTTACCCACAAATATTTACAAACTCAGCTGGTGCTTTGGCGCAAGCCTTAAGCGGCACTCAGTTAAAATGCGAAAATCTGTCTAAAATCATAGGTTTCCGCCAGTGTCAGCCAGGCAAACCCGGCAAAAGCACCCAGGACTATCCAGTCCCGCGACGTTAGGACAAGAAGATGGCATATAACGACCTAAGAGCATTCATTCAGAAATTGCGCGACGAAAACGAGCTAGTGGAGATCAAGGCTCCGGTTTCATGCGACCTGGAAATTGCCGAAATTTGCGACCGCATCTCAAAAGCGTCGCCTGCGCAAAACAAGGCATTGCTCTTCACCAACGTCAAAGGCTACGACATGCCGGTTTTGATCAATGCCTTTGGCTCGGCCAAGCGCATTTGTCTGGCATTGGAAACAGACAATCTCGACAGTATTGCCGACCGCATCCGCAAACTCGTACAGCCGAGAGTGCCAGAAACCCTCATGGCTAAGATGGCCATGTTGCCAACGCTCATGGAAGTCGGGCAGTTCCCACCGAAAGTCACTCGTTTACCGGCACCGTGTCAGGAAGTCGTGATTACCGATCCTAGCCAAGCAATGCTTGACAAGCTACCGATTATCAAGTGCTGGCCGGAAGATGCCGGTGCCTTTATTACGCTGCCAACAGTAATCACCAAAGATCCAAAAACTGGCATTCGCAATGTTGGTGTTTATCGCCTGCAAAAATTTAGCAACAACACGACCGGCATGCACTGGCATAAGCATCATGATGGCGCGCGTAATTTTGAAGAGTCACGTCGCGAGTCTATGGCAAATGCAACGGAAACATCTATCTCGAATACATCTATAAGGAATGCTAAAGTTTCCGGCGCAAAAATATCGGACCGCCAAACATCAGTTGCCAAGCCAACTTTGGCTGCCTCGGGAGTAAACCCGCGCCCAAGTAGTTATCAGCCTTCGGCTCATCAACCAGAAGAACCACCCAATTACGGTACATTTTTTGATAAAGCCGAATACGAAAGGCCAGGCAACCGACTTGAGGTTGCTTGCGTAATTGGTGCCGACCCGGCAATCACGTATGCAGCCACTGCCCCCTTGCCACCAGATATTGACGAACTTGTTTTCGCTGGATTTTTGCGCAGAAGCCCGGTGCGCCTAACCAAATGTGTAACTATCGATTTGGAAGTGCCAGCCACTGCTGAAATTGTCATTGAAGGTTATGTCGATCAAAGCGAACTAGCAGAAGAAGGACCGTTTGGTGACCACACCGGCTTTTACAGTTTGGCTGGACTCTTCCCGACATTCCATGTCACTGCCATCACGCATCGCAGAAATCCAATTTATCAGACGACCATCGTCGGCAAGCCACCACAAGAAGATTGCTGGTTAGGCAAAGCCACCGAGCGGATTTTCTTGCCCATGCTGCAACTTTTGGTACCGGAAATTGTCGACATGAATTTGCCTTGGGAAGGTGTCTTCCACAACTGCGCCATAATTTCCATCGACAAGCGTTACCCCGGTCATGCCCGCAAAGTAATGTCGGCAGTCTGGGGACTGGGGCAAATGATGTTTACCAAGTTTGCCATCATTGTCGACAAGACTGTAAATGTGCAGAATCTTTCGGAAGTAGCCCTAAACGTCTTTGGCAATACCGACCCACGTCGAGACATGATGTTTGTGGACGGACCTTTGGACATCCTCGACCACGCCTGCCCCATACTTGGTTACGGCTCAAAAATCGGCATTGATGCCACTCGTAAGTGGAAATCCGAAGGATTTGAACGCGATTGGCCGGCACCAATTGAGATGGATGATGCGACAAAATCGTTGGTTACATCCCGCTGGTCAGAATATGGCTTGTAGGCCAGGCTTATCTTGCCGGGCACAAATTGCCAAATTGAGCGTCACTTTTTTACCAAACGTGCCTCATTTGCCTGATTCGGGCTAGATTTCCGCGCATATTTAATCTAGAACGATTGAATATTTCAAAATCCGGGCATAAGAAAGGTGTTATCCCTCAAGTCCAGCCCGGGTTTCGGGTTTGATTACAAACCCGAGTCCGAGTACAGACTTCCTACGAGCTGAATAGATGTTCTTAAGCAAGCGCCTCGGGCCGTGCTTGGCGGCCCTTATTGTCCTTTTTTCTATGTTCTATCAGCCTGCGCAAGGGCATCGCTCCCAGCCGGCCGAAGTTTATCATCGTGCCTGGCAGTTGGTGAAGGATAACTACTACCAGCCGGACTTCAACGGCCAGAACTGGAGTGAGTGGGAGCACAAATTCGACTCCCAAATTCACAACACGCCAGAGGCCTTCAAATACATCAAGACAATGTTGGAAAGCTTGAACGATCCTTACACACGTTTTTTAGACCCGAGAGCCTTTGAAGACGAAAACGATGCCATCGACGCCAAGATTGTCGGCATTGGTATCAACTTGCAGCAATCGAAAGATCAAGCTCACTTGATTGTCACCCGCACTATCGAAAATAGCCCGGCAGATTTGGCTGGCATTAGGGCAGGCGATGAAATCATTGGTATTGATGGTGCGTCCGCAATTGGTTTGACGCCAGAACAGGCGGCTGAGAAGATTCGGGGGCAAGCAGGGTCAGCGGTAAAAATTGCCGTGCGTCATGCGCAAGCAATTCGCAGCTTCAATATCACAAGAGCAGAAATTACCATTCATGCTGTCTCTTACAAAATTCTTGAGCCAAACATTGGTTACATTGCCTTATCTACTTTCATATCTAATGATGCATCGCGAGAATTCAAAACTGCTTTGCAAAAGCTTTCGCCAACCGATGCCTTAGTTGTGGATTTGCGTGGTAATCCTGGTGGCTTGTTGTCCAATGCTTTAGAAATTGCCGACATGCTTTTGGAGAATGGCTCGATTGTTTCCACAATTGGCCGTCACGGCAAGCATACGGACTTAGCCTCAGGCGATCCTGTCTCCCACCAACCAATCGTTGTCCTGGTTGATGAAGACTCAGCATCAGCATCGGAAATTTTGGCTGGAGCCCTGAAGGATAATGCTCGTGCCATCATTGTCGGTAATCGCACTTATGGCAAAGGTCTCGTGCAAGAAATCAATCGCTTGCCTGGTGGCGCTGCTATCCACATTACAGTTTCGCGTTACCTCACACCGGCCGGCACCGACATCAATAAAGTTGGTATCGCTCCGGACATCGAGGTTGCGGACAAGCAACAACAAATGAAGGTGGCAGTCGACTACTTGAAAGACAAAGTGGCGGCTCTTGCCTCGCCAATTCATTCAAGCGCACTATCACTAACGCATTAATTGCGAACAACCAAAACTGAGCATGGTGCATCACGGACAACGCGCTCAACGGTTGTGCCAAGTAGCGCGCCTAATATACTCAAGTGTCCTGTATCACCCAGTATCAGAAGATTGATCTTATGATTCTTCACGTATTTAGTCAGGGCCTTCACAGTGTTGCCATCACAAATGGCCGTAATGATTTCCAGACCAGCTTCCTCTGCCTCCATCCTGGCTCGGATATGAATGAGTTCCAATTTCTGCCGAGCCGTCTGTTCACAAGCCAATACTTCACCAGCGCTGTAAGAGGCATCTACAGTCTCTTGCACAGAAATTGCATGCAATTCCGCTTTTTTATACTTGGCGAAGGAAAACGCCTCGGCTAATGCTCTCCAGGACTTCTCCGATCCATCTAGTCCGACGGCAATTCGATAGGTATTATCCGAGACTGACTTCACATTTTCCATAATCTATCTCCAATTAGCTTAGACTCCCTTTTCTCAATCGTGAAGAGCTTTTCTTTTCAAACTCACGAATTGCCTCGATTGCATCTTCAAATCGATCAAAGCAATTTTGCATATCAATCTTGTGAATCGTACCAACAGCCTCCAAGGTTTGTTTGACATGCGGTTGCAAACCGACAAAGAGAACTTTGATGCCATTTTGTTCCCACTTTTCAATTACATCTTCAAGAGCATAGGCTCCAGTTTGATCAATAAAAGGTACGTTGTAAAAGCGCAAGATAATATATCTAGCTTGGCTTAGTTTCTCAGCTATGGAGATGAGGTTTTTCGCTTCACCAAAAAACAAGGGTCCATTGAAGTGATAAGTATGAATAGTCTCTCTTACTTCTCGCGGAATCTGCTCGGCATGCTGACGGTATTCCGCGAGACTATCCAAGCTTCCAAGCGAAGAAACCTCCGCATCGGCCAGTCGCTTAACAAACAAGACCGAGGCCAAGGCCGTTCCTACCAAGACTGCGACAATCAAATCAACAAAGACAGTTAGTGCCAGAACAACTGACATAACCACAGTGTCCGAGCGAGGCATCCGGCCAATACGCCTTAGGCTCCGCCAATCCATAATACCCAGACCAACTGAAATAAGTACGGCCGCCAGAGCACTGAGGGGGATAAGACTGGCAACTTGGTGGAGCCCAAGCAGCACCAAAAGCAGTATCACTCCGTGCAGGCCGGACGATAAATACGTCCTGCCACCCGCTCTGACATTGACCATCGAACGCATGGTCGCCCCAGCTCCAGGCAAACCGCCAATCAGACCAGAAATAATATTGCCGATTCCTTGTCCAATTAGTTCTTGATTGCTATCGTGGCGCGAGCGCACAACCCGATCCAAAACTAATGAGGTTAACAATGAATCTATGGCGCCGAGCAAGGCCAAGGTCAAACCACCTTGTAAAACAGTACGTACATCAATTAGCTCAATTGTCGGCAAACTGGGGGCTGGCAGACCCATAGGAATTTCGCCAATCGTCGGTATATTCAAATGTACGGCTTGGCTGAACCAGGTCACAGCCACGAGCGCCAATAAGGAGGCAGGCAAACGCTTGGAAATTAGCGGCAAAAGATAGATGGCAGACAAAGTAAAAATTCCAATTAATAGCGCCTCAAAACTAAAACCTTGCAGGTCAGTTAACCTTTGTATAGCATTTAGTACATTGCCGGAGCCGGGAAGACCACAAAGGGGATGCACTTCGATACAGACTATAATTAGGCCAATTCCTGTCATGAAGCCGGAAATCACTGGGTAGGGAATATAGTGAATTAGTTGACCGAATTTGAAGCGCCCCCCGGCAATCAATAAAATGCCAGCCACAATAACTGCAGCAAACAAAAGTTCGGGACGGTCCGGGTTTGCGGCCACCAAGGAAGCTGCGACGACCGTCATCGGCCCTGTTGGTCCGGAGCACTGCCCAGGTGTTCCACCAAACAATCCAGCAAAAATACCGCAGGCAATCGCACTATAAAGGCCAGACGCAGCACCGAGTCCGGAGGCCACTCCAAAAGCCAAGCAAAGAGGCAAAGCAATAATTGCTGCCATCAGCCCGCCAGCAATATCACCTGTGATATTGCCACCAAAGCGCTGCTTAATACTCTGCACAAGTGAGATCATTGCTTCTCAATTCATCTGGTTACTTGCCTAAGCAATTGCCAGGTTAAGCCGTTGACCTATTTCTTTCCGGACACACTTCTTGCAAGACGTCTTGCACGGATTTGAGTAGACGACCGAGTCCTTGTCTTTGCACCGCTGAGACAACAACTGGATTTGGTACTTGCTGAGCAATCCAATCGAGATCTTCTTGCCGCACTTTGTCGGCTTTGTTCAAAACTGTAATCATCGGTTTTTCAATTGCACCCAATTCACTCAGTACATCATAAACACTGTTTATTTGCTCCATAACATTTGGGTGCGAAGCATCGACAACATGAATCAACATGTCTGCCAGTACCACTTCTTCCAAGGTGGCGCCAAAGGCTGCAATGAGAGAAGTAGGCAACTTCTTGATGAATCCCACTGTGTCGGTGATTAACACCGGACTATTGTCCGGCAAGACAGTGCGACGAGTAGCAGGATCCAAGGTAGCAAATAATTTGTCTTCCACAAAAACTTCGGCTTTGGTCAAAGCATTGAGCAAAGTCGATTTGCCTGAGTTTGTATAACCCGTCAAAGCCACTGTCGGCAGTCCTTGAAACGATCGATGGCGGCGTTGCGTATCGCGATAACTGCGAATGCGCACAGTCTCACCTTCCAATAAATTGATCCTGTCGCGAATGCGCCTACGATCAACTTCCAATTTAGTTTCACCAGGGCCTCTGGTACCGATGCCACCACCAAGTCGGCTCAAGGTGGTGCCCTTACCAACCAGTCTGGGATACAAGTACTTGAGCTGAGCCAGCTCAACTTGCAATTTTCCTTCTCTAGTTTGGGCACGTTTGGAGAAAATGTCCAAGATCAATTCCGTGCGATCAATGACTTTCACACCAACTACTTCTTCTAAATTCCGTTGTTGGTTAGGCGAAAGCTCGTGATCGACAATCACGAGATTGGCACCAAGCTCTTGCACTAACAAAGCCAGCTCTTGCACTTTGCCGGCACCTAAGAAATAGCGATGATCCGGTTTCAACCTTGCTTGTGTCAATCTGGCAGAAACTGACGCACCAGCAGTGCGAGCCAGCATCGATAGTTCATCGAGCTCATCTTCAACCTGCCAGGAATCCGTGCCTTCCATGATCACACCAACTAAAATAGCCCGCTCCTCACCTTCTCTAATTTGCAGGCGCGGTGCCAATCTGCGGAATTCATTTTCCAAAGCAGCGATTAACTCGGCAAAATCTTCCTTTTCTGTTTTGCGCGCCGTTTGTGGTGGCATAACTTTCCAAAGCATGCCTTGTTCATCCCGACCAGGCAAAAGATGAGCAATATGAATGCTATCTGCTAGTTTGCCTTGCTCACCATGCGAGCGGCTAAAGGTTCCTTGTGGATTAACCTCAATGGTGGCAAGCAAATCAAGACGGTTACGCGCCAAACATTGAAGTTGCTCTTTTGAAGGCCCGGTCAAAATTGCCGTAGCATTTCTGCCGGCCAAATGCGTATAAATGATGCGATGACCGCAAAGGCGTCCCGGTCCAACCCGTACACCTTTAAGCTCGGGCAACTTAACGTCTGTAGGGCTGCCCACGGTTATATTCACGACTTGTCCCCGCCTGTCCAAAACGATGGACAGTGGGTAACCACTTTCATGAGAAATTTCAGCTAATGATTCGGCCAGGTCAATTGTGAGAATCTTGTCCGCAGGAACACGTTGTTGAAGCAAACGTTGAAGCTTTTGAATTTCTGATTTTTTAAGCCCTTTTGAATTTACCAGATCAAGCTTTCCGTGCAATCTATGAATACCTCTTTGTGATTTGAGCTAGTGTTCTGCATACCAGTTTGGCGTCTCACATTCGCATCATACCCTTGATACACTGATATGAACAGGAAATTTAATGTCCGATATTATCTTGCCCAAATTGGAGGCAAATATATCTCTTGATTAAACCGGCATTCTGGGCATATAAATAGCTAGCCAATTTAGTGATTGGCGCCAGCAAATCACAATCTAAATGAAAAAACACGAGACGTTCCAATTAATCATCTTTGCCGAAGCCTTGGTTTTGCTTGCGGCTTGCGCTTATCAGCTGAGAATACTGATTGTCATTTTGATCCTGGCAGTAACGATAGCCTCGGCCATGGCGCCAATTGCGGACATTGCCGAGCGCAAAAAGATCGCAAGGTCTCTCTGTGTTGTGGCCATTTATGCCGTGCTGATCGCTATATATGTATTGATGGCCATATTCCTGGCTCCGACTGTTTATGAGCAATGGACCAAACTGAGCGAGAGCTTTCCCGACTTCATCGGCAATGTGACAGTCTGGCTAGACAAGCAATTACAATTGACCAATGGTTATACCGGTCAAGTAAAGCTCAAACCAGAAGAAATACATCAAATTGGTGCCTCAATTGCTGGCACCACTGTCAAGATGACTTACGGCCTGATGCGACTGATAATCAATGGCGTTTTGACGCTTTTCCTGGCTGCTTATTTCACCATCGAAGCGAAGAACATCAAGGAGTCGCTAGCCAAATGGATTCCCAAAGAAAAAAGAGAATGGTTTCTGAATTTGACTGCAATCATCGGCAAGAGAATCGGTGGTTATGTACGTGGACAAATCATGGTTGCTCTCAGTGTGGCAACCTTCCTTTCACTTGGTCTTAGTTTGATTGGTGTACATTATGCAATCTCCCTTGGACTATTGGCTGGCATTCTCAATTTAGTCCCTTATGTCGGCTCAATGATCACAATGTTTTTTGCGCTCTTAGTTTCATTCAACCAAGCACCACAATTAGCTTTATTTACTTTCTTGCTTTTCACTCTGGAACAGTGGCTGGAAAGCACAGTCATAGTGCCACATTTCCTCGGACAAGAAGTAGATCTCCATCCACTCGTGGTGATGCTGGCGCTAATTTGCGGCGCTACACTTATGGGCGTTAGTGGCGCACTAATTGCTGTGCCAGTCGCAGCAGCCTGCCTGAGTATTGCAGAAGAAACCTATTTGAAAAATCCATCTATGGCACAAACTGACGATTAGTTTTGACCGGTGGTAAAAGGTCCATTTGCTCCAGCCTTAAGTGCTTTCACATCCATTTTTAGCTCACCAGAGACAGCCTTATGAATGTCTTGATCATCCTTATTAGCGTTAACGTTAACATCGTCCTTGTGCACAAGCGCTTTTCGGATATTTTCGCGTTCTTGGAAGAACTGCAATTCTTCTTGATAGTAGTAGAAGGCATACCATAACTTCCACCACTTGCTAAAGCCCTGATGTAGTTCAGCCACACTCTTGTCTAATGGCCAATCTTGTCTGGCCATGCGGTAAATACCTTTATAGAAGCCCGTGCGATCCGCACCCAAAGAACATGTCAGATAAATGGGATGATTTTTCGGGTTATCGACAATCGCTAAGAACTCATTGATCTCCGGTTCACGTGGAGCAATGAAAAGCCCTGTCTTCATGTGGATCCAGTTCAAACCCAGCTTGCGAGCTTGTTCTGCTTTTCTTTCCTTGGGATTAAGTCGGGCACTGAGAATGGTTTTCACACCCATCTTCTTTAGCCTTTTCATCAGAGCCACATTTGGCTCCGGACCTTTATATAGAACGGGCGAAAGCTGCTCGACCTCACAGGCGGTTGCCGTAAAGGTGACAAAAAGACACGCTATTAGAAGTAGGAGCCAGTGGCGATTCATCTCATTCATCATACCCAAACATACCCAGTTTCCCAAATTTGCATGCCAGGTAGGACGCAAAAATTGCCAACTAGTGCCAAGAATCTTAAAGAAATTGCCTAAATCACCCAAAATTAAATCAGCCAAGCCTTAACAGGACAATTGATGCCGAAGTAAGGGTCTGACGCCGCTTTCGCCACAAAGCTTGAGGCTAGGCAAAATCTTGCCGGGATTACAAAGACTCTTGGGGTTGAAGCAATGATGCAGCCATTCCATTGCCTCTAGGTCTTTTGGACTAAAGGCATCTGGCATTTCAGCAATTTTTTCAATGCCGATACCGTGCTCACCTGATAATGTACCGCCGAGCTCCAGACATAGATCAAGAATTTCGCGACCAGCCTGAATTACTCTTTTTGTTTCTTCCAAATCATCACGATGGAATAACAAACAAGGATGCAAATTGCCGTCGCCGGCGTGATAAATATTGGAGATCAGCAGATTGTATTCTTTACCGATTGCTTCAATTCTCTTGATTGCTTCGCGCAATTTTGAACGTGGTATCACGCCATCCAAAACATAACCATGTGGGGCAATTCTGCCCAGGGCACCAAAGGCTGATTTACGCGCTTTCCAAATAGTCGCGCGTTCCTTCTCATCTTTGGCCCAAGTGATACCAAAACCTTGATGACGAGAAACACAAGCAACAACTATTTCTTTTTGCAAGGCAATACTGGATTCAGCGCCGTCCAACTCAACAATTAAAATTGCACCAGCCTCGCGGCTCAAGCCAATGTGAAAGGCATCCTCAACGGCATTGAGCGAAAGCTTATCCACCATTTCCATAGCTGAAGGAATTACACCAGAAGAGACAATATCTGAAACTGCTTGTCCGCCTTGCTCGAGATCCGGGAAATAACAAAACATGGTCTGAACCAAATTCGGTTTGGCACTAAGTTTGACGTATGCCTCACAGACAACACCAAGCGTTCCTTCCGAGCCAACAAATACTCCCAGCAAATCCAATCCCAAATTGTCTTTCGCTTTGCCACCAAATGTGGTGATTTTGCCATCGGGAAGAACAACTTTTACACCGGCAACATGGTGGCAGGTCATGCCATATTTCAGAGTATGCGGCCCCCCGGAATTTTCTGCCAAGTTACCGCCAATTGTGGAAGCAGCTTGGCTTGAGGGATCCGGGGCAAAATACAAACCGAATTTCTCACATGCTTTAGACAAAGCCAAATTCGGCAAGCCAACTTGCACATGTGCCACCATATTTTCTTTGTCAATTTCAATGATGCCGGACATTCTGGTTAAAACCAAACTGATACCACCGGCTACAGTGGTGGCACCACCGGATAAACCCGTACCGGCTCCACGCGGCGTGAATGGCACATTGTATTTATTGGCGATTTGCACACAAGCTTGTACTTGCTCAGTCGAAGCAGGCAAAACTACCAGATCCGGACGAGCAATATCTAAAGTCTCAGCATCACATTCATAAACAGCAAGATCAACATCCGAGGACAAAACATAGTTCTCGCCCACAACGTATTTTAATTCTGCAATTAATTCACTTTGCAATTTAGAACCGCCTGTTTTTCTCGCCTACGCTATCACTTGCCTTTGACCTTTTCTTCGTCACCAGTAGTATAGCGAAATCCTTCTTTTCCATAATTTTGCGTGAAGGTGGCAGACTTTTCTACTGCTTGACGAGTCGAGCCTTTGGGAAATGCCAGAAGCACGCGGTCGCCATCAAGCGACATAATCACCTGGCAAATCAAATTGTCAAACATTGGGTCGGCACTTTTATCCACCACTTGAATAGCACCGACCTGCCCATCCTTCGTGACAACGTAAGTAACTTTCGCCAGAAGCGGCTTGGAATTGGAATAAGCCATCGCCGCCAAATCTTCATATCGTTGATAAATGATCTTTGCCAAGCGGTTGTGCCAGTCGTCCCAAGCCAGTTTCAGCTCCGGTGATTCCTCCACCTTAATGGTTGGGGGAGCGACACTAAAAGGATCTTTGGGATTAGGAATTTTGACCGGCGACTTGGCTCGTGCCTTAGATCCTGGACCAGTGAAAGGATCGTTTATCTCATCCCGGCTGAGAGAATAGCTAGATGACTTGGTGGGTGCCTTTACGCCTTGCTCTTTCACGTTTCCTTTTAAGACTTTGTTGGATTGGGCAAGGAGAGCCTGTGAAGATCCTGAGACAATCACAAAGCCAGCCCCCAAAAGAGCCGAGACCGAGAGCCCCAAGCATTTTGCTTGACCAAGCCGCATCTTTTCCTCCTAAATCGTGAGCCTAAATATGATCCTAGCAGCTAGAATATGCCTAAGGGAAATGACAAATGAAATCAATCATCGATAGTCATGCACATCTGGCATGGGATTCCTATGCCGAGGATCAAAAGGATGTAATTGCACGCGCCTTTCAATCCGGTGTGGTGCAAATTGTGCACGCCGGCGTCGACTTAGTTTCGATTCCTGAGATGATCAAATTATCGGACGACTACGAACAAATTTATCTTGGTGTTGGTTTGCACCCGCATGAAGCCAAGTTATGGGACAGCCAAGCAGAAGAAGCCTTGCGCCAGGCCGCCGCGCATCCAAAAGTTGTCGCCATTGGTGAGTGTGGGCTGGACTTTTATTACAATCACTCCGATCGCGAATCACAAATTAATGCCTTCCGCGCCCAAATCAGATTGGCCAGGCAATTGGCTAAGCCTTTGATTATTCATACGCGCGATGCCTGGCCGGATACATTTGCGATTTTGGAAGAAGAGGAAGCCGGAAAAGTTGGTGGCGTCTTCCACTGTTTTACCGGGTCACCGGCTCAGCTTCCACAGATTAAGAAGCTTGACTTTTATGTTTCATTTTCCGGCATCGTTACATTTAACAAGGCACAAGACATTCAGGATGCAGCCAAACTTGTAGATGAAAATCGCATGCTGGTGGAGACCGATTGTCCTTATTTGGCACCACAACCAATGCGTGGCAAGCGCAATGAGCCAGCCTATGTTTGGATGGTGGCATCTAAATTAGCTGAGCTACGCAATGTCAGCCAAGAACAAATTGCCGATGTTACAGTTAAAAATACACGCAGGCTTTTTCAATTACCGGAAATTAAAGCACCGACTTAAATCGTAGGAGCGCCGATGAAATCTTCAGCGTCAGCCATCACAACGATACTCATAGCCACATTTACACTTGCACCTGTACTTTCATCGGTTAGTCCGGCCTTAGCGCATTACGAAGGGGCAGGCGATTATGCGGCGCACAAGCAGTCAAAATCAAAAACCAAGGATGCGAACCAGAATGAATCGCAAGTGCCATTTGATCCTTGGGAATTGCTAGAAAAGGCCTTAACTCAACCAGCTTTTGCCTTGAGCGATTACGTTCGCATTTATATAAATGGCGACTATCGCTACATTCAATCAAATGGCATTCCCGATCACAAAACTGGTGAATTTCCCAATGCCGGCAATCCCAATACAATTTCTGAGCAACATTATTCTTTCCGCGTGCCCGTCAAAGGAACAATTGCAGATAGACCGACCGTGCTCGGCATGTCACCATTTGGTGTGGCAATAAATGGCGTGCCCTTTGATCCAGGGGCAATGGAATTTTGGAATCGCGATCCGGGCTCGGGTTGGCAGTACGAAGCAATGTACTTAGGACCGCGCTTGGGTTTGGATGCTAACAATGCACACGTGCAACCAAATGGTGCCTATCACTATCATGGACCACCGACCGGCTTGATCGATAAATTGGAAAAGGCCGGCAAGCCAGTCCTAATTGGCTATGCTGCCGATGGTTTTCCAATCTACGGACCATTTGGTTATAAGCAAGTGGACAACCCTTCATCCGGCATGACCAAACTTCGTTCAAGTTACCGCATAAAAAACGGCACAAGGCCAAATGGTCCTGGTGGAACTTACAATGGTGCATTCATACAAGATTACGAATTCGTCAAAGATCTCGGCGACTTGGACAATTGCAACGGCCGCTTTGGTGTCACTCCCGAGTATCCGCAAGGCACTTATTATTACGTGATAAGCGATACCTATCCTTATATTCCTCGTTTGTATAAAGGCACTCCCGATTCTACCTTTCGCCGGCGTCCACCACCACCAGGATTTATGCCTGGCGGCCCAGGATTCGGCCCACCCGGCGGTCCCGGTTTCGGCCCTCCAGGTTTTGGTCCACCACCACAATTTGGCGAGCCACCAAACTAATTGGCAATCAAAACTTAACGGTTATACCAATCGCCAGATATCCGATGCACAACACCGGCAAGCTCTAGCATTGTCAGGGTTGCCGACAATTCACCGGCCGGCATACCGGTGCGCTCTATCAGAACATCAAAGTGTACAGGCTCATTAGAAATCAATTCGTAAACGTCCTTTTCGCGCCCATAAAGTTCAACCACCGTTGGTACTTCTTTGCCACTCGGTGCCGTAACCCAATTTTTTTGCTTCATAATATCTTCAAATGAAGTAACCAAATGAGCCATGTCGCTGGCAATGATCTTATGAGTGCCCTTCGATTGTGGTGAATCGACTCTGCCTGGCACAGCAAAGACTTCGCGATTTTGCTCAAACGCTAAGCGGGCTGTAATTAAAGAGCCAGATGATTCGCCTGCCTCAATTACACAAACGGTTTCGCAAAGTCCTGAGATAATCCGATTGCGTGCCGGGAACATCCACGATTGTGGTTTAGTACCAGGAAAAAATTCCGAAACACATCCGGCATTTTCGTTTTGCAATAGCATTTGGTAAAGCGGACGATTGGACGAGGGATAACAAATGTCTGTGCCGCAACCAAAAACCGCTAAGGTTTTTCCTTGCGCTTCCAATGCAGCCCGGTGCGCTAAAGAGTCAACACCAATGGCCATACCACTAATTATCGAAACGCCAGCTTCGGCCAAGCCAAAAGCAAATTCCTTTGCCAGTCTTTGCCCGTAGCCGGTCGGGTGTCTCGTGCCAACCACAGCACAACTTCTGCCCAATTCGCTTGGGTGTAATTTGCCTTTGTAGTAAAGAATCAAGGGTGGGTCATGAATATGCCTAAGCTGGTCCGGATATTCCTCAGACGACAAGGGGATTGCCTGAACATGCGCCTTATCCAACCGTTCGACCAACTCCAGAGGATCGACTTGATCCTTAACCCGCAAAAAGCGTTCAAGCACATCGCCACTAATGTTCCTGACCTGCCTCAGTTCACTCATGCCGGCTTCCCAAGCAGTACGTGCCGACTCAAAGTGTTCACACAATGCCAGCGCCGCACGGGACCCCAAGCCACAAGATGGCAGCTGGTCAAACGCTAACCAGCAGGCAAGTTCTTCCGGGTTGTATGGCTCGATATAAATTGGCAGGTTCCCTCCGGCTTAAACCGCACTCTTTCGGGTCTTGCTTATATTTTTAATTGCCTAAGTATAGTCATAAATTTCAATTAGCGTATTAACCCCGCGCCGGCGCGTATTTTTCCCACTTACAGATAGGCAAAGAGTCTCTATATTTGAAGTCCAGCCAGCCCTGAGAGACTTTCCCCGCCAGAACCGCGAATGCAAAACCTGAAGAAAAATACCAGCAAAATATTTTTGGCAGCCCTGCTTATAGCCCAACTTGGCCCCCTGTCAAGCAAGGGGCTTTGTGCTGGGTCGCAAGACGAGACAATTGCCCAATTGGAAAACCAACTTTTCTTCCACACCTATGACGAGAAAGACACTCTCTGGCGCCTTGACCACATAGAAAAGCAGGCGTTCGGGCAAGCACTGGGTGGAGCCGTGGACGAACGTCTAAGCAGACTTGCACAAGCATTGCCACAAACAAAAACTGTGGCACCACAGGCAATACCAGCAACTGTCGCAAATAATTCCCCAACTGCGACCACAAGTGCCACACCTGACGAGCAAGATTGTTCGATTCAACGAGCACACATTTCTATTGCGGCGGCAGCCGAAGAACATGCCACCAAATTTATGGCCGAGGGTGTGAAACTTTTTCGCGAAGGCAAGACACTTGATGCCAGAGCGCAATTCGAACAAGCGCTTGCTCTTTGTCCGAACAATGCAGAAGCAGCCTTTTCCATCGGCATTATTGATGAAGCTTCCGGCAGCTTAGCAGAAGCCTTGTCCAGTTATCACAAAGCCCTAAAAGCAAGCCCGGATCGCGCTGACTATCAGCAAGCCATCGAACAAGTCGAAAAGAAACTGGCTAAAAATCCTTGCATGGATTCCCGCCGAGTACAAATTCGCGGTCTTGCCGAAGATGCGCTCAAGGCCTACACGGAAGGTCGCTATCAAGATGCACTCAACCTTTATTTGACATTAGACGAGAAAGCACCAAATCAAGCTTTGATCAAATACAACATTGGCACAATCTATTTGTTGTTTAAGTGGCCCGAGCAAGCACTTCCTTATATGAAGCAAGCTAACGATTTAGATCCAGCTGATGCGCGTTATGTGCGCGCCTACAGACGCACAAGCGAAGCCTGCTCTGCCCAGAAATATCTGGCAAACCGCGATGCAAAAGCCAGACCACAATGGCAAACGGATTTACAAGACCAGATGCAAGCAGCGAAAGTCCAATCACAAAAGCCCGTGATTTTGGCAAGCGGAGTACTATCTTCCGCACCTCCGCCAAGCGATCAAAATTTTATGGCCAAATATGGCATTCTGGGCCAACAATCCAACAAAGGTATTGTAATCACCACTATTGGACTGGCCAGCTTAGCATCGCGTGCTCTTTTGCAAGAAGGCGATATCATTCGGGCAGTTGACGGCACTGTAATCCAAAAACCAAACGAGCTGAACGAAATACTTTCGCGCAAGAGCCCTGGCGAGAAAACCTCGCTGATTATCGAACGCCGGAAAAATCTTTCCCAAATTAGCTTACAACTGTAAAAATGTGCGAGCTAAGAAGCGCAAGCACTGCTTACCGGTTCTGCGACGCGAATGATGTTGTAGACAGTATCGCGCTCAACGGGAACATATCCAGCTTCGGCGATTAAGGCTTCCATCTTTTCTTTAGCCAGTTGCAACGGTGTTTTCGCACCAGCAGCGTGAGTAATTTTTTCCATCTGAATGGTGCCATCCAGATCATCGGCTCCGAAAGCAAAAGCTTTGAGCGCCAACTGCACGCCAAGTTGAATCCAATAGGCTTTGATATGCGGGAAGTTATCCAAGAGAAGGCGGGAGACAGCAATGTCGCGCAGTAAATCTTCTTCACTTGGTTCTTTGATTTCATCCGCCGTAATGGTTGTGCCTTCGTAGTAGCACTTAAGCGGAATGAAAGTAAGGAAGCCTTTAGACTTGTCTTGTTGCTCACGCAACAAAAGCATATGGTCTACTTTGTTCTCAATTGATTCGCCAATGCCGGTAAGCATGGTGGCATTCGTATTCAAGCCCAGCTTGTGGGCAATACCGTGAATTTCCAACCAAACCCGAGCTGGAGTCTTTTTCACAGCCATCTTTTCCCGCACTGTTTCATCAAAAATTTCTGCACCGCCACCCGGCATGGAGTTCAAACCAGCAGCAATTAAGCGCTCTAATACTTCTTCGTAGCTTATACCTTCGAGATTGGCCATGTATTCAATCTCGACTGCCGTCATGGTTTTAAGATGAACATCGGGAAATTCCTTTTTGATTGTCCGGAAAACATCTTCGTAGTAGTTGATGTCACAGGCGGGGTTCAATCCACCGACCATGTGAATTTCGCGAATTCCGGAAGCCACACCTTTGCGTGCTTCTGCTAAAACTTGATCGACAGTCCAGGTATAAGCTTTTGCTTGTTCTTCCGGATTGGCATAACTGCAAAAGCGGCATGTCTCCACGCAGAAGTTTGTCGGGTTCAAATGCATGTTGTGTATATAGTACACATACTTTTCTTTGCCAGGACCGGCTTTTCTCTGGCGAACAAATTCCGCCAGCGCGCCAACGGCATTGATGTCCTTTTCGCGATACAAACGAATTGCATCATCTCGGTCGATGCGTTTGCCGGCAATTATCTTCTCGTAGATATCTGCCAAAGGACCGGATTTAACAAGCGATTGATCAAGCGCTACTGACATAGCAAAACTCCTCGAAAGGCAATATATATTTGAAATTTATAGCTGAAATTCTAGCACGCAGCCGTCGCCCTCCTTGCCCGCAAACCGAGGTCGTCAAGCACCAAATCCACCGGCGGCGCCAAGGTACTGACTGCGCTGACATTTAAATTTTTCAATCTAGATGATGCCCCGGCGCTTACGCAGCTCTTTCGGGCTGACGGCTACACGTGGTTTGCCTAGTGATATGAGATGCTCGCCGAGCAAATCGAAAAATCGGCTGCGATCCGCACCACGGATCACAGCTAAATAATGAGCCTCCGCCAGCGATAAGGGATAACCAAAACCTTTTTCCACTTGCTGGCAAACAGCAGACAAAACAAATTGAAAGACTTGTTTGTCTTGAAAGACTCGATAAGGAAATTCCAAACGCGCAGTTTCCGAACCAACGTTCAAGTACGTAAAACAAGTTTGTTCTGGTTTTGGCATGGAGCGGACAAAATTATTTCCGGATACAAAAACAGGCGAGCGACAATTGCTGTTTAGTCTTTTCGAATATAATTGCCGGTCGGTTAAGGGCCAGATTTTTGAGCAAGGGAAATCTTCTTCATTCAGATGCCCGCAAAATTCTGCACAGAGATTTCTCTCATAAGGGCATTCAAAAGTACGCAAAGCATTTACCACATCAGTGGCACGCGATTGGCTGATATAGCCAACTAGAGGAACTTGTTTTTCTGCCAGAATTTCGTAGAGGGCCAATAGCCTAAGATGAAATTCTTGCTGATAAGCCGGTGGCATTTTCTCCAAAGACCAGGGAATAAGCGAACCATCAATTAAGGCAATAGCCGGCAGTTTACGCTTGGTGCACATTTCCAAATGATTGCAAATTGTCTCAAGCTCAAGCAAAAATCGCTGCAAGGAAATTTGCAGCTCATCAATGTGCATTCGCCTGCGGTTTATCAAAGGATACAAATCTTCCGCTTTGTGATAAAGCCTGGGCACTGATTCAAGCACCGCCTTTTCCTCGACACCATAAGACAAAACCACAGAACCAATGTTTATCAAATAACAATTGTGCACTTCATGATGGCTGGGCATAATTTGCGAACCATCGGCCGCCACCACAGTGTGATTGGGCGTATCCAAATTCACGGCATAGCCAAATTGGTTTTGCGGATCGGACATTACTTCTAACGGTTGAGCTAAAGGCCAAAGCACGGTGAGTTGATTATCGGCAAGGCGCTTGATAAATTCATCACCCTTTTCTTCTGCTCTGTCATAGGCATCCAAGGCTCGCAAAACAATTTCTTCGCCAATTTCCTTATCGCTTGAACTCGTGCGGCCAACTTCTTTGATTTGTGAGATCAACTTTCTAAAATCAAGCATGCGCACCGGCCATTTGCAAAAGCTTTGCCCTGATTTTGTAAAAGTTATTCAGCTCTTTCGGTGCAGATGCGGGGCTCCCAGATCCCTGGCTTAAGATATGGAAGAATTTCCGCACATCGTCATTAGCATCAGGTGGACAAACGTGAGCATCAGGTGGACAAACGTGATTCACAATTTGGCTCATCAATTGGCCAAAGCTCTGAACTGCCAATGCCGGATCACTTTCCGGCTTGCCAATCTCAAGGCAATGCCAAAAATAATCACAGAAAACCAAATCGAGATTTTCATCCAAAGAAAAACTCTGGCTATCTAGTTTCAGAGAAAGCAGATGGGGAAAATGCTTTTGCAAAACAATAAGGCAAGAACAAATTTGTTCTGCCCAATTAATCATCTGCATTGCCGGATCTCGTCTGCCAAATTCCGGCTTGGCCAAAAACTTGTCCCACCTTTGGCCTGGCGGAAATTCAAACACCAACTGCAATGGAGAATCAGGCACCAGATAAAAATCAGAAAGCCTAAGTAAACCAGGATGTTCAATTTGCTGCAGAAGATTTAGATATCCGGCAATAGTTTGATAGCCACTTTGGCTCGACTTGATACCACTTTCTTCTGGGTGAACTTCAACAAGCAAAACTTCCTTCTCCGAAGCCCACTTATCGCATGCTTTCATTTGCGCAAATGCAGGAGAATCACTTGTGCCTAACCAGTGGCAAGTTTGCAAATTGGCATAGCGGCTCAGCCAACTCTCCTTCAGATCGTCTGCCATATTTTGGTGAGCGGGATTATCCTCTCGAGCGGCAGAGACCACTTCAATGCCAATTGAGGCAAGCATAGCTTCTAAATTGGCAGGCTCGACACTGATGCCACAAAGCTTGTAGCTAAGTGAGGCACGCAAGGTCGTCTTGTGATATTGCGTCTTGCATGTAGCAACAACCAAACAAATTCGCTCGAGAATTTGTTTGGCCATTTTCTGGCTGCAATCTGGTAATAGGAGAATGAACTTGCCTGGCGCATACGGACAAAGGCGGTCTGATAAGCGAATGCATTTTAGAATTGCATCCTGAGTGGAGCGCAAAAGTTGTTTGCTTGCCGGTTCGCCAAAAGTTTTTGCCACCTCCAGCCACTCTAAAATATTCAAGCTGGCAAGCGCGTATGGTGTTCCATAACGTGCATTGCGCACAGAGTGTTTAGCCAAAATGTGCTTGAAGGCATCCAAGCCAAAAACAACCTGGTCTTTTTGCGGACCAGAGCTTGTCAATGCGCCGGGTTTGCGCCTTCTTTCCAAAAGCTGATCGCGCGTTTCGGCAGTAGATGTTTGACCTTTGACCTTCACCAAGCTCACCCCATTAAATTTCGATTGTTTATTATTTATGGGTTCCTTGCAATATCTTTACCCAAATTTCCATCTTGCAACAACCTGTTTAGCGATTCAATTGTTAAGATCCATAGTGATTACACGGTTGAAGGCAAATTGATAGCAAGTTGATCGCCTAGCAGGCTAAGCATTGTCAATTGATATATACGGGCAAGAATTTCGTGAAACAAGTCAAACCAATACCGCAGAACCTCGAGCTGGCGCCAACCTTGGCCCGCCGCGTCTTTCAATTGCGCGAGTTGCGCAATATGACGGTAAAAGACTTAGCCAAATCCTGCCGTATGCCAATTGGCCGCATTGAAGATATCGAATATGGACTAGAGACATGGCTTTCAACAACCGACCGCCAAGTGCTAGCCAAGGCACTAGTTGTCGAGCCGGTGCTTTTGCAAGAAGTGGAAACCAGACCACAACTACTAAATGAATCTTTGGAGCGCGAGATCAAGCTGCGTGAAATTACCGAAATAATTCTGCAAGGCAGAACCGATTTAGAATGTTTGGACTGCGGTCACACCTTGAAATGTTCCATTCAGCATGGATATGACATCGAGGGAAGACCAATTCAATTTGCCAAAGCCTTTTGTCTCAAGTGCCCGTTTATTTTGCGCTAGATGACAACTCCCGACTAGGCGGACATTGGCTTTTGCAAGAAGCATTGCTTGAGCGTCTCGCCTAAACGGCTACGCAAACGCTTGATGCGTGATTGAATTTCCAGACGACGCTTTTGGGAAGCTAAGACTTGCTTGCGTCTGTGATCTTGCAAAGCCGTGTCGTATAGTTCGTGCAAAGCCAATTCTTCGGAATGCGCCCAAAACAAATCTTCAATGGCTGAACCAATTAAGTCGTGCTCGGCTTCATCAAGCACTTGGCTCAACAAACGATATTCATGCGTCCAGAGAAATTCAATTGTGTAACGTGCTTCCAAACGCAGATGTTGAGCGGAAGCAGAAACAATCGAAGCAACCACCTCATCGTCCAGGCTGCCGGTTCTTTCCGTCAGGAGGCGAATTGACTGTTGCAAAAGATAGCGTTGGAATTGCACTTGCACTGAGAGAAATTCTTGCAAGTAGCCAACAAAAACCATATGCACAACATTTTTTGATTCCGGCAGTGGATGCAGGTGAGACTGTGAGCGCTCCGATAATAGCTTAAGCGCTTCGGCAGCCTCCAAGTTCTTGGAAATCAACTCCGATAGTCCCGTACATATTGCTGAACTAAGCGTTGGCGCCTTTTGCTCAGCCAAATATCTCTTAGCCATCAAGTCGATTGTTTGCCCACGCAGAAAAACAATATTGGCACCAAATTCTTCCAAGACTTTGCCGGCTCTAATTTCATTCACTTCACAAATGCCAAGCAAGAGATGCTCCGGCAAAAGTTTTTTGGCGCCGTAGTAGCGTCTTTGATCATCAGCGGCCCCGAGCACGAGCAATAATTCTTCGCTAAAAGCAACTTTGGGCTCGGCGGGTGTCCCCTGAGTTGCTTTGTTTGCTTGCCGCAAAACCTGGGCCAAGCGATTGGGTTGCATTGCTTCCAGCTCACGCCCAATTTGTTCTTGGCTCACCTTCAAAGTGATCAGTGCTTGATGAGCAATGCCGGTTTTCTCGCCAGCCAGCCCATATAGCAAATGTTCGCTGCCGCAACTGGCTGCTTGCAAACGCGTTGCTTGTGCCTTGGCTTCTTCAATAATCTCAATTGCCGAGTGGCTGAGTGATTCAAACATCTGCTTACCTTCAAAGTGACTTTGCCTTGTAAATTATATACTCATACTGAAATACGCATACAGGCATTGCTCGCCAGCGTTATACTGTCCTGGTAATTCAAACTGGAGTCTTACTTGAGGATATTAATTTCAAACGACGACGGCATCTTCGCCACAGGCATTCGCAAATTGGCGGAGCGCTTGGCGGCCGAAAAAGATTTCGAAGTTTTTGTCGTTGCTCCCGATCGTGAAAGGTCTGCCACCGGCCACGCCCTGACATTGCATAAACCTTTGCGAGTTGAGGAAGTGGACCTGGCACCAAACGTAAAGGGCGCCTGGGCTGTCACCGGCACACCATCCGATTGCGTCAAGTTTGCCGTGATTGCCTTGCTGAAACAGAAACCGGATATTGTCATCTCCGGCATAAACAACGGCGCCAATTTAGGCAACGACGTTTTATATTCCGGCACAGTATCAGCAGCCATGGAAGGGGCATTTCTACATATTCCCAGCATTGCCGTTTCGCTGGTGACGAAGCAGGAGAAAAAACATTGGGAAACTGCTGCCGATTTTGTTGCCGAGCTGATTCACTGCGTACCCAAGGCTGGTCTGCAACCAGGATGCTTATTGAATGTGAATGTACCGTCTGCACCAATGGCGGAAATTTCCGGCTATGCCATAACTAAACTGGGCTATCGCCTCTACAACGATCATTTTGAGAAGCGCACAGATCCGAGAGGAAAAATTTATTACTGGCTAGCCGGTCATGCTATCGAAGAATCAGATGAGCCTTACACGGACACTTGGGCCGTAAATCAAAAAATGATCTCGGTCACACCGATTGCCTTCAATATGACAGACCATCAGGCTTTGGAGAAATTGATGGATTGGTCGGAACTGCACCAAGCCTCCAAACGCTTGTTCAAATTCAAGCCAGCAATTGCTGAAAGCAAAAAACAAAAATAAGAGCGGAAAAAATAGAGCCGCGGATGAAAAGATGTCCGATAATTCTTCGAGTAAAAACCTAAATGCGCTGCCAGAAATTGGCGGCGCTAAAATTGGCTCTCTTGATTACAACAAAATATGGAAAGAGATCTTTTCCGATCCGGAATGGATGTTCAAAACCGGGATGGGCGGTGTCTTGAATGCAGCTTGCTTTGTTTTATTTGGCGCCAGTCCGCTTTTCTTCCCCATTGTTTTTGTCATCGTTGCTCTTTTGTCCGGCTACTTGTTATCAGCCATTCGCGTCCGACTGACATCGCCCGAGCCAGGACTGCCACAATGGACTGATTGGCCAGTTCTATTTGTCTCAGGGCTTACCTGGTTAGTCATTGAACTAATTCTCAACGTTTTTCTGGCCCTGATTGCCGGCATTCTCAGCCTAATCTGGTTTAGTTTAAGAACTATGACGACTGCTAGCCCAGAATTTATCTGGCTGTTTATCATCTCTGGACTAATCTTCCAATTTGCTTGGATTTTGTTGTCGTTTGTCCGCCCGTATCTCATGGTTAACTTCGCGCTTAAGGAAAAATTGACAGCTGGTCTGGATTTAGCTGTGGTTTACTCGGTAATTAAGCGCAAGCCAAGTACCTTTATTGTTGCCTGGCTGGTCATTCTTGGTCTGGGCATGGCAGCCGTGACGATACCGATAGTCTCCTTGATTGGCGTATTTTTCTTGCCGACTACGGTTTTCCTGGCAAATTTATCATCGGCCTTGATTGCTGCGGAAGCCTGGCAGCTTGCCAACAAGAACTAGTTATCAAGCGCTAATTTTGGTTGTGATAGGATATTTCTTGAAGGTCTATATCCTTCGGGGTCTCTGCGATAATACAGAGGCTTATTGAGCTAAAACCAATCAAGCGTGATTTGAAGGCATCGAAACAGACAAATTCTCGTGATTGGTAAGCAAATTGGATAAAAGTTGGTTGGAAATGGAAGACCAGGCAGAAAGTTGTGGAAATTCATCTTCGGATGACCCTCCCCAAGGAAGCGATACGGAAGGAAGCAGTCCTCGCGGACGCCGTAACTCTTTTTCGCTGATGCAAACGCAAGCTTGGCCCTGGCGTATGTTGAAAGTAATTCCGGCACCAGTAAATTCTGGCCTGCCGGTTTCTTCGTTTTGAGAACTTAAACAGTAAAGGAGCTGGCACCAGACCTGGTGCCCGGTCAGATTATTCAAATCATCTTCATTCCACTCTTAATTGCCTTGAACGCCTTTTTCGTTGCGGCGGAAATGGCGCTTGCTCGTATTCGTCGTACGCGCGTTGATCAATTAGTGGAAGAGGGAAACAAGACAGCTGAGCTGGTACAAAAGCAGTTGGATCATCCGGATACTTTTATTGCCGCCTGCCAGCTGGGTATTACATTATGTACACTAGCTTTGGGTTCCTTGGGTGAACATACATTTGCTCACCATTTGACCGATTATGTGATGAGCCTGGGATTATCAGAAGAATTAGCCAAACCAGTTGCATCAGCAGCTCAAGCAATTTGTTATGTGGTTGCCTTTTCAATCACAGCTTTTTTACAAACCGTTTTTGGTGAATTAATTCCAAAAACTTGGACATTCCAGCGCGCCGAATCCGTGATGATGGCAATTATTTGGCCGATGGAAGTGTGGTGTTGGGTAACAACGCCTTTCAACAAAGTCCTCAATGGTTTTACCGCCTTCATTCTCGGCTTGCTGCAAGTAACTGACCCACCACATAGACAGTTTGTCTATTCGGAAGAAGAACTAAAGATGTTGGTCTCTGCCAGCCAAGAAGAGGGCGTGCTGCAAGAAGAGCAAGAAGAGATGCTGCACAGTGTTTTTGATTTTTCAGACACAATTGCCTCAGAAGTAATGACACCACGTACAGATATGATTTGTTTGCCGGCTTCAGCAACTGTGAAAGAATTTGTCGATCTCACCTTGCAAGCCGGACTTTCGCGCTTACCGATTTACGAGGAAAATATTGATTCCATTTTTGGCTTGGTGCATATCCGCGATGGACTAAGAGCCATGGTGGATAACAAGCACGGCGCACACATTCGGGAATTTGCTCGCAAGATTTTGATTGTGCCGGAAAACAAAAATGCCGGCGACCTGTTAACAGAGTTCAAGAAGACAAAAACTCATATGGCGATTGTTGTGGATGAGTATGGGGCAACGCGCGGACTTGTGACAATTGAAGACTTGCTGGAGGAGTTGGTTGGCGACATTGCCGATGAATACGACATTGTGCAAGAATTCATTCAAGAACAAGAAGATGGCTCAATATTGCTGGATGCCAAAATTTCACTTGATGAAGTGAATGAAAAGCTGGAACTAAATATCGAAGACGAAGAGTTCAATACGCTTGGTGGTCACATCTTTGGTGATTTGGGACAAGAACCAAAAGTTGGAGATGAGGTAGTCACCGATAATTACACTTTGAGAGTGGAAGCGGCCGACCGCCATCGCATCATTCGAGTCAGGTTGATCAAGCACCCGAAAGTAGAAGTATCCGCAAATGGTGATGGCACTGAGGCAGAAGCAGGACAAAATGCTCAGCCGGAAAAACCGTCAAAGTCTTCCAAGCCGCCAAAATCTCTTGAACCAAGCAAATAGTTACAACAAAAAAAATTACAACGGGACATAGCTAACAAATGGTTTTGATGTTGAGCCGACCAGAATTGCTTAAACAAGCAAGAGATTTCAACACGAAAAAACATCTTGGTCAGCATTTCCTGGTTGACCCGGACAAACTGGCCAAAATTTGTAAGGCATCAAACATTCAAGCTAACGACACCGTGATAGAAATTGGTCCAGGACTGGGATTTCTCACGCACTACCTGGTAGACACAAAAGCCCAAGTTTATGCAGTGGAATTAGACGGCAGTTGCGCCCGAGCCCTTGAAGAATGGCAAGCACCAAACTTGCATGTGGTGCACGGCGACTTTTTGCAATTCGACTTAGAGAATCTCCGCCTCTTCAAAAAAATCAAAAAAAGAGAGCGCGACAATGCCGATGAACCTTCCCAAGACTGTCATCCCGACGCACAACCTAATGATTGTCATCCCGTAGGGGCGGGGTCTCCCCGCCCTCATAGCGACGAAGAACCTAGTCCGACAAAAATCAAAATCATCGGCAACGTCCCCTACCAAATAACTTCGCCAATCGTTGTTTACCTCTTAGGCGAAATTGACAAACCAGCGCATTGGACTCATCTAATTGATTCGGCAGTTATGACGATTCAGAAAGAAGTAGCAGAACGACTGGTGGCAAAACCAGGTGGCAAGGACTACAGCCTACTGACCATTCTGGCAAGATTATATGCCGATACCACCATGCTGGAAGTAATTGAAAGCAGAAGTTTCTGGCCACCACCAGAAGTTCAATCAGCAGTAATCAAAATCGTACCGCTTGCCAAACCACGCGTAGATTGCCAAAGCTACAAACTCTTGCGCCAAGTAGTTACGGCAGGCTTCCGCCAAAGAAGAAAAATGCTCAAGAACAATCTGGCATTTACCGGTCTTTCTCAAGAAGAATTGCTCGCTCTATTTCACGAACAAGACTTAGATCCGCAAGTGCGCGCCGAGAGGCTATCGCTTGAACAATTCGCGAAATTAACAGATCGTCTATTGGAACTGAAACCCAAAGAAGATGGAGACAACGGGCCTTTCGAAAATGACTGAGATAATTGTTCATTCTCCAGCCAAACTCAATCTCACTTTTGAGATAACAGGACTTTTGCCGAATGGTTATCATCAAGTGCAGACTTTGATGCAAGCAATTGATCTGAAAGACGAGCTGACCTTTTCCTTCCAGCCTGGTGAAAAAAAACAAATCGAGATTACCACCGAGTCTCAACAAGCAAGTGGCGACTTCCCTCTGGATAATTCCAACTTAATTGCCAAAGCCTTTGACTTATTTGCAGAAAATGTAAATGGAAAGTCTGGCAAGCTTTCCGTTCGGGTGAACAAAAATGTGCCGATTGCTGCGGGCCTTGCCGGTGGCTCAGGCAATGGTGCGGCAACGCTTTTGGCCCTCAATCATTTTTTTGGTAAACAACTTTCCCACCTGGAATTGGCTGAACTTGGAGCCAAACTCGGTGCCGACGTACCTTTTTGTTTGAGCGGTGGCACACAAATTGGTCTTGAGCGCGGCGATGTACTAACGCGAGTCAACTCCAAAACCAAACTAGACTTTCTTGTGATTAAGCCGAGGAATTTATCGATTGCCACCAGTTGGGTCTATCAGGCTTATGACGAATATGTAAAAACCACAGATCCATACGACTTGTGTAAGCCAAACTTGGAAGAAGCAAGCAAACATCTTGAAGATGGTGATTTGGCAGCCGCTATTGAATCATTTGGCAATGTCTTTCAGCCAATGATTTTTAGTAAACATCCTCAGCTTGCCGATATTTGTCAAAAGGCTAAAGATCTTGGCGCACTGAGCTGCCAGCTTACAGGCTCCGGCCCAAGTATGTTTGCACTTGTGTCTGATTGCGAAATGGCACACTTCTTAAAACGGAAATTGCAAGATAATTATGGCGAGTTAGATTGCCTGATTTGCCAATCAATTGGTCACGGCGCACAAATTCAAAATTAGATCACGCAATTTAGATCGGGAGCAAAAGCAATTGCCTGCAAAAAAGGCCAAGACAGCAAAAACCAAAACGGTGAAAGCCGTGAAATTGGTCGACAAAAAAACGGCCCAGACCATGATGGACTTGCTTTGCAAACGTTATCCCGAGGCAGACTGCGAACTCATATTTGATTCTGATTTTCAACTTTTAATTGCTGTGATTCTCTCTGCTCAATGCACGGATGTCATGGTCAACAAGGTCACACCAATTTTGTTCAAGCAATTTGGCACCGCCAAGGCTCTGGCTTCCGCACCACTGGAAGAAATCAAAAAAATTATCCGCCCAACCGGATTTTTTAATGCCAAGGCAACCAATATCCACAACTGTGCAAAAGCAATTGAGGAACAATACGGTGGCAAGATACCGAATACCCAAGAAGAATTGACCAAGCTGCCTGGCGTTGGACGCAAAACCGCAAATGTGGTTTTAGGTGTGGCGCACGATGTGCCTGGATGGACTGTTGATACGCACGTACAAAGATTATCGAAAAGACTGGGATTAACCAAACAAAGCGATCCGATTAAAATCGAATTGGACTTGCAGAAGCTCTTCCCAAAACAAGATTGGTCAAAATTGTCGATTACATTAATCTGGCACGGACGGAGAACTTGCTATGCCCGCAACCCGGACTGTGCCCACTGTCCAATTAACCATTTGTGCCCATCCAGTCTCGTGTAGGGGCGGGTTTCCCCTCCCGTAATTGATGTTGCACCTAGGGCCCATCCGCATGTAGAATAAACCCAGCTCAGCCTGGTTATGCTGCTATAGATATGACCCGTGTGCGTACGACTAGAAAGAAAATGCCAAATGGTGCTTGAAAAGCTCAATGCAAGTGCTACCGACGTAGATGAAAATCGTCTGATCGATCTTTCTGATCTTTCCTTTCAGTTACCTTTAAGACGTTATCAAAAAGAAATTGTTGAGCTGATAAATATCAAGCTTGAGCGTGGCGAGCGTCAGTTGCACATTGTCGCACCACCAGGGGCAGGCAAAACCATTATTGGTTTACAGCTGATTTCGGAATTTGGCGTTCCGAGCTTAGTGGTATCACCAAACACTACCATTCAGGCACAATGGGGACAAAAGGCTGATCTGTTTTTACCACCGGATTTGGCAAGCTACGGTGTTGAGCATTTGATTGGCACGCATGAGACGCGTCCACTCAAACCAATAACTTTGCTCACCTACCAAGTGCTGTCCACACCCGGACGCGAACAAGAGCTTTTGGAAAAGCTAGCCCATAAAGCCTGGCTGGAAGAAATCGTTAGAGGAATGTCTGTTTCGGCAGGCGACGCTGAGCTGAGAATTTTTGAGCTCATGCAAAACAATCCCAAAGCTTATGACCGCGAGATCTCACGACACACAAGTAGATTACGCCGTCGGTTGACGGAAGTACTAGACCTCAAAGAGGTCTTGCATGAGAATGCCTTAGATTTGTTGCAAGCCTTGCGTCGGCAAAAATTTGGTTTGGTGATTTTTGACGAATGCCACCACTTAACCGATTATTGGGCAGCGGTGATGACGCATCTTGCCCGGCAATTGGATGATCCAATTATTGTCGGATTGACAGGCACGCCACCAGAAGGAAAGTCTGCGTCACAAGAAACGCGCTATCTCACGCTTGTCGGCAACATTGATTATCAGGTGCCCACACCAGCACTAGTCAAAGAAGGTGGTCTTGCACCATTTCAGGATTTGGTTTTCTTTTGCGAACCGACTGAAGCAGAAATGGAATATTTAGAGAAGCAACACGAGGCTTTCCACGAACTAATTACCGATTTAACCAGCAAACCAGACAAGCCCTACGAAAGCGAATTGTCTGCGGCAACAGCCAATTCAGCCGCTGAAGCAGAAGTGCCACAGGCTCCTGACGGTTCAGTTATTTCTCGACTTTCTCAATGGGTGGTTAAGCGTCTGCAAGAAGGAATGTCTTCTGATGCCAAACAAGACATTGCGCAGAAACATCCCGAGCTTGCAGCAGCCTTTACGCGATATCTTTGGACTTACAAGTTGCCGATGCCACTCACTGTCGATCTCTCCGAGACATTGCGGCAAGCACCACTGTTAGACGACTGGATGCTGATTCTTGAAGATTTTGCTTTGCATTATCTCAAGGTAAGTGCCCATGCGGAAAATCATCGCCTGCATGATCAAATCAAGAAAGCGATTCGCAAACTAGGATTTGGACTGACTGAGCAAGGCATTCGCCGACAAGCATCTCCCGTTGATCGAGTCATGGCTTTCAGTAAAAGCAAACCAAAAGCAGTGGCTCGCATTTTGGACACAGAATACAAATTGCTTAACGATCATTTGCGAGCCACAGTTGTGACTGACTTTGAGCGCATGTCTGCCGTAGATATAAAATCACTAAATGGTGTTTTGGACGAAGAATCCGGCGGCGCTATTGCTGTGATTACCGAGTTACTGCAAGAACCAATTTCCCAATTCCTCAATCCGACTTTGGTGACGGGTTCGCTGCTTTTGGTCGACGAGCGCATTTGCTCGCAATTTATCGCGGCGGCCAATGAATATATTCACGACGAAGGATTTTCCTTTGATCTGATAGTGGAAGATCGTCAAGGCAATCCCAGGTTGAAAGAAATAACCGGCAAATCTTCCGAATGGGAATCGCGTTTTTATGTGGCAATGGCAACCCACATTTTTGAACGTGGTATCACAAAGTGCTTAATCGGTACGCGCGGTATTTTTGGCGAAGGTTGGGACAGTCAAGCCTTAAATACCCTCATAGATCTGACGACAATTACTTCGCCTGTATCTGTCAAGCAATTGCGCGGGCGTAGTTTGCGCATCAACACAAAAGATCCTTTAGCAGCCAAAAAGGTAGCGAACAATTGGGATGTTGTTTGTATTGCGCCTGCTTTAGAAAAAGGACTAAATGATTATCATCGTTTCGTGCGCAAACACGATGGTTACTTTGGTATTGCTGATGATGGACATATCGAATGTGGTGTTGGTCACGTTCACCCATCGTTTTCCGAACTGACACCAGCGGAAGTCTTCGCCTCACTAGAGACTTTCAACGAAGAAATGATCAATCGCGCATTATGCCGCGAAAAAATTTACGAGCTTTGGAAAGTCGGTCAGCCTTATGCCAATCGCTCGCTTGGCTGCGTAGAAGTGGAAGGCTTAAGAAAGCTTGCCTTAACGCCACCACATATTCGCAGAAATTTAGGATACAAAGCTCATGCCAAGGAACTGCGAGCACAACTGCATGGAATTTGGTTAGAGTACGGTAGCCTCGGAAGCCTTGCCTCATTGGCAGCACTTAGCTTCACATTTGGTTGGGGACAATTGGCCTACGTTGCCTGCGCACCACTAGTTGCTTCCATGGTGCTTGGCCAGCGCAAATACTCATCACTATTTTCTCGCTTACAAAAAGAAGTTTGTCAGCCAAACACACAAGAGTCTTCTTTGTACGATATCGGTGTGGCAATCTTATCTGCACTTAAGCAAGCCAAACTGTTACCACATTACTTGACCAACGACTTAGTAAAAGTGACTATTCGTTCCGATGGTTCGTATCGCGTATTCCTAGATGATGTCGAAGCAGAACATTCTCAATATTTTGCCCGTTGTTTCCGTGAAGTGATGGCACCAATAAGCAATCAGCCTTATCTCATTCCCAAATATGAATATGCGCAGCCAGATGATTTAGGAAAGCCCAATTCCCTTCAAAAGGCAGAAAAGAAATTCTTCAAAGCCTACTTACGTGGTCATGCTGAACCAACGGTTGCTGCCTATCACCCCGTGCCAAAATTGCTTGCTCGATCAGAAAAAGGCCGCGAAGCATTTCAAGTTGCCTGGAACAAATACGTCAGCCCAGGCTTTATTGTTTCCACAGAAGCCAAACCAATTCTCCTGCAAAAATACTTCGGCATCGGACCATCGCTTGCCCAAAGATTACTTTGGGAATAACTAGTGATCGAACGTAGGCAACTTCGGAGAACCTAATTAAAGTTCCCGCCAACTTACTGTTTGCAGTCCTGTCACAGACGTAGCCGGCAACCAGGTAAGTCCTGCTGAAGAGGCGTATGAGGTATTGGCGAGAGATCTGTCGTAGTGAATCATGCCATTGCCAGTATCATTGAAGTTGGCAGCAAAGATAGAGCCAAAATAATTACCATTGCCGGAGACATTTACTGAGGAATTTGGCGCATAGATAAGTGCATGCAGATTTCCATTTCCCGCCAAAGCAACGTTTTTAGACCCGTTGTACCAAAACTGGAACTTGGCAGGAACTGATGTATTGTTATTTACGAGAGCATTGCCAGAAATTTGAATTGCATTTGATCCGGCTGTATTTCCTTGCACAAACATTCTCACATTGGTGCCGGAGGCCAGCGCCGGATTAGTGCCCAAACCTGAATCAAGTATGAATTGTCCATTACCAGATACAGTAAATGACGTAACATTATAGTCACCCGGTGGAATGTATAGAGTTGAATTTCCACTCACATTGATCGGGCTTGGTGGAGGTGGTGCACCCGCCTGTATAATCACCCTGCCATTGGCTGAAACATTTATACTACCAACATTGTAGGCATCTGACGGTGCTGTTAATCCAGATGGAACTGACTCTTGGGACTGTGAGAGATTTGTATTGTTAATTGTTGACGATATGGTTCGTTCACCTTGCCGAGGAATTCCATCAGCCTCCCCATTAGTAGTGGTTAAGCCTTTTACCGTGTCCCCGGCCAAAGGAGTTGCTCCGTCGCTTGCCTGGAAGCCACCAGAGGTGGTGCCGTTGACAAACAACTGATCGTTGACAACAGCATTGCCGGAACGAGTTACGGCAGGTGGCCCACCCATTCCTCCACCAGACAAGACGGATAGACTACCACCGACAACCGCATTACCAGACAAATCGACTGTCGGTGGCTTGGAACTGTTCCAAGTAGATGGTCCGTTAGCTCCTACGGGGCCTCCAAAACTGTTTACGTTCCATCCGCCATAAGGTCCCCATGATGAATGATATCCATCAGTCCGGGCATTGCCACTGAGAGAAACACGATTTCTGCCAAAGACGGCATATTTATAGTAGGGGAATCCTGAACCTGCACCACCACCGGCGGTGCCGATTGAAGGCTTGAGTAAGACTTGTATGCTCTTGCTATATGAGCCTAAGGTTGATACCACCGTAACCCGCCGCCAGAGGTTCTTTGTGACAATTGAAGTTGGCGATGTTGGATCCAGCTGTGGATCATATACCGAGGAGGTGGCTGTCGGAGAAACATTGGCAATCGAGACTGAGACGGTCGAACCAGAATTAGAAAGAACCTGAGATGGAATGGAAAGTGAACTAATACTGTCAAAGCCCGAACTACCCATAACGGAGTCCAAATACTTGACGGTGTAGTCCAAGGCAGCTTCAGCAGAACTGCGCACAACCGTATAGTAGCGCTGCTGTGAGGCTCTTTGATAAGTAGGCAACACCATACCCACTGTAGCTAACAGCCAAATGGATGCTATAGCGCCCATGCAAGTCACAGCTAGGAGTGAGAAACCGGACTGATTTCGTTTGATTTTTTTCATCATCCATTCCCTCCACTGTTCTTGGTCTATATACCCATTTCAATTAGCGAAATTCCGCACCCTAACTAGCTTTTATCTCAACCAACGCTTTCATAAAACAATCTAATCTTGTACAAAAAAGCATACAGACAATCAAGCTACAACCCGCCCATAGTGCTAAGCGTGTTATTGCGCATATAAACTTCGCTCTTAATGCCAAGACTTTGCGGATCAGTCACATCCTCTTGCTTGCGCCTGACCTCGAGATTCACGACTACACCAGTTATATCGGAAAGCGTGGCAGCCGCAACTGTGTCCTGCGGATCACCACCGCTGTGCGCCAAGTACTGAAAGATCCTTGGTTGTCCGGTATTGGGATTGATTGGGCCAACAATACCGCTCATGATTGTCACTGGGGGATTTAACATCACGTGATTTTGAAAAGTACCACCAAGCAATCCCCTAAAAACAGCCTCCTGAATAATCCAAGTTGGCGTATTGGGATCGTAATTAGGATCGCTTGCTGTCGCAGGTAGAACCTGATAGACAAGAGTGTCAACATTATCCAAATTAGAAAATGCTGTCGGATTTCCCACACCTTTGGCAATCATTGTCGGGAAACCATTGCTATCGAAGACCGGAATTTGCACAACCAAGGTTGTGTTCGATAAAGTATACGGCTTGCTTGGCCACGGCGCCACAGGCCAACCATTTGTCGGCGTCTGCCCACCCCCATAGTTAGGATTTAACTCCGCCGGGAAATACTCTCTACCAATAGTAACAGCGGCTCCCGCAGGGGGCGGCATGGCGCCAGAGTATGGCATACCAGTGACACTATTGATGAGTTGACCAAAAATGTCACCAACATTTCTGGCCATGCGCACATCTTTACCAATACGTTCAACCAGTTGACGAGCAGCATTCAGGCTGTCAACTTTGTTGAGCATATTCAAGCTCGAACTATTGTTGATCATTACCATTTCGGACGTACCGGCCATGATGATTCCCATGATTACGACCGTAATCAGCATTTCAACTAAACTCATGCCACCGGTGCATCTTGGCTGGCATTGAGATATTTTTTGCGTGTGCTTGGTATCACATATTTTCATAGTCGAACCAATCTACTGTCTGTCCGTCTTCTATTGCGGATCAATTGTGTATTCCCTGTTCAGAGATCAATGTTTGCAGGCTGTATGTCTTATTGTTGGTAGTGCTGCCATCTATCCAAGTGATGGTGATTGTGACTCGGATATAGGGCGGAGGATTGGCGGTCGTAACGGCGAAAGCGGTATCAAGGCCCTGCACCAACTCGGTAACCGTTCCTCTAAACAGGTTTCTCTTGCTGTCAGTCGACCAAGTATGGCTAGACATATCCAGCAAAAGCGGGCGTGGCTGAACCGCTGGTCCCGTTTCTGCAGAACTAGTTTTGTTGACGAGCAATGCGTACGGTGTACTCTGGCAATATGTAGCCAGAGTGTTAAATGGCGTGTTGCGAGCATTATCAATCAGTTCCTGCGCAATATTTGCCGCAAGAACCTGATTTTGACTGGATGTCGTGAGCCTTGTCGAATCAGCCATACTGGAGGCAACTGCGGCAGCAAACAAACTGCTGATAAACACTGCGACTAAAAGTTCAACGAGGTATACACCTTTCTCGTTCCGTACCTTTGTCGAACGAGAACTTGGCTTAGCAATTTTATTTGAGCACATGTGAAACCGTCTGTGCATATTCGCCCTACGCCGCTTGGTCAGCATCACTAGAGGAGGGTTGGACCCACCGTGTTCTATATACCCAGTGACAGAGAAGGGGAAACCCAATTGGGTGGCTTCCTTAAGGTGTTTTTAGGGGACGGCCAGATGGACTAATCTAAGAGTGCGGGAGGGGAGTGCAGGAGAGGAGTGCGAGATGGCAGCCCAGTCGTATTTCCATAAAAAAAGGGCGGGGAGGGGACCCCGCCCTACAAAAGCTACAATCCGCAATTACATGGGAACGATTTCTGATCCGCCCAAGATCATCACACCGTCGAGGTCGCGTCTTCCCGACTCTCGGCTCGGCGTGGAGCCATTGAAATTAGAATGTCTGGAACGCTTAGCAGCAAGCTTGCCTGCCAATTCGAGCGCTGCCTTTAGCTGATAATCTTCCGAGCTGGAAGCTGTAGTGCTTGCCGACGCAGCACTGGCAAACATCGGTGCTGCCGATATCTGTACTACCGTGCAGATGGCTAAAGCAATAAGTGAGGCTTTCTTAATCATGAGTAATACCATTTCGCTTTCCGCTGCGCCAGCTCACTGCTGTACGCCCGCTACCAAACCTGCCTGAAGTATAGGACCAGATGGCACAAAAGAAAAGTTATTTTTTGGCGGAATTTACGAAGGTGCGAGGGATAATTTTCTTAGCGTCTTCAATACTTTATTCTACTTGACTTCTGTGGTCGCCATGATTTTCGAGCAATTTTATTTAGGTTGTCTGTCACATGCCTCTTATTTGATTGGCGATGAGCAAAGCGGCATCGCTTGTATTGTGGACCCTCAGCGCGATATCGACCAATATTTGCAAAAGGCGAAGGAACATAATCTCGACATTGCGCACGTGGTCTTGACGCATATTCATGCCGATTTTGTTCCCGGTCATTTGGAACTGGCCAAAGAATGTGCCGCGACTATTTATCTTTCTCAGCATGCCAAAGTGGAATATCCCGTTTTCCCTCTAAAAAATGGCGACATAATTGCACTCGGCAATGTTTGTTTGAAGATACTGGAGACACCCGGACATACGCCTGAGTCTGTATCCATTCTTGTTTTTGAAAATGAAAAGGACAAGAACCCGCAGGCTGTTTTGACGGGCGATACACTTTTTATTGGTGATGTGGGCAGGCCGGATTTATTGGTGAGCACTGGTATTTCAGCTGCTGATTTGGCAGCAACTCTTTACGACAGTTTGCACAATAAATTGATGACATTACCCGACGAGACCATGGTCTATCCAGCGCATGGTGCGGGATCTTTTTGCGGCAAAAATTTGAGTTCGGAAACTTGTTCGACAATTGGCGCCCAAAAGAAAATCAATTGGGCGCTTAAGCCAATGAGCAAAGAGCAATTCGTCAAATTGCTTACCGCCGATCTGCCACCACAACCAAAGTATTTCACTTATGATGCTGAATTGAATAAGCAAAATCGTTTAACTCTGGGAGAAGCTCTTGAGCGTGCGCTTAAGCCAATTTCCCTCGGGGATGTTTGCAAACTCAGAGATACTGGCGCACAAATTCTTGACACTCGCGATCCACAATTATTTTCCGAAGGACACATCAAAGGCTCTATAAATGTTGGACTCGGCGGTAAGTATGCAACTTTTGCCGGTTGCATTTTGAACAAAGAAAAACCAATCATAATTGTTTGTGATTCAGGCAAAGAGAAAGAATCCGCACTGCGACTTGGCCGCATTGGTTTTGACAATGTCGTCGGCTTTTTGCAAGAAGGAATCGCAGGCGCGTTGAAGGCAAATGCCACCACTTCGACCAAACGTCACACCACCGCACAATTGGCAGAGGAACTAACTTCGTCAAAGCCACCACTTGTTTTAGATGTGCGGACAAACGGCGAACGCGAGCAAAATGCCATTGAAAAAAGCTTGCATATTCCTTTGCATGAACTAGTGGATCGAATTGCAGAAATTCCGACAGATCGCGAAATTGTTGTCACCTGTGCTGGCGGTTACCGGTCTTCCATTGCAGCAAGCTATTTGCGTTTGCATGGAGCAAATAACGTTTCGGATCTAATTGGTGGCATGATGGCCTGGATAAAATCACAGCCGGCAGTAACAGCCTAGTTCGCTTGTTGCTTTTGATTAAAAGCATCGCCAGGCAATGACTGTTGGGCACGGGTGCGGTTATCAGCCAAATTGACTTAATCATTAACTATTGGGCTTCAAAGTATTTTAAAAGCACTTTTGCGGGGAACAATCCAAGCAGAATGTCATGCTTTGTGGGGTGTTTATAATGAGTGTTCCTCCAGAATTTCTTAATCCAAAAGAGACCAAAGAGTCTCAAGAGAAGAAAGCCGCCAATCCGGCGGACCACGTGACAACGAGAGATAATCCCTGGAAGGGGCCTCAACATGATCATGCCACTCCCAGCAAGGATTCTGCCACCGACGTATATAGCAAGGAAATTCCAGACCCCTATAAAAAAGCGTCTCAAACAGGTGACAAAGCTGGCAAGCCGTTTGACTTCGACGAAAATACTAAAACTGCGACAGTCGATCATGGACCAGGCAGAGGCAAACAAACGGTACACCTGGGATCGGATGGTAAGCCTGACGAGGTGCATACGGCTGATGGGCAAATCTGGAAAAAACACATAGATAAAAAAACCAACCAGCCCGATGGAACGTGGGATAGATGGAAGCCGGGGCAGGATCCAGAGAAGACCCCTCCATTCAATTCGAAGATGGAGGATGTTAAATACGACAAAACCACAGGCGTTCTGTCCTGGGTGAATCTCATCCAGAAAGATGGCAAGGATGTGGAAGAAAATCGTGCCATAGCCCCTGGCGGCAAGTATTACAAAGACACCACAGTGGAAGGACCGCCAAAAGCTGAGGAGACAAAGCCGGGCGAAAAGAAAGAAGACGGCAAGACACAAGGCGATCAGACAGGTGATGCGAAGAAAGATGACACCAAGAAGGCGGATGCACCTGCCAAAGAATCAGAAGTCATCGACAAAGCAGCCAAAGACCACAAATTGACCGATGCTCAAAAGCAGCAAGTGCTCGAGGGTATACACAGCGTCAAGGAAGGAAGTGCCGAGGACATGAAGAAGCTCGGCAAGATGGATAAGGAAACATTGGAAGCCCTCAAGGATGTGCTCACTACTCCACCTAACAATTACAAGGTAAGTGCACAAAGTACGTCTGAGTCGACGGCAGAACTAACGCCAAACTTAAAGTACCAAAAACATCATTCGGTGATCGTTATAGTTCCTCCAGGGAGCAATGAGGGAATTCGTGTGATGAACGATTCAAGCTCTTCCAGCGGACCAGGCGACTCCCAGGTAGAAGCAGTTAAGACTGTAGATTCGCCCGATGGTCCGAAGGTAGTACAGGGGACTGTGTCTGGCGATAGTAAAAAGGTAGAAGAACAAATCAACAAGATTCATGATGCGGCCAAGAAGCCCTGGCCATCTGAAACATACCGGGAAGAACGAATTGGTGACATAACTGTTTATCATAATTCATCAGAAGAAAGCAAAATGAATTACCCTGGTGGCGAAGCCAAGTTCCATAGTGGCAAGTTGCCGGAAATAATGGGAGCCGACGGTAAACCATTAGCGTGCGAAGAAGATCCGTCCAATAAGAGTAATGTTTTCCGATACAAAGACAGCACCGGTAAAGTTGTGGCAAAAATTGAAGGTATGCCTCCAACCATGACACTGCCAGATGGCACCAAGGTGAAACTAAACGGCAAACGCGAGCCAGTTACCATTGTTGACAAAAACGGCAAGGAAACCCAAGTAACAGGCATACTAATGACTAAGGATCACTGATAGGATTGACGAAGTATGAGAGGTCCTTCGCTCGCTTTGCTCGCTCAGGATGACAATCTTTTATACGCCGCGGATTAGGGGGACGCCTTCGATTAGGACGGGCAGTCCACGGATGATGCAGAAGGCGCAGGAAAAATACACGAGGAAGTCGGCGACTTGCGGGATGATTGTAGTGGCACCATAGGTGGTGTGAGCTGCGATCATCAAACAGAAGGCGAAGGCTTTGGCGATGGCATAACTGAAGCGACTGAAGTTTGATGCCACCAAGAATTTGCCCAAGCCTGATTTCATCATCGTCTTTTCACCAAAGGCAGTCATGCCTTTTTGTGAGGCAAAGGCGCGAATGGAATCAACGAATGTTCCGCGGACAAGAAACAATAGTGGCACCCAGACTGGGATCCAGCCAAGTGTAGCGAAAACGATCCAGTAAGCAATTTCGACAACGCGGTCACCGGCAATATCCAACATGCCACCAAACTCAGTAGTTTGTTTGAGCTTTCTGGCCAGGAATCCATCTAGGCCGTCTGCCCAAATGATCAATCCCGTTAAGACAGATATTGTCCAACGCGTGGTGTCATCCGGCAAATAAAGTGCCATCACCACAAACATGCAAAGGATTACTCTGCCAATTGTGACTAGGTTAGGAACGTTTATCACGGCTTATGCCTTACACGTCGAGGTTGCCGACCATGTGCGCATTCTGTTCAATGAATTCGCGTCGGGGAGCAACAGCTTCGCCCATCAAAAGGTCGAACGTGTGATCGGCTTCGGATGCATCCTCAATCGTCACTTGCTTAAGCGTACGAGTTTCCGGATTCATCGTAGTTTCCCAAAGTTGTTCCGGCATCATTTCGCCGAGACCTTTGAAGCGTTGGATGATTGCTTTCTCACCAAGCTCGGCCATGACGGCTTCCAGCTTGTGCTCGTTGTAGCAATATTCTACGCGCTTGCCCTTTTCCACTTTATACAGTGGTGGCTGAGCGATATAGACATAACCATTAAGAACCAACGGACGTGCATAACGGAAGAAGAACGTCAAAAGCAATGTACGAATGTGGCTACCGTCCACATCGGCGTCTGTCATGATGATTACTTTGTGATAACGCAGTTTTGACAGATCGTGATTTTCAGAATTCGGACGCAAAAGACCCGTGCTCTTGCCGCCATCTTCATCCTCTTCTTTAACAGAAAGTCCGAGCGCTTGAATCATGGCTTGTACTTCAGCATTCTCGTAAATACGAGCTGGCTGCACACGCTCAACGTTCAGAATCTTTCCGCGCAAGGGGAGAATTGCTTGGAAGGAACGGTTACGTCCTTGCTTTGCAGAGCCACCGGCGGAGTCCCCTTCTACCAAATATATTTCGCATTTTTCCGGATCACGATCGGAGCAGTCAGCCAGTTTGCCAGGCAAAGAAGAATTTTCCAATGCCGATTGTCTACGCACAAGAATCTTAGCTTTGTGAGCAGCTTCACGCGCTGAACGCGCTTGAATGGCTTTGTTGACAATATCCTTAGATCCTTTCGGATTGAGCTCGAGCCAATCAGAAAGTTTTTCCGACACAATAGATTGAGTGATGCCTTGAACTTCTCTATTACCGAGACGTTCTTTGGTCTGTCCTTCAAACTGCGGCTCGGACACTTTCACGGAGATGATCGCGGTCAAACCTTCACGCACATCTTCACCGGTAAAGTTAGCATCGGCTTCCTTAACCAAATTGGCTTTGCGTGCATATTCGTTAACCACACGCGTAAGCGCGTTACGGAATCCGGTTAAGTGTGTGCCACCATCATGAGTGTTGATGTTGTTAACGAAAGAGTAGATAGACTCTGCGTAGATATCCGTCCACTGTAGCGCTACTTCAACAACAACATCGTCGCGCATTTGCTCGAAGTAAATTGGTGGTTTGTGCATTGGTGTACGCGTATTGTTGATGTATTCAACGTAGCTGGCGATACCACCTTCGTAGTGATAAGTCTCAGTCTTATCCGAGCGCTTATCAGTTAAAACAATGCACAAGCCCTTATTGAGAAATGACATTTCTCTCAAACGCGTAGCAAGCACATCCCATTCCATGTGAATTTGCAGACGCTCACCGTCTTCGTTGAAATCGTGGAAAATCAAATCGTCCGGCCAGAATGTTACCTTGGTACCGCGCTTGTCGGTAGAACCAATTACTTCCAAGCCGCCTTCAGCCTTTCCACGCTTGTAAATTTGGCGGTGAACTTTGTTATCGCGGTAAACTTCCACTTCCAACGTTTCGGAAAGAGCATTAACAACTGAGGCTCCTACGCCGTGCAATCCGCCGGAAACTTTATAAACGCCACCACCGAACTTACCGCCTGCGTGCAGAACAGTAAACACTGTTTCCACACCAGACTTACCAGTCTTTGCCACGATATCAATTGGAATACCACGACCATCGTCGACAACCGTTACCGAGTGATCGGTGTTGATTGTCACTTCAATATGTTTGCAAAATCCGGCAAGCGCTTCGTCAACCGAGTTGTCGACAATTTCATAAACTAAGTGGTGCAACCCTCTTGGACCAGTCGAGCCAATATACATACCAGGGCGCTTTCTAACAGCTTCCAGCCCTTCCAACACATCAATAGAGGCGGCGTCATAGTCACCCGACTTAGCTTTTTTCTTCTCTTCTTTGACTTCTTCTACTTCGGTATTTTCTGTCTTTGTCTTTGCCATGATTTTTCCAATGTTTACTTGCGATAACTTGCAATTGCGGGCAAGCGATTTGCTTGCTCTTCCGGGTCTATAAAGGAAGACCCAAGGGCGTTAACCCAACCGGCTAATTTTAGCATAGAAAACTGGCTTAAAAGCCGGATAACCAAGGGGAAATACGGCACCGAAAACACGCACCTGAACTGCACTTTAAGCTAAAATGATCAGGCTACCACTTGGTTATTTGGCGCCGCCGGGCGGATATCCAATTGGTATCATCAAGCAGGCAGCAAGCACACCCAGGATATATCGTGCAAACCTTTTACGAAGTTAAGCCAAATCTTGTAAAGCAGTCGGCTGTGGCGCTGGGTTTTTTTGACGGCGTGCATCCGGGACACCGGGTTGTCATTGATCTGGCGGTTGAAGACGCTCGCAAGATGGGCGTGACGCCGACCTTGGTGACATTTGCCGATCATCCGCGCAACCTGACGACTCAATCACCACCCAAGTTGTTAACTGTAATTGAACAACGCTTGGAATTGTATGCCGCATTGGGAATTGAAGTGGCGTTGGTTTTGACTTTCAACGAAGATATATGCCGCATGAGCCCACGCGAGTATGTTGAAACCATTTTGGTCGGCGGTCTTGGTGCCAAATCCATTTCAGTCGGGCAGAATCATCACTTTGGTCGCAATCGCGAAGGTGATGCGCTTTATCTGGCTACACTTGGTACGGAATTAGGTTTCGCTCTCAATGTCGCGCCGCTTGTACAGGTTGACGGCATGGAAGTTTCCAGCTCCCGCATTCGTGAAGCGCTGGGCGTGGGCGATGTGCAGCTGGCAGCCAAACTATTAGCTCGCCCTTATGCTGTTTTTGGCACTGTAATTAGTGGCATGAGAAAAGGCAAGCAGCTCGGTTTTCCCACCGCTAATTTGCAAACTTCCGACCGCCAAATTCTGCCAGCCAATGGTGTTTATGCCGGCGTAATCAAATTAGAAGATGGGCGCGCGCTTCCTTGCGTGATCAATCTCGGCATTCGTCCCACTGTTTCTCCGGAGCCGACTTTGTCGCTTGAGGCTCACATTCTTGATTTCAATGAGGATATCTACAATCAAAAAGTCAGCTTGGAATTTTGGCAGCATTTGCGCGCAGAAAAGAAATTTGCTTCACTTGAGGAATTGAAAGAGCAAATCTCTAAAGACTGCCTTCTCGGACGCCAGATATTAGCCGCCAAATAAAATGCATATCCATTCCATTCATCTCAAGAATTTCCGCAACTACCAAGAGCAAGTCCTGGAACTTCAACCAGGTAAAACAATCTTAATTGGCGAGAATGCGCAGGGCAAAAGCAATTTGTTGGAAGCAATTGAAGTTGCTTCTCTCGGTAAATCCAGCCGCACCGGAAACGATCAAGATTTGATTGCTTGGCAGCAAGCAAAAATGATTATCGAAGTCGCTTATGAAAAGGGCGGCTTTGCCGAAACTGTTGGTGTGAGTTTAGCCAAGCCTACCGCCGGCAAGGGCGCAAGACTGGAAAGAAAAATTCACGTCAACGGTGTGGCACAAAATTCGGTGCGCGGATTGCTAGGACGTTTGGTCTGCGTCAGTTTCACAACGGAAGATTTGAATTTGTTGCGCGGCGGACCAAGCTATCGACGCAATTGGATCGACGATATCATTTGCCGCATCCGACCGATTTATCATGAGGATTTAAGTGCTTATCAAAAGGTAGTGACGCAGCGCAACAAGCTGCTCAAAACCTTATTTGAGAAAGGCAAAATTACTGTTACCGATCAAGATGAGCTATTGGCTTGGGACAAGCAGCTGGCCCGCTTCGGTGCAAAAATCATCAAAGAGCGGCTCAAACTTTTGCAAGATATTTTGCCGATTGCCGAGGGCTTCCAACGTCATTTGTCCGGACAGAAAGAAGCCTTGCAAGCAGACTATGTCTTTCAAGCGGCAAAGCAAGCCGGCGCAAGCGATCCGGACGATGCGGAAGACTCCGCAGAATCAGCGCAGGAAGACCAACCTAAATCGGTAAGCGTTTCGACTTTAGCAAAAGCAGAACCGGCCGAGGTTGCCTCTATTTTGCTCACGCTTCTCAAGCAAAAACGCTCAGCTGAAATTGGGCGCAAACAAACATTGCTTGGTCCCCACCGTGATGACATCACATTTTCCCTCAACAACGCTCAAGCCTCAGCCTTTGCCAGTCAGGGGCAACAACGCAGTTTGGTGCTTTCCTTCAAGCTAGCCGAGCTGACTTTGCTGAGCCAGGCGCTGGATGAGCCACCAGTCCTGCTTCTTGACGATGTTTTGGCAGAATTGGATTTGGTCCGCCAGGGGCTTTTGATGTCGGCTGTAAAGCAAGACCTGCAGACAATCATTACAACCACCCATCTATCAAAATTCGAGCCAGAATGGCTTGCCGGCGCCAAAGTTTTCCAAGTTAATCAAGGGCAAATCGCCAACTTTGTTGAAATGAAGGACGGCGCGCCAGCGGGCAGTTTGCGCGGTTAATGTAAATCAAAGTCGGGTACATTACATTATGTACATAGTCGATAAGTAACCAAGCTGGGTTTTAGGACTGAACGCCGTGGCGGCTGATGACATCAAAATTATGGGCAATAAGCTGCGATGCGTCCTCTGCCATCGTGAGTTTGATGACACGCTGGCAAAATGTCCCTTTGATGGTGCAAATTTGATAGCAGAGGTGCACGACCCGTTGGTTGGCACCTTGCTTGCCGAGCATTATAAGATACTGTCCGTCATTGGGCATGGTGGCATGGGTGTCGTCTACAAAGCCAAGCACGACACAATGGATCGTTTTGTCGCAATTAAGATGCTGCAATCACAACACGTGCGCGACGGTAATGCTATTCGCAGATTCCGGCAAGAAGCAAAAGCAGCGTCAAGGCTTAGCCATCCTCATGTAATTACGATTCACGACTTTGGCATGTCGCCCAATGGGCAGCCGTATATTGTAATGGACTACATCGAAGGCATGGGTCTGGATGCAATCATAAAAAAAGATGGGAAAGTGGGCGTCGATCGTTCCGTAAAAATATTTGCACAAGCCTGTGATGCCTTGGCACATGCGCATGAACAGGGCATCGTACACCGAGATCTTAAGCCCAGCAATATCATGTTGATTGAGACGGAAGACGAAAAAGACTTTGTCAAAATTGTAGACTTCGGCGTTGCCAAACTGATTCCATTTTCCGGTGAAGAATCACAAAGACTGACACAAACGGGTGAAGTCTGCGGCAGTCCTATTTATATGAGCCCGGAGCAATGCATGGGACACAAGCTCGATGCACGATCTGATATCTACTCCATGGGTGTGATGATTTACGAATCAATTACCGGCGAATTGCCTTTGCTTGGTAATACCATGGTTGATACCATGAACAAACACTTGACGGAATCAGCTAAACCATTTTCTGTTATTCGTCCGGATTTATACATTCCGGAACGCATTGAGAAAGTCGTATTCAAGGCGTTGGAAAAGGATCCGAAGAATCGCCAACAGTCGATGACCGAACTAAAACAAGAACTGCAATTTTCCATTCCTACTCCGTCCAAGAGTCAGCAACTGCGCGCCATGGTGCCAAAGCAACCGACTTCAAGCGCGGCGACAGCCGGCGCCACCAAACCATCTGAGGCTGCAATGCCGGAACAGATTCCGGCCAAATTATTTGCAGCAGTAATTGCGGTGATTATCGTAGTTGGATTGGGCTATGCTTGGTTTTACACCACCCAACACGAGCCCAGTGGCACAAGGTCAGTACCAAAAGAGCTGCCGGCACAATCAGGCGAAACTCCACCACAAGGCGAAATCAAACCAGTACAACAGAAAGTACCAACTGCCATCACACCGGCACCACCGGTTGAGCCAATCAAACAAGATAGTAATAAGCTGAGCCTGACAAAATCGCCCACCGCAGCAGTTTCTCCTAGCCCATTGCCAAAGCCGAAGCATCGAATCTCTAAAGCCGCACAAGCAGCACCAAGCGTTGAAGAAAAGCCAAAAGAACAAGCATCCCCAACTCAAGAAAAGCTGGAAGTACCAAAGGCAGATATTTGGGATACGTTGCGCAAGAGCCGTTCCTATCCTGAATAAGCGCTCTGTCTCCTCCGCAAGCGTCGGCTTCGCAGTGCTGCGTTACGCTGAGTTTTCGCAGTCGGTTCTCGGGCATGTCCTTTTCGCATTATGTCGTATACGCCATAATTTATACCCTATACGCCATAAATTATGGTGTATAGGGTATAGACCGAAACTGATGCCCCATGAGCCAGTAGTGCAAAAGTATTTGCTCAATTAGATTCGCCGTCTGGGTATTCACCGATAGTGACAGTTACGGCAGTGATTCCGCGTCCGCGCAAAACTAGGAAGTTTAGCTTGTCGCCGACTTTATGTCCGCGTACAAGTTGTTGTACTTCAGTTGATGTCGAAACAGCAATCCCATCTACCTTTTGTATAACATCGCCTTGAACCAGTTCGGTTTTTGCAGCTGGGCTGTTTGGCATAATTTGAGCCACTACCACGCCTTGCGAATTGGCTGGTAAACCCAAAGACTTAGCCAGCTTCTCATCCAGCTGCTGCATCATAATGCCCAAATAGGGACGTTGAATCGATCCGTGTGCCAGGAGACTATCGGCAACAGTTCTGGCGACATCAATCGGAATGGCAAAACCAATATTTTGAGCATCGGATCTAATTGCTAAAGTAATACCAATTACTTCGCCGGCAATATTCAAAAGCGGTCCACCGGAGTTACCGGGATTAATAGCTGCATCAGTTTGAATCAGCTCAACATTACTATTCAAATCGCTCAGCGATCTGCCAAGCGCAGAAACGATGCCAAAGGTAACCGTGTGATCAAGTCCCATAGGACTACCAATAGCAATTGCCCAATCACCGGGACGAATAGATTTGCTTGATCCCAAACGAGCCACCGGTAAATTGTTCGCATCGATTTTTACCAATGCCAGATCGGTAAAATTATCACGCCCAACAACCTTGCCCTGAAAAATTCGCTTATCGTTAAGCGTTACCTTAATATCGTTGGCGTTTTTCACCACATGATTGTTGGTAAGAATATAGCCATCGGAGCGAATAATCACACCAGAGCCTGCGCCATTTTGCTCAAACTTCCGCTGTCTAGGCATTTCGCCGAAAGGTATTTGATCGAGCCCTTCCGGCACTTGACCATGTTTGCCTGGTCCCATATAAAACTGAAAGTCACCGAAGGGCAAGCCAAAATGAAAAGGCATATCACCTACGATAACACTTGTACGCGTGTTGATATTTACAACGGCCGGTGCGACAGCTTCAGCAATGTCGGCAATTGTATTTGCCCCAACTGCGGTGCCAAGCTTTCCTTTTTCCGGCGAGATCAAATAAGGACTGGAGGTAATCGGCAATCCAGGTGCTCCCGATTGCGTTTGAGGCGGCGCGACGCGAGGACCGACACCAAAATAGTAGTTCGCCGCCCAAAGGCCGGAGACCAAACCAATTACAATGCCAACCAGCCATGGCAGGAAACTGTATTGTTTTCCCTTGCCGTCTGCGGCAGTTTGGTGAGATGACTCATCTAACTGAGTATTCATTTTGAACTCTCTCCGATTGAACTCTCTCTGCTTGAACTTCGTCTGAAATTTTATTTCCATGATAACAATCGAGAACACTCTTTGCTTGAACCGCAAGACTTTGATTATCTTTTATGGTCAAAATCAAATAGACGGAAGCGGCAATGGCACAGATCAGACCAGCCAAGAGCAATGTAAGCGGCGCTCCCCATTGATGAGCCATAAAGCCAGCGAAGAGACTGCCAAGTGACATGAAGCCCACAGCGGTAGTCGTATATATGCTCATCATTCGCCCACGCAGATTATCCGGCACGGTTATTTGCAACAGAGAATTTGTGCCGGCACCGGCCGTTGTGTTACAAAATCCCATTACCAAGATGACGATGCCGGAAAGCACGAGATTATTTGTCTGCGAAAAAATGATCAGTGCCAAACCAGCGGTGAGATTTGCTACTCCCACGCCCGGAAGAAGAATTTTCTTGCTGCCCCAACGCGCAATTGAAAGAGCGGCAATCAGCGCTCCCACACCAGCAGTTGCTGTTAGCATTCCAAGGCTGGCTACCTCCCGATGCAAAACTTCTCCGACAACAAGCGGCAAGAGCGTAGTGTATTGCATGCCGAAGAAACAGGAGAATGCACTGAGTGCGAGCACGTTGCGCACACTGGAATTTTGGCGAGCGAAATGAAATGCATCAAAAAATTGTTCAGCGTGTGGTTTCTCACGCTTCTCGACGCGCATCTCAGAAGGTTTTATTGCCAAAAGTGCGGCAAGCAAACTCAAAAAGCTCAAGGCATTAATAACAAAACATGGTCCTTCGCCAATCCAGCCAACCAGCAAACCCGCAATCGCCGGACCCATAACGCGGGAACCATGATACATAGATGCGCTCAGACCAACTGCATTTACCACATCTTGTTTGCCAACCAAATCAACTACATAAGATTGACGACAGGGCATGTCTACTGCATTAATCGCGCCAAGCAAAGTTGCCAGAACAAAGATTTGCCAGATCTCAATTTGTCCGGTAAGCGTGAGAAAGGCAAGCAAGCTGGCTTGCAGCATAGAAAGAGTTTGGGTGATGATTAAAAGCTTGCGACGATTGATTCGATCAACAAGGTAGCCACCAAAAATTCCAAACAGCAAAACTGGTGCCATGCCGCAGAAACTGACAAGCCCCAACATTTCTGCAGAATGAGTAAGCTTGTAGACAAGCCAACTCAAAGCTAGTCCTTGCATCCATGTTCCAGCAAGAGAGAAGAGTTGACCAAGGTAGTAAAGACGGTAATTGCGCCAGCGCAGTGAGCGGAAAGTTTCCCGAAAGTGGTGTAGTAGTGACATCCGCACCTCCACTTGGTCTGATAATGATAGCACACTTTGCAGCTAAATGCACGTCGACTTATTTAACCACTCGATAACGGTTGCAATTTCCTTTACAACAAACAGACATATCTCTCGGTATATCTAATCGTACGTAGGGCAAATTCGCATCAAGGTGACATCATCGTTGCGCATCATTCTGCGACCATCTTCGTCGGCAATTTCTCTTTGCTCGGAAACCAAACTTTCAAGTTTAGTTTGATCGTCAATTCTTTCCAGCCATTCAATTGCATCACCATGTTCTTCCTGGCGGCGCAAGAACCAACATGAAATCGCATCACTCATCAAATAGAAAATGTCACCATCGCGCCAGGTGCCATCAGCTTGCACAAGATTCTCTTCTATGCCTTTGTTTCGGGCCGGGTTTGAAGAAATCAATGCAGGGCTGGAATTGAATTGGTGCCAACTATCGAGCGGCACGGCAGCAATAATCTCTGCCTTGCGAATTTGAAAAAGACAACTGTCACCAAGCGCGCGCGCTTCCCACGAGCGCGACTTACCCTTCTTCCCGGACTTGCGATATAAGGTAAGCCCGACATAAGCAGCGAAGGCACCACTTTCCGCTTTCTCTTCAGCATACCAAGCAAGTTCCTTATTCGAAATTTGATTTTGCCAAGCTTGCTGCATTTCCGCTAAGCTTGGTCCTTCTTTCACATAACTATCGGCCAGCATTTGCGCCCATAGCCCGGAAAAAGATGTTTCGGTCGCACCATCGGCAACTGAACAACGAAATGTTTCCTTGGGCTGACGAATCAAAGCCTTGGGCGAAAAAGCATCTTCGTATTCTTCTTTACTGGAGCCGGCCTTTTGCAGCCAGAACACTTGCCAATCAATATTCATGTCTCGCCTGCCATATCGCCTGTCACATTTCCTATTTCAAAAATTACAATTCAGTTCGGCAAACTAACGCAAATTACTCGGGCGAGTACCGATATCCAAAAAGCGAATTACTGATACCAAGTCGGCATTGAAAACAAAACCGCGCGGACTATCCTCCAAGGCAAGTCCCTCTTCCTGTACCATCACCCACATATGATCTGGCAGCGGGCTGGACATATGGAATAACAACTTGGCGTAACTATCGGGCAAATCGTAATCGCTGGAGGCATATTCAATTGGTTTGTGTTGCGACGATGAGATGTGCAAATTGAAAAGCAGGATGTTGCCGTCTGATGAATACATGCTCTTAATCTGGTCCGCCATAAAAGATGGGTCACCATCGGTTGATTCGCCATCGGTAATGTTCATTACAATGGGCGGATAACAATTAGGATGGTGGGAAAGCCATTCGGCAAGAATGTCCTTCGTTCGTCTCAACGCATCACACATGGGAGTGCCTCCGGTCGAGACCGGATCAACCCAAACCGGGAATTTAATGTTCTGGTTCATTATTCCACCAGCGCCGTCATCCACTTTTTTAACTCTGGCTTCGACACGCGCCGGTGAATTGCCAATGTCAGATATTGTTACGAGTTCACGTCCGGCAAGCGGGCCAACGAAAGCCGGCGAAACTCCATTGCCGGAATAGCCCAAAACCCCCACGTGATAATAATCGCGAATTCCTTCGGACTTGGCGCACTTAATCACTAAGTTTTGCAACAGCCGATTGACGGCATCGGAAAGCCCTTCGGCCTTTTTCTTGCCGGCATTACCGGAGCCAAACGGGTCTTCCATAGAGCCTGATTGATCGATAACCAAGAAAATGCAGGACGGATTAGCACGGCTGATTTCGGCGACATACGACATCGGGCAGACTCCAATCTTAAATGCTTAACTCTAAAGCTTGAAATGAGGACTTACCGGGAAAAATTACAATATTAGTCTCTTAGACATTAGTACCAAGTTTGACAGATTTTTTAACCCTTAAAATTCGACCGTCGAAAAGATTGTGAAGCAAGACATCAAATCAGCCCTTCAAGTCAAGCTCGTGTCCTGGCCCACGCCCCAGGACTATAACGAAGCGTTACAAAATCCCAAACAAAGCTTTAGCGATCCGGAGCTCGCGGCAGGCAAGCCGGCTCTCACGCCGCTTGGTCTTCCCAAACCGATGACAGGGGCATTTGCTTCTGTTTATCGTATGCATTGCAAAAATCGCGATTGGGCAGTGCGTTGCTTCTTGCGCAACTTTCCGGACCAACATGATCGCTACAACAAAATTGAAGAGCATATACTTGCAGCCAAACTGCCATTCACCGTTGGATTCGATTACATCGAAGATGGCTTGCGCCTGCACAGTGAACATTATCCGATACTCAAAATGGAATGGGCCGAGGGCCAACATCTCGACCAATTTATTGTACACAACTTGCACAATCCTAAATTACTCAGCGAAACGGCAGATGCGTGGAAGGAAATGTTGGGCAAGTTGCGAGAAAATGGTATCGCGCATGGCGACCTGCAACATGGCAATGTGCTAGTGGATAACAAAACGTTCGAACTTGTCGATTACGATGGAATGTACGTGCCGGCACTTGAGGGCATGGGCAGCAACGAGCTTGGCCACCGCAATTACCAGCATCCAGGTCGCACCAAAGATCACTTTGGTTTATATCTCGATAACTTTCCCGGCTGGCTGATCTATGTTTCGCTCAAAATCCTGAGCCTCGATCCTACTTTGTGGAAAGACCTCCAAGGCGGTGATGAATGTCTGCTTTTCCGGCAGCTGGATCTGAAGGACCCTCTACATTCAAAAGCATTTTCGTTCTTAGAACATCATAAATCGCCTGAGATTCAGAAGCTATCGCGTCAGCTTCGCTCGTTCTTGCGAAGCGAAGTAGACGATGTGCCAAATCTCGATGCTAGTGTCGCAGATCCGCAAGGTCTTCCAGCCGTCCTGCCCTGGGATCAGCTTCGAGCTCAGCTTGAGACAGAACAACCATCGGCAAATCAACCACCTTGGGTGAACGCTCAATCATTTGGACAATCCCAATCTTCATATTCACCCAAACCTTCGCAATATTCGAGTCAAGTTAATTGGCCGCCACCATATTATGGCAGTGGCGGACAACCAACAACGGGAAAGTTTGGGAAGATCGGCCCCAGTGAACTGCTCCCAGCTTGCCTTCTTGCAATTTTCTGGATGGTCTGGATGCTACAAAATGGGATTATAGTGGCAAGCGACGTCATCGGTAATGTTCGCAACGCACTCGCGCCACTGCTAACTGCGATAGCCTGGGAATGGTCATGGCCAATATGGCTATTTGGACTTTCAATAATTGTGGCTGGACTTTTTGTTGCATCAAAAACTTTGTCTTCGAGTTCTTCCAGCCATACAGCAACAACAAATCAAGTAATTTGGCAAGTTGTAATTGGTGCGGCAATTGTGATGGCACCACTATTCTTCATCATCTCTGGTGGCAATTTAAACACGTCCGCACCCCAGTATCTAGATCCGCTTAGGCTAAGCAACGATAGAGCCGCTGAGGAATTTTGTTCCTTCGCAAATGAGTGCGCAAAACGCGGCGATTATGGGTCAGCGGCTGGGATTTATAGGCAAGGCCTTGCTAAATACGTAAAAAACTATTCTAAAGATCCGAACACCTATTTTCCCAAGATAATCAAAACACTCAATGCCCTCGGAGAAACCTATCAACGACAAGGAAATACACAGATGGCAAACAAATATCTTTCCAAGTCAACACAACTGGTTCATTTGCGCGACTCTGGAAAGTTAACAGATAAAGATATTTTCTTATTGCCCTAGAACCACCACTGGACACACAACTCATGGCAGACACCGTCAAACAAGCCATAAATTACAAGCTAGTGTCCTGGCCCACGCCGCAGGACTATAACGAAGCGTTACAAAATCCCAAACTCAGCTTTAGCGATCCGGAGCTCGCGGCAGGCAAGCCGGCTCTCACGCCGCTTGGTCTTCCCAAACCGATGACCGGGGCATTTGCTTCTGTTTATCGTATGCATTGCAAAAATCGCGATTGGGCAGTGCGTTGTTTTTTGCGCAACTTTCCGGATCAACATGATCGTTACAACAAAATTGAAGAACATATAATTGCAGCAAAACTGCCGTTCACTGTGGGGTTCGATTACGTTGAGGATGGACTGCTGCTGCAGGGTACACGTTACCCGATTCTGAAAATGGAATGGGCTGAAGGACAGCATCTGGATCAATTTATTGCTCACAATTTGCACAACCCCAAATTGATCGGTGAGACAGCAGAAGCTTGGAAGGAAATGTTGGGCAAATTGCGAGAAGGTGGTATTGCCCATGGCGACCTACAACATGGCAATGTGCTGGTGGATAACAAGAATTTTGAACTTGTCGATTACGATGGAATGTACGTGCCGGCGCTCGCAGGAATGGAAAGCAACGAGCTCGGTCATCGCAATTATCAGCACCCGGGGCGCACCAAAGATCATTTCGGCTTGTACCTCGATAATTTCCCCGGCTGGCTGATTTATGTCTGTTTAAAGATACTTAGCATTGATCCTAGTTTGTGGAGAGATCTCCAGGGCGGCGATGAATGTTTGCTCTTTCGCCAGCAGGATCTCAAAGACCCAATGCACTCCGTTACATTTTCATTTCTCGAACACCACAAGTCTCCCGAGGTTCAGCGTCTATCGCGTTTGATTCGTTCCTTTCTCTCGCAGAAAGTAGAGAACATACCAAATCTTGATGCCAATCCGGCCGATCCAAAAATCCTTCCGGCAATTCCCAAATGGACAGACCTGCTCGCAGAAAACGCAGAAGCACACCCTATCACAGGAGGATTCAATAATAATTTTCCATCATGGATGACCAATGCACCAACATCGCAAAATTCTCAACCGGGGTCATATCAAACGAATTCGGCGAACACATCCAAGCGAGCAACCTGGCCTCCACCTAAAGGCACATTTGGTCAATCACAAGGACAACCTGCGCAAGCCAGCGCGCCGCCGACTAAATCCAAGATGAATCCGATACTGAGCCAGTTTTTGCAAACCGCTCCGCCAAGCAAACAAGCCACTTGGCCGCCGCCAAAATCAGGATATGTCCATCCATCGCAAAGGACAATCAGCTCGTCCATTCAGGCATTCATGAAGTACTGGAACCTTGGTCCTGTCGACATTGCCTTGGCTTTGATTCTGGCAATTATTTGGATTCCAATGACGCTGCTTACACTTTTCCACTATCTCAGCAATGAGCTTGCCCCGCTGCTCACAGCAATGGGCTGGGATTGGTCGTGGCCATTGTGGATGTATGCATTTGCCGCAATTCCTATTGCTTTGTATTATGCGATTCGCTATTGGCCATCAATGGGCTCTCAGACTTCAGGGCAGCAAGCGACTCCGCTGCAAACAAAATTGCTATCTTTCCTGGTAGTAGCATTAACACTGGTGCTTGCTATCTTTATTGCCGCTACCGCTCAATTCAATACATCTATGAAAAACACGACCGATATAGTTGTCGAAACAGAGAACGAAATCAAAACTCACAATGACGCAGTAGCGGAACAAAGTCTGAGCATAGCCAAACAGATTGAAACAACGGGAAATTATAGCGATGCAATCCAACTCTACAAACAAGCGCTTTCTAAATATGTAGCGAATTATAAATTCGATCCAAATGCATATTTTCCGCAAATCACCAAAACATTAAACACGATAGGAGAATGCTATCAGAGAGCTGGTAACAAAAAGATGGCGAGCAAATATCTCAATAAGTCCACTGAGTTGGTTCGCTTATTCGACTCTGGAAACTTAGCGGAGAAAGATTTGTTCATTTTGCCTAATTTATTCTCCTTGCCTTAGCAGCAAGAATTAAGACACAAAAGTAATGGAAGACATAGCTAAGCAGACAATTACCTACAAACTAGTATCCTGGCCCACACCGCAGGATTACAATGAGGCGTTGCAAAATCCAAAACTTAGTTTTTCTGATCCGGAATTGGTGTCGGGCAAACCGGCGCTCACAACATTGGGTCTGCCAAAGCCAATGACTGGTGCGTTTGCATCTGTCTATCGCATGAATTGCAAGGACCGTGATTGGGCCGTGCGTTGCTTTTTGCGCAACTTTCCTGATCAGCATGAGCGTTATGAAAAGATTGAAGATCATATAGTTGCATCGAAGCTGCCATTTACTGTTGGTTTTGATTACATCGTAGACGGGCTGCAAGTGCATGGTCAACGTTTTCCGATTCTAAAAATGGAATGGGCGGAAGGTCAGCAGCTCGATCAATTCATCGATCATAACTTACACAATCCAGCAGTACTTCGTGATACTGCCGATCGCTGGAAAGACATGTTGCGCGATCTGAAGGCCAGTGGTATCGCTCATTGTGACTTGCAGCACGGCAACATTCTCATCGACAATAAGAATTTTGAACTCGTCGATTACGACGGAATGTACGTGCCAGCGCTCGCCGGTCATGTTAGCAATGAACTGGGTCACCGCAATTACCAACATCCAGGGCGAACAAAAGATCATTTTGGTTTGTATTTGGACAACTTTCCCGGTTGGTTAGTTTATACATGTTTGATTTGTTTGAGCATCGATCCAGCTTTATGGAAGCAATTGAAAGGCGGCGATGAGTGTCTCCTCTTTCGCCAGCATGATTTAACTGACCCAACACATTCTCGCGCATTTTCAATTCTTGAGCACCACCAATCATCTGAGATCAGAAAGCTTGCAAGACTATTGCGATCCTTTCTCGGATTTTCCATTGAGGCAGTGCCGGATCTTGATGCCAATCCGGCAGATCCCGTCGATCTTGCGGAACTGCCTGAGTGGAGCAACTTGCCTGACTGGATTCATACTCCACAAGTTTCCTCACCACAACCGATATTCAATCAGCGGCAGCAGGCAACGCCTCCCAAATATTCCAAGCGACTTTACTCACCGTTATTGAATCCTTCTATCCAACCATCTCACTCTGGATCCAGCTCGACTGGATCAGCTTCGGTTTGGTCAGCTATCGCCAACGCAATTCAACGGGCAGGTGCATTTCTTGGTTTGCGAAATACTCTCTTAGTAGTGATTTTGGGTCTGATACTATTTGGGCCCATTTCTGTTGCAATTCTCCTTCCAATCTTCAATGCGATCGTCCCCACGCTTACCTTGCTTTTTGCGACATGGCCAGCATGGCTCTTTCCATTTTTGTTCTTCGGTGCCTTTGCGTGGATTATAAATTCTCCTTGGGCAGAGATGGGATCCACTCGCGGCTCACACGATGCAACAGTTACAGTGCTAAATGTCGTTCTTATCATCCTGGCGGCCACATTTATTTTTCGTGTTGCACAATCCGCAACGACGAGTACGCCATCAGAAGCACCAAGTACCCAAAGTGAACAGCGCATAAAATCGGCAGTTCAAATCGAGGCGGATGCCAAATCTCAGGCGCAACAAAATTGGAGAATTGCCGAATCATATTTACGCACAGACCAATATGACCAAGCAAGATCATTCTATTGGAGAATCCTTGAAATTTGCCCCGAACATTACGCCCAAGACCCGCAATACTATCATTCTCTTTCTTACCAGTCGCTCAATCGAATTGGTGAATCCTATCAGGATCAACAAATCTATTCAGAGGCGGGCAAATACTTGAATGCAGCTCAACAAGTATCTAGCCAACGTCAGGCAGGCAGCCTGACCGCCGCTACCTTACGAACAATGCTAGATGCCTTAAGGGCGCCTTAATCGTGAAGACAGACCTAGCCCATATTTTATCTTTACATATCTTTGGCAATGGCAGCTAAAGGCATATCCGTGGGTATATCGAGTGATGGCTTTATCTTCTCAAGGAAGTGGGGGCGGTTATGAGCAAGACAATCAGAAAGCAAGTTTCGCAGAGCGAAATTCCAGGAAAGCTAGTGTTGGTCACAACAGCTTGTCTTTTGTCCTTCACATTCACGTTGGGTTTGCCCAGCTTTGCTGAGGATGATAGCCAGCCAAGTTATACCGAAGATGACCAGGGCAATAGGCACTATATCCAGGACGATGGTTCGATAAAAACGGTGAAGGCACCACCCAAGCCGCAGCCGAGTGTAGCTCCGGCATCACCGGAACCGCCGCCAAAGAAAGGTCAACCGGTAACACTGCCCAATGGTTCTGACGCTTACCGAGCAGGCGATGGCTCAATTCGCTATATGGACCCGAATGGCAATGTGATGACTGTCAAACCAAACGGCAAAGGGTCGGATGGTCACACGATTATTCAGAACTTGCTCAACGGTATAAACGCCATTACCAATGAGGGCGGCGGATCAGCTTACACCCTACCCGGTGTGGGAAATTTTGCAGTTGATCCTTATGGTCGGATGACGCAAACACCGTGGTTTAACTGGAATCCTAACGATGGATTTAGTCCAGGACTTGATTCGATTCCCAACCTTACACACAATACGAACGTGGATCCGTACACAAATGGTGGCATGCCGGTGACAACATATACTTATACGGATCCAAATACCGGATCGAAAACAACCATCAGCGAAGGGCAACAAACCAAAGGTGGTGGCAGCGCGACTGTCATAACGGATCCGAACGGAAACAAGATTGTTAATACTACGAATATGGGCACACACATTTATGGACCGAATGGCAAGGCAATTTCTAACGCAGCCGGTGAGGGGCACCGTCACGGGCCTGGTGGCACGGAAATACCAAATATTCTTTTCTTTCCAAAAGCAACCGGCCTGAAAAATCAAGTTCAGCCAGCGCCAATGAAAAGTTCTCCGGACAAGGGCGATCAGGGAATGTATATGAAATCATACGACAACGATGTTGAGCCGGAATCGGCACAACCAGCAAAACCTGGACACACATCGAAAGTTAAAATTACCGCAAAGCAAAGCGGTCCGTTTAGGATAACGGCAGAAGTTGAACAACCAACTGATCCAGGCACATCACAACCGATGGGAGCCACGGGCGGCGGTACGGATCAATAGAATCAGTAGAGCCAAGTAGGACGCAGACGCTCGGAGCGAGATTTGCCCACTAGTCAGAATTTCCAAGGCAGTCAAGCTCCTGACTGCTTCGCCTGCTGTTTGCTGAAAGCCGCGAGCCCGCGGAATTGAGCGCAGTCGTCAATACCAGGGGTGGGCACTGAAGTTTCTCAGCGAGTATAATTAGTTGTCGATCAGATTTCTGATTGGATCTCCAACTGGTTTATTCAAACAATGCAAAATCAAGATAAAGATATTACGAGCACCGCTGGTGATACCATGCCGGAATTTCTTAACAGCAAGAGATTCTGGAAGTGGACAACAGTTGTCGGTCTAATCGCTCTGTCTTTTATTGCTTACATCACCACACTCAATGCGCAGCCATTGTGGGACGAGCAATTGATTTTGTCTTGGATCAATAATCTCAACTCCAGTGCCGCCTTCAATCAATTTATTATTTGGTCGGGACCGACACCGGCACTTGATGCCTGGCAGCCAATCACCAATCTTACTTTTCTCTATTGTCAGAAGTTCGGACATCAATCTATTTGGTTGTACCGCTTCGCCAGCGTTAAGGCCCATGCTCTGGCAACTGTACTTCTCTTTTTTGTTATCCGCAAATTACCGATTGAAAGCTCCTTTCGCATTGCAGTCGCTGCTTGCATTTTGTTTGCCTTATATCCTCTGCATGCAGAAGCCGTCTCTTGGTTGGGTGGTTGGGGAATCGAGCTTGGTGTCTTTTATTTTCTCGCTTCCTTATATTGCTATTTGCGCTCCAAGTCTTTCCAAATGACCAAGGAGTCTCCCAGAACCAATCCAACATCTTTTGTTCTTCTTGTTAGGTGGCGCTGGTTAGTTGGCGGTCTGTTCTTGTATCTAGTATCGCTTTCATCGAACTCGGCAATGTGGATTGGTGCTGTATTAATCTCTCTGCTCGAATTTACCAATTGGTTGATGAAGAAAGATAATAACGACATCAAGAGCCTGCGCCGCACACTTGCTTGCGCGCTGCCATTTGTAATCATGTCTGCAACTTATGCTTTGGCAGGCGGAGCATTTGCAAATCAAATTCCGAAACACATGGCTCAGTTGTTTACGGGACATTGGCACCAACCACTTTTGCACATGTTATTACCAATCAACAAGACTCTTCTCGGCGCTTCTGCCAGCGCAACGAAGGAATATATTTTCTTAGGCGTGATGCTGGTGCCAAGCTTGTTAATTGCACCACTGGCATTTTTGCGCAGTGCCAATTTCCGCTATCTGCTTGTTCTCTCGCTCGTTTGGTTAGCGGCTTGCATTTTGCCTTACATTGGAACCGCATCCTCCAATATCAACTTCTGGGGAAGCCACGCGCTTTATTTGGCTTCGGTTCCGCTTTGTCTTTTGGCCGCAACACTGTTGATGGGATTTTCTTCTTGTTTCCTAGCCAAAAGTACAAATCTCAATTACGCCGGAATGGCCGTCAGCACGCTCTTTCTGATTGGCACCTCGATATTTTATTGGCACCACTTGTGGCTTGCCCAAAGCAACTACAAAGGCATCGCCGCGGATCTAATTGCAATTGAGAAATCTGTGCAAGTTGTTGCTAGTAGAAATCAGGTGCCTTTCGTTATAGCCTCCGGAATTTCTCCCACACAAGCAGTGGATCGGTCGTTCTCCACAGATGGTGCCATATGCATCGATAGTGGGACACAACTTTTGTCTGCACCATCGGTTCCAGATGGACGCTTGAAAGATGCGTTGAGAAACGGCATGTATAGAAATGCAGTTTTTCATTGGGATCAAAACTTCCACAGTCTGATTGATTTAGATCTGAGCCCTGCCCAAAATGAATTTGGCACAGATCTAGATGGCAAAGGCCTGGTGGAAAAACTTTTGCCACCACTACAGTATTATCGGACAATCACTTTCGATGCTCAAGAAAACGCCTTGGTGCTCGAATCCAATTCCACCAATGGTGCTGCCGTGCGCATGCACGGAGACGGATTGAGTCCCTTAGCTGGTGACTTTCTCTATCTCGACGCGAAGATAGTTTGTCCCGGCCAACAACCTGGACCCAATCAAGCTGGACCTCAAGAAGCCCCTCCACAAATCGAATTGTATTGGGCAACCAGATCGTGTCCGGAATATGACCACAAGTGGCGGCGCTCAACTACCAGCGCGCTAACAAACGACAATCAATACCATCGTTATTTCCTTTCCTTGCGCAGTTTAGGATGGACAACCAATGGACCAATTGCAAATATCATGCTTGGCTTTCCGGCTGGCGCCAAAGTTTGGCTCAAGGGAGGCGGTATTGCCGATGGTGCCAATTTAATTCCGAAGCTTTCCGTTAACGTCAGTACAAAGCCGGAGAAGAACGCCTACACCTATCCATTCTTCAATTATCCCGAATCGGCAGAACTTGGCTTTGCATCGCTTTCTGGCACGGCGCAAGCCACCTTGCAATACGATCTTTCAAATATAAAAGATGCCACTGGTGGCTTTGTGGAAATCTCTCAGCCAAATCGGCAATTTCTCAATCCGAATGGCAATGAGTTTTCGGAATCACAATGGAAGAAAGTCCCACTTAACGCTTTGTCCGGTCCAATCAATTTCCGCCTGCAAGATTTCCCCTCATCCGGGGTATACAGCATACGGGTAATCGCCTCGGACGCAGCCGGGCACGTACTCGGTAATTTTAGCGACGAAATAAAACTGAACGTCAGCGGAAAGTGAAATCCAATGTCTGATATTTCTGAACACAAAGTCGATATGCAGTCCTTGATTTTGGCTTGGGAAGACGAGGCCGAAGAAAACGCATATTACTTGGATTTGGAAACCGGCGATGTTTTGCTTGTGCGCGCCGACTTGCTCGACAAGGACGAATTAACCGATGAAATTGAAACGCATCACGAGCGTTACCTTTACATCCCGAAAGCCAAGCACAAAGATCTGCTAGGCGATCTTTCCGACTTTATCGCCGACGTGCCAGACGAGCATGTGCGCAGCATTTTGGACATTGGTTTGGAAAGCCCCAACCCACTATTCAGCGTCAAGAAAATCCTGACCGAGAAAAGACCTGAGGAATTGAAGCGCTGGGAAGAGTTTCGCGCTGGCCGGATTTCGATTCGCATCCGGCAATGGTTTGAGGCAAACTTTATTTCTCCAATCGAGAACGACTAGGGATTTTCCGCTCCTCGGTCGGAAAGAAATGTAGTATCTTAAATACAGAATGAAACACGTAACCTCCTCAAAAAATATACTCGTTAGCTTGGTTGTCATCGCAACTCTTTCTTCCTGCTCGTTTTTTGCACCGAAGAAAGTAGCTGTCAATCAGGGCGGACAGCAAAGTGGCGAACTGCTCAAAGGTGACCCGGGGCAACAGGGACAACCTACCGGTGACAGTATGCTCACGGGTGAGTGGCAACTTGCCTTTGATGTGAACGGTCAGGCAATCAGGACATTGATGCGCCTCAACCAGAATGGCAATCAGTTTGATGGCACTGCGACGCAAGAGGGCAGCGAGCACCAATTTTTAGTTTTGAATGGACAAATTTCCGACGGGCAAGTCAATTTCTATTTGAGCGATGGTCCAAATGATCCGCATCCTTTGCAATACACGGGTTCTGTGCAAATGGTGAGCGAGAAGGACTATCAAGGTCCATACATGACGGGCAAGTATGCAGCGCCGGCACAGGGTGTGCAGGGTAGCTGGGAAGCAGAATTGACCGCGAGCCGACCGGCACCGGCACAAGCAAGTGGTGGCGGTGGCGCTCCTGCGGAAACTGGCGACGGTGGTGGCGGCTCAATGCTTGGCGGCGGGCATGAAATACGGACCAGCGGATTTACGCAAGACGAAAGTGGTACGCCACAACTTTCCGGCAAATGGGATTGCGCATACGAATGGAACTTCAAAACAATCAAATCGACGATGTACCTTGAACAGGACAACGACAAAGTGACAGGACACGGAATGGATTTGAATACAAAAGAAAAATTCGTGATTGAAAAAGGCTGGTACGCCTATCCCAAACTGACGATCATTCGAAAGTATGAAAAAGGTAAGGGAGCAGCGTCAGACAGGACCTTGACATTCAAGGCGGAAGTCAAGAAAGTTAACGATTCCGGTTATCAAGGACCATATTTAAGCGGCAAGAGCCAGGGCGGCGGCACCTGGGAAGCACAGCTCGTGCGATGAAAAAGCTTTTAGTCGTATATGAAACCAATATCCGTTTCGAACGCTTGTAATCTGGTAGTCTAGCAGGCTGTCAACATCATGACTTGTTGCAGGTTTGTCATGTAAAAGAGCTCCTCAAAAGCTTATTTGGAATCATGCTAGAAAACACTAAACTAGAAAAACTCAAAACCGAAAACCTCATAGCGCAAAATAGAAACTCAAACGTCAAACGAGTTTCTCGTCAGCTTACTTTTATTTGCGCAGCGCTTGCTGTGATTACTGCCCAACTTGCACCACTGCAAGTCTTGGCCGCACAAGTGCCATCTGACAACAATCAAGTAAAACTCGCCACACCAATAAATGGCGGACTTCTTTCGACACAATTAGATGACACCGCCGATGGTGCCACAACACAAAGCACAAATTCGGCTGATACAAATGCTGCACAAGCTCAGAACAAACCGGCTCGCAAATCCTTTGCTGGTCTTTTCTGGTCATTGCCGATGAACGACGTTGTTATACCTGGCGCCAAGGCTGGTGCTTCTATAATTCGCACTGCCAAGCGTGTTCTCTTCCAAGAATCTACCACCCAACTTGAAGGCTCAATTACACTTTCCTGCCAGCATAGTTTGGTGGCAAGAAGAATCGATCAATTGCTTGACACCGCATTGGACAAAGATAGCAAGACACAGGTTTTGGATAAGGCGGTCAAACACTACAACAAAACATCGCAAAAGGTTCTTGCCGAAACTAAAGATGCGATGGATTACCTGATTCCTTATCGTGGCTTTGGACCATCGAGTGAAGCCGGCGACATAATTTTAGACGAGAAAGTAAAGCTCAAGAGCAGAGCATCGGCCGAATACGCCAGACAAAAACATATTGATGAGAAGCACTTGCAAATCGTGACGAGCATGTCGCAAATTGCAATGGGCTTGGGAATGTCCGATCAAGTGCGTGGCGAAAAAATTACGTCTTCTGGAATACAGACGCTCAAAGGTCTGGTTGGCGACGAAGAAGCAGAAAAGACCGTGGACTTGCTCGACGAATGGAGCAAAAATGTAGTCGTACCTGAGTCCGTCTATGCCCAAGGTGTTTGGGACGTAAATCAGCGCCAAGAAAAAACTAAGTTCGTCATGGAAACAGCATTGGAAAGCGATGTTGTAATTCAAGAAGTGAAAAGAAGACTGCACAAATACAATCAGCGCAGCAAGGGTGCCATGATCGCGTCGCATGTTGTGGAAACCACACTTGGTGCGGCATCACTGACACCAACTTTTATTGGACCGGCTGCCAAAGTGGCATTGCTTGCTTTTGTTATGGCAACCGGCGGACCAGAATCCTGCAAGTTGATGAAGGAACTTTATTTAGACAAACGTTTTGAAAGCCGCTGCAAGGTGGTGGCGGAAGAAACGCATATTGCGTTGGAAAACTATCACGTCGCATTACTGACGCGCAATCCATGTTTGCTCGCCTTGTCCGAATCTCTGGTCGGCGAAATGACCGGACCGGAATCCGTCAAACAAGTGCTTGGTACAACCGTATTAGCTTGGGAGCCGGACGCGGCTTCTGTTGCCGGACTTGATAGAGGCGATGATACAAGCGGAGCTTCGCTTGATACTGATACTGCAGGCACATCTGCCGTAGTCGAGCGCCCTGCCGTCAAAGCCCTTTAACTACATCGTGCCGCCGGCGCTGGCTTTCTTGGAATTTGCTTCCTTAGCGCGGGCTTCCAACTTTTGGGCTTCAGCACCATCGTTGGTTTTGCGCAGAGCAATTGCATAATCAGTGAGCAATTGACCTTGCACCGGTTGCTTGAGTTTATCGAGAGTCGCTAATGCTTCCTTGTAGTGAGTGGCAGCATCGTCGAATTTGTTTAGATGCAAATCGGTTCTTGCAACACAGGCTTGAGCTTCAGCTGTACGCAAATCGTCAGCACCAAATGCCTTCTCGCGAATCTGCAATGCACGAGTGAAGAATGGCTCGGCTTCCGCATATTTTTTCTTTGTAAAGTAAACCGAGCCTAGTCCGATTAAATCTACAGCGATTTCTTGGTGCTCAATTCCCAAATTCTTTTCTTTCAGTTGAATCGCCCGGCGATACAACTGATCTGCTTGTTGTCCATCGCCTTGAGCGTAATAGAAGTTAGCCATGTTGCTCAAGCTGGCTGCCACTGCCGGATGCTCTTGTCCAAGCTGCATAGCATCCAACAATGCTTGCTTGTAAAGCTTCTTAGCCGAAGCGTAATCTTTGCTTTGCAGTGCCGCAACTGCCTTTTCCGTATCGGCTTGCCAGACAGCTTCCTGCTGTGCCACGACTTTCGTGTCTACGGCAGTTGGAGTATCCGCTTGCGAGCAGGCGGAAAGTAAAATTGTTGATGCCACCATCAGTGATACCACTGGCAAATTCGCCATCTGCCCAATTGCCACCAATTCTTTCTTGATACTGTTCATCTGTCGCCTCTTTACTGCCCAGGAATTTTTCCAATTTAATTATATCGCGGACAAATTCTATATCGCGGCCAATTTTATATCACATAAAATTCCATGTGATTTATACTTGGCATTCGCTAAAATGGTCTTCTGGCGCGTGGCACTGAACAGGAGAATCGCATGACAACCAGCATTTTAATCGGGCTTGCGATGGTAGTTGGAAGTACGGCCTTTGCCGTAGCCGGAATGTTTTTTGTCCGCAAGAATTTTGACTTGGAGTTTCTGCGTGCTCACCATGATGTGGCAGCAGCGCTTCTTGCCGTCGTTGGAACCTTGTACGCAGTGTTGCTTGCCTTTGTCATCGTCGATGCAATGAGCAATAACCAACAGGCACGCTTGACGGCGGAAAACGAAGCTAACGCCCTTGCCAACATATTTCGCTCGGCTGGTGCATTTCCCGAGCCAACCAAAAGCCAGATTCGTGCTTACTGCGTAGAGTACACAAATGTCGTGATCAACGAAGAATGGGACGACATGGCCAAAGGTATACCTTGCAAAAACGCTTGGAACGCTGTAACCAGTCTCTGGAAGGCAACGCTTAGCTACGAACCGGTAACGGAAACGCAAAAGGCAATGTACCAGTGCATGATCGATGAGTTCGACGAGTTGGGTAACAGCCGGCGAATTCGTTTGGTCATGAGCCGAAGCAGCGTCTCATGGGTTTTGTGGACGGTGTTGATTGTCGGTGCAATTTCGACAATCGTCTTTACTTACTTCTTCGCCTTGGAAAGCGCTATGTCACAAGTAATCATGACCGGTCTGTTGACGATGACACTGGCTCTCAATCTGTATCTTCTTTTAGACTATAACAATCCCTACGCCGGCGAATTAAGCGTCCGCCCAGATGCCTTCCAGCTAGACATGGAAATCTGGGAACATCTAAAGCATTTGCGATTTCAGATGTAGGTTAATTACATTGATCGGCTAGAGGTAGAAATTAACTTCTACGTACTTGTCCCATTGCTGACTTGATCAACTCTGATTAGACTCTAAGCCATATTGCAAGAGAAACGGCAAGATTTGCCATTGTGAATCTGCCAAATGGAAGAGTTGCGAATGGCTGGCATTTCCGACAGAACATCAGAAGCACAGGCGCCCCAGGGCGTTGTCCCTATCGACTGGGACATCGATCTTTCTCGCGTGAGATCCGTCAAAGCACTTCAGCCGGACAATCTCATAGCCTGCGATACTTGCGGCAAAGAAAAGCAAGTCAAATACATGACCGCCTCGGACGTTCTACCGCAAGGTGTCAAGGCCGCAGACGTAACTGTCAACAACAGCAAGGGTGATGCCAACCAGAAAAAGGTTATTCTCTTCAATATCGATCTATCTGGCAGCATGCAGTCTCCAATTTCTGGAGGCGATGCCGGCCAAACAAAAATTGAAATTGCCTTATTGGCGCTGCAAAGAGCACTCACTAATCTGCCTATGGGAACGTATGTCGGAGTAAGAATCTTTGGTCCAAATACTGGGTTTGCTGACTCGCCGAATGCGTGTGCTCAAACTGCTGTTATCGTTCCCGTCCAGGAAATTAAGCCCGGTTCCCGAACAGAGATAGTCGAGACAGTAAGGAAATACTCTCCAGACGGTGTGACCCCTCTAACCGAATCTATGGAAAAGCTGGAAACAAATGAACTGCACGATGTAGAGAAAAAGCTCGGTTCAAATGCAGATATTACGGAAGTGCTGATTTCCGACGGCGGAGAGAGTTGCGGACGAAATGCTTGCGACTATTGGAAAGGATGCCACCAAAGGCACCCCAAACTCAAATTGCGGATTATTGGTCTAGATCTTACGGACCCGCAAGCTCGCATCCAGTTTGAATGCATGGAAGAAAATGGCAGGAAAGATAAGAGCGTCAAATACAAAGATGCTGCGGACGTGAATACCTTAACGGACGCGATTCTTGATTCCGCAGAAGTTTATGCCGAATTATACAGGCCGCAACAGCAACCAATTGCGCCAGCTGCACCAGTTTCACCTTATGGAGTCCGATTCTAATGGCCAGCAACAATTCCGCATTCTTTGCCGACAATTCTTTTGAAAAGAACCCGAAATCGAATCATTCGGAAACCGCACAAACCGGAGGGGATAATTTCACGTTCGGTCGCGGTGTCTGCGAAGAAGATGCAAGTTCAACATTGGCGATAGTTGCTTACGAACCAACCAGCACACTAAAACGTACAGTCCCCAAGAAAGAAATTCCGCAGTCCACCGGACGGAAAAAGCTTCAGCCTCGTACCGACGCCAGGCTTGATTTTCGCACCACACCGGATGAACCGTTCGAGGCAGTCGCAGATACGAAAAAAGACCCCTTAACAGCCGACAACATTTCTGCCATTAACAAGCTGGCAACAAAAGATGTGAAGCCGCTCTGCGAAGAAATATTGGTGGAGTTATTCAAGCCGCACTCGGTGAACACACCAAGGCAAGCAAGACAATTGCTAGCGGCTGGTCAACTTCACCCGGACAAGGTTAATGGCGAAAATATTGAACGCCTGATTTATTTCCTCAAGTACGGTCGAAATTGCGATTCCCGGGATAAGTATTACAAGCAGAAATACCCAACTGATAATTGTTATCTTCCCGACTGGGCCGACAGCTATGACAAATCACAAGCGGCGAAGAAACGCGAGAATACGAGCGTTCCCGATCATATTGGGGTATCTAGTTTTTATAACTCAATAAGAAATACGGGTTTTGCATCTCAATATCTTGAAAATGAGAAGGGAGCGATTCTCAAGAATGCTAAAGGACTCGCCAAAACAAACAATGATATTTGTGAGTCTCTTCAAGCAATTAGAAAGAGCGGAATTTATAACCGACAGGCATTATCCAAAATTGCCGACGGAGTTATCAGCATGATGGAGAATCTCTATCAGTTTCGCGATAACTTAGATCAACTGAATGACGATAGGCTATCCTGGAAAGATGATGAGTTCAGAAAGCGTACAAAAGAGCTTCAGTATCAGAATGCTGTCAAAGAGGAAAAGCAGCCGATATATGACGTATTGGTTGCCATGCAAACGCATCTCAAACTAGCGCAATCGGTTAAAAGCATACAGACACAAGCAGGATTAATTGCATCGCAAGTCAATTGCTACGATGGGCCAGCATATCCGCCGCGCGATAACTCAATGATGTCGGTTCCCACATATGACCAAATGATGTCGAATCCCTCATACTACTCAAGGGCTCCCATGAAGTCTGCTGCAGACGTAGATCCGATTGCAGTGAGAAAATCGCTCACCCAACTTCTCAAACTTTGTCAGACTTTCAAAGATGACTTCAATATTCCCCAAATGATGCACGGTGAGAATTCCGGCAATAAACTTCAATCGGATACCCCGTCATATATGGATGTTTATACTCGCCAAATTCTTTCAACATTCCGAGTGGATGCAACCACTATTGTTTTTCCACGACTTGCTGATATTGAAGAAATGTGCGACAAAACCAAACCACTCGATTATCACAAAATACACACCTTCTGCCGCCAACTTTCCGAAAGCCCGGATTCCCGACAAGTACTCAATTCAGCTGACAAGCTAATACGAAAGTACACTCAGTTTTATACACACTATCAAGAGCCTACGGATCTCAAATAGGCGGATTCACAAGCGCACCCGCACTACTGACAGAATTAGGGCATACAGTTGCTTTCTTGAGAATGGGAAGCCCTGGGAAGAATTGATAGGTAACTAACTCTCGCCAATTTTCGACGGTTTGGCCATTGACGACGAATTCAACCTCGAAAGACTTTGTCAGCATGCTCCGCTAACGTATCATCAATTCGAATTAACTGTTCGCGCACCTCGCGAAATTGACGATTTGTAACTCGGCGAAAGCTGCTCAATTCAGCATTTGTGCGATCAAGTTTGTTCTCGATATTATCGACCTTGCTATTGGTTTGCCCAATTAATCCGGCCAAATTTTCATATCCTGAATTATTAAGGTCTGCAATTCTGTTTTCAGCTTCATCAAGGCGCTTATTAGTGATGGTAAATTCCAATCTCATCTCTTTACGAAGTGTACTCAACTCAGTTCTCATATCTTCAACAATACCGACAATCGTTAGGTTCCCTTGCTTCATCTCTTCAACACTAGCAGTTGTAGCCAGGTTCCCTTGTTTTATCTCATCAATACTGGCGGCGGTTGCCAGGTCACCTTGCTTCATCTCTTCAACACTGGCAGCAACTGATCTGTAACCCTGTTTCAGGTCTTCAATACTGCTAGCTGTCGCTATGCTCCCTTGTTTCAAATCTTCAACACTGGCAGCAACTGATCTGTAACTCTGTTTCAGGTCTTCAATACTGTTAGCTGTCGCTAGGTCTCCTTGTTTCAACTCTTCAACGCTGGCAGCAACTGATCTGTAACTCCCTTTCAGGTCCTCAATACTAGCAACAACCAAACCATGGCCCTTTTGGAGCTCTGTTATACGTGTCATAAGCACGTCATGTCCTTGCCTAATTTCATGAATAATTTGGTTAGCAACATCGTCTTGCATTAATCGCCCTCCCCTTTAGATCATAGCTCGTCTAATCTATTTGGAGGCTGATATTTGTCTCAACCTCATATAAGTAAAGACGCTCGACCCCCCAAAAAAGTTCAAAGCAAAATGCAGATTTAATTTATTGATGACGAGATGTTATTTTATGACGCCTAGTCTCTTGCCAACTTTTCCGAAGATGGAAAGTGCGCGGTCGAGATCTTCTCTTGTGTGGGCGGCAGAAATTTGCACGCGCAAACGAGCGTGACCTTTTGGCACCACTGGGTACCAGAGACCTCTTACGTAGACGCCTTCCTGCAGAAGTTCGCGACTCATGTCCTGAACAATTGCTGCTTCGCCAAGCATGACCGGCACAATTGGATGCGTGCCTGCCAAAATCGTGTAACCGAGATTGACGATTTCGCGGCGGAAATATTCCGTGTTGTGGTGAAGTTGTGTCACTAACGATGAATCTTCTTCCAGCATAGTGATTGCTTGCAAGGCAGCAGCGACAATCGGTGGTGGCAAGGTGTTGGAGAATGTATATGGTCTGGATTTCTGGCGCAAGAAATCAACCAATTCTTTCTTACCGGCGATATAGCCACCGGCTGCTCCGCCCAGTGCTTTGCCTAATGTTCCGGAGAATACATCAACTTGACCATGAACATCAAAATGTTCAGCGGTACCGCGGCCAGTTTTACCCAACACACCAGTTGAATGTGAATCGTCAACATACAAAACAGCGTTGTGCTTTTTAGCTAAAGCAATTAATTCCGGCAATGGGGCAACATCACCTTCCATACTGAAGACACCGTCTGTCGCTATGAGTTTGATGCGATAGCCCTTTGCCTCATCTTCTTCCAGCCACTGTTTGAGTTGAGTGACATTGTTGTGCTCGTAAGTGCGAGCGTCAGTCGTCTTGACGGTAATTCTTGCCAAACGCACGCCGTCGATAATACTTGCGTGATTCAATTGGTCGGAATAAATTGCGTCGCGATAATCCTTCAAGCCGAGGTCCGAGCTGAGCGTGGCCGTGAAGAAGGCTTCGTTAGCGGCAAAGCAAGACGAGTGCAAAATCGCATCTTCAGTACCGACAAAGGAAGCAATCTTTTCTTCCAACTGGCGGTGGATTGATTGAGCACCACAGATGAAGCGCACAGAAGCCAGTCCGTATCCCCACTTGTCCAGCGCCTTTTTGGCAGCTTCCAAAACGCGAGGGTGATTGGACAATCCTAGATAGTTGTTTGCAGCCAACATGACCACTGGTCTACCGGCAACCGTCACCACACCGCCTTGCTTTCCATCCAGCGGCACTTCAATTTTGTAGGTTCGTGCTTCGCGTGCTGCGTCCAGTTCTTTCCCCATGCGGCTGTAGAGATCGTTTACCGTGCGAATCGGGCTGGCTATCTGAGTTTGAGATGCAGACATAGCTTTTAAATCTCCTTAGCGAATTGGGATGCAATAATCGAATTGGACATTGAGACAAATTAGCGGGACAAAACTGCCGCTTGCGAAACCGGAGCGAAATTAAGATCCGATGATTTCGTGCCCGGCACAAATGCAAGTTTCATTTCTTTGCCGGCACTGAGAAGTTCAAAAGCTTGAGCATATTCTTCCAATGGATAATCTCGATCACAAGTCAATTTTTGCAATTGTGATTTGATATCCATTTGCTGAGAACTGAGCAAATGCAACATTGTTTCCCAGGTGCTAAACATCCTTCGGCCAAAAATACCTTTTACTTGCACACCTTTCCAAATCACGCCATTGGCGATATCGAATTTTGCTAATGGTTCACGAGCAATACCCAACAAAATTACTTGCCCGCCATTGCGAACCAGGTTGAAGGCATCTTTATATGCCGGTGGTGAACCGGACATTTCCAGAACCACATCCACACCATTGGAATTGGATTCCCATTTGTCTACCGCTTCGTAAACTTTGTCAGAACCTTTTGATACATCGAAACAAAAATCGGCACCAAATTCGGTGGCAAGATCAAATCGGCGCGTGCAATCAGCCGCTTCCGTCAAATAAACTCTTGCAGCACCAAATGCCTTACAGAGAAATACTGCCATCAGACCAAGCGGTCCAGCTCCTAAAATGGCGACGGACTTACCTTGCACATTTGCTTCTTCAACCGAATGTACGGCATTGCCGAACGCATCAAGCATCGAACCAATGCGCGGTGGTATGCGGGAAGTGTCACCGGACTTGCCGAGCAAAATCACATTCTTGTAAGGTACAACAACGTGTTCAGCGAAACAGCCGTCCAGATGCACACCTTTTACTTTCACCGAAGTGCAAATATGCTCATTGCCGGAGCGGCATTGGCGGCAGTGACCACAGGAAAGGTGCATTTCCGCTGTGACATAATCGCCAGGCTCCAAACGCAAATGATCCGGCACATCGCGCCAATGTTCGGACGTGACTCCGGCACCTAATTCTTCGACAATGCCACAAAATTCATGACCAACGACGAGCGGCTTAAATGCATTGCCCGCTTCTAAATAGCGTTGCATTTCTTTGCGAATTCCTTCGCTTGAACCACTGTTGAAAATACTTTTGTCCGTGCCGCACACGGAGGTGGCAAGTACACGAATCTTAACTTCGTCAAAGGCGGGCTGCGGTTCCGGATGCGCCGTCCTCAATGTCAAACCGTTTACGTTGAGGTCCTCTTTGACCAAGCATTTCATCGGCTATATCCTCTTTTGTATATGCTCCGTCGGCTTGTACCACCTCCGCATTTTGGGCGTTCGCTGCAAACTGCTCCTCGTAGATTTTCGCTTGCTCAACGGTAGCGGCACAATCCATAATATCTTGAACTTTTTTGCGCAATTACTCATGAGTAGATGTTCACTCAGCGAATATTTGTTCGGGCTAATAAAGCGGCTGCGCACTCCGGAAATCGTCTGGCCAAGACCTCCTGACTGGCAGTTGCCAGACGCGCATAAACCCTTACCAGCCCTTGCTTGCCAGTCTTAGTTAATGTTTAGTTGCCAAGAATCGCATTCGCGCATACAGTACTCTTCCTACCAACTCAAAGCCTTCAAAAAACCCTGGTAGATTGGCATTGCGGAGCGGCATCAAATTATGGACTCGAACTTCTATCCGGATCTTTCATCTAACCCCTTCTTCAGCGCATATTCAAACCCCAATGCTTTTTTCAATATGTATAAGTTCGATGCCGATTCAAAGTCCAATATCAATTTTGATCCCGCAAGCTTTGACGAATCTATGGATTTGAATGACGCTTCACTGGGTGAACTATTTCTTGGTGAACCGACATCACAAATTCTTTCTTGCGTTGCCGAGCAAACAATTATTCAAACTATCCATCAGACCTCGTCACGAGGCACCTGGGAATCCCCGGCGGAAGAAAATGTGGAAGACTCAGCTCAAGAGGAGAGCGAGCTGAGTCACTCTGCATTACGTTTTGTGCGCCATTTGCTTTCTTGGTCGCGGGCAGCCAAACATGGCTTTTTGCCTAACTTTGGCAACAGCGAATCACTGAGACTCTTGGCGCGCGAATACATTCAATCATGCGGTGGCGGCAGTCAAGCTATCCGCCAAATGATGGATGCGATGGCATAGTTGTCATATTCAGGCGTGTTAGCATGACATGCCGGTAACAAAGCGATCGGCTCCGTGCTAACATAGCGCCCTGATTCGTAAATGTAACCATGGTGAAATATGACGACTGAAACTTTATCGCAAGTAATTAAGCCACGAGTGCGCGGGTTCATCTGCGTCACTGCACATCCGGTTGGTTGTACCAAGCATGTGCAAGAACAAATTGATTATGTAACCGGCAAAGGACCAATAAAGAACGCGGCAAAGAACGTTCTGGTGATTGGCTCATCCACTGGTTATGGTTTAGCTTCCCGCATCACAGCCGCGTTTGGTGGTAATGCTCAAACTATTGGTGTGTTCTTTGAAAAGCCCTCGGAAAATGGCAAGCCCGCTTCTGCCGGCTGGTACAACAATGTTGCCTTTGAAAAGGCTGCGCGTGCCAAAGGCCTTTATGCCAAAAGCATAAATGGTGATGCTTTCTCAGATGAGATCAAACAACAAACAATCGATTTGATCAAAAAAGATTTGGGCAAAGTCGATTTGGTTGTTTACAGTCTTGCTTCACCCAGACGGAAACATCCAAAAACTGGTGCAATCTACAATTCGGTTTTGAAACCGATAGGTTCAACAGCATTTACTGCGAAAACTTTGGACACAGATAAGGAAATCGTCAAAGACATCACCATCGAACCGGCAAATGAACAAGAAGTTGCCGACACCGTTGCCGTGATGGGCGGCGAAGATTGGCAAATGTGGATCGATGCACTGGAGCAGGCAGGCGTTCTGGCAGATGGTGCCACCACTTGCGCTTACTCTTACATTGGACCGAAAGTGACCTGGCCGATTTATTACGCAGGCTCCATTGGTCAAGCAAAACAAGATTTGCAAGACACAGCAAACAAGCTCAATTCCCGCATGAAATCTAAGGGTGGGCGTGCCTTCATTTCAATCAACAAGGCTTTGGTTACACAAGCAAGCTCGGCAATTCCAGTTGTGCCTCTCTATATTTCTTTGCTCTACAAAGTGATGAAAGAGAAGAACCTGCATGAAGGTTGCATCGAGCAAATGTACCGATTATTCGCAACACAGATGTACAACGACCAGACGCTTAAATTGGATGAGGAAGGCCGTGTGCGCATTGATGACTGGGAAATGTCGCCGGAAGTTCAAGATGCGGTCAACAAACTCTGGTCAGAAGTGACCACAGAAAATCTCAAATCAATTTCTGATTTCGAAAATTACAAAAAAGAGTTTTTGAAATTGTTTGGCTTTGGTTTGCCTGGTGTTGACTATGACAAACCAGTTGATCTGAGCTAGGCCAAATCGAGGCTAATTAATTACCGCTCTGTCCGGCGGCAATCTTAGTCAATTTATCGGGGAACTCTTGCGGCGTAAAATAGCCGTAAGCGCGACCGCGATACTTGCCATTCGCATCCAAAATCACTGTGCAAGGATAGCCGCGTACTTTCAGTTGGGTAGCCAGGCTTTGTCCTTCACCGCCGTCTTCGGCATTCATGCGCACGGTGACGAAACGACTAGCAACAAATTGGGCAACTTGCGGGTTGGCATAGGTGTCCTTGTCCAATTTTTTGCACCATCCGCACCAATCGGTGTACAAGTCGACTAGAACCAAGCGATTGCTCTGTCCTGCCTGCGCCAGAGCCGGCTGAACACTCTTCAGCCAAGTCAGTCCGCTGCCCGGCGCGGCGGCGATTTGGTTATCAGCATCCTGAGCGTCACCGTTTTGCGCATATTCATCGGACTGCGCGAAAGCAGAGAAATTCGGCAGGGCAAGCAAAGCAATTAGAAGAATTAGAATTTTTGCAGCCCGGTTCGCTTGATTTCCTCGTGTCCAATTTCCGAGGGTTTTCTGTGCTTGATTCATAACAATCATTCCCCTTTACATACGCATTGCTTGCTATTGATTGACGATGTTGTCATTGTAACCGGAAAGAAGTCCTGGCTATATAAAAAACATCCCTGATAAGTATACGACTCGCATGGCAAACAATTGTTTCGCGGGCAAAACCAAAGAAACAATTACACCTATCAAATAATGGCGATAATCGAGATTCAATTAACAACAAGAGATAGTGATCGCTGTAAGCTGGGAGGCTTACAAATGGGAATTGAGAAGCAAGACTAAATTTCCCTAATGTTTCGCAGGTAGGCTCGGGCTGGAAGGCTCCAGGAAACTCAATGGCAACTCCATACGACATTTTTGTCATGGTCAAGCAGGTACCGGATCAAGGCTCCAAAGCGGGCATCAATCCGGACGGCACCATCGACCGTGCACGCGCCAAAAGAATGCTCAATCCTTTTGACCGTTATGCCTTGCAAGCAGCACTCTACACGAAGAAAACCTATGGTGGCAGAGTGACGGCAATTTCCATGGGACCTCCGCCGGCAGTGGAAATTTTGCTCGAATGTTTGGAGCATGGTGTAGACCGCGGCGTTCTGTTATCTGACAGACGATTGGCAGCGTCGGATACTTTGGCTACCGCTTATGCTCTTTACAAAACCATTCAACACGTCGGACACTTCGATGTGATTTTCTGCGGACTGCAGACAACCGATGGCGACACTGCTCAAGTTGGTCCACAATTGGCCGAGCGCTTGGACTTGCCGCAAGTTACTTACTGCGAGGACTTCCAAATTCGCGATGGCAAGGCGCAAGCAAGACGAATAATCGAAGGCGGAGTGCAGTTTGTCGAATCGGAACTGCCTCTTTTGGTGACCGTGGCAAACTCTTATCACCCGCTTGAATACAAATCTTTCAAAGGTGCCTGGCGTGTGCAAAAGCTTGCGCGTAATCCGGAAGAAATGGGCAAGTACATTCAAACAGTCGACCTCGATATTATTGGTGCCGATCCGGAGCGTTGCGGATTGAAAGGCTCACCTACCATTGTTGCGGCAACCGAAAAGGTGGGCGAAATTGGTGGCAACTGTGTCATGCACGAGGGTCATTCTCCAGATGAGCTTGTGGCAGAAGTGATTGAACAAGCGCAATTGAAGGAGTTCTTAATCGCATGAGCAGCGAAAACAATTCCCAAGAAAAAGGCGAAGTAATGGTAATTGCCGAGTTGATACTCGGTGAACTCCAACCAGTTACACTCGAGTTGCTTGGCGCAGGCCGCTATTTAGCAGACAAAGCACAAACGAGCTTATCGGCAATTGTGTTAGGACATAACGTCGGCGATTTACCGCAGAAGCTAATTGCTCACGGTGCAGACAAAGTTTATGTGGCAGACAACGAAGAGTTGTTCAAATACCGCACGTTGCCTTTCCGCAGAGTGGTCTGCGATGTGCTCGACTCACTTTCGGTGCCGCCACACATAGTCTTACTTGGTTCAACCACTACTGGTCGCGATCTGGCACCACGTATTGCCGCTCACTTTGAGACCGGGCTGACCGCCGATTGTACCGAGCTTGATATCGGACCTTATGAGCACAAGAGCAAAGTCGACCCATCTAAAGTTGGTTTGTATGAAGGCTGTCTCTATGCGATTCGCCCAAGTTTCGGCGAGAGCCTGAAGGCGCGTATTCTTGGTCCTTGGAAAAATCCTCAGATGGCCACAACCCGCCCTGGACAAATGGCACCACTTCATATGGATAGTGCCAAGCAAGGTGAAATTGTCGTAGTACCAGTCAATCTAAAAGCAGAAGACAAACGTCTGACGGTTACAGAAACCGTGCGCGAAGTGGCCAAAGGCATAAATTTGCAAGAAGCCGAAGTAATCATCTCCGGTGGATTTGGTCTTGGTTCCCCAGATGGTTTCAAGTTGCTCAAGGAACTGGCAGAATGTTTCCCGCATTCGGCAATTGGAGCTTCTCGTAAAGTTGTAGACTTAGGATGGATACCGTATCAGCATCAAGTCGGACAGACCGGCAAGACGGTGCGACCAAAACTTTACATTGCTTGCGGTATCTCCGGTGCCATTCAGCATAGAGTCGGCATGTCCAAGTCGGGCACCATCGTGGCAATCAACAAAGATCCCGATGCGCCAATCTTCAAATTTGCCCATCACGGAATTGTCGGCGATCTCTATCAAGTGATTCCGGAGCTAATTAAACAGTTTAAGGAAGCCGTTAAGAAAGAGGAAGGAAAGTCAGTTGTCCACACGCATTGAATACGATCTTTTACTAGTTGGGGGCTCGCCCTCCAATCTCACGCTTGCTTATCACTTTCTTGAGCTAGCCAAAGAAAGCGGCAAGGAATTTTCAATTTGCATTTTGGAAAAAGGCAAAGAGTTTGGCAGCCATGTAATGAGCGGTGCCGTGTCCAACCCGCATGTGCTGAAAAAGATTTGGCCGAACTATGAAGAGCTCGGCTTTCCCATCGAAGCAGTTTGCAACGACAGCAATTTTTCTGTATTGGGCGTTCGTAACAAATTCGATATGCCAAGCTTCATGTATCCCAAAGAATTGGATAAGACCGGTTACTTCGTTTTGACCTTGTCCTATGTCACCGGCTGGATGGCCAAGCAAGTGCAAGAGAAAGCCAAAGACGTTCCGAACGTCGCCATCGACCTTTTCACTGGCTTTGCCGCTCATGGTGTTGTATTTGAAGATGGTCGTGTCGCTGGTGTGCAAGTATCCGAACAAGCTCGTTCGGAAGAAGATTACGTCTATGCAAAGTTCACCGCATTTGGTGACAAGGGCTTTATTTCACGCGATGTAATTGATCATTTCAAACTGCGCGATTGCCCACAAATTTGGTCTGTTGGTGTGAAAGAAGTTTGGCAATGCAACCAAAATTATGAAGGCAAGGTCTGGCATACATTAGGATGGCCACTATTGGATGGCACCTTTGGTGGCGGTTTTGTTTATGGCATGAAGGACAACAAACTAACCATCGGTATGGTTATAAGTTTGGACAGTCCAGACCCGAATATGAATCCACAACTCAAGTTGCAGCAATACAAAGAGCATCCTTGGATCCAAGAGATGATCAAAGGCGGCAAGCTTTTGAAATATGGTGCTGCATTGTTGCCGGAAGGTGGCTATTACAGTTTGCCGAAGAAATTTGCCGTACCAGGAGCCGTGCTGCTCGGTGATGCGCTTGGCGTTCTGGATGTAAAACAACTTGCCGGCATCGACAGATCCATGGAATGTGGCTATGTAGCCGCAGAAGTCTTGCACGATGCTTTGATCAAGCAAGATTATTCCGAAGCTGCACTTGCACCTTATCAGGAAAGATTGACCAACAGCTTTGTGGTTAAGGAGTCTTATAAAGATCGCTATTTCCGCTGGGCATTTATTGAAAATCCACGCTTGCTCGGTGAATATCTGCCGACCGTTACCTCAGGCATTGACAATGACGGCCACCCATTTATGGGCATGCTTAAGGTCGGTTTGAAAAATCCGTTTCGTGCGGCTGGCGATGGCATCCGCTCGCTTTCACTGATCGAAGGCATAAAAGACATCGGCCCAATCAAGTACGAAGCTGATTACAAGCACATAATTCCAAGCTTTGTTGCACCAAAATACGATCAACCGGATTACGACAAGACAACAATCTATTCTCGTCCGGATGCGGTTTTCTATGCCTCAACCAAATACCATGAAGGCAATAAGCACATCGACGAATTCAATGCCGATGTTTGCGTCACTTGTATTCAAAAGTATGAAGGCTTGGGCAAGACGACACCTTGCGTTGCTGACTGTACAGCAGAAGTGCACCGCATTGATATCATCGATGATCTAAAACGTCATGGCATGTCTTTGGAAAATTGCATTCATTGCCGCACTTGCGAAATAGTTTGCCCAGAAGTAAACCTCAGAGTCCGCCCAACTGAACAAGGCTCAGGCCCGGATTTCTTAGGTTTGTAAGAAGCGTCTTCCGGCACGAGGAGTTTCAGGGGATTTCAGTCGAGTTTCCGGAAGATGGTGAGGTTCCCCGCTTCTGGAATGACGTTTGTATATTTTGTTGGATTGACTTAACAACTAAAAATACTACCGGCACGAAGAACAAACACATGACCGTTGATACGAGCATGCCACCACAGACAGCAGTGCCCAGCGATTGCCTACTGTTTGCTCCGGCGCCGTCGGCAAATACAAGAGGCATCAGCCCGGCAATGAATGCCAGCGAGGTCATCAAAATTGGTCGCAAACGCAGTCCGGCGGCTTTGAGCGCAGCGTCTTTGAAAGATAATCCTTCCTTCTTCACAAGTTCATTGGCAAACTCAGTAATAAGAATCGCATTCTTGCTGGCTAAACCGACTAACATCACAAGTCCGATCTGACAAAAGACATCATTTTGCAGCCCGCGTAGCCACTGAAACAACACTGCTCCAAATACGGCAGGCGGAACCGATAACAATATGATTGCCGGATCGGCATAGCTCTCGTACTGTGCTGCCAGAACAAGGAATACGAAAACCAGTCCGAGACCAAACATAAGAATAGCGCTTGAGCCGGCCTGGATCTCTTCCAGCGAAATGCCCGACCATTTGAAGGACATTCCTTGAGGTAAGGAGCGTGAGAGTCTCTCCATAGCTTCTACTGCTTGCCCCGAACTATAGCCAGGAGCAGGATTGCCATTGATCTCAACCGAGCGGAATAAGTCATAGTGGTTGATAATGGGAGCGGTAAAGTTGATCTCAAAGTCGAGCAAATTATCCAGTGATACCATGTCGCCCGTGCGCGATCTAACGTAATATTCAAATAGGTTGCGAGGATTTGTGCGGAATTCTTTTTGCGCTTGCAAATAAACCCGATAGCTGCGATTGAGGTAATCGAAGTCATTGACGTACGATGATCCCGATAGCACCTGTAATGTATCAAGAACATCTCCGACATTTACGTTCATTTGCTCTGCTACATCGCGGCGCACCTTCAATTTTAACTGCGGCGTGTTGGCTGTAAATGTGGTAAACAAGCCTTGTAATTCCTTTGTCCTATTCCCTTTCTGGATCAAATCGTTTGCCACTTCCGCTAGAAAGCGCGGTTCGCGCCCATAGAGATCGCGCAACTCGTAAACGAAACCACCGAAGTTACCAATGCCTTCAAGGGCAGGAGGATTGAAGGCTACCACGGTCGCATCGCTTATCTGACTCAAGCGTGCCTGCGCTTTCGCGATTACATTATCGAGAACATGCTCGTGTCCTGGGCGCTCACGCCAATGTTTAAGAGGACAAAAAATTAGTCCGAGGTTTGAAGCGTTGCCATTAAAACTATAACCGGCCGAAAAAAGAGCTGGACGTGCTTCAGGTAAGGAGGATACGATGTCAGCCGCCTTTGCCGTCGCCTTTGTAGTATATTCAAGCGAAGCACCTTCTGGTGCTCTAATCATCACCAGATACCAACCCTGGTCTTCTTGCGGAACGAAACCGGTAGGCAGAATCTTAACGAGCCATAGAGCGGCGCAGACGGCCGCCACCATAGCAATTAGGGCAATTGGAACATGTCCTAAAACGAGCGCTAGGGTTTTTTCGTAGGTGCTGCGAACGCTGTCGATGAATCGGTTTATCAATCCGAATAGGCCAGTCTGTTTTTCGCCTGCCTGCTTGAGAATAAGCGCCGAAAGCGCTGGGCTTAAGGTAAGGGCATTGAATGCAGACAGGGAAATTGATACGGCAATGGTAAGAGCAAACTGCTTATAGAGTTGCCCGGTGGTGCCTGGGAAAAAAGCAACTGGCACAAAGACTGCGACAAGGACGAGAGCCGTGGCAATCAGGGCCCCCCAGATTTCGCGCATGGCAAGAATGGTGGCATCAAATGCCGATATTTTAGAGCTATGCATGTGCCGCTGGACGTTCTCAACCACAATAATGGCGTCATCCACCACCAGTCCGGTTGCCAAAGTCAATCCAAAAAGAGTGAGCGTGTTTATGGAAAACCCCAGTAGTTTCATCACCGCCAATGTGCCGACCAGCGAAACCGGAACTGTGATGCAGGCAATTACCATACTGCGCCAGTCTTGCAGGAAAAAGAAAATCACGAGCACAACCAGTAAGATCGCTTCCAACAAGGTATGCTCAACTTCCTTGATCGATTCATCCACAGCTTCCGTGGTATCAACGCTGATTTCGCATTTCATTCCCGGAGGCAGTCTCTTGATAAAGCGGTTCAAGATTTCCTTGACGCCACGCGAGACTTCAAGGGCATTACCGCCCTGGCGCAAGTAAACTAGCAAACCGACACATTCCTTACCCCTATAGCTGCAGTTGTTAACATAACTTTCCGCACCGAGATCAACTTTGCCTATGTCGCTAAGATGAACAAGTGCTCCATTGTCGCCACGCTTTACGATCAGTTTGCTGAATTCAGTCGGGTTAGTTAACCTTCCCTTGGCGCTGACGTTGTATTGAAATGCCTGGCCTCTTACTGCCGGAGGTCCGCCCAGGTCGCCGGCTCCAACCTGTTTGTTTTGCTCCGTGAGTGCGTTTTGTACTTCAAGCGGGCTCATACGGTATTGAGCAAGCTTGCCTGGATCCAGCCAAATTCGCATAGCGTATTTGCGTTCACCGATTATGCTTACGTCACCCACGCCTTTGATGCTCTTCAACTCGTCTTTAAGATAGATATCGGCATAATTGCTTATGTATGCCGCATCGTACTCAGGGCTTTCAGACCACAGAGCAATTACGTCGACGATGGAAGTCGATACTTTCTCGATTGAGACACCCAAACGCTTTGCCTCGTCGGGCAGGCGGCCTTCTGCGGCGGATACTTTGGTTTGGACATCGACGGCAGCCAGATCGCTTGCACGCTCAAGATCAAATGTCGCAGTTATTTTGCTTTGCCCGTCGTTGCTGCTCTGTGACTGTATATATTTGAGTCCTTTGATACCATTTATTTCTTTTTCAAGGGTGGTTGTTACTGCTGATTCGACTTGCTCTGAATTGGCGCCGGTGTAGTTGGCGGTGGCTGTGACCTGCGGCGGAGCAAGCGAAGGATATTGCGCAACGGGCAAGGTTGGCAATGTGATTAGCCCTGCCAGGACGATGATTATGGAACAAACTGTGGCAAACACAGGGCGGCGGATGAAGAATTCTACGAACATGTTTTACTCCGAAGGAGATTGCGTAGGTTTGATAGGCGCACCATCAAACAGATTTTGAACTCCGGAAACGACGACTGTGTCGCCCGGCTTGAGTCCGGAGGCAATTAAGGCTCTGTTTTCCTCAACTGAGGTTACGCTCACCGGACATTGTTTTGCTATTACCTCTCCTTTTTTTCCAGTTGAGACGAGGAAAACAAATGGTTTTCCCACCATGAAGTAAAGCGCTTCAGTCGGGACGGTGAGACCCAGTTGTCGACTGAATATGATGCGCACTTCTATGGATTGGGCTGGTCTGAATGTTCCTTGATTGTTCTGATACGTGGCTTTTACCAGAACAGACTGACTATTGGGATCGATGATTGGAGAGACATAGAAGATTGGGCAATGAGCGGCGACTTTTCCATCTGTCCCAACTAGTTCTAAATCCAGACCATTGCGAAGCTCTTGCGAATAAACTTTAGGAACATCGACATTTATTTCCAGTGGTTTTGTCTGGCTCACAGTCGTGAGGTTTGATTTTTGTTCGACGTAGGCGCCTTCCTTTGCGGGCAGATCGCCGACAATGCCTTCAAATGGTGCTCGAATGTAATAGTAATAAAGAATTGCTTCTTGTTCCTTTAGCTTACTGTTCGTCGCTTCCAGACGCCTTTGCGCGCTGGCAATGACATCTTTCTGCGCGCCGATCTGTTCATTTAATGACTCAACATTTGCTTGCGCAACTTTCCTCGATGTATCGGCAGTATCAACCATTGCTTGAGCAACTACATTTTTCTGGTTTAGGTAGTAGTAGCGGGCATATTGTATAGTCTCGTAATCCAGTTTGGCTTTATCCGCGTATTTCTGCGCCACCAGTGATTTTAGTTGTCCCTTTTCTTTCTCAAGATCCGCGGCTGCAAGCGCTACTTCACTGCGAGTTGAAGCAACTGTGGCTTGTTGCCTGGTTGGATCAATCTCGATCATCAATTGGCCTTGCATGACTTTCTGACCGGCTGTGACGTAGATCTTATTTACGTAACCATCTACCCTGGGAAATAATTTGACTGACTTTCTCGAATCCATCCAGCCGACAAGTTGGGTCTTTTGCGAAACCATCTGGTTCTGGATTTTTTCCGTGCGGACAGGAATGCCTTCCATCTCAGCATTATGCTGGTTGGCGCAACCACATAGACCAACAGAGAAAACCAGAACCAGAATGCTCATTATCCGACGTGTCAACGAATGCATGTTCACCTCTTATCAAAGGAAATTGGCGTGGTCGCGCTGAGAGTTTCGACGGAAACTTTGCCTATTGCGTGAAGCAGGCGTGCCTGAGACTTGCGATATTTCACGATGGCCTCGACTCGGTTTGTCAGGGCTTCAATGAAATCCTTCTCCGACTGCACAAGTTCCAAATTGGTGCCGAGCTGATATTTCAGTCTCTGATCTGCCAGTCTCATTTCTTCGGCTGCTGATTTAACTTGTTCGTTGGCAACTCCTATTTCGGATTGTGCCGCCAGTGATTCGATGTATGCCGAGCGTACTTGTTCTGTCACGTCCAAAATTTGTTGGTTGAGTTGCACAAGAGCCTTGCGAGCCTGGGCCTTTGCTGCCATAACATTTGTGCCTGTGCTTAGACCGGCATCGGAGACGTTCCAATTAAGTATGAAACCATTTGCAAAAAAACTATTGCCTCCCCCGCCGACAACCGTAGCGATTCCGGATGTCCCGACTGGAATAACAAGTGATTGTGAACCACCTCCGCCATTCACTCTTGTGTTGGCACCGGAAACTTGATAAAAGCCTGCATAGGGAAGCAGCGGAGCAGCCGCTATCGGTATATCGGCCTTAGCTGCTTGGTGCAGGTTTTGGAACTGTCTTATTTCCGGTCTACTTTTCAAAGCAATACTGGTTAAAGCTTGAGCGGTGAGCGTGGGATCAACTAGTTGATCGCCTGGTATCATTGCTTCTCTGGGAATCAAGTTATTGAGCACGGGGACATTCAATGCAACGGCAAGCCTCAAGGCTGCCTGGCGAAGGTTGACTTCGGCACGAATCAATTTCTGCTTTTCCGAGGCCAGCAATGTTGTCGATTGCATAACGTCAAACTGGGTGCCTAGCCCCACAGCCTTCATGTAGGTATTTGTTCGATGCTGCTCCTTTGCAACATCGACTGCAATGGTTCTCACTTCGAGCAAGGCTCTACTGGAAAGCACATCCATATATTTGTCGAACACGCCAAGCAATGCGTTACTTATTTCCGCCGAAAGAGCAAAATGTGAGGCCTTCATGACGTGCTTCGATTTTATCGCACCAAAAAGCGCGCTGCCTCCCTGGAATACAGGATAATTCAGCAATGTATAGAACGGGGTTGTGCTCAGATTAGCTCCGCCACCTGTTACTTTCAAAGGCAAGAGAGCGGTCGACAGGCTTGGCAAAAAGTTGGCAAAGCTGCCAAAATATTTGTAGCGCGTGGCGTCATATTCAGCCTTTACACCTTTGATCGGGAGATTGTTCTCGAGTGCTATCTCAAGTGCTTCGCGCAACGAAACGGCCTCGTCATAACTGGCTTCGAGTTTAAGCGCGGGAAGACGTTGCTCGCCAAGAGGAATCAGTTTTGATTCCGGTATCGGCAAAAGGGCAATCGAAGAGCCTTCTTCAACACGGTGAGATAGTTCGGTTACTCTGCTGTGAATATCAACTCCGGGGTCAGCAACTTTGGTGTGCCGTGAAGGCTTTAGTATTTCGGGCATACCGGATGTGTCGATTGGCTCATCCTGAGTTGTCTCTACGGCACGCGCCGAAGGATCCTGACCGTCTTTTGCTATAACCGGTGCAGTAACGAGAAATATACAAAGTGCGCCAGAAAGAAGATCGCTTCGCTTGCGTTTATATATATCGTGGGGCACAAGGCCTCCCCGTAGTAAAAGCGACACCAAAGTTCCTAAAAATTATAGCAACTTAGAATTTGAAGTAAACTGCAATCATGTCGTTTCGGTGATTTCCTTGGATTGTAATCGGCTACACGATATGACCCGTATCACGAAATTTTGTAAGGCCGGGGAAACCCCGCCCCTACAGGTCTAACACCATGTACATAGTGCGTTACACCTGGCGGCGTTCTTTGTAAGTCTTGTTGAGCACCTTGTAGATACAAGGCAATAAGATCAGCGTCAAGATGGTGGCAGAAACCAAGCCACCGAGCACCACCGTGGCCAGAGGACGCTGGATTTCGGCGCCAACCCCAGTTGAAACAACCTTTGGTACCAATCCGACAACCGCAACTAATGCCGTCATCAGCACCGGGCGCAACCTCACACAGGCACCTTCCATCACCGCTGCATCCACTGGATAGCGGCGCGTTTGTAACTGCATTATGTAGCTGATTAGAATCACACCATTTTGCACAGCCACTCCAGATAGCGCGATGAAGCCAATCAATGCAGGCACCGAAAGTGTCTGATGGGTGATAAATAAAGCGATAATGCCACCGATTAGCGCAAACGGCACATTCAACATAATAATGGCCGCGTTCTTCATTGAACCAAATGTGGCAAACAAAAGAATGTAAATCAGAAGCAACACGATTGGTACCACAATGGACAGACGCGCCATAGCCCGTTGCTGATTTTCAAACTGACCGCCCCAAACGATGTGATATCCCTTAGGAATTTCAACGTTTTTTGCCACAACCTTTTTAGCTTCTTCAACAAAGGAACCTAGATCGCGTCCCCGAACGTTAACTAAAACGGCCGTGCGACGCTGGCCCTGTTCGCGGTTCACCATGACTGCGCCATAAGACAAGGTGATTTTCGCCAGTTGCTTCAGCGGCACTACTGCACCATCCGGAGCGTTAACTGTTATAGATTCAATATCTGGAATAGTATCGCGGTATCTGTATGGGAAGCGAACTAAAAGCCCAAAACGCTTTGTACCCTCATAAACTTCCGTTACGACCTTACCCGCAACAGCAGACTCAATAATGCCCTGAATATCTTGCACATTCAGTCCGAAACGAGCAATCTCATGTCTGTCAATATCAATGTTTAGTTGCGGCAATCCCAAAAGGTGTTCTCTTTGCATATCCGCTGCACCACGTACGTTTCTAACATTACTTTCGACCTGTGCAGACAGGCGTTCAAGAGTCTCCAGATCGTCGCCAAAAATCTTGATACCGAGATCAGCCTTAATACCGGCAACCAGATCATCGATCATGTCGGCAATCGGCTGAGAAAAACTGTAAACAAGGCCAGGAATCTCATCTAGCTTTGCTGCCATCTGATTGACCAGATTATCTTTATCGTGTGTTGTTTTCCATTCTGACTTTGGCTTCAGCCCAACGTATACATCGGCATTATCAACACCATCAAGATCGGACCCCATTCCAGATCGACCAATTCTGGTTACAACAACTGTCACTTCAGGAAAGCTCTTTATCATATTCTCAACTACGCCACCAACCCTCATTGACTCGGTGTGAGCGATACTTGGCGAAAGCTTGGTGCGAAGAAGAATAGAACCTTCATCAAGACTGGGAATAAATTCCGAACCAAGAAAAGGAACAAGACAGAAGCTAGCAACTAATGCCACAATTGCTGCAACAAAGATCTTCATTGGATGGTCAAGCGCACGCGTAAGTGAACGGCGATATTGTGCCGCTATCCAGTCCATGACCGGATTGTGTTTTTCCCTAACACCATTTTTCAGGACCAAATAGCAGAGTACTGGAATTACAGTCAATGACACCAAGAGCGCACCGACCAAAGCATAAATGAAGGTCAAAGCAAGAGGAATAAACATCTTGCCTTCAATTCCTTCTAAGGTAAAGAGCGGCAAATAGACAGCAACAATAATAGATATGGCGAAGACAATTGGTCTGCCAACTTCCTTAGCCGCTTTGGCAATTACACCAATTACTTCCCCTTCCTTGGTGCCATTTGGTTTCGATTCTGCCAGATGTCGAAAAACGTTTTCCACCATCACGACACCAGCATCGACAATCACACCAAAATCAACTGCCCCCAATGTCATTAGGTTTGCAGACAAACCGGCCACATGCATACAAACGAAACTAAACAAAAGTGACAAGGGAATGATCACAGCCACAATTAGTGAGGATCTGATATCCAAGAGCACAGCAAACAAAACAATAATTACCAGGGCACCGGAATAAGAAAGAATCTCCTTTACAGTGTCGATTGTTTGTTCAATTAAGTGGGTCTGATCATAATAAGGAACGATTCTTACGCCTTCCGGTAAATCATTTTGAATTTCTTTGATTTTTTCGCGTACAGCTTCGACAACGGCTTTGCTATTAGCACCCTTGCGAGTCATGACAATACCAGTGACAACTTCTCCCTTGCCATCCATAGAAGCCGAACCACGCCTGAATGCCGGTCCAATAACAACATCGGCAACCTGGCCAACTTTGACTGGCGTTCCGCCCACTGATTTGAGCACAATATCCTTGATATCGCTTTCGTTCTTGATCAGACCAAGTCCACGAATAATGATTTCTTCGCCGCCTTGCTCAATAAAATTACCGCCGGCATTAATATTGTTGGCAGCTAAAGCCTCTGCAACCTCTCGTACCGAGAGGCCAAATCCTTTTAGCTTGAAGGGATGAATAAGTACTTGGTATTGCTTAACAAAGCCACCATATGTAATGACATTGCCAACTCCTGGTACAGCTCGGAGCGAGCGAGCAATCTGCCAATCTTGGATAGTGCGTAAATCAATAAGGTTGTACTTTTCACCTTCTAGGTAGTACATATAAACATTACTGAAGCTCGAAACAACCGGCCCGAGCATTGGCTTCGGAGCGAAGCTCGGCAACTGTTCCTCAATTTGAGTCAGGCGCTGCTGAACTAATTGTCTATCAAAATAGACATCAGTACTGTCGTCAAAAATAGCTGTAACAACAGACAGTCCAAAGCTGGAATTGGAGCGGATTGTATTGATATTCGGAAGACCATTCAAACCATTTTCAATCGGAAAAGTGATTTGTTGCTCAACTTCTTCCGTAGCCATACTTTCAGGCTCAGTAACGATCTGTACTTGGACATTACTCACGTCCGGAAATGAATCAACTGGCAACTTAAAAAGCGCAAAGATGCCGGTAATGGTTAAAACCAATACGGCAAACAAGGAAAGCAGTCTTTGTTTTAGGGCAAATGAAATTAGCTTTTCAATCATGATGCCTGTTTATACGTAAGCTGGGTCTTTAACATGACGGCTCCGTCCGTTACTACTTCCTCGCCATCAATCAAACCGGAAAGCACTTCCAAATAGCCACCATGAGTGGTGCCAATCGCCACCGGTCTTTCCTGAAAACCATTTGTCGTTTTTACAAAAACTACCTTGCGCCCATGATAATCCTGCAAGGCGGATTTCGGACAAGCAAGCAAGGTTCTGGGCTCCGTTTCAATATCGAGTTCAGCAAACATGTTGGACTTCAGACGATAATGTGGATTATCCAGCTTGACCCTGATACCGACAGTACGAGTCTCTTCATTCACACGCTCGCCAATGTAATCAATTGTGCTGTGATATACCTGATCGGGATAACTAACCACTTGAATCGTCACTGGGCTGCCATATTTGACCTTACTGAAATCGACTTCCGGAATATCGGCAGAGACAACAACCGTGGTCAAATCTGTAATCGTGAAAGCAGTCTTTTCCGGACCGAGGACTTCGCCAACGGCAATGCGTATTTGTGAAACAACGCCAGTAGCCGGCGAGACAATTGGCACCACTTCGTGAATTTGTCCCTCGGTAAGAACCTGATTGATAGTACTGGCGTTTACACCAAGAAAAATCAATCTTTGCTGCAGAGTCGTAAGATGTTGTTTTGCCTGCTTGGTTTGCGCTTTGGCTAGTTCCACATCCTTCTTCATCAGCGCTTTGTTTGCGTAGAGTCGTTTTTCTCTATCCAGCTCAGCTACTGCTTGAGCATGTGCCGTTTGCGCCTTAGCTAAGGAAGCTCTGGCAGCAAAGAAATCCTTGGCAGCAGCAATTTTTTCTCTATACAAACCTTCCAAGCGCTCGTGGTCTGACTTAGACAAATCAAGTTGTACTTTAGTATCTTCATAGCGGGTTTGGGCACTAATCAATGAAGTGGGACGGCGCAGCTGTTCTTCGTAAACTTGTTGTTCACGTTTTTCTTGCGCCATAGCAATTTGCAGTTTGGATTGAGACTCAATCATTTCCGCTTGCATTTCAGCAATTTCACGGCTGTCGACAAGGGCTACGACGTCGCCCGGGTGAACAACCTGTCCCAAATCTACTTTGACCGCAACTATGCGCCCCGAAAAGCGGGTGTTGACGTTTACTTCTTTGCCAACGTCAGGTTTGATCTGTCCCGTTACGTGGAGAGCGTCGGTAACCACGCGCTTTTCGATCTTTTCCGTCTTGATGTTCAGCTTATCTGCCATTTCGGCTGTGAGCTGAATGGTGGGCAGGCTCTCGACTTGTTTATCGTCTCTTTTGGAGGCACTGGAAGTCGAACAGGCTACCAGGCTCAATGAAACCAAGCCAATGGCCAGGCAACCAACCACACGCGTCCAGATTGCATGTTTGCTGAGAGAGTTATCCGCCGAAGACATAAGTCGTTTCCAAAGTGTCGCCATATATTTAGTACGTAAAATTAGAACATATAAGACAATTGTATTTATAGGAATAATTTAAAGTTGGCGCCCGATTGGCTCTCCTTCCCAAAATCAGCCAGATAAAAGTTAGTTAGAGCAAGGCCAACCCTGCCTTTAGCCTATCAATAAATTGATTTCTCAGCACTGGCGCCAAGCAATTATGTGCCCGGTGCCGAAAGGATTTTCCACAACTCCGTCAAACACACAGCCCTGCTCTTTTAAGCGCGCCACGCGTCTGAGCAAGAGTTGCTTTTCCTCCAATTGCCCAGGGGAGCCGACCGCATATTCATTTCGGCCATAAAAACCACAAATTAATCGTCCACCTGGACGGACCAGCTTGAGGGCTTCTTCGTAAGCTGTTCGTGTGTGTGCAATCGTGCAGTAAACAAAATCGTACTGTGCGGGCAAGCGGTGTCCACCCAGCCAGGCGGCTTCTTCGATGGAGGCACAGGCAAAATTGCCAGACAAGTCATGGCCGGCTTGGTCATAGGTTTGAAAGAAAAGTTTTTTGGCTTGGCGAATGTGCAACTCGCTGATATCAATTCCATATGGAATCAATTCAAAATCGGACCATTCTTGTAAGCTGCGCAACAAAAAACCATTGGCACAGCCAATGTCGATGATGGTGCCAGGCTTATTGATCAAATCGGCAATAAACTGCCGGCTGGTTCGCCAGCCAATATAATTGTGCCCAATGCAGAAGCTGCCCTCAACCAGGCTTTTGGCTCTTTTCTCATCCACAATCAGATTCTCAAATTGAGGCGAGTATGCCTTTCGATTATTTTGCGAACCTAGTTCCAGCAAATTAGACACCCACGACAAATTACCGCCCCGCGATTTACATTTCGCAATCTATCGATTCTGAAATAGAAGACAACTTATGTCTATGGGAAGAGTACGCCGAGCAAAAGGTCAGGCACGTTTTTTTAGCCTGTAATCAATTTCTCAGTACCAGCTTGTCTTTCATATTTGCGCCAGAACTACTGTGCATTTTTGTCGGGAGATTTTTTCTTTTGCCGTGCAACAAACAAGCTTGATTCTGCTTGTTTCAGAATGATTTATTCCACTTTTAATCTCTGCAAAAGTTCACTTGGCCTAGGTTTTGGGTATATGGAACCAGAAGGGTCGTGCGGTAAGGGTCTAGGCGAGGGGACGGCTTAGCGACTTGGTTGATTTTGATGGCGCAGGTCTCAATCACCAGTCGACTGACTATCCATTTAAGATGAAACCAAATCATTTGCTGGTCAAATGCAGTGCTATCTGCATGTTTGTCTCACTTGTAATTCAAAATCCCTATGCCGCATTTGCGCATAGGGATTTTGGCGGACAAGATACGTCGAGTGCAGCAACTGGTGGCTGGCAAGCTCGAACTGCGCCAGTGCAATTCACGCCGCAAGCAGCAGCAACGCCGATGGATTTGGACTTATCTTCCACGACCAGAAACCTTTCAGCAGAATTGCTGGGCATAACCAATTCCGTCACGATCAATTTGGCAGGTGCCGCACGAGTAATCAACCCTTCAGATTTACTTACGGCCGCTGAATTAATTGCCGCATCGCAGGTGCTTTCCAATAACTATCAGGGACTCAAGCTTGGAGATCTGGGACAAGCCGTTGGCGGTCGCGCCTCGCTTTCTGCCGGTGTCTTGCAATCGGTGAACGACCTAGTGATACCTCAGAATGTACGCCTCTGGGGAGACTTCAGCGCCAATGCCAATTTTAGTGTGTCTGGCAATTTGACTAATTCCGGCAAACTCTATGCGTACTCAACGAGCCCCCAAGCATCTCCCGCATCCTTCAATGCAAACAATATCTACAATCAGGTTGGTGGATTAATATCTACCGTTCTTCCGCCAGCCGCTTTGGGGGCTGGCTTTGCCGCTACCTTAGACTTGTCGCTTACTGCGCTGGGAGACATCGTTAACGCAGGCACGATCACAAGCTCCGGCAATCTAACTGTTTCTGCTGGTGGCACTGTGACTAACGCCCTGCCACAAGGTGCAACCGGAGCAGCACCACTTATGCAAGCCGCCCAGAATCTCAATTTGTATTCTGGTAGTGGCTACATTACAAATTCCGGATTGATGAGTGCACTTGCTGGAAACATAAATATGAATGCAGCAACAGCTTCGCACTTGACCGTCAACAATGTAGGCGGCACGCTCTCAGCACTGAGCGGCAATATTAATGTTAGGGACGCAACACTTACTGAAAAGAGACACTTGGTCTTTTGGGGTGGCGATGTTTTCTCAAATCACCTCAACTTATATTCCGGCGAAGGCGTCGTGAATATGAAAGTCGATGACATTACCGCAATGATCAATGTCTACGCCGGTGAAGCTCACGTTACTGCCGATACGAGCAATTTAAATTTAGGCGTGATGCAATTAACTGGTGATCCGACCTTCTATAACACAAACGGGCCGGTGACAATAAACAGCCCACTTGTATTTCATGGCGAGAATTTGGCGATTGTCGCCAAAACAGATATTGTTAGTGCCGCCGGCGTGGGTGCAATTGATACCAGTTCGTCAACTGGCGACGGTGGAGATGTTTTACTTTTAGCTGGCGTTGTTTTTACTTCTGATGGGCCATCATCAGTTGTGCCTCCCGCCCCCGGAGATACATCATCGATTCTCACGATCACAGGTTGCTGCACTAGCGGCGATATTGATTTGACCCAAGGTGGTGGCATCACAATGATTGATACCCGCAGCACGGCCGCTAGCGGCAATGGTGGCGATGTAATCATTGTTACTCCATACAATGGTGGAGTCCAGCAGACAATTCTTTTACCCACAGGTGCACCAATCACCACTGGCGGCTCCGGCAGCGGCACAAATGGGGATGTAAAAGTTTTAGCCTCGACATTTGGATCGTTCGGCAACGCAATTCAAGTAGGAGACGTTGATACCACAGGAGGAAGTGGCGGCGGTGGCTCGATTATATTGTATGCAACGCGGACAGACATTGATGGACCGATGACCATAGAAAACGGTGCGATAACCGCAGGTAGTTTTGATCCGTTTACAATCTTCGCAATTGGCCATGGCAACATTGTGGCAGGGGACTTAACTGCTAGCAACTGTACTACTTGCTTATTTGGCAATAGAATAAATGTCCAGCTAGCCACCGGACTTGGATCAATTACGACCGGTGCAGTTACAAATAACGGCGGTGGATCCTCTGGAAATGGCGGATTCATTGAAGTTAAATCGACCAGCACTTTGACAGTCAACGGTTCAGTTAGTGCTAACGGTGTCGGTTCGGGAAATGGCGGTGAAATAATAGTTACAGCCTATGGTGGCACTATTGCAGTCGGTCCTGGCACTCCAGCAGGACAAGGTATAAATGGGTCATTAACTGCCACTGGCGGAAGTAGTGCTGGTGCAAATGGCGGTCAAATTCAAATTGGCGCTAGCAATATTGTCATTGATGATTATGCTCAGCTATCTGTGGCACCATCAGCAAGTGGTGGCAATGGTGGTTATTTGCTCTTTTCTGGAACCAATGTATCCTTAGCCTCTGGCACATTAGCTAACGATGGTGTCGTCGACGGCGATGGCGGCTCGATAACAATCAGTACAAATACCCTCACAATAACCGGCGGATCCACCCTTTCACTATCTGCAAATGGTGCAGATACAGGTGATGGCGGATTCATAAACATCAGCATTTCGGACACCGAAGGAACTGCCATTTCGATTAGCCCGGGAGGGTTCTCACTTTCAGCCAATAGCGGTGCAAATGATGGCAATGGCGGGCAAGTAAGTGTCACTAATTCCTACGATGACATAACTGTAGACCCCGCCGCTATTTCCGTTGCACCACTTGGGACAAACGGGAGAGGCGGAACGATTTCCTTGAGCGCCGGCACCTACAGTCCCGGCGATGGCACATACTTTGGCAACGTATTTGTATCTGATTCCATTGACGTAAGCGGTGTTGGAACGGGCTCCGGAGGTAATGTCGAAATAACCTCGGTAAGTTCAAACCCACTGACTATCGGTGCAGGAGCAACGACAAATGGTGTTGATGGCCAAATTCTTGCCAATAGCGGAGCCGGTGACGCCGATAGCGGCGGAGCGATAACACTGACAAACCGTTGGACCGGCGGCATAACCATCGATAATGCAAGTGACATTAGTGTCAATCCGACCGGAACTGGTGCCGGGGGCACTCTTCATTTTGAGTCAGAGTTCGGTCCTGTAAGCATTCCCGCAGCAACATACGACGTTAGCGGCGTGGGTGTTGGTCCAACGTATTCCAATGGTGGTGGTAACTTTGCCTTGATAGGCAACCCAATTATTTTCACCGGTGTCGGTACATTTAGCGTGCTTGCTGATGCTGCCGGTGATAACTCAAGTGGTGGCAATGTGGAAATTCAGCAATTTGGCCTGGCACCATTTCTACTTAATGCCGGCACCCTTTCTGCAAACGGCATAGGCTCATTCGGCTCTGGCGGAGAAATTTCTATCGAAACTCCAGATGGTGCACCACTAACGGTTAATATCGGCACAGCCCTTTCAACAAACGCAGACGATGTGAACAATTTGGGACAGATCTCCTTAAACAGTGGCTTTCAATCAATCAAGGGACAAATCACGGTTGGTGGTACAGGTACCATTGCCGGAAACATATATGCCGATGGCGGCGGAATTTCTATTCACCCACAAGCCTCAGCCACCAATCTCTACCTTGGAGATATGTTTGCCAGCAAAGGAATGATTAACGTCCAGGTCGATGGAGTTGGCTCTGGTTCAAGCATAAGTATCTTGGATAATGCAACCCTCATTGCTCAACACGGCGCGATTACATTACAAAACAACGACACTAGCTCAGGGACGATCGTCATCGGTGCATATACATTTCTCATTACTTCATCTGACACCACATTTGGACAAGTCTACATTGTGATTGGCAACCCACCGGCAATTCCAGATCCTGGCACCACCCCAGCAGGAGTAACTGTATCGACCGAAGATGGTGGTGAAGTATTCTTTGGAGTAAATGGCATTGATGGTGGAGCCGGCAATAACCAAGTCGGAGCTGATGGCACGCAGGTTGTTTTCAACACAGGAAGTTTACCAGCCTCAGCAATTCTGCTTGAGGACAGCGTTACGATTAATGCCAGCGCAGCAAATACACTTCCGACCATAATTTCCAACTTGGATTTAACAAACCCCGATGCGGTGGCCGTAATCACCAACTTGCAAAATTTGTCTCAAGTCGGGGGCACCCTAGTCGTCACTAATGGAATTGCCACTGGTGGCAACATGATTGTCTCCCCTTCCGTTTTAGCCCAATCGATTAGTGCTGAATACATTCCGGTTGATGTGACTGCGACCTTTGAGGATTTCACATCATCAGATTCAATCAACATTGATCTGACAAGCTCGAGCAGCCTCCCTTCAGTAATCATTGCCGGCACACATGAGTTCGTCTCCACTGGTCCGGCTTCCAATGGAACCTTGAATGTTACTTCCTATTTGCAAAGCACTCCGACAAACTTATTCAATGTAATTGCCGGTGGTTCTTTCACAAGTGACGGATCCCTAACTGCCAATGTTGAGGGAAGTATTGTCATCGACGGATTGGTGAGCGCTCCGGATGTCGTGCTGCAGACAACCGCTAATGATGGTGGTGTCACTTTAAACAGTTCAATAGCAGCCAGCGGTAGTCTAACCCTTGGTGCAAGCGGTACTGGTAATATTGAGCAAAACAGCGGAAGCTTTAATACGCCCAATTTAACACTAAGATCCGGCACAGGAAATATTGGCAGTGCCTTATTGCCAATTCAGACTAATGCTTCGACACTTTCAGCTATCGCCAACGGACCAAGTGCTGTGTATATAAATGATACTGCCGGCACAGTTACTCTTGGTTCATCACAAGCGGGTATCCTGTTTGAACTTACAGTAGCAGATACGCTCGTCATTGCCGCCAATGCGACGTTGCAGATTTATGGCAACAGCGGCGAATCACTCATACCTGGAATCAACTTAGATGCTCCGGATCAAATTACTGTTTCCGCCGGTAGTACCGTCCAGGTCGTCAACGAAGGTTCAATCAACTTCGACACCCCGAGCCTTGTTAACAATGGAATGCTGAGCACACGGTTGGGCGAAGGATCAACAGTAGTTCAGCAGGCAGGAGCAGTCTCTGTTTCAGGCAGTGGCAGCATTAACGGAGAAGTTGATTTTATCAGTGATACAGGATCTGTCACGGTAAGCCAAGCTCAAATCAACGGACAGATAAATGGAAGCGCGGCAAATGATTATTCGATAACGGTAAGCTCCAGAACCTTATGGACTGGCGAGATTACGGTTGATGGCGATCTGGATTTAACTAATACTACCGGAGGGATCTTCGTGCATGACAGCACGTTGCTTGGCAATGGCGTCACAAGCACAATAACCCTTACCAGCGGAAATTGCTGCGGGGTGATGCTCTGGAGAAATTTCAGCCAGAGCCAGCCGGCTTCTCTAACTGCTCCCACTGTTGTAATTAACACTTCCAACTTCACAAATAACGGTGGCACTGTGACTGCATCCGGTTCCTTAACAATTCAAAGTTCAGGAGACTTGGTAGTTGGTGATGGTTCGCAATTCTCCGATGGCGGAGGAACGCTAGACTCACCCGCTATAAGTTTCTTGAGTTCTAACGGATCGGTGATAGCCAGCCAAGCCAATATAACTGGAACAGTTTCCGCGACAGCGGATAAGAACTTTATGTTGTACGTATACAATACAGCCGGATTGACAATGGGAACTATTACGACCCCATACACATTGAATTCAATCGGCGATCCAATGGGCGGTACAACATATTATGCCGCCAATTCCGTCCAAGTCGTGGATGGCGGCGGACTGCTGGTTCTAAGTTCCGGAAGCTCGCTTTCAGTTATTCCAGGCGGACCGATTGTCAGTCATGAAATTCTTGGGCCTCTGACGATCACCAACGGTACTGGTTCGCTTGCCATTCACTTGGGTACGCATTTGACTGTGGACGGTGCAGTTTCAATCACTAACAGCGGCGATGCCATGGTTATAGACGGTGGCGCTTTTGAAATGAGTTCGGTCTTTGGTATCCTGACTGCCGATCAGGCTATGACTATCACCAACACATCAGGCGACCTGACCATAAATGCCGGTATGTCGCTTGAAACATCTAACCCATCTTACGAAATAGAGGTTGAAAATCAATCTGGTAATTTAATTGTAAATGGTGGAGCACGTTTCAGCGCTATCGGTGCTCTTACCATAAGCAATACCGGTGGCACAACCTGTCTGGGTCCACTGTCAATCCTCCAAGCCTGGGCCACTTTAGATACAACTATCACCAATGATGGCGGAGATCTGCTCGCACATAACACGGTCATAAATGGTGAAAATATTTTTCTAGAGAATACCGGTGGCTCGATGATCATTGATCACGCAAGCGGAATAGGAGCCTCAACAGCCACATCGATAACCAATACCAATGGGAACATAATATTCGACAACAGCTCGACCACGTATGCAAGCAGCGCACAAGTAACAATTACCAAAGCAGGCACCGGTGACATAACGTTCAACAATTCTGCAGGCATCCAAGCACCAAATGACACTGCCACCATAACCAGCACGGGTGCCGGCGCTATTACAATCACCAATCTAGCTCAATTAACAGCAAGCACCGGGATTGATATAGATAATCTTGACGGGAACATCATTATCTCGAATCAGGCTCTACTAAATACTGGTTCACTTACGATTACAAACGGCTCGGGCAACATACTTTTATCGAATGATGCCGGAATGTATGGGGATAGTGCAGCGTCAATAATCAATAATGATGGAAGCATTTCCATAACAAATTCAACATTTGTTGGCAGCGGCGCTGACTTGGATATAACCAGTACAAACGGAAATATTGTGGTGGAAACATCACCATTTAATGACAATTCATCAACAATACTATCGGCTTCTAACTCCGTTTTGATCAATGCCGATCAAGACATTACCATTACCTCAAACGGGAACGTTAGTGACTCAATGGCTGCAGGCAATGAGATCACACTTAACAGCACCGGTGGTGCTGTAGCCGTCATCCAACAACACATAACTACCCTGTTAGCCGGCTCGGCCTATACGAGCTTCTCCGTAACCATCCAGGAGTCCGATCTGGAAGTGGGAGACATACTCGTCAATGACACCGGCGCCGGCGCCAGCGGATCGTTATCATTAACCGTTCGCCAGATTGGCGGCAACTTGACTGTAACTAACAGCGCAACGCTTTCCGTTAGGCAAGGTGACTTACTTCTGCAGGGAGATAATTTGGTTTTAGATCAAGACGCTGTGCTTACGGCCGAATCAACCGCGGCCAATTCAGGCAATGTTTATTTAATTGCCGGAGCATTTCCAAACAACCCAGCTGCCGGATCTGCTCCTACTAATACGGTTGTGAATGCATCCGGCACAGGTCAAGTTTATTGGGGAACTAATCTAATTACAGACTCACCACCAACAAATACCGTTAATGTAACAAACTCCACAGTGATCGCCTTTGTCATGTACAACTCTGAAGTTGAATGCTGCACCAGTATTCAGTTCAATGGTGGGGTGACTATCAACTCAAGTTCATCCACGGCGCCCTCCGGGCCAATTGTCAGTCTTGATCTGACAAGCTTGACAGTGACAAACTTGCTTCTATCTCTCCAAACCTCAATGGAAATTGGTGGCACATTGATTGTCGAAGGTGGCGTGGCAACCGGCGGCAATGTAATTATTGGTCCAAGCATGCTTGCATCCACACTCACGGCAACAAATATCCCTGTAAATGTTGTAGTAACCATGCAAGGTTTCTCTGCACTGACACCGGTCAATGTCAATATTACCGGTGCAAGCACTACAACACAAGTCATAGTTGCCGGTACTTATGAATTCACCGCAGGCTCCGGCGCAATCGACATTTCCTCGAATCAAGCCGGACCGGTTTTAGTGGTGGCGTCAACCGGCCTACTATCATCTGATGGTACCTTATCAGTTACAGCCAACGGTGCAATTGCACTGGCCGGAAACGTATCAGCCGATACATCCGTGTCCTTATCAGTCACAGGTGCTGGTACAATTTCCCGCACGGGCGGGACGATAACCTCACCATCAGTGTCGTTGACGACAGAAACTGGATCCATTGGCGCAGGCGCAAATCCAATTGCCACAGCCACCGCAACGTTGGCGTTGACTACGGCTGGTTCGGCAAATGCATTCGTCACAAATAGCGGCGTTGTCAATTTGGCAACATCAAGCGTAGCCGGCACGCTGCAACTTCTCAATAACAATATTATTTCCACTACTGGCGTGATCACTGCTGGAACACTCAAGTTACAAACTACAGCCAACAACGGCAATATCGTAATCGGTTCCAACGTAACAAGTGCATTGTCCTCTACGTTGATGACGCAAGGCACAGGCATAGTGACAATCAATTCAACGAAGACTCTAACTGCAACATCCGGAAACGTGAACATCACCGCAAATGGTGTCAACATTCAGGGCGCTATAAATTCCGATTCAAAATCCACACAATTGAAGCCAAACGCTGCCGTCGCGATCACGGTTGGCAACACCGGTGCCAGCTCCGATCCATTCGAAGTTAGCGCAGCAGAATTATCACGAATTACAGCTGGAACATTATTAGTGGGAGACTTTGGCAAGAACTCAACATTTACCTTAGCCGACGACATTGATGTATCAGGCGTCGGTGCTGGCTCTTACAATCTCGTCTTTGTCACGGGCGGCAATTATACTCCAAGTGCCGGCGTCACCATAGATCTTGGCACAACTCATTCTCTATCCGTTTCGGCTCAGGGCAATGTCAGCTCCGGTACGGTTACAGGCTCAACCTTTGTCAACTTCAGCTCTTCACAAACAGTTTCCATTAATGGTGATGTCACCGTATCTAGTGGCACAATACAAATTACTGGTGCAACTCTTAGCTTAACCGGCACGATCAACGCCGGCTCAGGCTCTGTGCAGTTTGCTCCTTACGGCAATCGCACAATCGCCCTTGGCGGTACTGGCGGCAATGCGCAATTCGAATTGACAAATGCATTCTTGGCAAATATCACTGCCAATTCAGTTACCCTCGGACAAGCATTCACTCCAGGTGGTATCACAATTATCGACGGTACCGATCTCTCTGCTACCAATGTCACTCAATACAATTTGCAAAATGCTGGCAATATCACAAACGCCGGTAACCTCACTCTCGGTCTGAAAACCATGACCATGAGTGCTCAAGGCAGTGTTACTTCCGGGTCTATTTTCGGCGGTACGCTTGTTAATCTCCAGGCTCAAGGTGCCTTGACTGTTGATGGCACGATTGTAATGACCGCCGGCACCGTCAATCTACAAGGTGCCTCCGTTACCTTCTCCTCTGGCTCCGTCAGCATCGGACAAGGCATCCTCTATCTCAAGCCAACTTCCGATGTCGCAATCGGTGTCGGTGGCACCGGTGGCTCTGCTGCTTTCAAAGTCACTGATTCCATGCTCTCCAACATCACATCCGCTGCCCTAGCTATTGGCGATCTCGGTCTGACTGGCGGACTGACTCTCGAAGGTGATCTCAATATCTCCGCCAATTACAATCTCTACCTTTTAAATGGTGGCGCAATTTCTAATACCGGCCATACAGTCACCGTTGGCTCACGTACATTCGGTGTGCAAACTGGTTCCACGCTCAATACCGGAACTGTCACCGCAGCCGGTGGACTAGTTACTTTGTTAGCTGGTGGCACACTCACCGTTGATGGGGCTGTGACAAATTCCGGTCTTGGTTCAACAACAATTTCTACAACAGCCGGCAGCAATGGCAATATCGTTTTAGATGCTGCAGTCGGCGGTAGCGCCTTCACCACTCTTTCTGCCAACGGCTCAGGCAGTATTACTCAATCAACTGGTTCCATATCAGGTACCAACGTGGTTCTTTCTAGCGGTACAGGCAGTCTCGGTACTTCGTCTGCTTCACTTGCCGTCACTGCCACCACTTTGCGCGCCAATACTCAAGGCGCAGGTACAGTATTCGTCGATGCAACTTCTTCGTCCCTCACTCTTGGTACTTCTTCTGCCGGTTCCGACTTCAGTGTTACCTCATCCGGTGCTCTGACTGTCGGCACCCTGGCAACTCTTAATGGCGACATTACTTTGGTTGCAAACTCTGGTGCATTGAATGTTCAAGCAAACAAAGTTATATTCGCAAACGAAGGCAATCTAGTTCTGCAAAATACTGATACCACCAGTGGCACGATCACAATTGGTCTCAACTCAGAACTCGAAGCCTATACCACTGGCAATCCAGCCAAAGGCAACGTGACTATCTTCATTGGCACCACTACTCCTACGCCTACGAACACAACTGCTCCAGCTAATGTTGATGTGAATTTCGCCGGCGGTGGCACAGCCTACTTCGGCGCTAACAGCATCCTCGCTCTCAAACCAGGAGTAGATGACAACATCGTAAACGTAATTGATCGCGATGTCGTATTCGATACCGGCACAAGACCAGCTTCAGCAATCACATTGATGGGCAACAACGTGATTACGGCTGACCCGCCTGTGCAACCAGTTATGATCATATCTTCAAATGAACCTGTTGATGTCGAGCTCACTTTGACTTCTGGTGTCAACCTAACTCCAACTAGCGGGGTCACACCAACATCATCGTCTGAATCGACAACTGGCTCTGGCACCATCACAATTGCCTCTGGTTCCGGCGGCTCTTCAGGCAGCGAGACCACAAGCAATACAGAGGCAATTTTCATGTCATCTCCTTCATCGACTGAAACAACAGGCGGTGCCGTATCTGTTACCACTAGTGGAAATGAAATGGTGCTATCAAACACAAACACCACTGCGAATGCAATCGTCACCCGGCCCGAAGCAGGCAGCACTATCCAACTTGGTACATCCAGCAGTATTGTAATGACCGCACCGGGCAATATCACCTTCTCTACAGTTTCTGCGTCCGGCAGCACAGTTAGTTTGACCACTACTTCACCAACGGCTACGCCAACGAACAGCTCATCCACTGGCACTGTTGGTGGACGCCAAGCCAGAATCAACAACTCAAGTCCATCAACGACAACAACGACTACGACAGCAGCCACGACTGGTGGTCGCAGCGGACGCAACACTGGTGCAACCAGCGGAGCAACAACTACTACGACTACTGCCACTACCGTCGGTGGACGCAATGCAAGAATCAATAACACAACAACTACTACTACCAATTCAGCACCACTGAACTCACAAACCACAAATACAGGAACCGCAACAGGCAGAAAGGCAAGACAATCAAATCTGCCAGTGGCATTCACTCCTGTAACGACAACACCAGGAATATTCATGATGAATGTCGGCACCGCCTTGATTGAATACAATGCTGTGGCGCAAATTGATGCCAACCAAGTCGGAGTGGTATCGCTCAATTCCGGAGAAGCATTGATCATGGCATCGGATGACACCATTTTGAATATCTACGAGCATCAGGTATTGGTAAAGGCCGGCACCATTGCTCTTGTTTCACACGAAGACGGTGTCACCAAAGTACGCAATTTGTATGAACAGACCGCAGGCACAAATGGCTTGCAGGCATTGGTGGCCAATCAATCCATTGGAGCCTCCGCCGGCACAGAAATTGTTCTCAGCCCGGATGCAGATATGCTACTCAGTGCAATCAAAAAGGATTCTGTCGGACGTCGCATGTTGCGCTCAGCCAATGTTGGCGATCTGAAAGTTGCTACTTGCGAAATATCGCTGGTTTCATTAACTCCAAGCACAGATCTCTTGCCGCTAGTATTCCATAGCAAGCACAAGGTCGATCGCGCCATTGCCGAGAAATTAATCAAGATGGCAGCCTGTCTGTCATCCGCCACCGCAGGGCACGGTGCCTATTCACCGGTTACCGGGCAATCACTACCATAGAATTCTTGACTCCGAACCTCAGTCAAACGAAATAAACTGACTCCATAAAACTTATAAATATAGATTGAGATTTTAAGTAAAAAGGTAGTTCAAACTCAGTGCCGGCGGGTATATGGCATAAAGAGGGTCGTGCGGTAGGGTCATGGTGAGGGGATTGCTCAGCGACTCAGTGGATGGTTACTTCTTTGGGACTGATGGTTAACGTGGCGGATTAAACAATGGTGGCTGCGGTTAGTTAATCTATTGGTTTATGTTGTCTAGCAGATTGTCATCTGCCTAGCTGACAAAGAAAAGTGCACCAATCACTCGGGTTGCTAGCTTTTAACTTATGAGAATGAAAAACCTAGCAATTAAATGCAGTGCAATCTGCATGATTATTGGCCTTGTGCTTCAAAATCCCTATGTGGCGTTTGCGCATAGGGATTTTGGCGGACAGGACACGCAAGAGGCAGCATCGGCTGGCTGGCGCGCTCGCACCGCACCAGTTCAGTTTGGCGGCGCCGCAGCCTCCACACCAATCGACCTCGACCTCTCCTCGACCACTCGCAACCTCTCTGCAGAACTCCTCGGTCTGACCAATTCCGTCACAATTAATCTCGCCGGCATGACTAAAGTCGTTAATCCCTCCGACTTGCTCACTGCCGCCGAATTAGTTGCCGCCTCTCAAATGATGTCCAATAACTCGCAGACCCTCAGACTGGGAGCCGACGGACAAGCCACTGGCGGACGTGCGTCATTAGCCTCGGGCGCGATGCAATCATTAAACCAGCTGGTAGTTCCACAGAACGTACGTCTCTGGGGCGACTTCTCGGCAGGCACCGCGATGAATCTTTCCGGCAACCTCACCAATGCCGGTCGGATTTTTGCCTATTCAACTGTGCCTCAAACCGGCTCCGCTACAATTAATGCAAATAATATTTACAATCAAACGGGTGCTCTGCTCACTACTGTACTGCCACCCGGCATGGCTGGACTTGGATATGCCCAAACCCTCGACCTCTCACTAAATGCGCTCGGCGATATCATTAATGCCGGCACAATTTCCAGCTCGGGGAACCTCACAGCCTCTGCTGGAGGTTCTCTCGTTAATGCACTTCCTCAAGGCATGAGCGGACCAATGCCCCTTATGCAAGCCGCTAATAATCTGAATCTGTTTGCTGGCAGTGGCAATTTTACAAACGCAGGCACCATGGCTGCTATGTCAGGCAACATTAATGTTGCAAGCGCATCAGGCATGAATATGTTGTTCAGCAACATAAATGGCACGATGAGCGCACTGGCCGGCGACATAAATTTCCGCGATGCTTCATACACGGAAAAAACGCATATGAATTTGAACGGGGGCGATTGGCTCTCACAAAATCTCAATTTGTGGTCCGGCGATGGCAAGGTAAATGTTGATGGCCAAGATATTGTCAGCAAAGTAAACATCTACGCTGGTGAAGCTCATGTGTGGGCTGCTACCGATAACCTTAAGCTCGGTGACATGATCATTACTGGCGACCCGACTTACTACAATACAGAAGGCGACGTAACCATTAGTGGAGATTTGGTATTTTCCGGCGTGGCTTTAGCCATTGTTGCCAAGCAAAATATTGTTACCGATGTGGGTGCCGGACAAATTAGTACTGCTTCCTCATCGGGAAACGGTGGTGCCATCACCATGATCGCCGGAGCAAGCTTTACGTCAACTGGCGGAACTTCTGGCAGCAACGATACGACCTCCACTTTAGAAATTAGTGGCCCCTCCGATACGGGCGGCAAAATTGATCTTGATACGGGAGCGACAATCACATCGCTTGATTCATCGAGTTCTGCGGCCGACGGCAGCGGCGGGATCATTCAACTTATTGCCATGCACGGAAGCAATTCCGATTCCGGCACAATAACTCTGCCATCAGTACTAACAATTACCTCAGGTGGAAATGGTGCTGGTTCAAATGGCGATGTCCTAATCACAGCCGGCGCACCGGCCGGCAATCAGGCAATAAACATTGGCGCTATTGATACTACAGGTGGTGCTAGCGGCACAGGATTCGTTACCTTGCAAAGCATGGATCCCTACGTATATGGGTCGATTACGAATGGCGTAGTTGATGGTGGAAGACTAAACCTTTATACATACGGCTACGGTTTAGCTTCGGTGCAAACAGCCTCAATTACTACGACAGGAGCCGAGGTATCAATATATGCCGGTGATTACACAAATACAGGTTCCATTACTACCAGCTCAAGCAGTTCCTATGGCGGACGCGTAAACATAAATGCCACTACTGGCAATATAAGCGTAGATAGCATTGATACCAGCACTTCCGCCGGCGGCAATTGCTATGCCGGTAGTATAAATATCGGTATCGTCTCTTACGTCCCAGGCGCAGTCGACGTCGGCAACATTTATGCTTATGCTACCGGTGGTGGCGATGCTTATGGCGGTAATGTTGTAATTGCCGCTCCCAGTGGCATTCTTGCTGGCGATATTGACACATCAACTGATGGTACCGGTGGTGGCGGTGCAGTAATTTTGCTCACCGGAGTTGGTGGCACGTCTGCGACATTAGATGCCGGTGATATCTATACGGTTGGCGGCGATGGAGGACTGGTTGAATTAGTTAACTCATCCGATACCACCGCCAGTGTCAATCTAGCAGTCAACGGAACAATAACTACAGATTCCACTGCCTTGAACGGTCTGGCGGGACCAGTTGCCTTAGTAGCAAGTGGTGCCATCACAACCTCTGACATAAGTGCTCAATCAACGGTTAATGCACTGAGTGAAACGGCTCTCGGTGGTGGCGTCTTCATTTCCAGCGGCGGCACAGGTGCTAATGCGATTACCGTATTAAATATCAACACCAGCACGACTATTAATGGGGAGGATAACAAAGCAGGCACAATCATCTTGCTTTCCTATCAAGACACAACATCAACATCCAATCCTAGCAATATTAGTCACGGCACGCTCACACAAGCAGGAGATATAGCAGGCGCCAATTTAGTTTATGGATTGGCTGGAGCTTCAGATGAACTGCCGGAAAGCCTCAATATCACTCCTACCACCGATATCAACATTAGTCCGGGTGGTTACCAATTTCTTTCCGGTGATGAAATGAATTTGTCAATTGACACAAACGGGGACAGCCAACTTGTTGCCCCCATTAGTGCGGCAAGCGGAAGCCTAACACTGCTCTCGCTTAATCAAGCAAACGGAAATGACAACATCAACATTGTAATGCTCGATGGCGGAATAGAAGCATTGACTGATATAGCGATTACTGGAGCATCCAAAACTGCCGGTGTGGGAATTTTTAGTTACATGACCCTACACAACACGCTCACCATCAACTCTGAAGGAAGCATTTTTCTTGGCACTGCCAGTGGTGGCATAAGCACAGACAGCCTAGACGATACCAGTGATATCACATTGAGTGCAGGAAACGACATTCAGCAGATCGGCGGCATATACTTATACAGTGAAGCAACGGCTGGAACGGTTACTTTCACCGCAGGTCACTCCATCTTTGCTGAAGGCATTGACGCCCACTCAACCAATGGAACCAGTGGTGCGATTGCCTTACGAGCCGCATCATCCCTCTACTTTAGAGACCTCAATACATCAGACACCAACGGCAAGGCTGGAGACGTTGTTCTTTCGGCAGGCGAGTACATTCGGGGCGGCAACATCAGCACCAATGACACCAACGGTATTGCCGGTTCAGTAGCAATATCTGCCGGCACCGCAATTTACTTGGGCGATATAAACACTGGTTCCTCAAATGACGACAGCGGCTCAATAACCATGGCAGCAGGAACTAGTATAAGCACTGGTTCTATTTATAGCGGCAATAGCAGCGGCAACGCTGGCGGAGTTAATATTGCCGGTGGGACAACAGTATCCATTTCCTCTATAAGCACTGGAAGTACTTTTGAAAACCAAGGGTCAATTACAATCAACGCTGGATCTTCTTTAGCGATTGGATCTATTTACAGTTCAAGTAGTTCGGGCAGCAGTCTGGTCGACCCAATCTCACTTATCTCTGGCGCAGATATTAATGTTGGAGACATCTACCATTATGGTGGTGGAGTTGAAGTTACCGCCCTGGGAAATATCAACGTCGGAAATATAACCAATTACCAGTATCAGAATAGTTCAGGCAATGTTTTGCTGATTAGCGTTCTTGGTGCTATTAACGCAGGCAACATTAGCACTCTCAGTGGTAGTTCCATAGACGGATCAGTCAGCTTAGTAGCGGCTCAAGCAATCACAGCCGGCGACATTACTACTGGGGGAGGCAATCTATTTGTTTCCGCCGGTGGATCAGCAGGAACGATTGTGTCCCTTGGAACCATAGATACCAATGCCGGCAACGATGGGGATATTTTCCTCGGTGCCAATGTGGCGGGGGTAAACGGATTGCAATCATCAGGAAATGCCTCAATTGCCTTTACGCTGGGTGGCGGCACACCCGATGCTTATCTCTTCTACAATTCATCCAGCCCAAGCACCATTACCGCTGACACAACAATTACTGTTACGACCTCCCAAGTTGATATTTATCCGGGTGTTTATACATCCGACATTGGTTCATCCGGAACACCTGTTGAAATTACACTTGATCTCGACGGGGATAGTCGTACTTTGGTGCCAGTTGTAACCACAGGCAATGCTTATTTATCTGGATTCATTGCCGACAATACCGCAGGTGGCAGCAATAGTTATCAAAAGAATGGCTACGACATATTGCTATTCACTGGCGGCAGTTCAGGGTTAGTAATGAGCGGTAATTTCACAAGCGCTCCCTTTAGCGGAGGCACCGCCGGTAATGGCAAGTTGGCAGCATTTGGATCTGGTTCGATATCTCGCACTGGCGGACTGATCAACGTAAGCAACTTGGCCCTTCTGAGCAATGGCGGAAATATTGGCGCATCGGGAGACAGAATCCAAACCAATACAACAACACTCTCAGCAACCACCGTCGGCGGTGGCAGCGTCTATGTCTATGACTCTAGCAGCGTCACCCTTGGAGCGGCAACTGCAGGAATGGCATCAGGAGAGTGGAGTCTAACATCAGACGGATTTGTTAATGTGTACAACTCAATAATGGCTCACGACATCTCCATACAAATTGGCGGCTCGCTCGACGTACGAAGTGATATTGTGGCAGGAGCAACAGGCAACACTTATCTTGAAATAGGCGGGTTCGCTCAGTTTGCAAGTGATGCCATACTTTCGGGACAGAATTTAGATCTAGTACTAAACACGGCTAATCCATTTGACACTCGAGATATTGGCAGTTACGCAAACCCATTAAATACCTATCTTTCACAAGTATCGATATACTCGTTTGGAGAATCGAACAATGTATATCTAAACAATCCGGCAGCCATCAGCCTTGCGGCCAATATAATTGGCAATTTGAGTGTAAGTTCCTCGGCGATAGAAGCATCTGACGAACTATTTACAAATGGCGGAATGATTAAGCTCAGCGCGTATGGCAATATCACTTCTGTTGACGCGTTCGAAAACATTTACTCGTACGGTGGCAATATTTACCTCACTAGTTTTGGCGGATCAATTGGCTCGTTAAATGTATCTTCGTCGAGTTTCCTTGCCGATGGTGGCAACATAGTAATCTCGGCACGAGGAGATGTAGAAGTCAATGCTGCATCAGATTCCTTCTGGGGCAGGGGTGGCAATGTCATTGTTGTCACAGGATCAAGTTTTAACCACGCCACACTAACCGTGAACAACATAAATACCTCAGGGGTAAATGGTGGTTTAGTGGAACTGGTAAATTCATCAGCAACAACCGATAGTATCAATCTTACTGTCAATGGCACGTTGTTCACCAATGCCACAGAAGTAGACGGACTTGGTGGACCGGTTGCACTGGTATCAAGTGGAGGTATCCTCACGAATGATATCGATACATCGTCTACGCTCAGCTTGAGCACCCAAGCCCTTGGTGGCGGTGTATTCGTTTCAAGTGGTGGCACTGGAGCAACCGCAATTAATATAGACGGCGATATTAATACTAGTGTTTCAAACACAAATAGCGGCAATAAGGCAGGCAATATCATCTTATTGTCTTCACAACCTTCTTCTTCAGTAAACGATCCAACGAATATCACCCATGGTTCATTTGATCAAAGTGGTGGCACTAGTGGCGTCAATTTGGTGTACGGATTGGCTGGTGCTTCCAATACGCTACCATCAGAATTAAACATTACACCAACCTCTAACATCAATATTCGCCCAGGCGGCTATCAGGCATACTCGAGTGATGCTATGGATTTATCAATCACTGGCAATGGCGATTCACAAATGCTTGTTCCGATTAACATCGGAGCGGGCGCCGGAAATACCTCGCTGAAATTGCATTCACTCACCACTTCCTCTGTCAATGACAATCTTAGCCTCGTGTTAGCTGGAAGCCTAGAGACCACGGGAGTAGTTAGTATAGCGACGGCATCAAAAACCGCAAGCCTGAGTATTTTCACTGGAAGTAACTTGACTCTTGGTGAAAAAATGTCTTTGGTTTCAGCATCTGACGTTTTGCTGCAATCCTCAGGACCATTAGGTATTACCAGCAATTATGACTTGAGCATCAATTCCGCCAAAGGTATATTCATTGGTGGAAACATGAATAATTCCGTCGTTTCTATTTCGTTATTTGCTGGCAAAGATGTTGTATTGAATGACCTAAATAATACAGGCAACAATACTTCCGGTCTGATCCAAATCTCTGCTGGTGGATCCATTTATTCTGGTTCAATCACCACTGGTCAGGCGTCATTCTGGGGCAACGGTGAAGCTCTGATTATGACTGCCGGCAATGCGATTGAGGTTGGAGTTATCAATTCGTTCAGTTATGGCAGCAATGGTGGAGGCGTGGTTCTATCTGCCGGCACAACAATTTCGGCTCAAACAATAAATACATACAGCAGCTACTACGGCCGGGGCGATGCCGGTCACATTACACTAACCGCAGGCGAATCAATTACAGCCGGTGACCTTGATGCCCACAGTGCATATGGACAAGGTGGTGCAGTTATCGTCAACTCCGGTGGCGCAATATCTACCGGATTCATAAAGGCATCCGGAGGTGAGGGCGGCTCTGCCGTGACATTGACAGCGGGCGACTATGTTTCGACTGACTACATTTGGGCTTACTGTGACAATACCCTCGGCAATGGTTCCCCTGTGACAATCACTGCCGGTTCGTATATTTTAACGGACACCATATATTCCATGAGTGGGAGTTCCGGTTACGGCGGTGATATCACCCTCACAGCCGGTACAACAGCAACTGCCAGAATAATTCAGACCGGCAATTCCAATACCAATACTTACGCTGGTGATCTGCTAATTACCGCCAACTCGGATATCAATGTTACCCAAACCATTAGTACAAACGCTGGAATCACTGGTGGCAATATAGTATTGATCAGCCTTTCAGGCGACATAAGTGTTCCGTATATCCAAACCAATACTAGTCAAAGTGGTGCACAAAGTGGTTCGGTAAGTCTTGTCGCTGGTGGATACATCACCACTAGCAATATTAATACTAATGCAAATGGCACGGACGCTACAGCCGGCAATATATTTGTATCTGGCGGCGGTACAAGTGGCACTGTCGTTTCCGTTGGCAGTTTGTCTCGCGATTCAACAAGTGGTGCCGATGGGGAAATCTTCTTAGGTGCAAACGTAGCTGGTGTAAATGGACCACAATCATCCGGCAATTCATCCATTGCCTTTTCTACTTCGGGCACCGCTTACCTTTTCTATAACTCATCGAGCCCAAGTTCGATTACATCAAATACAACCATTACAGTTACACAATCACAGGTAGACATTTATCCTGGGGTTTACACATCCGACATTGGATCATCGGGAACACCTGTAATAATCGCGCTTGATTTGGGGGGAGACAGTCGAACGCTTGTGCCAATTGTCACAGTTACCGACATGTATCTTTTAACGCTCGATGCAACCAACGTCGTTGGTGGCAGTGAGGCTTATCAAAATAACGGCTACGGAATTTATCTGGCAAGCGGTGGCACCGGCGGTATCGCTCTCACCGGAGACGTTTCCTCTATTCCATTTGCAGGTGGCAGTCCTTTAGGAGCCAACATGACCGTCGTTGGAAGTGGTGGCATTAGCCTGAGTGGTGGCGAAATTGGCAGCAACGGACTAGTGCTATCTACTCTCGGTGGCGATATCGGTGCCAGTGGCAGCCCAATTCAAACAGAAAGCAGCTCTTTGACCGCAACTACGATTGGCAGCGGTAGCATCTATGTTGCAAGTTCAAGCGGTCTAACTGTCGATGCAGCTGTTGCCGGAATCTTGTCCGGAACTATTGATTTGTTCGCCAATGGCAATTTGATGCTCAATCAACCGGTGACCGCAAACAATATTAGCCTCGCGACTCAATTTGGTAGTGCAGGCACCATGTTTATCAATCAGCATCTTCTGGCTGGTTATACCGGCAGCATCACACTCAATGCTGACGGCGCTGGCAGTATCGGAAACAACATCCTTTTATATAGTGACAGCTTATCCATTGCCTTTGGTTCGGGAGATGTTGGCTCCTTTGGCTCACCGCTCCTAACTTCAGCCTCTAGCGCGGGCTTCAATATCGGATCAGGTAATATGTATGTCTCCAATACTCGAGCTCTCAACGTGAGCGGTTCGACAGTGGGGGGCAATTTAGTAATTTCTACCACAGGTATGTTTGGCGACATAACCAGCTCATCCACATTATCAGCTTTGGACGGTGGCAGCATCATGTTGCTCAGTAATTATGGATCGGTTACAACCGGTGATTTATTGGCGAATGGTGCTGATAGCGGCAATGTGATTCTCACGGCTCCAAACGGTATTAGCACTGGTCTGATTGATACTTCTTCTGTGGGAGGAAATGGCGGAGCGGTGATCGCTTTGACGGGAAATGCCTACAACAATGCCGAGCTTTTAATTGGCGAAATTACGACAGTCGGCGACAATGGTGGATCGGTGCAGCTAGTCAACTCTGCCCAGACCACAAGCGCCACCAACCTTACAGTTTTTGGACCAATTACCACCAACGCCGAAGGTCTCGATGGCATTGCTGGACCGGTTGCCCTTGTTGCAAGCGGCGGCGTTAACATATTCGGTATCAGCGCAACAGCAGTTGCAAATGCTGGCAGCACATCTGCTCTCGGTGGTAGCGTGTTTGTATCCAGTGGCGGCACTGGTGCTACCGCCATTTCAATTGGTGACGTTGATACACGCGCTACAAGTACTGGAGCCGGTAATAAGGCTGGTAACATTCTTTTGCTTTCCATGCAATCAGTTTCATCGACACTAAACCCAAGCAATATTGATCACGGCACATTGATCCAGAGTGGTGGCACAAATGGTGATGATTTTGTTTATGGTCTGGCTGGTGCCTCGACAACGCTTCCGAACAATCTAAACGTTACATTGGACGGGTCTATTAACATTCGTCCAGGTGGTTATCAATCTGCTTCCACCTCGGCAGTTGATCTGGTATTAAATACAGACGGTGATACACAAATGCTTGTGCCAATCAATATTGGTGCTGGAGGAAATTCTCTTATCCTCAATTCGCTGAGCCAAGCATCTGGCAATGAGAACTTGAGTTTGGTACTAGCCGGTAGTCTAACAACCAACGGTGCCATTTCCATTTCTTCCCCATCATCTGCAGCAACCATGAGCATCTTTTCCGGTGGCACTATGAATCTTAGCGGGGCATTAAAGATGGCCTCCCGCAGCGATGTCATCATTCAAACTATCAGTCCGGCTAGCATTACAACTACTTCAGACATCGCCATTGAAACTGCTAAGAACATCGCTATATTCGGAAACATTGTTACCACCAATCCTAATGGCAATTCCGGATCTGTCAGCTTAAGTGCAGGCGGCTCCGTCCTGGCTGGCAATGTTACCACTCAAGGTAATGGTGAGAATACTAATAATGCTGGTGCGATAAATATCTCAGCTGGTTCCCTTGTATCCGCTGGTTATCTACGCGCAAGTGGCGGTGATGCATATTATGGTGGCAATGGTGGAGCAATAAATATTCTTGCCGGTGGTTCCATAGCAGTAGATTGGGTAACTGCAAATGTCTATAACGGCAACGGTGGACTCATTAACATGTTGGCTAACAACTCAATTTCCACAGGCTACATTAATGCCGGAGTGTCACAGTCTGGTTCTGGTGCAGGTGGCAGCGTCAACCTGGTTGCCGGAGCATCAATTTCTACAAATTACATTCGCGCCAATGGTGCCGCCAGTGGTGGTGCGATTGTTCTTGTTGCCGGAACCTCGATAGATACGGACTTCCTGGGTGCTGGAACTACCACCACCAATGTCTCACTTGGCGAAATAAGTCTAACGGCTGGAACATCTATTTCCACTGGCACTGTCAATGACGATCAATTCGGCGGTATGGCCAGTCCAGTCAGCATGTCCGCCGGTTCAACCATAACCACTAGAACAATCAAGACACTCGGTCACGATTTGAGCCTGACGGCCGGCGACTCAATTTCTACAGCCGATTTATACACGCAAACATTCGGCAAAGATTCTGGTGCGATTACTGTGACGTCGGGCGGTTCAATCACCTCAGGCATTATTTACACATACGCTTTCAATAACAGCACTACGGGCGGTGATGTGACAATGGTCGCCAACCAAGACATCTTATTTGATGTTATTGGCACCACCGGCGGAATATCTGGTGGCAACGTTATCTTGGTCAGTACTCAGGGTAGCGTAATAAGCCTTGCAGGCATCAGTACATTTACCACTACAAACTCTGGTGTCAGCGGTTCAATTGGAATTGCTGCGGCCGGCACTGTCGTTGCCAATCAAGTTCACACTTATGCAACGGGCTCATCCGGTATTGCCGGCAACGTATTCATTTCCGCCGGTGGCTCCGGCACTGATGTTGTAGACCTGGGATCCGTGGATACAAGTGCTGGATCCGGTGGCATTGCTGGCGAAATATTCCTCGGTGCCAATGTTGCTGGTACTAACGGCCCACAATCCACGGGCAATGCTTCAATTTCCTTCACTCTAAGCAGTGGAGGCTCTGTAACTACACCAGATGCCTACCTCTTCTACAATTCATCCAGCCCAAGCACAATTACTTCTGACACAACAATTACTGTTAATCCTTCTCTAGTTGATATTTATCCAGGCGTTTATACATCCGATATTGGTTCATCTGGATCGCCAGTCTCGCTAGCGCTGGACTTAGCTGGCGACAGTCGTACAATTGTGCCGATTGTCACCACCGGCAATGCGTATCTCACAACATTTAGCGGAGACAATACAGTTGGTGGCGCAGAGGCTTACCTCAACAATGGATTTGCTGCTCTACTCTTCAGTGGTGGCAGTTCCGGTATATCCATTACTGGAGATGTAACTACTTCTCCCTTCGCTAGCGGCAATGGAGGCGATGTCTCTCTCGTGGCCTTAACTAATCTCGGCTATGCAGATATTAGTACCGGTGCAATTCTGACGGCGGGTCAAGGCACTGGCAGTGGTGGCAATGTTCTCGCGCAAGGAGCAAATCTCATGCTCGGCGACATCGATACTCGAGCCAATGATACGGTAGGCAATGGCGGCAGAGTATTGCTCACGGCATTCGGCAACCTTGAGGGTCAGTACATCAACACTGTTGGCGGTACGACCTCCGGAAACGGCGCGGACATCCAAGCAGTATCCACGTTAGGTGCCATCACGTTTTCCGACTTTGTCGATAGTTCCGCTCGTGGAGCTGGCAAGGCAGGTAAAGTTGAATTTACAAGCCTTAATGACATTAGCTTCCGATCTATAAACGCAGTTGGTGGCAACAACGACGCTTCAGGTGCCAGAGGTGGAGACATAGTCGTAGTATCATCTGGCGGTGCAATTAACCCGACTGGAGCAACACCGCTATTTTTGGATAGTTCCGGCTCCTACCATACATTGGGAGTAGGAGAAGAACCACAAGCAGACGCAGGCAATATTACCCTAATTAGTCAAGGTCAAATTGATAACGGTGGTAATTTCACATTCCGAGCAGAAGGTGCCAACGCCGGTGGCAATGGTGGCAATATCACCCTGGTTTCTAACAGCAACATTGATGTTGATTTCATTAGCAGTTCAGCTTCTTCTACCGGCAATGTTCTACCATCGGCAACCGGTGATGCCGGCAATATTACCGTCGTCGCCAAGGGAAGCATAAATGTTGTTGATGCTAGAGCACAAGGAGCTGTCGCATCTGGTTCGGGTGGTGACATAACATTGACTGCGTTTGGTGGCACACTGAATTTTGATTTGTTTGTATTTGCAAACAGTCCTGGTACAACCGGCAATGGCGGAAATGTTTCCTTATACTCCCTCAACAACATGACGGGCGGGGATTACTTAACCAATTCCATCTTCACATTCGGCGGTTCTAGTTCTGGCGATTCCGGTGCGATTTCCGCCCGTTCAAGTTTTGGATCAATCAACTTTTCTGGCGCACTGAGCACAGCAATTGCAAACAGCGGCAACGCTGGAGAAATCAACTTAACTGCAGCCACTGGCATTCAAGCTACTTTTCTTTCAGCAGCTGGTGGGCTATCAGATGGTGACGGAGCCAATATTACAGTTGCCACTGCCGATGGTGACATCACACTTACTTCGTTTGTCAGCGCCAGAGCTAGAACCGAAGGGGATGGAGGAAATGTTTCTTTGGTCGCTTCACACGGCACCGTAAGCGTGCTAGGCGTGATTGGCACAGGAGCAGCAATCGCTTCAAACGGTGCTGGTTCAGGCAATGCTGGCAATATTGAGATCAAATACAATTCGAATCAACCGTTTGTAATTGACTCGGCGAATTCGGGAATTACCAATGGTACCAAGGGTAACATTACAGCAGTAGCTCTTGGTTATGGAGTTGGTGGCACGATCACAATCACTTCGCTGTCCGGAGATGCAACGATTGATTTAGCCGGCAGCGTAGACGCTACATCGGTATCAGGCACCAGCGGACACATTGTTCTGACAGCACCCGAAGGCGACACTGTTTCTGTAACAGGGACATCGTCAGGTGAACTCCTAGGACCGGTCGATATATCCAGCGGAAACATTGCCATCACTTTGAACAAGTCGGATACAACGTTTACAGTTGGATCTCTCTCTGCAACAGGAACAATCGATTTAACTGTAAATACAGGTAATTCTACAATTGCTCTCAATGCCGACTCCGTGCTTTCATCTTCCAGTGCGAACATTCAATTATTCACCGATAATTTGATCAACAATGGTGCCATATCAACTTCGTCTGGCAGCATCATAGTACAAAGTACAGATGATCTAAATATTAGCGGTACCGGTACTATGTTCGGCACAAATCCAGCCGCAGCTGTCGACATATCAACGTTATCCGTCACGGGGGTAATTACATTCCTGGCTGACACCAATATGGAATTAAACGGCGGAGAAGGTCCGCTAATTTCGGCTAACAATGTCACATTCGGCGACAATGTCACCTTGTCCACAACAAATTCAACATGTGCATTATGTTCTGGATTTGAATTTGATGCACTTCCTGGTGGTGACTTAAATATTACGCTGCCATCATCTACTGTTACCATCAACACAAGCTCCGGTGCTCTAATGTTTTATGCGCCAGGTGGTGGTATCGCATTTAACAATGGACCCGAATCCGCAGAAGCAATTTTACAAACCACCAATGCTTCCACCGGAATATGGGTAGAAGCAGATGCAGGCGATATTTCTGTCGAGTTTAACGTCACGATTAACTCCGCAGCCTGGGCTGAGTTTGATTTCTATGGCGCCAATCCAAATATGATCAATAACGGCACAATCTCCACAGCTGATACTGGTGCCAATTCATTGATATTTGGCAGTTTTGCTGGCGGCGATTTAACACTAATCAGCAATAACACCTTAAACAGTGCCGGTACAATAAGACTGCTTGCTACAGAGTTGCCGAGCGGTGGTTCCACAGCTTTGGTCAACGCCACTTTGGACGGAAGCGTCACAGGACAGATTTCCGGTCTAGCAGACACGTCGTTTACTGTCACAGCTAGCGTTCCGCTGGTAGTTGGTGACATAACCTCGTCCAATGGTTCAACAACAATTATTGCTGATGGCGACATTCACGTGACAGACGATATCACAGTTACCGAAGGTAATCTTACCTTACAAGATCTGAACACTGTAGACGGTTTCATTACCATTGATCCGAATCTGACACTCACGGCAACTACAACAGGCTCGACGTTCGGTCGTGTCTACATATTTATTGGCGGATCTTATACACAAACAAACACAACTGCGCCAGCCAATGTGGTTGTGAATAACACCAACGGCGGATCAACATACTTTGGCAGCAATAGTATTACTGCCTCTGCCCCGAACAATAATATGAATGCCAACGGCAGCGAGATCGTCTTTGATTCCGGATCGCTCAGTTCATCAGCCATCTCTCTTGGCGGCAATGTCACCATTAATGCTACAGCAGTTGGTGGAGGTGGCGGTGGTGGTCCGATTGTCAGCCTTGACTTAACCAATTTGACGGTCACCAGTTTGTTGCTGTCACTGCAACTATCCAGTCAAATTGGTGGCACGCTAGTGGTTGAAGGTGGTGTCGCCGTGAGCGGCAACGTTATCATCGGCCCATCAATGCTTGCAACTACATTGACGGCAGAACATATTCCGGCCAATGTAACTGTGACACTTCAAGGATTTGGCTCTGGCAATCCAGTAAGCATCAACATCACTGGGGCCAGCACAACCACTCAAGTGATAATAGCTGGTACACATGAATTTACAGGTGGAGCTAGCCAAGGCGTAATGAGTATTACATCCAACCAAGCAGGTCCCGCGTTGGTAATCGAGAACACTGGTTTGCTTTCCTCTGACGGTACTCTCAATGTTACCTCCGACGGTAGCATGTCCTTTGCCGGCAATATCACTGCGACAACCTCAGTTACTTTATCCGTAACTGGATCTGCCACTATGACTCGCACCGCTGGAACGATTACCGCTCCAAGCATAACACTTACAGCTAATACAGGCTCCATAGGTACTGGTGCCAATCCAATCAATACTGTTGCTTCGACACTTGCTCTGACGACCGTCGGTTCCGCCAATGCCTTTGTAAACAATACGGGCGCCGTCAATCTTGCTACTTCCACAGTTGCTGGCACGTTGCAATTAATTAATAACAACGCCATTACCACAACCGGCACTATCAATGCTGGCACGCTAAAACTCCAAACATCTGCTAATAACGGCAATATTGTCATTGGCACAAATGTCACATCCGTGCTTGCCAGCACACTGATCACACAGGGAACTGGTACTGTTACCATCAATTCAACCAGAACACTAACTGCGGCTTCCGGCAATGTCAGCATAATCGCGAATGGGATCGATATCCAAGGAGCAATTAATTCGGGAACTAAATCGACACAATTGAAGCCAAACGCTGCTGTTGCTATTACTGTTGGCAATACAGGTGCAAGCTCTGATCCATTTGAAGTTAGCGCTGTCGAACTATCACGCATCACGGCTGGCACTTTACTGGTTGGTGACTTCGGCAAAAACTCCACATTCACTTTGGCTGGCGATATTGATGTGTCAGGTGCTGGCCCAGCTGGCGTGTACAACCTTGTATTCGTAACTGGTGGGAGCTACTCACCTGGCAGTTCCACAATTGACCTTGGAACGACCCATTCGCTTTCGATTTCTGCTCAGGGTAATGTTACCTCTGGCAGCGTTAGCGGCGGGACTTTTGCCAACTTCAGTTCCGCACAAACTATCACCATGAGTGACAGCGTATCTGTTCCGGGTGGTACGATTTTAGTTACTGGCGCCACACTCAATGTTACTGGCACGATAAATGCCGGATCGGGCTCAGTGCAGTTTGCTCCTTACGGCAATCGCACAATCGCCCTTGGCGGTACTGGCGGCAATGCGCAATTCGAATTGACAAATGCATTCTTAGCTAACGTGACCGCCAATGAAGTTACCCTTGGTCAAGCATTTACTCCCGGTGGTATCACAGTTATCGATGGTACTGATCTTTCTGCCACTAATGTCTCGCAATACAATCTCCAAAATGGTGGCAATATCACTAACGCCGGCAACCTGACTCTCGGTCTGAAAACTATGACCATGAATGCTCAAGGTAATGTTACTTCCGGTTCGATTTTCGGCGGTACTCTTGTTAATCTCCAAGCTCAAGGTACTTTGACAGTTGACGGCACAATTGTGATGACCGCCGGCACCGTCAACCTACAAGCTGCCTCCGTTACCTTCTCCTCTGGCTCCGTCAGCATCGGACAAGGCATCCTCTATCTCAAGCCAACTTCCGCTGTCGCAATCGGTGTCGGTGGCACCGGCGGCTCTGCTGCTTTCAAAGTTACTGATTCCATGCTCTCCAACATCACTTCTGCTGCCCTAGCTATTGGCGATCTCGGTCTGACTGGCGGACTGACTCTCGAAGGTGATCTCGATATCTCTGCCAATTACAACCTCTACCTATTAAATGGTGGCGCTGTTTCGGCTACTGGTCGCACGGTCAACGTTGGCTCCCGCACCTTCGGCGTGCAAACAGGGTCCACACTCAATACAGGGACTGTCACTGCATCCGGTGGACAAGTTACTTTGTTAGCTGGTGGCACACTTACCGTTGATGGTACTGTGACAAATTCAGGACTTGGTTCAACAACAATTTCTACAACTGCTGGCAGCAACGGCAATATCGTTTTGGATGCCGCAGTCGGCGGCAGCGCTTTCACCACTCTTTCTGCTAATGGCTCAGGCAGTATTACTCAATCGACTGGTTCAATATCAGGTACCAACGTAGTTCTTTCTAGTGGCACGGGTAGCCTCGGTACTTCATCTGCTCCTCTTGCTGTCGCTGCTACCACCCTGCGTGCCAATACCCAAGGCACAGGTACCGTATTCGTCGATGCAACTTCTTCGTCCCTCACTCTTGGTACTTCTTCTGCTGGTTCCGACTTCAGTGTTACCTCATCCGGTGCTCTAACTGTCGGCACTCTGGCAACTCTTAATGGCGACATTACTTTGGTTGCAAACTCTGGTGCACTAAATGTACAAGCCAACAAAGTTATCTTCGCCAATGAAGGAAATCTGGTTCTACAAAATACTGATACCACTAGTGGCACCATCACAATTGGTCTCAACTCAGAACTGGAAGCTTACACAACCGGCAATCCGGCAAAAGGTAACGTGACGATCTTTATTGGCACCACGACACCCACGCCTACGAACACAACTGCACCAACTAACGTTGATGTGAATTTTGCTGGCGGTGGAACAGCCTACTTTGGTGCTAACAGCATCCTGGCTCTTAAACCAGGTGTAGATGACAACATCGTCAACGTAATTGATCGCGATGTTGTATTCGACACTGGCACAAGACCAACTGCGGCAATCACATTGATGGGTAACAACGTGATCACGGCTGACCCACCTGTGCAACCGAATGTCAATGTAGAGTCAAATGACTCCACACCGGATTCTCTCAACATGACCAGTGGAGTCAACCTAACCCCAACCAGTGGAGTCACACCAATATCATCTTCTCAATCGACGACCGGTGGTGGCGCCATCATAATTTCCTCAGGTTCCGGCAGTTCGTCAAGCACCAGCCAGTCTTCATCTGGCAGTAATTCCTCGTCATCCTCTTCCGCGTCTGCTACAGAGGCTCAGACAACTGGTACAGCTAATCTTACAACTACAGGCGGCAACATTTCGATAACAAACGCTGCTTCCGGCTCTGGAACGGCGCTCACTATTTCTGACAACCTTTCGGACAGTACTAGCAACATAACCCTTAGCGCTACTAGCGGTAAGGGTGGCGCCCTTGTCGTATCATCCAATGGCACCCCCCTCAACAATTCAGCTTCCGGCCCTGTTGGTGGACGCCAAGCCAGAAACAACAACTCAAGTTCATCAACGACAACAGCGACTACAACCACCAGCTCAACCGGCGGACGAAATGATCGCAACAATGATGGTAGCAGTACACCAACGACAACAACAACTACTACGACAACCACCACAACAGGTGGACGCAGCGGACGAAACGCCGGTGCAACCAGCGGAGCAACATCTACAACAACAACTACTACCGTTGGTGGACGCAATGCAAGAAACAATAGCACAACAACAACAAACACAAATTCCGCACCACTGAACTCACAAACCACAAACACAGGAACCGCAACAGGCAGAAAGGCAAAACAATCAAATCTGCCAGTGGCATTCACTCCTGTAACGACAACACCAGGAATATTCATGATGAATGTCGGCACCGCCTTGATTGAATACAATGCCGTGGCTCAAATTGATGCCAGCCAGGTCGGAGTGGTATCACTCAATTCCGGAGAAGCATTGGTCATGGCATCTGATGACACCATTTTGAACATCTACGAGCATCAAGTGTTAGTCAAAGCCGGCACCATTGCTCTTGTTTCTCACGAAGATGGTGTCACAAAAGTTCGCAATTTGTATGAACAAACCGCCGGCACAAATGGCTTGCAAGCACGCGTGGCCAATCAGTCCATTGGCGCATCAGCAGGTACTGAAATTGTATTGAGCCCGGATGCAGATATGCTACTCAGTGCAATCAAAAAGGATTCGGTTGGACGTCGCATGTTGCGCTCAGCCGATGTTGGCGATCTAAAAGTTGCCACTTGCGAAATATCCTTGGTTTCACTAACACCAAGCACCGATCTCTTGCCGCTAGTATTCCATAGCAAGCACAGGGTCGATCGCGCAATTGCTGAGAAATTGATCAAGATGGCAGCCTGCCTATCATCCGCCACCGCCGGACACGGTGCCTATTCACCGGTTACCGGACAGACTTTGCCCTAGATCGATAAGCCGGTTAAAAAACCCATTGAGAATTGGCAAAGCAAGTGGCAATCACAGGTGGATAAGTGCGTAACGGCATTAGCAGAAGAACTTCAATTGCTCTCCATCAATTGAGAGCGAACCCGCACAGCTTGCTTCTCGTAAACGCTTGCTTGTCCGAGAGATCCGGCTTGCCGCAAGCAAAAGGCCATATCGTCCAGGCTTGTGGCCACAGCACCACGTTCGTTTACCAAATTGCGTTGGTTTCTTTCTTCTGCCTTTTGCAAGATCCGTTGATTAGTCTCCAAAACTCTTCGATAGAGGTCTTCTGATTCGTTGAGCTGACCTTGGTACATCAGTGACTTTGCCAAATTTCTCGTCACTTCGATCATGAATTTGTCTTCTGGACGTGTAAGGCGGCTAACAATATCGAGCTCACGCCGATAATACTGGGCTGATTTGCCAAAATCACCACGGTCGTAGCAAAAGTGTCCCATAAGATCCAGAGCACTAATCAGCTTGGGATTTTGTGAGCCAAGCTTTTCCGCTTCTCTCACGGACTCGGTGTAAGCACGCTCGGCTTCGTTATATTTGCCAAGTTCCTCGTAGGCTCTCCCCTGAGCCTGAAAGCTTTCCACGCTTGAACCTTGCGCGCCTTGAGCATGCGCGGCAGGCACCGTTATCGTGCACATCAAAAGAGAAGAAAGCAGAACCAGTCCATGGTTTCCTTTGAATCTAAGCATCCTAGACCGCCCTTCTATGCCAATTAAGTACAAACATCATCTGGATTATTTGTACCACGATAAGCAAGCAGTCTCAATTACTTTAAGGAATTTAGGACTCTAGCGAAGCGCCGATCGTTTCTTTGGCTTTACTTTGATTTCACTGGCTAATTGCTGATCCGATTTAAAGTACACCTTGGGGGCTTGTGCTTCCTGCGACATCTTGGCTAAATCGCTGTAACAGGCTATATAGAACATGAATCCTAGTATGCCAATAATAGCAAAGCCCATCAGGGCCGAACCCTTCTGATTATTTCTCATGGCGAAGACTCCTCAGCCAGGGGCGAGGAGTTTCCGACAAGCAAGCTTGCCGGAAACGTAGGTGCCCCTTGGCTCTCTGATAGTAAGGTGGTTAGCTTACAGCCGAAAATCTGTCCTGTAAATTAGCAGAACTTATTACACGAAAGTGCGTATAAAAATTATTGCTTGTGGTATCCGGCTGGCACAAGAAACAAACTTGGGTCTGGAGCCTTACCAGAATAAGAACGAAGATGTGCTTCCTGGGTGCCAAATTTCCCTTGTACCTTACTATATACACGAATACCGATGTCATCGCCAATCCAAAGATCCTGCGAAATTCCATCGAGGTTGTAGTGCCAACCGTGGCACGGATGACCGTCTATAACTTTGGCACCAAGCGCTATACCTTTTGCCTTCATCTGACCGGCGCACTCACCCATCTTTACTAAGTCTTCCTGACTGAGAGGAATAGTCATGGCGGATTTGGTCTCGTCCATTAGAATGGTCAGCTGATTATTGGGCAAATCCAAAATCGCAACTGTCTTCCGACCTTTTGCGCTCGTCACTTCCGATCGTCCGTGTCCCTTTCCATCGCTGGCATAAGAGCGAACACTATTACCCAAACTGCTGGAGGTTTCATCGTAAACCGCTTGATACGCCTTGGTTATATAGTTTGCAGCCATTGCATCAAGCGCAATCGAAACGGTAAACAAACAAGCCATGATCTTCGGCATAAGGTTGGACATAAAAATTCACCCCATGAACTTTCAGCGCGTTTTTTAAGAAATGGAGCGGGGGACGAGTCTCGAACTCGCGACCTTCTGCTTGGGAAGCAGACGCTCTACCAACTGAGCTACACCCGCGTAAGAATTATTATATATGCGCTCCGGCGCTGATGCAAAGCATCAGCTTCTCCGCGCGTTAAGACGCTTCACTTCGCAATGCTCCTCGCATTGCTGCGTTTCGCTGAGTTTCGCGGGCGAGAATGCACGCACGGGTTATTTTTTCGGATTCTTGACTGCCCGCAGCCAGGCCTCGACGTTGTCAAAGTTCTTGGCGTAATCAAACAAAACATTTTTGGTTGCTGAGCGGCTAGTGCAAAGCAAGCGCCATTTGTCTTCAGCCAACTTTTCCACTTCCACTTCCATGTCTTCACCATACGAGCGCCAGCTCGTACCGATGGTCGCTTTCAGCGCATAGCGCTCGGGATTATCAGAAACTGATTTCACATAGGGCACAGAAAGCAGTCCCTGCCTTGCACGAGACATGATTTCCTTAGCCGACCCTTCTAAAGTTATTTCTCTTGATTGTTCCAGTTCCCAAATTTCTTTGTAAAGCCCTTTCGCAGCAAATAAATGCGTGGTTAAGTCCAGCGGCAGAAGCACGCAAACCAAAAGCACAGCAAAAATGCCACCAATCAAAAGCCCAGCATTCAAGCCATATTGAAAGGCATGTTGATCACCCTTGAAGACGAGAGTGACAATCAAAACCATCAGCGCTACGCCGCCACCAAAACCAAGCGTACTAACAATCAGAGCCCGAACAATCCTGGCAAAATAGCGGTCCATCAATAAGCATCTCGAATGACTAAGATTCCCAACCCGTTAACACAATTCCAGCAACTAAATTTCTTCGTCATTTTGTGCTTGCTTCAATTGCCAGCGGAAATATCTATAAGCCACATAAAGTGGTGGCAAAAATACAGCTAAGGCAAAGATGCGTCTAAACACACTAAAAAAATTCATGGCTCTATTATCCCTCATCCTCGTTAAATTCAAAAGAATCTTCTTCTCCGCCCAAGACCACGCCTTCTTGTACAACATCTCCGAAATCCGGCGATTCCAATACAAGTTCTTCCACGTGAATTTCGCTTGTCCCACCAGCTTCGTCTACTTGCGACTGCAATTCTGCATTCTGCTTGTCTAAGGCTTGAGAGGCGGCCAGAGCCGCACGCGCTGCAAGCCTTTCTTGCTGTGTTCGCTTGGGATAAAGCCTTGTCCTACATTTTGTACAGAAGCAAAATGAACCTTCGCCTAAGTGACCAAAATCGGCTTGCTTGAATCCAGTCGGAAGATACGCTCTTGTCGAAAGTAGACGTCGCTCAAGTCCCTTCAGCTTGCGCTGAAATATCTTCACGTATTCATGTCGGCAATTTGCTTGTTCAATCATCACTGGGAACTTGCGTGGGTGCTTGCGTAGGGATTTGAGTAGGAACTTGAGTCGGAACCTGGGGAAGAATGGGAAGCTTTAGGCGATCAACGGAAGACTGAGAACTGGGATTGCTTTGATCAATGAGAAGTTTAGCACCTGGGACAGCTTGGCTTTCGGACAAAGAGCCTCCGGGCACTTGACCTGCTTTTGGCTTTGCGTGCGCTTGACCAAGTTTTTTGGACATACCAAATTCGATGTCAGCAACTTTGGCGCGCACTTTGGCGGCACTTGCTTTTACGAGAACGCATTCTTTCAAATTGCCGCGAGCCGCTAAGCTATCAGCCCACTTTATTAATACGCTTTCCAAGTTCTTAAGCAGATTCAGGTCACCTTGTTTAAGCGAGATAGCTTCTTCCAGTGCGGTAGCGGCTTGGGAGTAATTGCCAACCTTACTCTCAAGTTTGGCTAATAACTGATAGTTTTCTGCACCAGGCTCATTTTTCATTAGCTCCTTAAGAGCCTGTTTAGCACCAGACAAATTTTTCGTCTCAGTCAAAAGTCCAATCAAGGCGTGTTTAGCAGCCAAGTTGTTGGCATCGTTTTTAATCACCTGACGCAAGAGAGCAATGGCATCTTGGCGCTGACCATTTTGGCGATAAAGATCTGCCAACTGCAAGCGCGTGCTTGGCAGATCGGTAATTTTCAAACTTTTATTCAAGCATGCAATTGCTTGCACATTGGATTTTCTCCGTGTTTCAAAAACTGCTGCCTCCCGTTTGAGCGTCTGGCTTAGCCTATTCGAAATGATGGTGGCATAGGTTTGCGAATCGGCAATTGAGTTATTGCTTACAATCTCAGGAATTAGGCTATGGGCAAATTCCAGCTTCTCAATTGCTTCATCCGTCCGACCAGCGGATTCGCACTGAGAAGCCCATTCAAGATAAAGTTTGGCTTTAGCCAACTGAATTTCACCAATTTGACAATATGGCTTCGCCCAGTCAAGCAAACTTTCCGCTTGGGTAAAATCACCGTTGTTTTGGTAGTAAGTCGAATAGGCCAGCACTGCATTGGTAATTTTCTCTGGTGGCACACGCAATTTAATCGCCTTATCCAAAGCCGCACGCCCTTCAGCTAAACGATCGCAAGCAAGGTAGCCTTTGGCTAACCAAGGCAAGAAAGAGGTGTCATCAGGGTTTCGGCGTTGCAGGTCTTCCAAAATTGGCACTGCCCGTGCAGCCTTGCCGGCCCTGATCAAATTTCTGGCTTGTTCAAATTTAGTAAATGGCGGTTTCAACCAGTAGGAAACTAATGCCGCTACCGCCAAAACCAAAATGACAACGAGAAAGCTCTTGGTCAAAAGAGCTGTGATTTGTGATTTGTGACGGGTAGCAAATGGATACATGGGAAACTCAAAATTCCTCTAGCTACACGTTATAATAGCCGGACAGTTAAATCAACTAAAGTAGCTCATCCAAAATCGCAAAGATCTAACGCAAGGATCTAAAATGAATGACGTACTAATTTCCGAGAGTAGAAAAACCATGGCCGGCGAAATTAATCTCACACCAACTTGTTCTTTTATTGAGTTTTCCTCAGGCAATCAGGCAATTCCGGCTAGGAGCTGGGGGTCGATTAAGGATTCGCATGCAGCCGTTTTATTGGTGCATGGACTGGGTGGTCATTCTGCCTGGTTTGAAACCATTGGTCGCCGCTTGAAGGTCAAGGGCATTTATTCTGTTGCCTACGATCAACTGGGATTTGGTAAACGGGGAAAAGAAAAGCTCAGCTCCTATAGTCAGTGGCTAGATGATTTATCGTCCGTTTATACACAGCTGCAAAATGAAATTGGCGACAAACCACTTTATTTAGCAGGTAATTCAATGGGCGCCGTTGTAGTTTGCGCTTCAGCTAATCGCCTTCAACCAAGTGGCTTGGTCCTCTTTTCTCCCGGCTTTGATGGTTATCCCGAAACATTCAAGTTGAGTTATAAGGCTTGCGGAATTCTCAGTGCCTTGTTTGCCCCACAAAGGGAAATTGCCGTGCCTTATACGCCCGAGCTTGTCAGCAGGGATGGTGGCGCAGTCGCTTACATGCATGCCGATCCGGAAAGGCGTTTTACCGTGCCCGGTGTAATGCTGCTAGAACTGCTTAAACTTACCGGTGAATCACGCAAACAGACCAAGCTAATCAAGTGCCCAACCTTGATGTTCACCTCTGGTGTGGACCGCATTGTCTCAAACGCAGTTAATACAGAGGTCTTTGACCAAATGCGCAACGAAAACAAGAAGCGTATTCACATGGGCGAGTCTTGGCACGACCTAATGTTTGATCCGGCAATCGACCAAGTTTCCGATCAGTTAGCCAATTGGATAAGACAAGCGAGCAAAGCAACTACAGCACCGTAATCCTGCTCTTAGCATCAAAATTACAGCCCAGGCTCTTAAGCAAAGTTTATCTGCCAACCCTAGGTTTTATAAGGGTTAGACATGTCTTGCTGGTTTCGATATTGGCGCAATCTAGCTATAATTTGGGTGTAATACACCATTTTTGTGAGGGCCGCCAGTGGCTAACTCGTCTGCATCCAATTCTATTGTTTCAGTCTTCTTTGACCGTGCTAAGCAAAGAGCTGAGTTTCCGTTTATTCGTTACAAAGAGGGCCGTGGTCCTTATCGCGACTTAAACTGGACCGAATTTTCCTCACTTGTACGGCAGATGGCATATGGACTGGCCGCCTGTGGTCTTGAGTCCCGCAAACAAGCCGCCATTCTCTCCCAAACCTCACACTTATTTATGGCTGCCGACCTGGCAATCATGGCCAATGGTGCAGTATCGGTTCCGCTTTATCCGACCAGCTCCAAAGCCGATATCGTTTTCATTTTGAATAACTCTGAAGCAGACGTTCTCTTTGTCCAAAACGAGACTTTGCTCAAAAAAGTCTTGGCAGTAAAAGATGAATTGCCCAACTTGCAAAAAATTGTTTTGCTCACAGCCTTAAGTGGTGGCAAGTCATTGTCTGAACTTGAGTGTCCGCCGGAGTATGTAATTGGTCTGGAAGAACTGAGAGAACTGGGCAGAACTCACATGGCATCGAAAGAAGGCTTAATTGAGACACGCATCAGCCAAATCAAACCTAGTGATATCGCCACAATCATTTACACATCCGGTACCACCGGCACGCCAAAGGGTGTGATCTTAACGCACAGCAATATCACAAGCATATTGGCCATTGTGCCAACAGCCATTCAGGTCACTGAAGTGGACACTTATTTGTCCTACTTGCCGGCATCACATGTGTTTGAGCGAATTTGCGGTGAATTATATTCAATCAGTAATGGTGGTGTGATTGCCTTTGCCGAAGGTATTGAACAGTTGGCAAAAAACATGGCCGAAATTCAACCGACGATTATTATTGCGGTACCGCGGATTTTAGATCGCATCTACACCAAGATCAGATCAGGCATTGATGGATCTGATCGACAGAAGAAGGCCCTAATTGAGTGGGCTCTGGCTGTGGGCAAAACGGTTGTACAGCTCCGCTCCGAAGCCAAGGAACCAAGCCCACTTCTCAAGGCTAAACATTATTTGGCCGAGCGACTTGTCTTTTCTAAGTTACGAGCACGCATCGGTACTCGTCTGACAAGAATCGTTTGTGGTGGTGCGCCGTCCAATCGCGAAACTTTGGAATTCTTCAACGCCATCGGTTTAACAACCTTGGAAGGTTACGGCTTGACCGAGACCGCAGCACCAACCAATGTCAATTTGGCAGCCAGAACAAAATTTGGCACCGTCGGTCCTTGCCTGCCAACAGTGGAAATGAAGCTGGCCCAAGACGGAGAAATTCTCTTCCGCGGTCCGACTATTTTCCAAGGCTACTTCAAACAAGAAGAAGCAACCAAAGAAGCATTCACGGATGGCTGGTTCCACACCGGTGACATTGGCACAGTGGATGAGGACGGCTATTTAAAAATTACCGATCGCAAGAAGGATCTGATTATCAATGCGGCTGGCAAGAACATTGCTCCGCAAAAAATTGAATCACAATTAGTGACAATTCCCTGCGTCAATCAAGTTGTTGTCTTCGGTGACAAGATGAAACATTTGGTGGCTATTTTGACTTTGGATGAACAGCAAGCCAAAGAAGTTAGCCAGGGCAAGGGCTGGACCTACTCAAAATATGAGGATCTGGTTCAATCAAAAGATCTGGCTGTTTACTTACGCGAACAAATTAGTGTCAAATCTAAAGACTTAGCCGACTACGAGCGAGTGAGAAATTTTGCAGTGCTACCCAATGAGCTTTCCATCGAAGCAGGCGAGTTGACTGCCTCACTGAAAGTGAAGCGGGCTGTGATTTCGAAGAAGTACAAAGAGATCATTGACTCTTTGCATAAAGAAGACGAAAGTAAGGTCTTAGCTAGCTCAAAGCGGTAGCAGAAGCAGTGCGATCGGCTTTATCGAGAGCAGCCACGCGCAAAACGCGCGAGCGTCCAGCTTCCAAAACAAACAAGCTGCCATCTGGTGCGAAGGCAATTCCGGTCGGATTCATCAATCCGGTAAGGAAAAGTTCTGAGCGTCCGTCTCTGCCAATTCGATAAACGCAACCAGCACGACCGGCAGTTACATACAAACGGCCAAGCGAATCACAAGTCAGGTTGCCATCATAACCATCGGCAAAATTAAAGGCATCAGGATCCGATACAGTAATTCGGGCAACTTCTTCTCCATCCAATTTGCGCTTCACTACTGATCCTGTCGCATGCTCAAGTGACCAGAGATAACCCTCTGCATCAAAATAAAGTCCTTGTGTGCCATGACCCGGTCCACCGACCACGACTTCATATTCCCCTTGCTGGTCTACTCTAAAGATGCCACCAGTATTTGATGGGAAGTTCGAAACAAACACTTCATCTTTAGCACCAAGCACGACATCCGCTAAAAACGTACCGCCTCCGGTTAACGAGCCATCTAATTGAACTAAAACTCGTCCAGATTTATTTGGATCGATCTTATAAATAATTCCCTTCACGCAGGCAACATACAAAACACCTTTGCGATCAAAGCAAAGTCCTGAAATTGTACTGTTGCCACGAATGCGTGCATATTCAATAGTATGACCCGTGGTATCAACAAAAAACACGGAGCCATCAACAGAAAAATACATGCCACCAGGTCCTGGTGCCATGCGCGAAAAACGATTGGAATAAGAAGCATTGAGCTTAGATAAAATCCGTACAGCATAACCTTTCGGTGCGTCCGGCAAATCAACTAAAGAGCCGGACGTTGATTTGATTTCTTGTGATTGGCCGCCAACAATTGCAGATTCAAAATCGTCTTCAACTTCTGAGCTTGTGATATCAATATGAAGGATTAGGTGCAATGGCAGAAGCAATCTACGAACGTGAATTTGACCGTCACTCTCATGAGAGTATGTCTCAATATCTATATGATCGTGATCAACAGCAATCACACGGCCAGTGACTGTATTGTGACAGCCCATGCCATACCAAATTTGAATTTTTTGACGGGACTCAGCAAATGTTTGTAATCTTGTTCTAAAGCTCATTTTCAATATTGCCTGATATTGGGTGACCCTAGTGATATTTATTGATCGGACTATCTAGCGTTAGTTCTTCTGACCATTCTTTGGTATCAACTATGAGAGCTTGATTCCAAAATTGTTCTAGCCTGTAGTAATTGCGCTCTTTTTCATGCAGAACGTGAACAATAATCGAACCGAAATCGAGCAAAACCCATCTACCCTCTGCCTTTCCTTCCACTGAATGAGGTTTGGCACCTAAGTCCGTGAAGGCTTGATCTATGGCGTCAGCAATTGCTCTGACCTGAGTTTGTGAGTCTCCTCCTACAATTACGAAGTAATCAGCTAAAAGTGTTACTTGCCTAACATCAAGGATGATTGGATGATGCCCCTTCTTAGCCACCGCTGTTTTTGCAGCCAGAATTGCTTGTTTGCGGGAATCAAGATCCAGTCCGAGTTTTCCCCTCGTTCCCAAGTGTAAGTAACTCCATCAACCGGTAATATATTTGTTCCCAATTTGGCTGAGTTTTCACACCCGTTTTGGCATTGCCTGAAAAGTTTTTTTGGCCAATGTCTGGCAATTTAGACCGTCTTATAACGGTGTAGAGGAATTATTTGATATTGGCATGTGAGAGCCAATTGATAGGTAGACGAACAAGAACCGCAGCCCAGGCTGATTTAATCAGAAATTTACAAAACCCAGGCGCGGATTTGCACAACTGGCTTGAGATTTGCGCAATACGTACAAACATAGCTATGATTGAATAGTCCCAAATAGCTACAAGGGGATAGCCAAGGGAGAAATCAGCAAATGACAAGCCTGGCTTGGCTTTGCATTTCTTTATTCAAACCACATTTTATGCGGGAAACACTTGCCGAGCCATGCTTTTGGCTGTATCCTAGCCGATTACGTGGTTTATCGACCCCAGAAGAGGGTACAGGAGGGAATCTCAGTGAATAAAGCAGAATTAGCTGCCGAAATAGCTGCACGCACCAACAACACCAAGAAATCTGTTGAAGAAATTTTGGCTTCTTTGTGTGAAGTTATCCAAGAAATCGTTGCCAAGGGCGAGCGTGTTACCTTGGTTGGTTTTGGTACTTTCGAGCGTCGCGAACGCCAAGCTCGTGAAACCAACAATCCACAAAAGCCAGGACAGAAGATTAAGGTGCCAGCTAAAAAGGTACCAGCCTTCTCTGCCGGTAAGGAATTCAAAGAGCGCGTTGCTCACAAGTAATCTTGTAAGCGTGATAAAAAGGGAGGGCTCGGCCCTCCCTTTTTATTTGCCTAAAATTTCCATTTGCGAGCATCAATGCGCAGCGCATATATTAAGGCAAGCCCAAAGGCATATCAGCATCTGATTCTTCTGATTTTTCTTCGTCAGCAAGCGCGTCTTGATTATTATCAGGCAAATCCGGTTTCACCTTAGCTGCAATTGGATAAGAACCTAAAAGCTTCCACGCCTTATCTTGCTCAGCCTTACCCTCAACAAACTTACCTTGGCGCTCAAGCAAAAGACCAAGCAATAAATGAGGTCTTGGATCACTAGGACTACAGTCAATCGCCTTGCGTGCATAAACAACTGCTTCTGATAATTTTCCAGTCTTGGCACAAAGATTGGCCAAGCTTAAATGCACTGGCAGAGACTTAGGCGATTGCCTCAAGGCTTCAAGATAAGACTTCCGGGCAAGCTCGCTTTTGCCAGCGGCTTCTGATGCCTTGGCCAAATTAAATTCCAAATGACCACTGGCAAGATTTGCCGGACCAGGAAAGTTTCTCGTAATTTCGCAAGCCTCAGCAAAATGACGAGCCGCATCGCCAAAGTCGCCACGTAATTGTTCAGCCTCAGCCATGTCTCTTAGAACATAGGCTCGGCTTAATGCCTCGGTGGCTTTCTCATAAGGTACAGGTGGCGGCTCATCCACAAGAGTTGCCCGCGACTTCTTCTGAACGGTCACGCGCTTCTTGCTCTTCTTAGATCGAGATGATCGGGACGAGGCAATCAGTCGTTTGCCTTTCGAAGTCGGTTGGCTCGACTTCGTGCTTCTCGATTTAGCCAGGCTTCCCTGAGGAGGAAAGGCCGTGAGCACAAGCGCACAAGACAAAGCAAAGACAAGCCCCTGGCAAAACCCAGGCCAAAATTTGCTGATAATGATTTTGGCTCTGTCCTGGCTTTCTGATTTCAACATTTGACCGGAAAGGGATTAAGGCTTGCTCTCTACTTTGGCTCGCTCTTCTTCGGTTACACCCTTTATAGTCAAGTTTACACGGCCTCGTTCATCAATTTCACGAACCTTGACAATAACCTCCTGGCCAAGTGAAAGCGCATCTTCCACTTTTTCCACGCGACGATTTTCAATCTGGGAAATGTGGACCATACCTTCTTTGCCTGGCAGCACTTCGACAAAGGCACCCATCGGAATGATGCGAGTCACTTGTCCGCGATAAATCTCGCCAACCTCAATGCGCTTTACCAGGCGCCAGATCCAATCGCGTGCCGCTTCACCAGCTTGCGCGTCAACTGAGGCAACCAAAACTGTACCGTCATCTTCAATATCGATGGTGGCACCAGTCTCTTCAATAATTCGGCGAATCATCTTACCACCAGGACCGATAACCGTACCGATATCTTCTTGGTGAATGCGAAGGGTGAGGATGCGTGGAGCCCAGGGAGACATTTCCGTTCTTGGTTTTGGCAAAACCTCTTCCATCTTATCAATTATATGCATGCGGCCTTGCTTAGCTTGGTCGAGTGCCACACGCATAATATCCAGCGATATTCCTTCTATTTTGATATCCATTTGCAAAGCAGTGATACCATCGCGTGGTCCAGCCACTTTGAAGTCCATATCGCCAAGGAAATCTTCCAGACCTTGAATATCAGAAAGGATAGCGAAGCGATCGCCTTCCAATATCAGTCCCATGGCAATGCCACCAACCGTGTGCTTAATTGGCACACCAGCATCGGCTAAAGCCAGTGACGAACCGCAGGTTGAAGCCATTGATGTAGAACCATTTGATTCCAAGACTTCAGAAACCACACGCAAGACGTATGGGAATTCTTCGGCCGTTGGCAATACAGGCAGCAAGGCACGTTCGGCTAAAGCACCATGACCAATTTCTCTTCTGCCCGGACCGCGCATTGGCTTAACTTCGCCAACCGAGAAACCAGGGAAATTGTAGTGATGCATGTATTTCTTTTCTGTCACCGGATCAACCGAGTCTAGTTTTTGCGCATCGCCACCCGTACCTAATGTAGCAATTGATAATACCTGCGTGGTGCCGCGGGTAAACAAACCGGTACCATGCGTTCTCGGCAATATGCCTACATCTACAGTTATCGGTCGAATTTGATCACAACGACGACCGTCGGCTCGCAAACCGGAATCAAGAACTTGGGCACGCATCAAGTTGGCTTCATGCAATTCCAAATATTCTGCCAGCTTGGATGCAGTAACTTGTCTGAGTTGATGATCTTCCGGCAGCTCAGCAATTGCTTGTTCAACGGCTGCACGAGCTTCCTTAACCAAACTAGCTCTGAGAGCTTTATCAGTTACACCATTCATCGAGGCTTTGAGTTTATCGGTAGCTTTAGCTTGAATTAGATCAACCAATTCTTGGTTGGTTTCTGGTGCGACAAATTCGACTTTCTTTATACCGAGCTGTTTGCAAAATTCTTTTTGCACTTCAATTTGTTTGCGGATTACTTGGTGAGCATAATCAATTGCGGCAAGTACATCCTTTTCTGAAACGATATTGCAACCAGCTTCCACCATCATGATTGATGATTCGGTGCCAGACACGACAATGTCCAAGTCTGATTCATCTAATTGTTCAAAAGTCGGGTTAGCAACCAACTTGCCTTTAACTCGGCCAACGCGCACGGCACCAATTGGTCCGTTAAAAGGCAGACCGGCCAATTCAATCGCTAATGAGGCACCAAGCATGGCCAATGTATCAGGTGGATTTATCTGATCGGCACTCATACATGTGGCAACAATTTGTACGTCTTGGCGATAGCCTTCCTTAAATAGCGGTCTAATTGGTCTATCAATTAAACGGCTAATCAAGATTGCCTTGTCCGGAGCCTTTCCTTCACGACGAGGAAAAGAGCCTGGCACGCGACCTACGGCATATAATTTTTCTTCGTAATCAACCAGCAAGGGGAAATAATCAATTCCCTCACGCGCTTTTTCTGATGCGGTGCATGTGACTAAAACAAATGTGTCACCACAAGAAATTTCACAAGCACCACCGGCTTGTTTGGCCAAACGGCCAGTTCTAATATTTACAGTTTTTCCATCAATCTGTATTGATGTTTCTACAGCTTTTTCCAATTCCATTTGCACTGATATATCCTCAAAATAGTTTTCTAAGTAAGTTGCGCACAGAACATCCGGGCAAGCATGGCAGCTGCCTTTTGCGCATTCCAATTTCCTAAGTCTTATATGTCTAAGAAATAAAAATGGCGGGAAAAATTTCCCGCCGAAGCTTTAGCGTCTTAGTCCCAACTTGTCGATTAGTGCACGATAGCGTTCTGGGCTTTCGTGATTTAAGTAACGCAAAAGGCGGCGACGTTTGCCAACCATCATCAGCAACCCTCGACGACTTTGAAAGTCTTTATTGTTCGTGCGCAGGTGTTCGGTGAGCTCGTTAATACGCTCAGTTAAAATTGCCACCTGAACTTCAGGCGAGCCAGTGTCTTTCCCATGTGTTCTGTGGGATTCGATAAGGTGTTTTTTCTTATCAGCAATAAGTGCCATTTCTTCTTTACCGTTTGTCTTTTGTATATGTATTCACAGGCGTTTAATAATAGCATAGAACAGGCTCAGGTACTGTATTAGACGGGTTTATAGAGGTTTATAAGATGATGCTTTCATCATCTGAGCCCGCCTTGCAAAGCAGTCTTTTGCTAACCAGACCGCGCTGCAAGCCGGCTGGGTGGCGCTTGTCGAGAGGCGGATGTCAACAAAGTCTGATAGTTAAGCAAAAACCAAGCAATTGAGAATTGCCTGGTTAAGATAAATTTAGTCGGCGATTAGCAAACTGAGACTAACTGCTTACTGCTTTTGCAGTTCTGGCTTCCATTCGTCAAGAATTGCACCTTCGATTGGGCAAACTGATAAACAAGCGCCGCAATCGATGCAGGTTGCATCATCAATATAGGTGAACTTAGTTCCCTTGGTATTCAACTTACCTTCTGCCCAGTGAATGCACTCAACCGGACATACTGGAATGCAATCGGCAATGCCCTCGCAAACATCGGCAACGATGGTATAGGACATAACGTCTCCTTTCATGTGGTCCCAAAAATATTCTGGCAAATAATTTTACTAGGTCTGCCTTACTTAAGCACGGTCAAAGCCTTGTCAGGCAGAAATCTTTTCTCTCCGTAACCTTTAAAAACAATTGCTACTTATTCAAGCAAAACAGTACCAGAGGCGAAGTTGAGCGCAAGCTTGCGCCCCGCCAAGAGACGTAAACCGATTACGGCATTTTTATGCAAGCCACCTAAGACAACCATGTTCTTTGGTTCGGTACCAACACAAACCATGCCGATATAGTGGTCCATCAAACGAATCTCGTTGCCATAAACAACACGCCTTGCACCAAGACAGCGCCAACCAATTTCGTGAGCGATTGCCTGGTGAATAGCCAAGGAGCCATCAAACTCCAAATTTACTGCCGCTTCCACTTCAATCTCTTCACCGTCGGAGGCAACCAAACTAATTGGCAACAAGACCTTACCATGCTCATCAATGCGACCATGAACAGCTTGCTTTTCTATTGTTCCATCTGCTGACAAGTGCCCGCCTTTTTTTACCGATTTCCAACCAAAGTAGCTTATTTCCCTTAGCAGAGATAATCAACCGCTGGGTTTTTGCCTAGCCGATAAGCAAAAAAAGTCCCACCGGGATATTTCTTTCTTGCCCGACTGAGAACATCTAAATCGTCCTGCCCTAAAAAATATTCACCCGATTCAGGCTCTATGGCTACCAACCAATTGAGATAACGATCGCCCAGTTCATGAGTGAGCTTCTCGAAGATTGGCCAACACTTCTCATCGAGTGCCTGCCTGGCAGCCGGATCGCCACCCTGGCTTAAATTATCGCCGTCCATAGATTTTTGCCCCTTCTTGTCAAGACCGCCATACTGTCTCAGCCAATCACTATCAATAAGATGTTATTTCTTTGTCTCTTCTTATATGGTAGCTTGAGCTTCAGTCAATTTCAGACATAGTTTTGGGAACATGCTTCCTTATTAGCTGTCTTTCAATGTAGAATACGTTGTCAAGGCAGGGCGGCCGGTTTTTTAGCCGTTTCTGTTTTTAAAGGGGTTCAGGTAAGTTCGGTGTTGCAAACACGGGTCCGACCAGCTGGAAGCAAGCAGGCAAAAGCCAATTATGGCCTTTTTGTCTTCAAGTTTCTCTTTGTCTGGTTGGCATCTTTGGTTTTTCTCTTTGCCATCATCTTGCTGGCTGATATCAATTGGGCTAAGCCACAAATCCAAAAGTCCATGGAATTTTCGCTGCATCGAAAAGTGGCTTTAGGAAAGTTAGGTTGGAGCTTTGGCTTTGACGGTTTAGCGATTAGCTCCGATAAGTTCGCTATACGAGAATATGATGGCGAACCGTTTTGCACAGCCGGCCAAACAGAAATTGGCGTTGCCTTCTGGCCATTGACGCGTGGCAAGGTAGTTTTGCACTACGTTAGTTTGCAGAAGCCTGAATTCTGGGCCCTGCGCTTAAGCCCAGATCGCTGGAATTTTTCTGACTTGCTCGATTCACAAGTAGACATTCGCTTCCTCAAGTTTGAGCACGGCAGATTGCACGTTTTGGATTTGGCTGGTAATACAGAAAAGATTCATTGGCCTGACTACAATTTTGATGATGTAAAACTCAAGCTTGTCTTTCCACAGAAACGACATGGTTGGCCGTTTTTCCTCTCATTTGATTTGAAGCGTCCAGACTATACAAGCCACGTTAGCATTTCGGCTTTGGGTCACGGCACGATTGCCGATTGGCAGAAGAACAAATATCAATTTGAGATTCATGCCAAAGACGTCAAACCACAAGATTTAGCACCACTACTTTCCATACCAAAGGATCTTGATGGACTGTTTACTATTGATGCCTTTGGACGTGGCATGTTGGCAAAAGGCATGCAAGCGCAAGCATGGCTGCAAGCAAGTAAAATATCTTTGCCGACAGGCGAGCTCGGATTAGTCCGGCTGCCGCAATTGGCTGTGTTTGGTAAATTCGATTTAGATGCCGAGCAAATTTCTTGGTCTGAATTACAAACCCAGTTTGGCGATGTGAATATGTCCATGGTCGGACACTATTCCGGCTGGCAGAAAAATCCGGTTACCTTGCAAAATGTTGATGGCGGCTTATTTGCCTTTGATAAGTTTTGCAAGGCACTGGGCTTTGGAGCAAAAACCAAGACCATGGCCGACGTGTCCGATAAAGCAGACAAGCTCAAAAGCCAATTCCATATTGAGGTGGGCGACAGCGATTGGCATAGACTTTTGGTTTTTCCTAAGCCAAAGTCGGCAAACAGTCTGGTTTGGTCTGAGGTTTTTGAACCACAGGTTCTCAAACAATATCCAATTATCCCTGGCCTCCTCGGCAAAGCTGGCACCAAGGTGGCAGGTGAGATTGAGCTTGATGCCGTGCAAACAATAAAGGTTCCCAAAGCAGAAATTACCTATGGCAAAACATCTCTGACTGGCTCTTATAGCCAAGCTGCCAATACCAATCGTGGACTGGTTAAATTTGCCAGTACCAAAGCCAGACCGGAAGATCTTCTCAGTTTATTGCAAGGAGAAGGAATTGCCAGGCGTGATTTGCCGGCCAATGATAATTTACAGTTTTTGCGCGAGCTAGCCTCACCCCAAACCACAAGCGGCACAATTGGTCTGAATGGTCAAATTGACTTGAGCGGCAATAAGCAATCAACAAATTTGTCCGTCGAATTGCAAAACATCAGTGTTTCAATCCTCGATTCTCAAAAAAGAAAATTCAGTCCAAGCAACATGACCGGACTAATCAAACTTGAATCAGACAACCTCCATTTCAATCAACTGCGTGGCACCATATCTGGTGGCAGCTTCGAATTAAACGGCCAGACAAAGCCTTTTGCGGCACAAGCCAGTGCCAATCAAAATCTCAGTTTGTCGGCACAGCATTTGGATTTGGCGGATTTATCTTCAGCCCTTGATCTTATCCATTTTGATCAAAAGCTCCTGAGGGATAACCAGCTGACGGGTAAAGCTCGCCAATTTACATTTGCCGTTTCCGGTACTGTCGCCCATCCAAATCTTGAATTTACCCTTGAGCCGGAAGAGCTTCATTATCAAATTGGCCAAACACCAACCAGCAAGATAACGCCGACAATTAACAACCTGACGGCCTTTGGTAGCACCACAAATAGCAGCCAGACAACCAAAAATGCTCATCCGGCACATCATCCTTTGACGATTGATTCCGGCACGATTGCCTTGCGCAATCACAACTTGACCATGGACAATTGCGGCTTTGCCACGGAAATCGGCCGCGTCATCAGCTCGCTCACGATCAACAACTTAGACACAAATCCCCAACTTGTAAAATTGCGCGCTCGTTCCAGTGGCTTAGATCTAAGTGAGCTGAACTGCTACCTCACCTCACCTGTGATACCAGAGTCTGTACGCGATTCTTACTCTAGCGTACTTGCTGAACACGGAATCAGTGATTTAGCCGGTCGAGCTTCAGGATCAATATTCTGGCAGCTCAAACCCAAAGATCAAAAACAATGGCGCGGACAAATTACCCTTGCCGATGTCTCATGCAGTTTGAACGCGACCAAGGCACCACTCAAACATGTATCAGGAACAGTATTCCTTTCCGGTCCAGACCTCTTAATTCAAGGCGCTACTGGCAATCTTGGCAATACAAGTTTTTCTTTGATTGGCCAAGTAAAATCTTGGGAGTCAGACAAATATAGCTGGAGCGCCGATCTAAACGCCCAAATTACCCCAAGCGAATTGGCAGACCTGGTTGCTTCTCCCAATTGCAATGTTACTTATGCCGGCATGCTCGGATTTCACGGCAAGGCCACAGGCAGTGCAAAAACGGCTCAAGTGCATTGTTTGGCAAAATTCGACGCTACGGATAATTTGCATATCGTCACACCGATGATTACATTTAGTCAGCCGCAAGGGCAAGCAATCACCTTTGACGGCTCACTTTCACTCAACTGGCAAAAGAATCTGACAATTGCATTTTCTGATAGCCAACTGACACTTGGTCAAGGCGCCATTGCCATTAATGGCCAGTGGACAGTGCCTAATCCCCAAAGCAAATCGGCTGTCAATATAGATCTGAAAATCACGCAACCGCTGGACGGACAATTCCTGGCCCAAGCAGTTTCACTTTCAAGTCATACTGACAGCAAAAGTAGCGCAACTGGCGGCAGTGGAACCTTGGCTGGCCAATTAAGCTTGACTGGCACCACAAACAGCATTGCCAGCGAGGCACAAGTACAATTGCATGCACTGACATTGCCAGGGCTAGGAATGAGAAATATCAATGCCAACTGCGAGCTTTCCTCATCCCCAACTAATCCCAAACGGATTGTTGTCGACAGACTGGCAGCCCAATTGGCTGACGGCAAAGCTACTGCCACAGGCTGGTTTGATCTTGATACGAACAAGATGCATGCAGCAATCAACTTAACGAAAGTCGATGCGAACAAATTGCTTGCTGGTATTGCTGGCTATGAAAATGAGCTTGCCGGTACGGCTAGTGCCACCATGATCCTCGACAGCCAAGGGAAAAACAGAGAAACAATCATCAGTAATCTGAGCGGCAACGGCCACTTTATCGTAGCCCAAGGAAAGATTGCTCGCTTCGGGCACTTGCAAGAAAGATTGAATCAAGCCAACTTCGTTCAACAAGGAATCTTTGGTTTCAACTTGAACAATTTATTGCAAACTTTTGTGCCTGTACGAACCGGCGAATTCCGGGAATTATCTTCTACTTTTGCTATTACTAAAGGACTGGTCGATCTTTCCGACTTGCGCTTTGCCGGAACGGACATGCGCCTTTGGGCCGTCGGCAAGCTTGATCTTCCCTCAAATACAGTCCGCTTAGATATCGCCGGAAATATTCCGCGTGTTTCTTCATCAATTTTGTCCGGACCAATTGGTCAGATGTCGCGCGACTTCACGATTCAAAACTTTTTCAATACGATTACAATGGGCAAGCTAGAAGGTTTGCCAACCTTGCCTTTATTAGGCGACCTTGCCTCAAGCAATCCCCGCACATTTGCTTTTGCTGTGGTATCACCAATCAACAAACCGGAACTAATGGCCAAATCAATTGAAAAAACTTTCCACTGGTTACCAAACCGTCCAAATGCTTCTGCTCACCCAATCCCAACTTTATAAGCTCTCGCCACAGCGGGTTTTGATTTAGACCACCTTTGAAAGTTACCTAATAAGCTAATGAGTACCACCAACACCACCGACATTGGCGAGATGATCGCAGATCTAAGATCCTATTTGGAATACTTAGAAAAAGAACGTGGCTTATCTGGCAATACAGTCTCTGCCTATCGCTCAGATATTGGCTTATTCCTTTCATCGCTGCCGCCAGGCACAGAAACAATTGGCCGAGCAGAGTTTATGTCCTGGCTGCGATTGCTGAAGTCGCAAGGCAACAAACCTGCTAGCTTAGCGAGAAAAATTGCCTCGCTGAGGAGCTTTCATGCTTGGCGCAAGTTGACCGGGCGGTCTGATTTTGATCCAACAGAGGGTTTCAAAAACCCCAATAAAGATAAGCGCTTGCCGACAGTTTTGACAGCACAAGAAGTGGCATTGATGTTAGAACATGCGCACGAGCCAAGAGAAAAGGCCATCGTTGAGCTTTTATATGGTGCAGGACTGAGAGTGTCAGAGCTTTGTGGGCTTGAACACCGAGACATCAATTTACAGCTGGGTCAAATAAAAGTCTTAGGCAAAGGTAACAAGGAGCGGATTGTGCCAATTGGCAGCAATGCAATTTCGGCAATCAATTTATATATAAATCAAACTCCGGAAGCACAAAGCTCAAATTATTCAACCAAGCCAGAAAAAAAAATTAGCAATGGCAAACAAAAGACAAACAATTGTTTGTTTTATGATCGGCAAGGCAAGCGCCTTTCACGCCTGGTTGTTTGGCAAACCATCAAGCGCTTGGCCCAGAAAGCCAATATTCAGAAGAAGATGTCGCCCCATACATTACGACACAGCTTCGCTACCCATTTGTTGGAAAACGGTGCTGATCTTAGATCCGTGCAGGAGCTTCTCGGTCATGCCAATGTTGTCACCACCCAACTTTATACGCATGTAAGCAAGGCACATCTGAAGAGCGCTTATATGAATGCTCAGCTTACCCTTGACGTGAATAAGTGATCAAGAATTTCGCTTCCTGGTAAACTGTATAAGCAAATCAATTCTGCCTATTGATAAACAGTTGCCATGATTAAGAATTAATATCCGGACTGTCAAGTTGCGAGCGAAATCGGCTAATGTTGAAGGTTATGGCAGATAAATTCTCTCAGTCCATTTTATGTCTAATGGGCAGCCACAAAGAGAAACGATTTTTTAAACCAAAACTTCTAGATAACAGGTTGACTTACAAATGAGTGAATCAGAAAAAACTTCCAGCAAATCTGGGGGCACAAAAATTGCCCAGGCAGCAAAGGACTTAAACGTAACAACGGTTACTATTCGACGTTACTTGAGTGAATTCGACATTGCCACCACTTCTGATGATAATGGCATCAAGGTCTTGCCTGACCAATCGATGAAAGAACTCCTTGAAGTCAGACGCTTAAAAGACGAAGGCATGAACAACCCCCAAGTGATGGAACTTTTACTGGGTATGAGAGAAAAGCAGCCACCAAGCAAAATTAAGACCACCCGCGCCAAGGTAATCAAAGCCGAAGCTCAAGATGATCTGCCAATCGAAATTGAGGACGAAGAGTCAGAAAAGATTGAAGACTCTCAAGCAGAAGAACAAGCTCCTCGTCGCAAAGTTAGCGCCAAAGCAGCCAAACAAGCCGATCTTGCTTCTCTCGACGAAGAAGGCGAAAAGGCAGAGGGCGAAGAAGAGGCTCAATCATCAGACATCGCCGGTAAGGCCAAACATTCGTTGACTTGTCAGACTTGTGGCAAAGTATTCGAACACATGAATCCGCGCTTGCGCGATTGTCTCGATTGCTATCGCTCCAAACGCAAAGAGCGCCGACGCGGTGGATCTGATAAGCACAAGACTGTGATTCAGCATCCGATTGCTCAGCAAGCTGCTTCCAAATCCCCAGGTAAGTCTCAAGTTGCTGCCCAACAAAATGGTGCGGCATTACCACAAGCAGAGGCGCCAGGACAAGCCGTTGCCCCAGTGCGTTCCCATGGTGTGCGCAACTATCGCAAGGCGATAGAAGAGACCAGACATATCACGACAAACTTGAAGCGCAGACTAGAACGTCCCGATCTTCCGGAAGGCGATCGCCGCTGGCTCGAGCAAATTTATGCTTATCAATTGATCTTGCACCAAGGCTGGCGCCATTTGTCAGAGTACAAACAAGGCGGTCAATCTGGTGGTCATAGTAAATCTGAAGGTAAGTCTGAATCCAGATCTGCTACCAAAGTAGAAGCAAAGCCAGAAACAGAAACGGAAGCAGAAGTAACTACCTAGTAGTTTCTCAAACTTGTCGCTTTGATTTAAAAGGGTTCTGCAAAATTGTTAGGCGCGAGTCGCGGCATTTGCATTGGTGAGACCTGTGATTGTGGCTGCGCAATCGTTGGTCTTAGCTCGGCTTGAGCTGGCATTTGCGACTGTTGAGCAATTTGCGGGCGAGCCATTTGCTGGGGCGAAACAAGCTGCGGTGAAGCAAGCTGCGGTGAAACAAATTGATTGGCAGGGGACTGTACATTAGGCGGTACAGCATTGAACCGGGCTTGCGGGTCCGGACCAACTAAACCTGGCACAGAACCCGGGGCTTCGCGCGGCTGAAACGATCCTCTATATTGTTGTTTGCCTGTCTGGGAATTGAGCCAATTAGCAGTAGCCGTACTGGGCGGTTGGAAATTCGCACTTGTCACTGCTTGCGGCTTTTGCGGCATGCGCAAAGCCCGGTTGAGCTTAACTGGAATTACTTCACCTTTTTTCAATATGAAGTCGCGGCCTTGGTTCCAGGGCGTCGGCTTAGGCACAAATGCTGAAAGCCCGACACGCGAGCCCAGCGTGCCAAAAAATCCGGTGACAGCACGCCCGGCATAAGAGGCACCATTTTTGGCTTGGGAAACAGTGGAATTTTCCAATTGATGATCAAGATTGGCATTGTGATTGATAAAACCAAAAAAGCGCAGATGGCGTCCATCCGGGAGGACCAAGCTTTGTAGTGAAACTTGCAATTGTCCTGGTTGACCGCCACGCAAAGTAGCTGCCGACATAGCACCAGTCACCGTGCCAACAATGCGAGCATTTTTAGGAATTACTTCTTGGTCGTTTAAGACCAATCCATCTTGTAAGCGCAAAGAAAAAACATCGCCAACGTGAGAGGTTGCCGAGGAAAGATCATCTTCAAGAATGCCAGAAAGCACGGTACCTGCAGGCACTCGGTTAGCCATTTGGCTATTCCAAAAATCCGGCCCAAGTCCTGGGATTCCCGATTTAGCAATGGAGGCAGCCGTAGGCTTAGTCACAGCCTGAGTCGGAGGTGGCTCGTCTTGGTAATGCATTTGCCACTGGTCGCGAGCCAAAGCACTTGGGTTGGCGACAATATCTAAAAGGCTGGCCAGAGCAAGGCAGGCTAGAGCCAGACGGGATAGAGTTAAATGAGGCACCAAGATCTTCATGACTTCTCCGAAATGGGCAAAACGATGGCCCAGCTATGATTTCTTATTGGAGAATAAGGCAGTGTAGACCTTTAGACTATGTGAAGAATACGCAAATAGCCAAGATATGTGTTAACATTCTCAATCTACTTAATTTGTTTGAGCCTCGCTGGCTTGAGCTTTTGGTAGTTGGTCTGGCGAAACCTGGCAAAGCTTGAGGTTCGCGCAAGCCAAATGTTATTACCCCTTGCCTAGTTAGGCCTCACGTCCATAAGGGAGATAGTCGTGCCTACAGATACTTTAAAGTCCTACGAAACCATGTACATTGTTCGTCCGAACTTGGACGAAGAAGCGGTCGACCGTTCGGTTGCTGCCGTCGATGAATATATTAAGAGCGTTGGTGGCACAGTGGAATCCACTGAAAAGAAAGGCCGCCGCCGTTTAGCTTATGAAGTGAAGAAAATGAAAGACGGCTACTATGTGCTTACCAACTTTCAGGCTAAGCCATCACAAGTAGTACAAATCAAGCGCATGATGAACATTTCTGAAGACATCATTCGTTCAATCATTGTCAGCCGTTGTCTCGAAGAAGCCGCTGTTTAATTCATAGCTAAAGGTGCTAATTCATGAGCTTAAGCAAAATTGTTGTTTCAGGCAAAGTCAGTCGCGCTCCCGAAAAGCGCTTCACGCCCAATACCAATATCACTGTCACCGAATTTTCCATTGCAGTCGAATCACCACCACGAGCCGATGGCACGCAAGAAGCATCATTTGTAAAAGTGATTTGCTGGCGTGAATTGGCGGAACGTTGTTTTGCCGAAGTGAAAAAAGGTGATGTAGTGATTGTCGATGGCCGTCTGCAAATTGAGTCTTATACCAGTCCGGAAGGACAACGTAAAAGACAAGCAGAAATTGAAGCCATAAATGTTGAGAACGTCTCGCTACTTGGTTCCGGTCAAAGCAATGCCGTCTCGCAAGAGGCACCACAGCTGGCCAAGACCGGTGCCAAGACCGGCAAAGCAGCCACAGAAGATCTGGATGCAATATTTGCCAGTGAAGATGAGATTCCCTTTTAACAACCCCATTTGATCAATTTTGGTTTTAGCTATTTATTTCGTAAAGAGGATTTGAGATGAGTCGCCCCCAGCAAGATGCAATGCCACCCCGCCGTCGTAAGACTTGTTTGTTTTGCGCAGACAAAGTGGACTATATTGACTACAAGGATCCAAACAAGCTGAGAAAGTTTGTCACAGAGCGTGGCAAGATCCTGCCAAGAAGAATTTCTGGCAACTGTGCCAGCCATCAACGTACTTTGTCGCAGGCAATCAAGAGATCGCGCGACATCGCACTTCTCGCTTATGCAGCCGAGGGCTAATTGCCCAGTGCAAACTAGTACCGTTTCTTTATACGCTGTTGTAAAATTAACAGCGTATAACTATGCCGAAGTGGTGAAATGGCAAACACGCTACGTTCAGGTCGTAGTGAGCGCAAGCTCTTGTGGGTTCAACTCCCACCTTCGGCAAATCTTCCCAAGCAAATGAGGCAAGCTTGAATACACCAAATAGACCAGACTTTCGTCGTCCAGAACCCAAAAGAGAGCTTCCGCTCCTAAATGAGCGCATCCGCGATCGGGAAGTGCGTTTAATTGATGAAGACGGTACACAATTAGGCATAGTCCCAACTCGGGAAGCCCTAAATACTGCCAGAGAAAAGGGTCTGGATTTGTTCTTGGTACAGCCTGATGCCCAGCCACCGGTTGCCCGAATTCTTGATTACGGACGTTTTAAGTTTGAACAAGAAAAGCGCACCCGCGAAGCCAAGAAAAAACACCACATAGTTGATGTTAAAGAAATTAAGATGCGCTATTCGATTGAAAGACACGATTACGATGTAAAACTGCGCTCTGCCCAGAAATTTCTCTCTATGGGCGACAAAATAAAAGTCTTGACCATCTTGCGTGGGCGCGAAGTTCAGCATGCCAATTTAGCCATTGAATTATTAAACAGATTCCATAATGAGCTAAAAGATTTAGCAATCATGGACAGGGAGCCAAAACTTGAGGGAAAGGCTGTTATAATGATCCTCTCTCCGGCTTCCCATAAAGGGAAGACCTTGATCACCGATCCCAGCGAACTCGATGTTCAAGTGCCGGAAGTATAAGAACCGCATTTAATTGGACCAAAGTTATGCCAAAGATGAAGACCAACAAAGCAGCCGCCAGGCGCTTTAAGATTACCGGCACCGGCAAAATCCTCCGCAGACAAGCTGGCAAAAGGCACATCAACGAATGGATGTCGCCAAACGTCAAACGCAAACTGCGTGGTTGGGCAAGCTTGACGCCTGATCAAAAAGAAAATGTCGAGTTGCTTTTCCCATACAAAAAGTATTTACGCTAAAACACCTGCTTTGCTAAGCAATTGTGCCTAAGGGCTTCTCCTCTCCGATGGCCTGCCTAAGCAAAGCAAAACTCAATCAATAAATTCGAAAGAAGGAGCAAATCATGCCTCGAGTAAAACGCGGAAACGTACTGCAAAAGAGACACAAAAAAATCCTCAAATACGCTAAGGGATTTCGTGGCTCAAAATCAAGACTATTCATAGCAGCTAATCAAGCTTTGATGCAAGCTTGGAAAAATGCATACAGAGATCGCCGTAAACGCAAACGCGATTTCCGTTCACTTTGGATCACCCGCATCAATGCCGCTTGCCGCATTCACGGTCTGTCCTACAGCCGTTTCATGAATGGTTTGAGCAAGGCAGGCATCAATCTCAACCGTAAAGCTTTAGCAGAACTAGCTGCTTGCGATACGGAAGCTTTTGGCAAGCTCATAAGCCTGGCCAAATAAGCTTTTGTATTTGAGCAGTGCGCCTGAATGAAATATCGAGCGCCCATAATTCACAGCTAAAGCAAATTCGAGCTGTGCAAGAAAAGCCTGGACGGCAAAAGTCTGGGCTTTTTCTCTTGGAAGGCGAAAAAGCTATTTGCGAAGCTTTGGCTTATGGCATCAAATTACAAAATGTGGTGGCAAGTCAAAGTTTTTGGCAAAGAGGCTTGAGCCAAACACTCAAGCAAAACCTTGATGAGCTGAGCCTTGTGGAAGACAAGTTGCTTAATGACCTTGCCACCACACAGACACCTTCAGGGATTGTCGCTTTAGCCCCAATCCCACAAGTTACTTTAGAATCCGCTTTTAATGCGCTTTTGGCTCAATCAAACCAAAAACAAGAATCCCCTCTGATTGTCGTTTGCTCGGCCATACAAGACCCAGGTAATCTCGGGACTATGATTCGCACAGCATTGGCAGCCAATGCGCAACTAGTCATCTGTACGAAGGGCACCTGCGATGTTTACAATCCTAAGACTGTACGGGGAGCCTCTGGTGCGCTTTTTAAAATCCCGATTGTCGAGAATGTGGAATACGATTTAGTCATAAATCAACTGAAGGAAAAAGGCATAACCACGCTTGCTTGCCACCAAGAAAGCCAAAAGCCGTATTGGCAGGCCGACTTGACTCGTGCTTGTGCTTTGGTCTTTGGCAATGAGGGACAAGGATTCGCCGAAAGCTCCCTTGAAGCCTGTGATGAGATTATTGCCATTCCGATGAATAAAGAATCGGAATCATTGAATGTGGCCATGGCGTGCGCTATCGTTTTGTTTGCCGCTTCCGAGCAGAGGCTGCGTCAAAGACATGGATAAGGATATGCCAGAATCTCCAATTGAGATCAAAGCAGACGCGAAATCTCAAGACCCCCAGACTCAAGTGCCGTCACCAAGTGACACAGCTACTCCGGCCGAGATTGCCAGCGCCGAGTATAGTTTCGCCTCTGACAAAATGATGACCGTAGTCGAGCATCTCGATGAATTGAGATTTCGCATCATTCGTTGCCTGATTGCCATTGGCATTGCCTTTGCCGCTGCTCTCTTTTGCGCCAAAGAAATCGTACGGGCATTGGAAGCACCAGCCGGCACAATTACCTTTCAAGCATTGTCTTTGGAAGAGCCTTTATTTGTATTTTTCAAAGTCGCTTCCTATGCCGCAATAATTATTGCTCTGCCCTATGTCTTGTTTGAAGTCAGTCAATTTCTATCTCCGGGTCTAAGACCACAAGAAAGAAAAGTACTGGCACCAATTGTGATTGGCAGTCCAATTCTTTTTGTTTGTGGTGCCTTGTTTGCTTACTTTCTCGTCTTGCCGCCCATGTTGCATTTCTTTGGTTCGTTTGGCGAAGGTGTAACACCAATTCACCAGCGCTTGGATTTTTATATTTCTCTGGTCTGCACCGTGCTTCTGTACATGGGACTTTGTTTCCAATTGCCGGTAATTATTTTTGCTATTTCCTTTACAGGCCTAATTGGTTCGGCACATTTACTGAAAGTCTGGCGTTATGCCGTTTTTGCTGCAGCCTTAGTGGCGGCAATTATCACTCCTGACCCCACGGCCATTTCCATGTTGATTGTCATGGCAGCCCTAGTTGCCCTTTACTTTCTTTCCATTGCCATGCTCAAGGTTTTTGGCCGCTAATGCCACCATTTTCATTTTCTCGTGATTTACTAAATCTACTCTTCGTGCCGCTGATGATCATGACGGCTTTTCAGGTGAAGAAAAATTGGCATTCGCTTTGGGACAACAACCTGACTACCGCTGATCGCTATTTGCTTTTGCGCAGCGTGATTTTTTTGCTTATGCCAGTTGTTGTTGCTCTGCACGAACTGGGGCATGCCTTGGCCACATGGGCCTTTGGCGGTTCCATTAGTGAGTTCCATTTTGCCTTTCTTTGGGGATATGTCGTACCAAAAGGACAATTTAGTCTTGAGCAAATCGTTTTGATTTTTCTGGCCGGAAACGTAATGCAATTTCTGGTTGGCCTTGTTGCTCTTATATTAGCTTTTATTGTCGTGTCACCACCTATGGTGGCACTTTGTGTCTATTTAGCTGTATGTGCGATTGGTGAGGCCATTGTTCTTTATCCCCTGATGTCACTGACCGGCTTCTATGGCGATTGGACGCAAATTTACTCATATCTCTTTAACCCCGCCACGGCTTCTTTGGTGCAAATGGTTTTGGCAGTACACATTGCTTGTATCTTGGCCTTGATCTGGGGTCTTTATGGCACTCAACCAAAAATTTGGTATGCCTCTAAAACTCGGCCTGGTTGGTTAGCAGAACACGAACTGGTTGCTCGCCGTGTACTATCCGAACCAAATGCAGCCAACTGGCTCAATTTGGCCAGTTCATATTGGCGAGCCGGAGTTTGGCGCGAGGTCGGCAAATGTATTGAAAAGGCGCGATTAGCTGAACCAGATTCGCAAGATGTACAATTTTTTGCTGGTTGGTTTGCGCAACAGAAAGGAAATTTGCCTAAAGCAATTAACTATTACAACCAGATTATTGTCAGACAAAATGTGCAACCCTCTTTCCAAGCCAAGGCACTGATGGCTAAGGCCGCTTGTCAAGAACAAATGAACGATCCTAATAAAGCTTTGGCTTCTTATCAGCAAGCCGCTCAGCTGGCGCCAGAAATAGCTGATCCGCACTTCTTTTCTGCTCTCTTGCTCAAAAAGCTCAACCGTGAACCAGAAGCGCAAGGCGAGCTGAAAGTTTGTTCACAACTATCCTGGCAAGACCAAAGACTATACGACTTTTACCTGGAAGAGATGGAAAAGACGCTAAGGAAGCCCCTTTAATAAATATCTTTCACGCTTGTCAGGTGCAGGCAGCCTATAATGGCTGCAAGATGAATCAAGTTTATCTCTGGACGGTATCGGCAATTGCGGCATTTCTAGCCGTAGCTACCCTGGCTCGCTTGGCCATAAAGCCCGCGCGGATTTTCCAGGAAGAATTAGGCGAATACGACAGGGCGATGATTTGGCAGATTGTGCTTTTCATCATCTTTCCGGCTTTAAATTTATTGTCGCTCAAAGCCACCTTTGCCGCCATTGATTATTTTGGTGGCAGCGTACAAGACTGGTCTTTTGGCATGCTCTGGGCCGATTGCACGCCGCAAGGAATTTCCAATCCGGATGCTTTGGCCTGTGTATATTTAGCTGGACCATGCGTGCAATTGCTTTTTGCCTTAGCACTGGCACCGGCATTACTCTTTCGTCCGCACCCATTTATTGTTTGTCTAATTTCGTATACTATGTGTTTTACCTTTGCTCTCAACTTGTTGCTCGATCCGGCAATGTGCGCAATGGGCATAGGCGGACTTTCATGGCGAGTGGCTTATCGCTTCTTTTCTGAGCCAGCCAAGCTTTATTTGTTTGCCTTCAATATAACGGCCGCTTTGACATTTCTGGCGATTTTCCGTTCAGTCAGCATCAGATCTTTATTTGCCCGATTGACCAGACCAGTGGCTTATTCTGCTTTGGAAATTGCCAAGGCCCAGGCGCAAGCCTTTCCTCACTCGGCCCAACTTGCTTGCCGCTTGACGCTAGCTTATGAACAAGCCGGGCTGAGCCGGCAAGCTTACAAACAACTGAAATTACTGGCTAAGAAATTCCCGGACACGCTTTGGTTGCCCTTCTTGCGCGGCTATTTAGCCTATAAGAAAACCAATTACAAAGCTGCCTTCAAAGCATTTGCCGAGGCTAGTGAAACACCTTTAGCTCAAGGTCGGTTGCGTTCATACTTTCTGGCGGCTCAAGCTTGTTCGGCATTTGCCCAAGGCAAAAAAGTTGAGGCCTTGAATTTGGCCGAGCGGGCCTTGGAATTTGATGATCATGCATTTGTCGCACGCATGGTGAAAGTCGATGTTTTTCTAGCCGATGGTAAAAAAGATCAAGCCGCCAACGAAGTTTTACAATTCCTCAGCAAAGGATTTGGCACGCGAGATTTCCTGACCAAGGATATTGACGGACAAGAAAGCGAACTAAAAGGCAAGATACCGCTTGATGTAGAAAAAACAATTGACGAAATTGCCCGTGCCGAAGACGCCATGAAGGAAAAACTTAGCCGTCAGTTGTCGCGCATTTAGTTGTCTGCCCTCAACAAAATCTAAGGCAAAAGTCTCGTGCCCATGATGATGGCCGCGCGGCCAATCAGCCAGGGCAAAAGCACCACCAATGTTCCAAGTGCTGTCAGCCTGCGATTGCCAGAAATTGTCAAAGCCGGCAAGGTAAAGAAGCTGAAGAAAAGTCCAATAAAATATACCTCAAGCAACGCTGGTGCAAGCCAAATTCCTTCTGACCAGAAGTTGTGATACTCGCTCAGTCCCTGCCATTGGGCGAACAAAACTACTTGATCAATGGAAAGCAAAATAATTCCCAACCACTGGCTGACCCGCGCCGGTGCTTTCCAAGCACAAAGTGCCATAACAAAACACGTCAACCAACAAGCACCAATCAAGCCGAATAGATCGAAGAAAAATTCTTCCTCCAAGGGATCCGGAAAAATGGAAATTGGATGCGCATGACGAAAGAAAAGTGGCACCAGGCAAACTACGGTTATGGCCAATCCAGCCATAATCACCGCAGAGCCAAATACCACTAAGCGGCGGAAATCAATTGGTTTTGATAATTCAGCCTCGCTCAAGATCCAACTCCAATCAAACTAAGATTCATTATTTTAGCTTCCTTCGCATACGGTCTAAATCTTAATATACGGAAGCAGCCAAGCTGTCAAAATAATAAATCGTCAGCATTTTAGTAACAATCCCACTGAAGGCGGGGCTTCTGCAAGTTTCATTATAGATTTCCTCTTTTCTTCTCTTAGAAAACTATTATGATTTTCATGGCTTATCAGATTCTCCCTTAAGGTTGTCATTACAGCCAACTTTCGTCCCCAAATTGGTGATCAATTCCCGTGTTGCCAATGATCCTGAAAATGCTCCTGGAGCGCTTAAACATTCAGCTGGACATTCAGGCCCGGCTCTTATTTTTATGCCTTTGCGTAGCAACACCGCTTTTGGTGCTTGGCAGCTACATCATCTGGCAAGACCATCATACGCTCAACAATGAAGCACGTCAGGCAACGCAATTTGAAGCAGCAATTGCGGTTCGCACCATGGAGCGTTTTCTCAATGACCAGAAAGATACGCTTTCGGCCTTGGCTAGCCTGCCACAAATCAAAAATCTAGACAAAAGCCAAGCACAACTGCTTTTGCAATCGGCTCGTGATACAGAAAGTTGCTGGCAAGCCGTTTATCTGGTTAACCCGCAAGGCGAATTTTTGGCCAAGACCAGTTCGGCAAGCAACGCAGGTACAGCAACAAAAGTTTTGCCGCCCACAAAACAGTTACCGACAGCAAAAGCATTGCCGGCAAACAAGGCTCAAGCCCCAAGCAATACTCTGAGAGAGCAAACATTTTTCCAAGAAATTCTCCGGCGTGGTAAGACAAATATTTCCGGTTATTCTCAGTGCCCACTCTTAAATACTTCAGCCATTTTGGTTGGTGCGCCTGTTTATCACGACAAACAAGTGGTGGCAGTCTTAATTGCTTCGATTAATCCCAAGACTGTCCTGACGCTCTTTCGCGGATTAGGCGAGAACAACGGCTCTGTAATTACGGTTTGCGATTTGCAAAATCGTGTCATGGCGCGCACCTTGAACAACGACTTTTGGTTAGGCAAAGACTTTTCCAATGCCCGCACGGTGCGAGCCTCGCGTAAACATTGGCGCGGCACACTTGAGGTGATTGGTATTGCCGATCCGACACCGCGCGCTTACGCCTTTGACAGAGTGCCAGGTACCGGATGGCTTGTCGTGGTTGGTGTACCTACCAAACTTATTTACGGCCCGATTGAACACTGGTTTGATATGGTTTCTTTTTTGGCCTTTGTCGCTATCACCTTAGCTGTGGTTTTAGCTTACATTGCCACCAAACACTTTACCGGTCCGATTAATGATTTAGTGCGTGAGGCTTGCGCCATTGGGCGAGGCGACTTATCCAAACGTGTAAAAGTTTCCGCTGGTGGTGAGATTGGCTTATTAGGTAAAGCTTTCAATCAGATGGCAGCCAATTTGCAAATGCAGCACGAGCATACGTTGATGGTGGAAAAAATTGCCGAATCAATCCGCCAATCACTGGACTTGGATCAAATTTTAAACACGACGGTTTCTGAGTTAGGTTCAGCTCTTGGTGCCAGTCGTTGTTGCTTGGCCTTGGTTGGTCAAGAACAAGATCTGGATCTGGATTCAGGTCGTTTTTCTTTTGACTATCTCTGGTGGGACACGAATGCGGATGGCACGCCTTTAAAAAATCGTGTGATTCGTGTCACCAAAGAAAGTTTGTTGCAAACAATTCTTGCCCAAGGCAGCATTTTATCGCTCGATGTCTTGCACGATAAAGAAAGCGAACCATTGTTTGAACACAATGAATCATCGCCTGAAGATTGGGCTTCGATTAAGTCTTTGATGGCCTGTCCGATTTCCATGGGCAACAAACCTTTGGGTCTAATTCTGATTCACCAATGTGATACGCATCGCACTTGGAGCGAAGAAGAACAAGAACTCGTGCAGGCAGTTGCCGGCCACGTTGCACTGGCCATGGAACAAGCGAATCTTTATGGCAAAACTAAGAGCTTGGCCGAACAAGAACTTCTGATTAACCATATTGTCCGCGCTATGCGCGGCTCCTTAGATCTTGATGTGATTCTTGCCAGTGTGACCAAGGAACTTGGTGAGGCGCTGGCAGTTGATCGTTGCCAAATCATTCAGCCGCGACCGGAAGGGCCGCTCTTTGTCAGTCATGAGTATCATGGGACCAACCTTGAGCCGATGACCGGTTTGAACATTTATATGAACAAGCTCGATTTCAATCCTCAAGGCGCAGCCGACTCAAGCACCAGTGCTATTTTTGGTCTAAGCCAGAAAGAAACTGCCGACGACAAGGAAACTCAAGGTGGTGGCAACCCAGCGCCTTTGGTTGTAATCAGTAATTGCCGAGAAGATAAAAACGCTGAACCCTTACGAGACTTTTTGTCTTTGCTTGACACAAAGTCGCTGATTTGTGCGCCACTTTATGAAGACAATCGCTTGCTCGGTATTCTCATGGTGCACCAAAGCCAATATGCACGCAACTGGAAAGAATCAGAACGTAATTTGATTGCAGCACTTGCTGATCAAATTGCCATCACTATTTCGCATAGACAATTATTTGCGCAAGTGAAGCAGCAAGCAATTACTGATGGCATGACGGGTCTTTATAATCACATTTATTTGAAGAACCGCTTGGCACAGGAAATTAGACGAGCGGAAAGAAAAGATCTGCCGTGCTCACTATTGATGATCGATTTGGATCTACTGAAACAAATCAACGATCGCTTTGGTCACCCAATTGGTGACACAGCAATTCGCCAAGTGGCTTGGACCTTGAAAAATGTCTTGCGCTCAGGCGATACAGCAGCCCGGTATGGCGGAGAAGAGTTTGCCGTAATTTTGCCGGAAACACCACTGGCGGAAGCAGCCTTAATTGCTGAGCGTCTTTGCCGCAAAGTAAACGAACAATCCATTCCTAATGTTGGTTCGATTTCTATTTCCATTGGTGCAGCAACATTCCCTGAGCAAGCGGCAAGTGCCGACGAGCTAGTGGAGAAAGCAGACAAGGCTCTTTATTTAGCCAAGCGTTCAGGGCGCAATCAAATTTGTATCTGGTCGGACGACGAGAAAGAGCCTGGTCATTTGCCAGGTCAAGTCGCAGAATCGACTAGTCAAACTGTTTAGTGATTTAGCTAGATGAATCGACTTGTATTATTTGATATTGACGAAACTTTGATCAAGCCACGTGGAGTTGGCAGGCGTGCGCTGAGCCGATCGCTTGTTCAAATCTTTGGTCATGAGCTGGACACATCCGCCGTATTTTTCTCGGGTAAAACCGATCCGCAACTTGTGCAAGAGATCTTAATTGCTAACAAGATAGGCGAATCAGAATTTCAGCCAACCTGGATGAAGGTCTCCGAAATCTATCCTCAAATCCTGAAAGAAGAAATTGCCAACACCAATGACTACTCTTTGCTGTCTGGTGCCCAGGAGCTGGTCTTGGCGCTTGCCGAAAGGCCGCAAGCTAGCTTGGGTCTATTAACTGGCAATACCGAACTTGGCGCCCGCATTAAGCTTGAGCCTTTTCAGCTCAATGCCCATTTCCCGATTGGTGCATATGGTTCCGATTCACAAAACCGCATGCACCTGCCAGAAATTGCTTACAATCGTGCAAAAGCGCACTTTGCTAGAGATTGGCAGCGAGGCGAGATTGTCATTATTGGCGACAGCGTCAATGACATTTTCTGTGCCCAAGGATTTTTGGCTCGTTCAATTATTGTCAATACCGGTAGAACAACTTGGGATGCATTGGCCGAGCTTAAGCCAGACTTTTTGTTTACTTCTTTGGAGCCAACCGCGAGTCTTCTAGAAGCCGTATTTGCATAAGCGATATAATTTAGGGCGACTGATATGAGTGGCAGCAAAGATGGCAGAGCCGGCAAAGAAAAGAGAAGCAAACCGCGCCTTCATTGGGCTTGGCTCTAATGAAGGGGATCGGCTGGGCTATGTACAACAAGCAATGCAACTTTTAAAAGATGATCCGGGAATCGAGGTTGTCGAGTGCTCGAGCCTTTATGAAACAGAAGCGATTATTGCTTCCCGCCCCAGTTGGTACGTGAATGCAGTAGCTGCAATTGAAACGGATTTGATACCCAAAGAATTACTGGGTGTCTGCAAAGAAATTGAAGATCGTCTCACGGCACTACATGGTGGCAAGCGCAAAATAGTCGACCTGGATATTTTGTTCTTCTCGGATCAAATAATTGATACCAGTTATTTGAAGGTGCCTCATCCAAGCTTGCACAAACGTGCTTACGCTTTAGTGCCGCTTTTGGAAGTGTCTCCGGATTGGGTGCACCCGTCTTTCAATAAAACAGTCTCCGAGCTGCACGAAGAATTGCCGGAGCCAGAACTGGTTTACTTGTATGGCACACGCGGCAGTGATTTTTAGAAACAGTTGGCGGGAAACGTGATCAAGATCGGCACAGACATATGTTCAATCAAGCGGATTTCGGAAGCGTACAAGCGTTTTGGCAAGCGCTTCCTTGATCGCATCCTGACCAGTGCCGAACAAAGTTATGTTTTGGCCGAACCGCTTCATCGCGACTCGCGTATTGCTTCACGCTTTGCTGCCAAAGAAGCTTGTGCCAAAACATTAGGTACAGGTTGGAATGGCATTTCCTGGAAAGAGGTTGAAGTTTTGAGAGAAAGATCCGGCGAGCCCAGCATTTCCTTGCACGGCAGAGCCAAGGCACTGGCCGATTCACGCGGCTTGGATGTTTGGCAAGTAAGTCTCAGTCACGAAAGGGAATTTGCGACAGCCGTTGTGCTGGCTCACAGCGCCAAGATTTAGACGACACCCTTCAAAGCAGAAACTTGAATTATGGCCAGCCAATCTTACCAGTTCGTAACCTTAACAACAGACTTTGGACACTTCGACGGATTTGTTGCCTGTGTGAAGGGCGTGATTCTCTCCTATGCTCCCAAAGTTTCCATCTTCGATATCTCGCACGAAGTAAAACCATTTGACGTACAATCAACGGCTTGGATTATTCATAATACTTACAGCTACTTTCCCAAAGGCACTATCCATGTAGTAGTTGTCGATCCTGGTGTCGGTACTTGCCGTAGGCCCTTGCTGCTCGTATCGAAAGATCACATTTTTATTGGTCCGGATAACGGTGTCTTTTCTTATGTGCTGGAAGACAAAGAAAGGTGGCAAGCATTTCTTTTGAACAATCCGGAGTATTATCTGCAAGAACCATCCGCTACATTTCACGGCCGTGATATCTTTGCTCCTGTTGCCGGGCATATCGCCTCAGGAGTTGCCCCCAAGCTTGTCGGAGCACCAATTGACCTTGATACATTGGTAAGATTTAGCGTCAGTGAGCCTTTAATAACCGACCAATCAGTAATCGGTGAAATAACCTACATAGATAGATTCGGCAACTTAATTACAAATATTGATGCGGCTTCAGTCAGTCTCGGCGCGCCAGTATTTATAAACGGCAAGTCCGTAGGCACAATTGCCACCACTTATGGCTCAGTCAAGGTTGGCCAAATCACAGCCTTAATTGGTAGTCACGGCTATGTTGAAATTGGCGTCAATGGTGGACGGGGAGACCTGGCGCTGGGAGTCGGTCTTGGCGCACAAGTATTAGTGCAAGTCGCGGATCAAATCCCATAATGACAGAGGGCAATCAGAAGAAGAAACTCTCGCGCCACCACCTGTGGTGCTTGCTTGTAATTGGTCTTCTTGGCCTTCTTTCTTACTTTTCTAAATGCGATTCTGTTTTTCCTTCTGCTTCGATTGATTTGAAACTTTCTCGACGCCTGATTACCGAAAAGGCAGAAGCCTGGGCACAACAACTTTCATATCCGCCGGAAGCAGCAGTTAAATCAACAACATTTTCTTACGACGAGACTGCCAAGACATTTCTGGAGTACGAACTTGGCTTGACGGAAGCCAATGTCCTAATGAAGGAACAAATTCCGGTCTGGCGCTGGACGACGCGCTTTTGTCGTCCTCTCAGGCTAGAAGATTGTTCGATTTATTTAAGTCCGGACGGCAAGCTTGTTGCTTGCGATCATGCAATAGAAAATGACAAAGAGCTGCCAACAGTCAATCACAAGGAAGCACTAGCTCTTGCCCAATCCTTTGTCGAGAGTCAAGCCAAACTGTCGCTTGCTTCGTATAAGCAAATTGAAGATGGCTCAATTAGCCAACCCCGTCGCACCGATCACTTCTTCACCTGGCAAGAGAACCTCAAACAATTCAAAGGTGCCAAGCTGAGAATTTATGTTTATGTAGCCGGCAATCAAGTAACTATCTTCAATCATTATTTACATGTGCCGCAATCATGGACTCGCAAGTTCAGCAAATTGCGTTCTTACAACCAAGCGCTTGGCGATATTGCCAGTATATTTTATGCGGCTTTGAATGTTGCCACGTTTTTTGCTTTCCTCTGGGCGTTTACTTCCGGACTTTTACGCTGGCGTCTGGCGCTATTCGTATCCTTATTTATGGCGCTTGTCACTCTAGGCGAATCGATTAACAGTTTGCCTCAAGCAATTCAAAGCTACACAACGACAATGTCCTTCAATGGCTATTTGATGGACACATATGTCAGCGCCTTTTCGTCAGCAATCAATGAATTCATGCAAATGTTTTTGCTGGTTGGCTCGTCAGAGGCTCTTTACCGTGTCTTTTGGCCCAAGGCCTTGGCATTGGAGCATCTCTTCAGCATTCGCGGGCTGGCAACCAGGCAAGTGTTGGATGGTTGCTTGGCCGGCTATGGACTATTCGGCACACATCTTGGCTTTATTGTTTTCTATTACTTATTCGGAAGACAAGTTGGTCTCTGGGCACCGCTTGAGATTCACAACGTCGATACTTTGTCTGCCAGCTTGCCATTCTTCTCCGCCATGTATGTGGGAATTTCGGCTGCAGTGTCAGAAGAGCTGACCTACCGTGTCTTGGGAATGTCAATTGCCCAAAAGCTAGTGGGCAATTTCTGGCTGGCCAATTTGATTCAAGCGGCTGCCTGGGCCTTCATGCATTCTAATTATGCGCAAGAACCACCTTATGCACGTGGTTTGGAGCTGACCATTGTCGGGCTCTTCTACGGATTTATTTTGCGCCGGTTTGGTTTGATTGCTTGCATAATTTCGCATTACGTTTTTGATTGCTTCTTGGGTGTGGCACCACTTTTATTTTCACCAGTTTGGAGCCTGAAGGTAACAGGGCTTGCCACCATTTCACCTTTTATTGTTGTCGGCATATTTAGCTATATTGCCATTAGACGGGGCAGAAATGAGATTGCCGCAAACGAGACAGCCCTAGCCAATGAAACCGTAAAAGCCGATCCGAGCTTTGCCCACGTCGAAGATGTCTTGCCCAAATCAGCCTATGTTTATGCACCACTTTCAAAACGAAAACGCATTGCGCTTATTTTAATTGGCACCATTGCTTGCTTAATTCAATTTTGTTATTACTTTCCTTGCATTGGTCAAAAGGTCAATCTAAATTGCACAAGAGATCAAGCAATTGAAATTGCCCGTCGTTATTTAATTGCCAATGACATTAAGCCTGAAGGGCACTATGAAGTTGCTTATCTGACTCGGGGCTGGAATGCTCAAGCCATTCAATATGCCTATGAAAAGGTGCGCTTCAAGCGCACCGAAGAGTTAGCGGAAGCAGTAGCACATCCTTTGATTTGGCGAGTGCGCTTTTTCCGGATTCTCGATCCGACGGAATACATAGTGATTTTGGATCCAAAAGGCAGGCCGCTTAGTTTAGCTTGTTCCTTAGCCGAAGATGCTGAGGGCGGCAATTTGTCAAAGGATTCAGCACTCAAGGCTGTTTCGAATTATCTTGAACGCGAGCATGCGGAAGTAGAACCAACCACGCTTAAGGATGCTTCTGAGGCTCGGCGCTCTCGCCGTACGGATTGGAGCTTCACTTTTGAATCACCCAAGTATGATATAGCGGACGCACCTTTCAAGGTGGTTTGTGGAACGGTTGGCAACCTGGTATCCGGTTATGATGACGACTGGCAAATTCCAGATAAGTGGTTATTTGATCGCGCCAAGCGCACAAGCAAAGATCAATTTGCCAGTTATTTGATGATCGCGCTCAATGTTGTCTTTTCTGCGGCTGTGATTTGGTGGATCCGTGGTCTGGCTCGTACCGGCACCATTCGCTGGCGACCGGCAATTTTCTTGGCTCTGATAATGGCCTTGCTTCTCATTCCGGAGGCCCTAAATACTTGGCCGCAACTGTTCACAAGCTACTCGACTGACTCGCCGCTTTCATCTTATCTAATTGGGCAAGGTGTCAAACAAGTAATGGCAGCAGTTTCATTTGCAGCCATGCTGGCCGGTCTAGCGGCTTTTGCCCAAGCGACTTTCCGACTACTCTTTCCGCACACTTCTGTCGTCTCCATTTTGGAAGCAGCCCTTGGAATAGGACAAGAACCCGACACAAAGGATAGTGCCACCGTCAAACGTGATTTCTGGCTTGATGCTGTCTTGGCTGGTTATGCCGCTGGTATTGGCTGGCGAGCGCTGATTATCTTGAGTTCGGCTATTCACGCTCAAGTATCGCCAGTTGTAACCATGTCGCCGCTGGAGAGCTTTTGTCGAATCGTCAATGTCTACAATCCAGCTTTTGACACGCTTTTAGATTCGCTGACCTGGGGAATGTACTTTCTGCTTGTCGCTGGAGTGACGGTAGGAATTTATGCCAAGTACTCGCGCAACTTCGGCTACTACGTTGCCTTTTGTTTGATGATTAGTTTGCTTTATCCACTCAGCGATCGTTATTTGCAGGACTACGTAACTGATGCGACAAGTTATTTTGTCTTCTTGCTTGCGGCTTGGCTTTTCATATACAAATTTGCTCGCACTAATTTGCTCGCCTACTTAGTGGCTGGTGCGGCGTATGCCATTGCTTTGCCAATGCGTATTTTGCTGCAGCATGGATTTCCGCTTTTTGCTGAGGACATTACAATTCTGGCTTTGGTTTTGGCCAGTCCGGCGATTTATGTGGGGTATTTGTTTATAAGCGCTTCCATGAAAGCGCCCGATTTGTCAAGCCCAGCCAAATGACCGTAGCACGTTAAACCATTGTGCAGTCAGGCAGCAAAAGGAGTGAACCT
>JAGVKG010000059.1 GCA_020050685.1 Candidatus Obscuribacterales bacterium | reverse complement strand
CATGCTGACCAAAGAGCAAGCAATTGCCGTGTGGAAAGGAATACTTGCAACAAGCTCCGACTATGGTGGTGTTGCTTTATACAATCTCGGCACTCGCGCCGACGGCGCACAGGCAATTGCCTATTTCAAGGAACTGGTAGAGAAACATCCCACCTCACAATATGCACCGGAGGCTCATTGGTGGCTTTTCTGGGGACAAGTGGAACAAGGCAAGACGCAAGCAGCGATAAATTTCGCTAAGGCAGCGATCGACAAATACCCCGGCAACAGAGTGCAACCACGCTTTGCATTTTGGTGCGGCAAGTTGAGCGAAAGACTCAATTCAAAAGAAACCGCCAAGGTGTTTTACAAGCGTGCCACCACCCTTGGTGCCTCCAATTATTACGCCTATCGCTCACAAGCTCGTTTGACAGCACTAGCGGGCGGAAAAGATCCAGGCTGGACAATGTATCCTGGACGCCCCTATCCGGATTTAAACTGGAAATGGCCGGCGCCACCAAAAGCAATTTCATACAACGAAATTGCCGCCAAAACGGGCACGACTTGCGCCCTGCTTTGCAAACTTGGTCAATGGGATGAATGCCTGCAACTGCTTCCTGAAAAAACCAACCCGCTTATTCGCTCTTTGATTTTAGCCAATTTGAGTTTGCCACTGGATGCTATTAATTCGGCAGCCTCTCATGTTTCGGGAACACCAAAGAAGACAGGGCTTTGGATGTTTGCTTATCCTTTGCTTTATTCCAACCAAGTGGCCAAAAATGCTAAGGACAATGAATTAGATCCATTTCTTGTTCATGGCTTGATCCGCGAAGAGTCTCGTTATAACTCAATGGCCACAAGTCGATCGAACGCTATTGGTCTGATGCAACTTTTGCCAGGCACTGCTTTTGGTGTAGCCAAAAATATGGGACTGAGTATTCATACTAATGATGAAGTCTACAATCCAAACAATAATATTGCCCTTGGCACGCATTACCTTGCTTACGTCTTGAAACGTCATTCCGGCAATGCCCTGGCAGCAGTGGCCAGTTACAACGGTGGACCAAATGCAGTAGCCAAATGGATCAAAGGACATTCAGACATGGATACGTTTGTCGAAACTATTCCCGTAACGGAAACAAGGGATTACGTGCGCAAAGTATTCGGCAGCTTCTGGAACTACCAAGCTATATATAGGTAGGAAGTTAATACCTAACCGGCGGATACGAGCGTAGGGGCGAGGCACGCCTCGCCCGCAGTGATCACCGGGAAAGCATTTTTGTTACTGCGGGGCAGGCATGCCTGCCCCCTACACGGCAACCTACAAGTAGAATTTACGGACGTAGTCGGAGAGATCTGCGATGGAAATGCGCTCTTGCTTCATGCTGTCGCGATCGCGGATGGTGACGGTTTCACCTTCTCCTTCGATGGTTTCGAAGTCGACAGTTACGCAAATTGGTGTTCCCACCTCATCGTGACGGCGGTAGCTCTTGCCGATGTTACCTGAGTTTTCCAAAAGAATGCGGCCAACGCCAAGCTTCTGCAACATGTTTTTGATGCTGCGTGCTTTTTCGACTAAAGCTTCGTTGTTTCTGGCAAGTGGTATCACAGCAACTTTGATTGGCGCCAAGTGCGGCTTGAGCTTGAGCACTATTCGCGTCTTGCCCTCATCGAGCGCTTCTTCCGTATAGGCTTCGGTCAAGACAGCCAAGACACCACGATCAACACCGGCAGACGGCTCAATCACAAATGGTACAAGATCCTTTTCTGTGGCCAAATCGCGAATCGTCAATTTCGCTGTTGAATGTTCGTTGTTGCTTACTTTGGCATTCAAACCTAATTCGTCTTGGCACTTGCTGTGAGAGCCCAGGTCATAATCGGTACGATTTGCGATACCTTCCAGTTCTTCCACTCCATGTGGAAAGCGATACAAAATATCTACAGTTGCTTTGGAGTAGTGAGCAAGTTCTTCCGGCTTCTGGTGAACCAGCTCGAGATTTTCTTCAGCCAGACCTTGCTTCTTCCACCAATCAACGCGCATCTCGACCCAGTCTTTATGCCACTTCTCGTCCGTTCCCGGCATAACAAAAAATTCGATTTCCATTTGTTCAAATTCACGCACGCGGAAAATAAAATTGCGTGGCGTAATTTCATTACGGAATGCCTTACCTATTTGTGCAATACCGAAAGGCAAGCGACGAGCAGTTGAATCAATCACATTTTGAAAGTTGGTGAAAATCCCTTGTGCCGTTTCCGGACGCAGATATGCGTAAGACTCTTCATCGACAACCGGACCAACTGTCGTCTTGAACATCATGTTGAATGGACGTGGTTCTGTTAGATCGTTTGAACCACACTTTTCGCATTTGCCATTGACTAAGTGATCGGCACGCATACGCGCCTTACACTTGCGGCAATCAACTAAAGGATCGGCAAATGTCGCTTCGTGACCAGAGTAACGCAAGACATAACGATTGGTGAGAATGGACGCATCCAAACCTTCAATATCATCGCGCTCATAGACAACCGTCCTCCACCAAGCAGCCTTGAGGTTATTCTTCAACTCAACGCCAAGCGGACCGTAATCGTAAACGCCTTGCAGCCCACCATAAATGTCTGCACTCTGATAAATGAAGCCCCGACGCTTGCAAAGCGAAATTAGGTCTATCATTTTCTTTTGCGATTCCACTGCTGCCTTCTGCGCCATACCGACCTCTGATGTTACCCGACCTCATATTTTAACAGGTCATTTGGACAGGTTACTTAGGGCGCCAATCACGGAGAGCTACAACAGCGCCGGCAGCCTTTGTCTTGCGAACGTACTGTAAATCCGCCGTTACAAACAGTCCACCTTCGGTCAATGCCAATGCGTGATAAGCCGCATCATAGAAAGATACTTTGTAACGATTTGCCAATTGTAAAGCCTTGCCCAACCAGACCAGATCCCAATCCGGTTCGGAAAAACTCAACATTAACAGTGATTCAATCATGCTTTGAGCATGCTCGGGAAACATTCGACCGAGCGTATTAGCAACCTCATAGATCCAGAGCGGCGGCAATTTTAGCTCAACTTTTCCAGCTACAAGCAAGTCACGCAATGCGTAGGCAGAATCCTGATCGGGCTCCACACCGCTGGGCAAAACCCACTTTATAAGGATGGACGCATCCGGAACGATGATCCGCACGGCTACCGCACCCGTTGCCTATCCCTGCGAATCCATTCAACAATTTCTTCCATGGAAACAGCAGGCAATGTTTTGGCTAAGGCATCCATTCTCTTACAAGCTTCTTTTCTGCGTTGTGTGCTAAGTGCAGACAGCATAGCTTCATTTATGATTTTGCTGCGCTCACCTCTCGGAACCTTTTGCAAAACCTTCCAGACATGATCGTCAAGCATTATGTTTACTCGATGCGCCACAGTATTTTCCCTCGACTTTGTCTCTTTACACATTATAGTTACACACTGGACCGGTTGTCAACCGAGCCTCAGGGGATTTAAAGGCCAAAAAAAAGTGCGAAAGGCGGCTTGGCGTGAGCGCAAGCCGCTGAGGCGAAGGGCTCCACAGGAAGTCCTTCGCCTCAACATACTTTTGCTTGTTTACAGAATATGGCTCCGTTAACGAGGGCAGCGCTTCAATCGTTTAACTGTGATCTTCAACACAACTTCGCGATTTGTACGACGGGGGCCGAACTCGTCTATCTTGAGAGCACCGACTGCACCTTCTTCGTTTGCAATCTTGAACTCGTCTATGTCGAAATCCGGATCGCTATCGCTAGATGGAGAAATTGGACGAACAACATCTGGCGTTTTCGACTTGACGCTGTAAAATATCCCCCCGCGCTTGCGGTGTCTAAACAACACGGTTGCTCCCGGCGGCAGAATTAGACCTTCTTTCGCGTCCTCATAAACATCGAGCGTTTCGCGATTCAGTTCAATCGTGAACCTTCCTGGTTCAATTTTTGGTTCGTCTTCACTCATTTCTTAATCTCCATATTTTTGACGATCTCTTTTTCCATTCGAAATGGAAACTATTTTTGCGTCCCGTAAACCCCTGCGCCCTTTGTGAAGACGCAAGAGTTTGCGGGGGAGCGCTGGGTTATCTCAGGGCACGGTCGAGCACAACGTCAAATCTGCCTTCCAAATAAGGGACACCATCATTATTGGTGACTTCTTGGAAGTCGATTTCCAAAAGCTGCAAGTACCATTTATCGGACTTGTTGAGTTCTTCGCCTTTCTTGTACTTTTGCGTGACCAACAGCTTGTAGCCCGCTTTAAACGCAGCCAAATGCCAGTGGATAGTTCTGTAGATGGCTTTGCCGGTCTTCGGATCAACACCGATTTGATATGGAGCCGGTACTATCGTCTCCATTACGTAGTAGCCATTTTCGTCTGTGATCAGGCGAACACGATTGATGAACGAATCTTTGTTCAGTGGCGTGTTGTCTTCCTCGTCGGAATAATGTCCGCGGTAATCGGCATGCCACTCTTGCATCTCGACACCAGGAAGCGGTGCTTGGGTATCATAGCCATAGGCCACACCCCAAATCAAAGCGGGAACACCTTTGGCACCAACTGGTGTTGATTTACCGCGGAACGGGGCTTGCCCCGTACGGCGGTAAAACGGTCCAAGAATGTTTTCGGCGGTCTTTTCCTTTCGCGCATCAATTGCGTGTCCATCTAACAAACTGCGGAGGTCGCTTCCTTTGCTGGCTATG
>JAGVKG010000005.1 GCA_020050685.1 Candidatus Obscuribacterales bacterium | reverse complement strand
CATGCTGACCAAAGAGCAAGCAATTGCCGTGTGGAAAGGAATACTTGCAACAAGCTCCGACTATGGTGGTGTTGCTTTATACAATCTCGGCACTCGCGCTGACGGCGCACAGGCAATTGCCTATTTCAAGGAACTGGTAGAGAAACATCCCGCCTCACAATACGCACCGGAGGCTCATTGGTGGCTGGTTTGGGGACAAGTGGAGCAAGGCAAGACCCAAGCTGCGATAAACATGGCCAAGGCAGCAATCGACAAATATCCAGGCAATAGAGTGCAACCACGCTTTGCCTTTTGGTGCGGCAAGTTGAGCGAAAGACTCAATTCGAAAGAAACTGCCAAAGTATTTTACAAACGTGCCACCGCCCTTGGTGCATCCAATTATTATGCCTATCGCTCGCAAGCTCGTTTGACAGCGCTAGCGGGTGGAAAAGATCCAGGCTGGACAATGTACCCCGGACGGCCCTATCCGGATTTGAACTGGAAATGGCCAGCGCCACCAAAAGCAATTTCATACAATGAAATTGCCACCAAAACAGGCACGACTTGCGCCCTGCTTTGCAAACTTGGTCAGTGGGACGAATGCCTACAACTTCTTCCAGAAAAAACCAATCCGCTTATTCGCTCTTTGATTTTAGCCAACTTGAGCTTGCCACTGGATGCTATTAATTCGGCAGCCTCTCATGTTTCGGGAACACCACAAAAGACTGGGCTATGGCTGTTTGCATATCCCTTACTTTATTCCAACCAAGTGGCCAAGAACGCCAAGGACAATGAATTGGATCCATTTCTTGTACATGGCTTAATCCGCGAAGAGTCTCGTTACAACTCAATGGCAACCAGCCGTTCTAACGCAATTGGTCTGATGCAACTTTTGCCGGGTACCGCATTTGGCGTAGCAAAAAATATGGGCTTGAGCATTCACAATAATGATGAGGTCTACAATCCGAACAATAATATTGCCCTCGGCACGCATTATCTGGCTTACGTTTTAAAACGCCATTCCGGCAATGCTCTAGCTGCCGTCGCCAGTTACAATGGCGGCCCAAATGCGGTAGCCAAATGGATCAAGGGACACTCAGACATGGATACATTTGTCGAAACTATTCCCGTAACGGAAACAAGGGATTACGTTCGCAAAGTATTCGGCAGCTTCTGGAACTACCAAACTATATATGCCGCACCTATCAAATCACATTCCTACACTTTGCTGATAAACTAATATATAAAGAGAGGTAGCACTCTGATGGCTCAACCGAAACCAGAAAGAATATCTTTGGAACAAATCCTTAGGCTTGTCGATCAGCTACAACCGGACGAGCAGGAAGAACTTCGCCGTAACTTGAACAATAAGGACTGGGGAAAGCACTTTCACCAACTTTGCGACGAAATTGAGGCCACCCGTCTAGCCAAAGGATTGCCACGGCTAACAGACGAAGAAATAATGACAGAAGTTAAAGCCGTTCGAGAAGAAATGCAGGCTGAGCGTGATCAAAGCAGTCGTTGATGCCAATGTTTGGGTAAGCGCACTTCTTAATCCCGGCACCGCAAGACAAATAGCTCACTGTCTTCAAACCTACCAATTTCAGCTAGTATGCTCAGAGCAGTTAGTACTCGAGCTTGTTCATGTCTTACGACGTCCAAAAATTGCCATAACAGTCAGCAAAGACACGACGAACGACTTCATCGGATTGCTTGAGAATACCGCACTTTTTGTCAAAATCGAGCAGATTCCCACAGTTAGCCGCGACCCAAAGGATAATGTTTATTTGGCTTGTGCTGCCGTAGGTAACTGTGACTTTCTTGTAACTGGTGACAATGATTTGCTCGTCCTCAAAACGTATGGCACAACCAAGATCGTGACGCCAGCTGAATTTCTGGCTGCACTTTCGCCCTGATTACTACCAAGAATTATCCGGTTGCGAATAACCATTAGCGATGACTCTACAAGTAGAATTTGCGGACGTAGTCGGAAAGATCGGCAACAGCGATACGTTCTTGCTTCATGCTGTCGCGATCGCGGATGGTGACGGTTTCGCCTTCTCCTTCGATGGTTTCGAAGTCGACAGTTACGCAAATCGGTGTTCCCACTTCATCGTGACGGCGGTAGCTCTTGCCGATGTTGCCGGAATTTTCCAAAAGAATGCGGCCGACGCCAAGCTTTTGCAACATGTTCTTGATGCTGCGTGCTTTCTCGACTAAGGCTTCGTTATTTCTGGCAAGTGGTATCACTGCAACTTTAATTGGCGCCAAGTGCGGCCTTAGCTTAAGCACAATGCGCGTCTTGCCCTCATCGAGCGCTTCTTCCGTATAAGCTTCTGTCAGGACAGCCAAGACACCACGATCAACACCAGCCGATGGTTCAATCACAAATGGCACCAGATCTTTTTCTGTTGCTAAATCGCGAATCGTCAGTTTCGCTGTTGAATGTTCGTTCGTGTTTACTTTGGCATTCAAACCTAATTCATCTTGGCACTTGCTATGAGAGCCTAAGTCGTAATCGGTGCGATTTGCGACACCTTCCAGTTCTTCCACTCCGTGAGGGAAGCGATACAAAATATCTACGGTTGCTTTGGAGTAGTGAGCAAGTTCTTCCGGCTTCTGGTGAACCAGCTCGAGATTTTCTTCAGCCAGTCCTTGCTTCTTCCACCAATCAACACGCATCTCAACCCAGTCTGCATGCCACTTTTCGTCTGTTCCGGGCATAACAAAAAATTCGATTTCCATTTGCTCAAATTCACGCACGCGGAAAATAAAATTGCGTGGCGTAATTTCGTTACGGAATGCCTTACCGATTTGGGCAATACCGAAAGGCAAGCGACGCGCAGTTGAATCAATGACATTTTGAAAGTTGGTGAAAATCCCTTGTGCGGTTTCCGGACGCAGATAAGCGTAAGACTCTTCATCCACAACCGGACCAACCGTTGTCTTGAACATCATATTGAATGGTCGCGGATCGGTGAGATCGTTTGAACCGCACTTTTCACATTTACCGTTGACTAAATGATCGGCACGCATACGAGCCTTACACTTGCGACAATCAACTAAAGGATCGGCAAATGTCGCTTCGTGACCAGAGTAACGCAAGACATAACGATTGGTGAGAATGGACGCATCCAAACCTTCAATATCGTCGCGCTCATAAACAACCGTCCGCCACCAGGCAGCCTTGAGGTTATTCTTCAACTCAACACCCAGCGGACCGTAATCATAAACGCCTTGCAGCCCACCATAAATGTCTGCGCTCTGATAAATAAAGCCCCGACGCTTGCAAAGCGAAATCAGGTCTATCATTTTCTTTTGCGATTCCACTGCTGCCTTCTGCGCCATACCAACCTCTGATGTTACCCGACCTCATATTTTAACAGGTCATTTAGACAGGTTACCTAGGGCGCCAATCTCTCAGCGCTACAACAGCGCCCGCACCCGTCGTCTATCTCTGCGAATCCAATTGACAATTTCATCCATGGATACAACAGGCAATCTCTTGGCTAATGCATCCATTCGCTTACAAGCTTCTTTCCCGCGCTGCACGCTAAGTGCCGACAGCAAGGCTTCATTTATGACTTTACTGCGCTCGCCTCTCGGAACTTTTTGCAACACTTTCCATACATAATCATCAAGCATGATGTTTACACGATGTGCCACGAGACTTCTCCCCAATTTCTCATCTTTCAATATTATGGTTACATACCGCACGGGTTGTCAACCGAGACTCGGAGGATTTAAAGGCCAAAAAAAGTGCAAAAGGCGGCTTGGCGTGAGCACAAGCCGCTGGGGCGAAGGGCTCCACAGGAAGTCCCTCGCCTCAACATACTTTTGCTTGTTTACCGAATATTGCTCCGTTAACGATGGCAGCGCTTCAATCGTTTAACTGTGATCTTCAACACCACTTCGCGATCTGTACGACGGGGGCCGAACTCGTCTATCTTGAGAGCACCGACTGCACCCTCTACGTTTGCAATCTTGAACTCGTCTACGTTGAAGTCCGGATCGTTATCGCTAGATGGAGAAATTGGACGAACAACAGCAGGCGTCGCCGACTTGACGCTGTAAAATACTCCCCCACGCTTGCGACGTCTAAACAACACGGTTGCTCCCGGCGGCAGAACTAGACCTTCTTTCGCGCTCTCATAAACGTCGAGCGTTTCGCGATTCAGTTCAATCGTGAACCTTCCTGGTTCAATTTTTGGTTTGTCTTCACTCATTTCTCAAACTCCATATTTTTTACGATCTCTTTTTCCACTCTAAATGGAAATTATTTTTGGCTCCCGCAAACCCTTGCGCCCTTTGTGAAGACGCAAGAGTTTGCGGGGAGGGCTGGGTTATCTCAGGGCGCGGTCGAGCACAATGGGGAATTCGCCGGCAAGATATGTGACACCATTTTTGGTGACTTCTTTGAAGTCGATTTCCAAACTCTTCAGGTACCATTTGTCGGACTTGTTGAGTTCTTCACCCTTCTTGTACTCTTGGGTAACCAAAAGTTTGTAGCCAGCTTTGAAAGCAGCCAGGTGCCAGTGAACTGTTCTGTAGATTGGCTTGCCAGTCTTGGGATCAACACCAATTTGATAGGGAGCGGGAACGATCGTCTCAAGCTCGTAATAGCCATTCTCATCTGTGATCATGCGAACACGATTGATGAACGAGTCCGTGTTCAGAGGAGTGTTGTCCTCTTCATCGGAATAATGACCACGATGATCGGCATGCCATTTTTGCAGTTCAACACCGGGAAGTGGTGCCTGCGTGTCATAGCCATAGGCAACTCCGTAGATCAAAGCCGGCACGCCTGGTGCACCAACTGGAGTTGATTTTCCACGGAACGGTGCCAGTCCAGTGTATTTATAAAACGGTCCAAGAATGTTTTCGGCGGTCTTTTCCTTTCGCGCATCAATTGCGTGTCCATCTAACAAACTGCGGAGGTCGCTTCCTTTGCTGGCTATG
>JAGVKG010000062.1 GCA_020050685.1 Candidatus Obscuribacterales bacterium | reverse complement strand
ATCCTTTTTCTCGTCTTGCTTGTCCTTCTTATCTTGGAAGTTGGACTTCTCGTCTGTTTTTGATTTGTTTTCTGTGCCGCTACCGGTGTTGCTATCTGTTGAAGTGGAATTGTTCTGATCTTTTTTAGCTTGGAAACCGCCCTCGTTGCTATCCTGCATTTGTGCATATTTCACTTTGTCAGCCTGGGTTGTAACCGTAGCTGGTTTGCCATTGGAGTCGGCTATTGTGTAACCCCCACGGCCATCCGGTGTGGCATTATAGATATCGCCACTCTTGGTTTGGAACGAGTAATTATTCTTTTCCGGATCTTTGACAATTTTGCCGGATTCCCATTGTCCGCCAACTTTGGCAGCAGCGTCTGTTGTGCCAGGTTCGTTTTTGGTAACTTCTTGTTTGTAATTTGCTGCTTGAGCTGACGCTTCTCCAGGTTTCGGTGGATTGGCGGCAACGTTTTCATTGTGGAACTTGTTAGCCACCTCGGTTGGTGTGGCTTGTGTTTCTACTTGTTCCTGAACAGCCGTATCGGCAGCTTTTTTCTGTTGAAAAGACATGACAGATTTCTCTTGTGGGTCAAATTGGCAAGTTAGTAAGGTTCAATTGCCAGACCGCCAGAAGTGGCAGCAAGCAAGATTTTAAAAAGTCGATGCAGATTATGATAGCTGTCTAATTTGAGGTTGTCAATATAAATTAAAGAAGGAAGCCCAACTTTGGCAGCCAAGTATTTTTTACCACCGGGACAAAAGTTCGAAACAGTCAGTCCTGCGGTAGTTCAGCTGGGCCTGGCGGCTTTTCATTGGGTTCAGCCAGGCGAATCAGCTGCATATCCAAAAGCACGCCAAATTCTTCTTTAGTCCAGGACTTCCGCACTTTTGGCGAATGGTAGAGCTTGGCGCGAATTAGCTTTTTGCCGGCGCTTTCCACTTCATAAAAGTACTCCTTGTTGTAATAAGGAGGCACTTTCACAACCAGTAATTGTCCTTTGCTAATTTCTGAGGCCATACTTCCGCCCTAAATTATGTTTGGCTGAGAGCAAACTCTTGGGCAATTGTCACTTGCTCGTGGTTGCTGGTTCCCTCGAAAAGTTGCAAACATTTGGCATCGCGCATCAATTTTTCCACTGGATATTCTTTGGAATAACCGTAGCCGCCATAGATCTGTAAGGCATTTGTTGATACTGCCAATGAAGCATCTTGGGCAAACGATTTAGCCATACGTGCCGGTTGCGCATTTGCCATCAACCTATCCGTGCTGGCGTTCGATTGCACATTGTGATCGGCAAGCATGGCTGCTTCTAATGCCAGCAAGCGTGCCCCCTCAATGTCTTTAGCCATATCGGCAATCATCAATCTTATAGCTTGGTGATTGGCGATTGGTTGGCCAAACGTTTGCCTGGCTTTGGCATATTCGGCAGCAAATTCCAAGGAGGCTTTGGCCAGGCCGACGCAAGTGGAAGCAATGAGAGGATAGAAGCGTGAACGCGTGCGAATCACAAGCTCCCAGCCTTGGCCAATTTGCCCAACCAAATTGGCAGACGGTATTTTTACGTCCTGAAAGGAAACCGTGTTTGTCGGATAAGCTCTCAGACCGAGTGACTTTTCTCTTGTACTTATGGAGATGCCGGGTAAATGATTTGGCACTATGAAAGCAGACAAACTTGATTCTTTTTCTCTGGCAATGACGAGGAACCATTTTGCTTGTTCGGCATTGGCAACGGCAATTTTTTTGCCGTTAATCACAAATTCATGGACAGCTTGTCGTGCTTCTGTATTGCATTGTGTACCCCAGGAATTGTTGCTGTCTTCCTGTGCGCAATAAGCGGCAAAACTGAATTCGCTTGCCAGCCCACCAAGAAATTCTTGCTTTTGGCTTTCATTGCCGGCCAACAAAAGTGGTGTCAATGCCAAATTGTTAGCGTTAATCGTGCAAGAAATTGCTGCACAAGCTTTAGCCAATTCCTGAGTAATCACACAGCCATCAAAGACCGACAAACCAATTCCGCCGTATTCCTCAGGAATATGCAGGTTCATTAGCCCGATTTCCCAGGCTTTACGGCAAATGCTCTCGGCAATATCACCAGAGTGATCATGTTTGGAGGCAAACGGAGCAATTTCATTGAGAGCAAATTCGCGTGCCAAGTCTTGGTATTGCGTTTGATCCTCAGTCAATTTGAAATCAACCATTAGTCATTTCCTTGCAATTTGGTCCTTGGATAGATGTTAGCAATTCAAAAGCCGGTTTGTTACCCGGCCGGTGATAAAATACTTATCAATTGCTCGCATATCAGAGCTATAGACAGGCCAATCAAGGATAACAGCTATGAACCTAAGACCAATATTGGTGGCGCCATCCATTTTGTCGGCCGACTTTGCCAACCTGGCTAGAGATATAAAGAGGGTGGAGGATGCCGGGGCGGATTGGATCCACGTCGATGTTATGGACGGGCATTTTGTCCCGAATTTAACCATTGGCGCGCCTGTCGTAAAGAGCTTGCGCAAACAGACCAAGCTTGTGCTCGATTGTCATTTGATGGTCACCGATGCCGATCGCTATTTGGCTGATTTTGCTGCCGCTGGTGCCAACAACGTGATTGTTCATGCTGAGGCATGTGTTCATTTGCAAAGAACCCTTTCGCAAATTCGCCAATTGGGAATGAAAGCAGGCGTTGCTCTTAATCCTGCTACCACGGAAGAGTGTTTGACCTATGTGCTTGATGATCTGGATCAAGTTTTGGTCATGTCGGTTAATCCTGGTTTTGGCGGTCAGAAATTTATTCCGGCTGTGATTCCAAAAATTGCGGCGATTCGCAAGATGCTTGATCAAGCAGGCCGCAAGGAAGTCCACATTGGTGTCGATGGTGGCATGGATGCATCTACGGCGAAACTGGTTATTAATGCCGGTGCTAACGTGATCATTGCCGGCAATTCGATTTATGGATCTCAAGATCAAGACCTCAGTCATGCGGTGTCGGTCTTGCGCTCGGGAAGCAACGAAAAAATTGTTTCGCAAGCGCGAGGTTAATTTTTGAAGAAAATCACGAACTTGATGTCAAAATGTAGGGAGCGTTCTACATTTGGCCTAGAGGGGCGGATTCATGAAAGAGGTAAGGATGTCCAAAAGCATTTTCCTGGCTGCGATATTGGCGGCTTCCATGTCGTCAGCAGCGTTTGCTTATGAGGACTTTATTGTTAATACCGATTCGGTAGGTCACTCCACTCATGGTGTTGTCACGTCCGATCAGTTCTTAGAGCTTGGACAACCAAGTTCGAATGCTTTGCGCATGGAAGGCGAGCAATCGATGCGCATGGGTCACCTTGATCGGGCAATCATGGTTTTGCAACGTTCACTGGAATTGTCACCAATGGATGTTGATACACGTATTGCTTATGGTGAAGCTTTAGAAAAGAAATTGATGACTCAAAGGGATAAAGATCCGGCTTTGTTCAATTTTCTGATCAAACAGTGGCTCTATATTGCCAAGAAAGCCGAGTTTCCCGATCAACAAGTGATCGGACGCGCGCATTTATATAATATGGCCGGCGATGCTCCGAAGCCATGGGAATCAAGCAAAAAGTTTCTCAACCGGGTTTTGATCATGGAAGACGGTACAGCTAAAGTTGCACTGGGCGGCGGCGGCGCCAACACAAAGGCCAAGAAACCAAAGAAGAAGAAAGACGACGAGGATATGTAATCGGGTAAGTCCCGGTAAGTCCTGTATTCTTTTCAATTGCCTTCGGGTCAACTGCCTTCGGGGGATTTACCTTTGCGCGCCTTTTGCTTGAGCCAAAGGGTCAGGTGCTTCACCATGCGGATGATGCCGTAAATTGTTGAGCCGATGCCTGTGAGAATCCAGATCATCGGTACATGATATTGGGCAAGATGTGCTCTTACCGGCACCATGGTTTGCGGCAGACCGGTATCCGGCAAGAAAAATGCCACTTGCAAGACAAAGCCAATAAACATATTACCGATGCCAAATATTAGCCAGGGCCATCCAGGTTGCCAAACAAATAAGACTGGAAAAAATCCCACTAAAAGCAAGGTGTCGGGAATCCAGATCAATTTGGATGATGGGGGAATAACCAGGGCAAGCAGAAATCCCAGAATCCAGATCGCACAAGAAGACCAAGTTGCAATCGCGTTTCTAGTCATAATTAGTTTCCGCTAGCTCTTTTATCTTCTCGGCAATTCGTTTGATATCGCCAGGTACTGCTTGTGGTGTGACTATTGTTTGAATTACCGTTTTGGCAAAACCAATTTTGTCAAAGTCGCCCAGCCCGCGTTTACGCCAAAGCCTGTCCAAAAGCTCTGTGCGTCTAATTATCGGTGCATCACTTGTGTAATCCTGCGTCAGGTCAGATACAAGTATTGGCTCGGAGGGACAAAGCGAACTGAGCTGTTTGTTGAGAATATCGATCAGCATGGCCGGTTCGAAAATGTCTTCAATCTCCCCTTTGGAAAGAATATGCAGTCTATCTTGAGGGCGGAGCATGTCCTGTACAATTTGTGATTCATCCTGAGCATCATCATCGAGAACAACCATGATTGGCAAGCGAGTTACATCACGCAATTCCAAGAAGCGTCTTGCCACTTGCTTGGCGCCACCACAGGCGGTGACATGCACTGCCAATGCATCCAAGTCGACAGAGAGGTAGGAAGTCAGATGTGGCAAGATCATGGCTTCCGACTGCCCCTCAACCAAAAGCACAACTTCAGGTAAGAAACTACCAGGAAGTTGTTTGCGTTTTTCTTTCACCAATTGGCGGAAGAGCTCTTGAGCCTCTTTGACCCGGGTCGATTTTTCGTGTTCACAATACTGACCAAAACTTTCCAGACAAGCAAGGATAATTTGGGCGCGGGCATCTTCAGACCAAGATCCTGGTTCTTTCAAGAGACTAAATTGTGGTGCCGATTTGTAAGCATGTTCAATCCACAATGATTGATCGGCCGTTTCTGCCAATTCTTCTATCCATTTGAAATCGCGACCGTGTGCTTTGCTTGACGAGATACTTTGACCAACGCTGGCAAATCGCCACGATTCAAACACCACGCTTTGAAAACGTTTGAGCTCTTCCAAAGCAAGTACACAGGCCAAAAGACATTCTTGCTTATGGTAAGCATTGCCGTCCGCACTCTCTTTGGAATAAGCAGCACAAATCACTTCTTCTTGGCCGGCGAGCGGCAGCTGCGAAAGTAATTTCAAAGGCAAGCCACTATGTTTGGCAATTACTTTGCTTTGTCGTTCGAAGCGAGAATCAGGTTCTTCAAAGCTTAGAAGCTTCTCAACATATGCCCAAAGTTGGCTGGCGTTCGCCTGGCGTATCGCCACAGGCTCATTTAGCCCGGATACACGCAACTTCATGATTCGGATTTTCCCATTGGCATATTTCTATTGAAGCCTTACTATGCATTCCATGATGACGACAGATAGCACTAAAAAAAACCGAACCCAAGGACGCGTCAGGGATGATGTTATCATTTCCGGCTCGACTTTGGCTGCAATTTGGCATATGGCTTGGCCCCTTTTGTTGGACACGGCTGCACTTTCTGTTGCCAGCTTTGTTGACACTTGGGTTGCTGGAAAGCTTGGCGCTGATTCCCAGGCCGCCATTTCCATTGGCGAACAAATTTGGTTTTTTATGGTTTTGTTGACCATTGCTCTTTCGTCCGGCACATCGGCATTGGTCAGCCGCTTTTGGGGCGCACGCGATTTGGAATCGGCTTGCACTGCCGCCCGCCAGTCACTTTTGTTTGCTTCTATGCTTGGTTTCGTTTCGCTTACTTGCGGAATCTTGTTTGCTCGCCCGGTCTTTCATCTGCTGGGCGCCACCCAAGCTGTGGAAGATACTGGGTTTCTCTACATGCAAGTGGACATGCTTTCGCTTTTGCCAGCAACTGTTGTCTGGATTGGCAAAACAATTTTGCGCGCCAAAGGTGATGCGCGTACACCAATGATCATTTCGATGGGTACGATGACACTGACAATTTTGTTAGACATTGCCTTTTGTATTTGGCCGGGACACTGGGACATCCGCGGCATTGGACTTGCTTGGCTAATTTCTGGTTGCATTGGTGCAATCCTGGTTATTTTTGCGCTTTCTCGCACGGAATTAGCAGACGCGATCAATATCAAGAAAATCGCCAAGGAAGGTATTTCAATTTCCTGGTTTGTCCGCTTGTTCAAAATTGGCTTGCCAGCTTCAGTGCAGGATTTGTTTTGGATCTCCTCTAACTTTGTTATGTTTTGGATCTTTGCCAAAACCGGTGCTCCAACTGCTTGTCAGGCTGCCTTTGCCATTGGCTCAAGGATTGAGCACGTAGCGGCTGCTATGCCGATGTACGCGCTTGGTATGTCAGTCTCGACTATTGTGGGACAAAATCTCGGTGCTAAACAAGTTCATCGTGCGCAATTAGCTGGTTGGCAGGCGACTTTGCTTGCCTTTGCTTACAATAGTGTGATTGGCTTGTTCATGTTTTTTGGCGCAGGTGAAATTGCCCGTGTCATGAGTCAGGATGCAAATGTAATTGCTACGGCAATTCCTTATTTGCAGATAGCGGCAATTTCAGAGCCATTTCTGGCTTTTCAAATTGTACTTTTTTATGCCATGCAAGGTGCTGGTTATACAAGATTACCGATGATCGCAGAAGTCGCGAGCTTGCTTGTTTTGCGTTTGCCGATTGCTTATTACTTAACGCTTGGCTTGTCATGGGGGCCGGTCGGATGTTGGCTTGGCATGGCGGTATCAGTAATTGTTGTCGGACTTTGGGCTGTCTGGCAATTCCGCTCTGGCGTTTGGAAAACACAGCAAGTCTGATGCCAAGGGAAAGAATTTAGATAAATTGGCAAAAAAGCTTTGAACTTTTTGCCGCTTCGAGCGTCTTTATAAATACAGCCAGAATTGTCGGCGGCGATCGAAAAGACGATACGACGATTTGGATTGTAGGGTAAAGCGGGAATATGTTGAAGCTGCACCACCCGTGGTGGCAGCCGGAGGACTTATGCAAACAATTTCAATGCCATCACTTGCTAGTCAATTGCGTTACGAAATACCCAAGATCAAGCTTTGTTTGGTGCACGAAGGGCAAACACCTAAGAATTTGTTTGCTCTTAGGACAGCAGAGGATGTACAGGAATTCCTCGAGCCTTTGCGTTTTGCGGCTGAAGAAAGTTTTGTTACGCTGCACCTTAATGCCAAGCACGAAGTGATTGGTATGCACGAAGTTTCTCACGGCACGTTAGCTTCAGCAATTGTGCATCCGCGTGAAGTATTCAAGGCTGCAGTGTTGGCCAATAGTTACGCAATCATGGTTTGTCACAACCATCCATCCTATGCGCAAGTCGAGCCATCAGCAGAGGATCTCGATGTGACAGCACGTCTAATTTGGGCAGGCAAGATGTTGCAAATTTCCGTGCTCGATCATTTGATCTTAAGCCCCAATCAAGATTGCTACTCGATAAGAGCCAACTTCCCGGCTCTCTGGGCAAAATGAGCATATTCTAAAGCCTGCAGACTAAGCATGATCTAAAGGCAGTAGCCTGACAACTGTGATATCTTTGTTTGGTTATAGAGTCTGCTTGCGTGGGACAGATAAATCGAGATGATTGTTCGGCGAAAATCCATTGGAGTGAATGTTGGCGATAAGCTCATCGGCGGCGGAGCACCGGTTTTGGTGCAGTCGATGACCAATACGCCGACGGAAGATGCGCTGGCAACTGCCAAGCAAGTGAAGTTGCTCTATGATGCTGGCTCGGAAATTGTCCGCATTACGGTGAACACGCGCGAAGCGGCTAAAGCTGTACCACAAATTGTCAGCCATCTGGAAAGCCTGGACGCATGCGTGCCGCTAGTTGGTGACTTTCACTATAATGGACATCTGCTGTTAGCTGAATATCCGGATTGCGCGCGTTTGCTTGCTAAATATCGCATCAATCCGGGTAATGTTGGGCGTGGTGAAAAACACGACGATAACTTCCGCCAAATGATTGAAGTGGCGCTCAAGAATCAAAAACCTGTGCGCATTGGTGTGAATTGGGGATCCTTAGATCAAGACTTGTTGGCCAGGATGATGGATGAAAATGCCCGACTGGCTGAACCAAAAAATGCTCACGATGTTTTGATTGAAGCCATTGTGCAATCAGCGGTCGAGTCGAAAGATTTAGCTAAATCCTATGGCATAACCGATGAGCAAATAATTCTTTCGGCAAAAGTCTCCGAGGTACAAGATCTAATCGCTGTTTACAGAAAGTTAGCCGCACGCACGCCAAATGCTTTGCACTTAGGTCTTACGGAAGCAGGTATGTCTATGAAAGGTATTGTCGCATCGACGGCGGCTTTATCTGTTCTGCTTTGTGATGGTATTGGTGATACCATTCGTGCCAGCCTTACCCCGCAACCTGGCGGTGATCGTGCCGAAGAAGTGAGAGTCTGCCAACAGATCTTGCAATCTGTTGGTCTGAGATCATTTGTTGCCCAAGTGACAGCCTGCCCAGGATGTGGTCGAACCACAAGTACTGTTTTCCAAGAATTGGCCAAACAAATTCAAGATTATCTGGCGGAAAAACGTCAGGTCTGGGCTGAAGAATTCCCTGGTGCCGAGTCACTGAAAGTGGCTGTCATGGGATGCATTGTCAACGGACCTGGTGAATCACGTCATGCCGATATCGGTATTTCTTTACCTGGTACAGGTGAAGAACCACGCGCGCCGGTTTATATTGATGGCGAACATGCCACGACTTTATCCGGACCAAAATTGGCGGAAGATTTTATTGTCTTAGTTGATCACTACGTGCGCAAGAATTACAATTAAGCGTTTCTATAATAAGCGCTCCGTTGCTGATGCAGAGCATCAGCTCCTCCGCGCGTCAAGACGCTTGGTTGCGAACAACTCCTCGCAGTTCTTCGCTACGCTGGGTCTTCGCTGACTACGCAATTGCGGCCATTTTCTTTTGCTAAATAAAGCCTTCTGTCTGCTTGGGTGAGAAGTTCGTGCATCGATTCACCGTCCTCGGGGAAGCTTGCCAAACCAACTGTGCATGAGGCGTGGAATTGTTCGCCCTTTTCTGATTCAAATGGTATCTGGTGAAATTCAGAGACAAATTTGGCCATGGCTTGATGCATTTGCTTGTGGTCGGCCTTTTGAAAGGCAACAACAAACTCATCACCACCCCAGCGTCCACGAATATCGACGATACGAAAACGTTGACTGATCAAACCAGAAAATCCGGCTAGAACTGAATCACCGGCCAAATGCCCATAGGTATCATTGATTTGCTTGAAATGATCAACATCAATGATGCCAAAGGTTACCGGGAAATGCAGACGCTTAGCAGTGGCAAGCATGATCGTTAATCGCTCGACAAAGGCGCGGCGCAACCAAAGACCAGTCAGGGCATCTTTGTCCATGCGATCTTTCAAAAGATGGGCACGCTCAACGCGTACTTGCACGCGGGAAATTAGTTCTTGCTTGGCAAACGGTTTGGGCAAATAATCATCAGCCCCAGATTCAAAGGCAGCAACTCGTGCATCTAAAGAAGTTTGGGAGGTGATAAAAATAATCGGCAAATGGCGAAAGCGCGAAGATGTGCGCAGCATACGGCAGACATCCAAACCATTCACGCCTGGCATCATTACATCGAGTAATAAAAGATCTGGTGTGGTTTCCTGTAAGGTTTCCATAATGCGACTAGGATCGTTTTGCACCTGCACATTCATGCCCACCGATTCCAAAAGCAATTTGACGTGATGGCAAAGATCGGCATCGTCATCGCAAACTAAAATGCGGATTTGCTCAAGCTGACGCAAGGATAGCAATTGATGCACCGCGTCTTCCAATATCACTGGCTCAATTGGTTTGGCTAAATAAAGAGTGGCACCGGCTTTGGCTGCGGCAACCCGGCTTGTCACACTTGAGTCAGCCGATATGAAAGCAATTGGAATATTGGCATTGCCGGATGATTGTCTTATGGCATTGGCTAATTCAAAAGAAGTTTCGTTCGAGCCAAGCATGACATCAAGCATGACGGCATCCAAGTGGCTCGTCTCGGCTATTTGCAGCGCTTCCTCGCTATTGCGTGCTGGTATCATGGCAATCAATTTTTGATGGCCGAGCTCTTGTATGTAAGCAAGAAATTCTTCATCGTCATCCACGACCATGATGGAAGCAACATTGCGTGATTGCGACTCAGGCATTAACAGCGGTTCCGAATCCGCAATTGAAAAGTCGTCGGCGTCGTTCAGGCTAGTAAGTGCTTCTTGCAGAGCTTGATCAATTTTTGGCCAAGCTGATTCGGAGCCGATTGAAGCATTGTCGGCAATAGCCAAGTGCAAAATTTCTTCCTCAATTACGGCCATGGCTTCGCCAATTTTGGGAAAGCCATATGATGTGGCTGTACCACGCAACTTGTGCACGACAAAGCGAGCTTGTTCGCGCAAGTTCGCTTTGTCGGGATTAGCTTTGCCTAGTGCGATGGCTTTGGCAACCTCTGTCAAACGGCCGGGTAATTCAGAGCGATATTTTTGCTTGAGAGCAGAAAGGGTATTGGATAATTGGCTCATATCTTGACTCATGATTGGCTTGCCTCGTTACTTTCCTTCGGCAGCTCAAACCAAAATGTCGATCCGATACCAACTTTACTCTCTACACCAATTTTACCCTTGTGCTCTTCAACAAGACCTTTGCTGACAGCCAGTCCCAACCCTGTGCCACCCTTGGCTCGACTTTCGGACGAATCTACTTGGCCAAATTGTTCAAATAATTTATGCATGTGCTCTTTAGCAATGCCGGGACCGTTGTCAATGACAGAAAAGCGACAAGAACCAGTATCGTCTGTTTCAACTTTTACTTTGATGCTGGATCCGGGCTGTGAGAATTTGACGGCATTGCTAACCAAATTGGTCAATACTTGGATAATGCGATCTTTGTCGCATGAAACGGAAGTGTCGGTTTCGACATCGGAAACAACATTGACGGAAGCTTCATTGGCCATTCCCTGAATAGCATTGAGAGTGGCATCAACCAAGGCATTAGGTTGACATGGCTCTAAGTGCAATTCAAGTTTGCCAGCCTCAATCTTGCGTAAATCAAGCATGTCGTTAATCAAGCGAATTAACCTGTCTGATTCCGTGCGGGCAATTTCGACAAGCTTTGTTGCCTTCTCCGGTAATGGACCACAAAGACCGCCTTCAATCATACCCAGGGCGGCTCGAATCGAGGTAAGCGGTGTGCGTAACTCATGTGATACCACAGAATAAAACTCACTAATGCGTTTTTCAATTTCCTTGCGTTCGGAAATATCATGGCAAATTCCACAAGTGCGGAAGACATTGCCGTCCTCGTCGTAAATGGGAAAGGAGCGTGACCAGATCCAACGAATTGAACCATCCGGTCGTGTAATTCTATATTCGGCGACAGAGCCTTCTGGCGATTTGGTAATCTCACTTATGTACTGCATTACTTGATCGCGATCTTCTGGAACTATTGATTCGATGAAGGACCGTGGATCAGCGTACAAATCCTCTACAGGCAGTCCCCAAATTTCCTCATAAGCTGGGCTGATGTAAAAGAGCTGGGAAAGGTCCGGGCTTTCCAACCAAAAGACTTCGCGAATATTTTCGGCTAGTTGTCGGAACACTTCTTCCGACTCGAGCAATTTTGCTTCGCTGCGCTTGCGCTCGAGAAACTGAGCAACCTGGGAATTAACGGAAGCACAGACATCGAAAAGATCATGATCCGGCGAACGCACCTCATGAGAAAGAAATTCAATTGCTCCGATGACTCGCCCGGAAACCAATATGGGATAAATAAAGATGGAATGGAAACCGGCCTTAATTGTCCTTTCAATTCTGGGATATTTTTGTGTACTCAGTTCGGCGATCTCCGTTATCCACCTTGGTTCTGCTGATTGCCAGATTTCTCCTGGAATGCCTTGCCCACGCACAAAGTGCAGTCCTCTAATTTCTTCCTCGTGGAATTCCTGCAAAACGATTTTGCTGGAATGCCATAGTCCGGCACATTGCAGCAATTCTCTTTCCGGATTCACAACCCAATATAAGCCCATATCCCAGTCAAATGCCTTGCAGAGAACCTCTGTTACTTTGTCGAGTTCGTCTTGTCCCAGCTCCTCTGATTCAGCCAAAAGTTTGGTAATTGACAATTGGGCATAATTGAGGCTTTGACCATGTTTTTCTTCGGTGGCATCGCGGAAGCTGAGCACCGAACCACTGGCTTCTTGATTAAACATGAGAGGCGAGTATGTACACTGTGCAATAACACTCAAACCACTCTTGCAAAGAAAGCGTTCTTCAAAAGTGGCGCAAGCGCTTCTGGTGGCCATCGCCTCCTCTACCCCACACCAGCTTTCTGCAACAAATATTCCTTCTTGCTTGTGGTCGTGAACCAATTGGTGGAAATTGTGATTGACAATTTCGCTCAATTCCCAACCGAGAATTCTTTGACCGGCTGGGTTCAAGTATTCAATTTGTCCCTCTTGGTTGAGGCGAGCTAGACCTTCGGCAAGACTGGATAACGTGGCATCAAGGTTGGCTTTTGCTTTTTCCGCCTCCTCAAGGCGCAGTTGCCTTTCTTTGACAAATAGTTGTGTGAAGTATACGGCTAAGCAAAGCAGGACAAATGCCAGAACACCAAGACTGCCAATCGCAATTACGGTAGTGCGCGTACTTTCTGCCAATTTATTGTCGCGCAACGATAGCAAGTCATTTTCTTCTGTTTCCATGTGCCGAATTGTATTAGTAATTTCTTGTGCTAACTTTGCTCCCTGATCAGCTCTGGTTTTTTCCTCTTCGGTGAGCAAACGCCTTTTTTGATGGATTCTAATCACTTCTTCGGCAAGCGCGATTCGTCTTTCAATTTTGCGTACCAGTTCGGGAATTCGGCGTTGATGCTCGTGGTTGTCTTTTGTCAATTCTTTTAGACGAGACAGGTGAGCATTCATGCGCGAAACAGCAATAATGTATGGAGACAAAAGTCGATCGTCTCCGCTTACTTGATAGCCTCGTTGGGTTGTCTCCACATCTCTGACAAATGAAAACGCATGTACCAGTTCGGTCAGAACTTGTTGAGATTGGGTAACTCTTTTGCCGGTTTCAATAAGCTTTAGGGTATGTTGATAGCAAATCACCGCTGTAATTAAAAGAATGCCGAAGACTCCGGCAAACAGAATACCAACCTTTTCTTTGACCAACCAATTCACGGGAGTCTCACCTCTAATTTGGCAGATTACTCTGCCCTCAGTTTGCCATCAACTTCTTTATTTGGTCAGCCAGCGTCATCGGATCAAATGGTTTGACCAAGACACCGACAGCACCAAGATCCAAATAAGCCTGCATCTCATGTGTTTGTACAGAGGCTGTCATAAAGATAATCGGAATATCGCAAAGTTCCGGGAATTCTTTTATTTTGGTAAAAGTGGTTTTGCCATCCATGCCTGGCATCATCACGTCTAGCAAAACCAGATCAGGCTTTCCTTGACTGAGAATATCCAGAGCTTCCTGCCCGGATGAAGCCAGGTTGACTTTCCAACCCGCTAAATCCTGAAGGCACATCTGCGCTAGAAAGCGAATGTTTTTATCATCATCGACTAAGAGAACATTTTGTATTTCCATGGTGTTGCCTAGCTAATTAAACCTGTGATTCAGTAGTTCCTGCCTGCAATTCAAATTAGGATCCGATCACCTTAACCTTATATAGCTGTCTGGCGGCATTGTCGATCAAGTCCTCGGCTGTTTGGCCATCCTGAGGAAATTGGGCCAAGGTGAAATCGAGTGAGCAATTGAATTTCATTTGGTCTTTGCCAATAAAAGAAATTGTGCCAAATTCTGCTTTGACCTTTTCTAATTCTGATTGAATCGCGGATCTATCTTGCAAGTCTTTGCCGGCAAATGCTAAAACAAAATGTTCAGCTTGCCAGTGTCCACGCAAGTCGTCGCTGGAAAAATGTGTTAGTAGGAGTTGTCCCAAAGAGGCCAGTATCGAACGGCTAAAAGTCAGTCCATGACTTTTAACGATGGCTCTGTAGTCAGAAATGGTCAAGACCGTGACCGTCAAGCTTGTGTCCATAATTTTGGCTTCGTTGACACGGTTTTTTAACTGTTCGAGAAAGTAGTCACCAGAGAGAACACCGCACATGGAATCACTGGACAATCTTTCATGGATCAAGCGTGCTCGTTCAATTCTGGTTTTTACACGAGTAATTAAGTCTTCATTGGTAAATGGTTTGGTTAAATAGTCGTCGACGCCGGCTTTGAATGCAGCAACACGACTGCGTACTCCTGCTTTGCCGGTTAGGCAAACAATACTCAGGTCTTGCCAGCGCGGTGAGGTGCGTAACATGCGACAAATATCAAAGCCGCTCATAAATGGCATGTTTAAATCCAGAAGTACAACATCAGGACAAAAATCCGCCAAGCAGTCCATCACTTGAGTCGGATCGGTTAAATACTTAACGACCATGCCTTCGTTTTCCAAAATCGTTCGAACGAACTGGCAAAGACGCTCATCGTCATCAATGACTAAAACTCGGTATTTGTCGCCGGTTCGCGATGTGAGAAGTTTGCGTAGAACCAAATCGAAACTTTCTGCATTTAATGGCTTTTCTAAAAATAGCAAAGCACGTGCTTGTGCTGCCTTAACGTGTTCATCCAATTGTGCGCTATCCGAGACAAAGGCAATCGGCAGCTTTTCGTTCATCAGAGCTTGGCGCAATTGCTTGGACAAAGTTGGTTTTTCTGCTTCCAACTTGGAATTGATAATCACGGCTTCCACGCAAGACTCTTTGGCCTTTTGCACAGCTTCTTTTGCGTTCGTTGCACCGACAAGGGCAATGTGCCGCCTTCTGCCAAACTCGGATAACGTATCGCAAAATGTACTATCCGGGTCGCAAACCAGAATTGGTGTGAATGTTGCCGATGGTTCTGCTTCCGATTCTTTGAGAGTGCTTGAGGCAACCTCGCTGGCCGTTTGTGGTATGAGGATGGAACTCATATTCATACCACTTTGAGCCTTGATTGCTTCACATTCTGCATCGTCCCAAACTTCCGGCTCGATAGAAAATTGGCTGAGCGATGCTGCCTGTTCTTTTGCTTGGCGCAAGATGTCTTCAATCTTGCCCGCACATTCTCCAATCAAAAGGAAACCTAAGGAACCGGAAGTGCCACGCACTTTGTGCGCACAGTCAATGATTTTTTGTGCTAGGTCTTTCAGCTCGGCCGGATTTGATTTTTCCCGAGCATTGTTAATTGCCTGATGAATTTCATCCAGAAGTCCCGGTAATTCTTGCTCATATTCTTGACGCAAGGTGGCCAATCGTTGCAAAAGACTAGTCTTGGGGCTTCCCTGACCAAATAAATCTGCCTTTTGTGCAGGAGAAAAGCTTGGCGGCTCCTCGTCCGTCCAGGCTTCCCCCTTGTCCGTTTCGAGAAAAGCCTTAGGCTCAGTTGATGGGTGTGCTTCCATGTAGATAACTTCGTCTTTTTCCGATGCGGCGGCTTGTTTCAAATTCTGCAACCAAGAAGAGCCGAATGTACCCGTGTCATAGGCAGCAGACCCAAGGGAAATTTCTGTTTCGACTTGACGAGAGGCTGCTTCTTGGGCGATGGACTCTTTGATATTTGTTTCTTTCAAAACTTGCTCAAGCTGTTCAATAAAGAGCTCAGGAACAATTGGCTTATGCAAAACATGCGCAACCTTCAATACATTGCGCAAGCGCAGAAAGGTACTGTAGTCCGAGAAAAAGCCGGACAAAAAGACAATTGGCATATCATTGTGCGATTCTCGCAATTCCATGATCCAAGTCATGCCATCCGTATCGGGCAAGCGGTAATCGACAATTGCTAAATCCACTGGACCTGCGGCAATAAATGCTTTTGCTTCGGCACCATTGCGAGCCCGCAATGCTAAATAACCTTGCTCGGCTAATAGTTCTGCTAATAGTGCGCGAAATCGTTGATCATCATCCAAAACCAAAATAGTTATCTGTCGCTGCGTCTCGCCCTCTGCCTTGCTTGTTTCATTCACGAAAGTGTTCCCCCAAGCTTGCATGCCCCGCCAAATCAAGCCAAATCCAATCACGTCCGATAATTTTCTACCTGCTTGTCCGCCCGTAATTTCAGTTAAAAGAACAATTATTAAAACCATTATATATAGAAGTCATTAGCCCGGTGGAATTCTTGGTTGCAGATGACAACAAATCTTTTCCCAGCAAGGTCTTCTTGAAATGAATCTCAGACATAAAAGATAGGCCAGGCGTATGATTTGGAGATACTGAAATTTTGAAATTCCATCTATTTATCCGGTTGTCATGTCCGTACTCGAGGAACCAAAAGAAGAGAGAAATCACGGCGTGGCTACTTTGAGCAAGCCACATTCGTCTGGTGATTTTCTTTCGGCTGAGAATTTAAATTTGGCGCCAAGAACATTGGAGCCGGAATTTTTGCCTGGTAATTTCAGCGAAACTGCCGCACCGCTTTGTCGGGCAAGCCACCTGCACAGTATTTGGAAAGATTTGACGGAAGAAGAACGGCTTTCTGCTTTCCGCGCTTTGGATTTTGCTGATGCGCAAGAATTGTTTCTTGATTTGAGCTCTGAAGATCAAGCCACCATTGTTTTAAGTGCTGATTTAGCCGAACGTCGACTTTGGTTGCGTCTGCTTGCACCAGATGATGCGGCTGACGTGATTCAACAAGCCGTGGATGCGGAGCGCAAAGATCTTTTGGATTTACTTGACCATGCAAACCACAATGTCGTCTCGGCGCTTTTAGCTTACAAAGACGATGTGGCCGGCGGTCTGATGAATCCACGTTACGTGCGTGCACGTGCGGAAATGAGCGTGGCTGAGGCAATTAGCTATGTACGCCAGCAAGCTTTGGATCATGTAGAAACCATTTATTACATTTATGTTCTGGGCTGTGAACAAGAACTGCTCGGTGTAATTTCTTTGCGTGAGTTATTTATTTCGCCGCCTGATCAATTGATTTCGACAATCATGCATACGGACTTGATTGTTGCTCAAGAAAATACCGACCAAGAAGAATTGGGTCACTTGTTTGCTCGACATAATCTCATTGCCATTCCGGTTGTTGATGATGGCAATTGCATGAAAGGTATTGTCACGATTGACGATATCGTCGATGTCGTGGAAGAAGAAGCAACGGAAGACATTCAAAAAATTGGTGGTGTGCAAGCATTTCAATCTCCTTATTTGCGCATTAGTATTTTGGAGATGATCAAAAAACGTGCCGGTTGGTTGACGATTCTTTTTATTGGCGAACTTTTGACAGCCAATGCCATGGGGCATTTCCAAGATCAAATTTCTAAAGCCGTAGTTTTGGCTCTCTTTATCCCGCTGATTATTTCCAGTGGCGGCAATGCCGGATCGCAAGCCTCGACTTTGGTCATCCGGGCAATGGCGCTGGGTGAGCTGCATTTGCGCGACTGGTGGAAGGTAATGCGGCGAGAAGTAATTGGTGGTCTAGCTCTCGGTGCGATTCTGGCGATTTTGGGTTTGGCTCGTGTGGTGATTTGGCAGCATTGTTTTCATTGCTTTGGCAGTCAATACTTGTTGATTGGCTTGACAGTGGCAGTTAGTTTAATTGGCGTAGTTGTTTGGGGTTGTATTACCGGATCGCTTTTGCCTCTGGTCTTAAGAAGAGCTGGTTTCGACCCTGCCTCTGCTTCCACACCATTTGTGGCAACCTTAGTTGATGTGACCGGCCTGGTGATTTATTTTTCTGTCGCCAATTTGCTGCTTAAGGGGACACTCTTATGAGCAAAAAGAATATAGCCATTTGTCTATTGCTATGTTTTTTGCTTACTAGTTCTTCTATAATTTTGCCCGCTCATGCATTTGAATCTGTTGATGCCCAACAGGCACAAGAGCGGATTGAAGTCCTGACCAAAGATATTCTTTTGAAACTGATCAAGCTTGAGCGATTCAACTTGCACTATCGCTTGGAAGTGGCCAAGCAAGGGCGCTGGAAAGGCTGGCGATATTTCCTTTCGCAAGAAGGCAATGCAGCAGCCACAGAAGCTGGTTTGATTGTTGGGGTTGCCGAGCGTATGAGTAATATCAAGACTCCCAAGCTTGTCCGACCAAATGTACTGCAAGCTGGTTTGGCGCCGCAAATTGCCGGTCAATTTACTGGTGCCGGTGGCTCGGCATTGGAATTCGCTATCAATGTCTTTCATATGTGGCAATCGAACCGCCAAGGTTTTTCCTCGAATGCGGCTAAACAATACGTGCTTAGTTTGCGTCAGGAAATCGATAAACTTTTGGACGAGCGCGATGCTTTGGTAAAACAATCTGCCCAAGTGTCTGGCTTTGCAAATCTTGCCAAAATTGCCGAGCGCGAAGGTTGCATTCTGAGAGACATTCGTGACTTAACGCTTATGGAGTTTGTTACCTTCCATGTTGGTACACGTCGCTTTTTGGCTTTCCAACAATCGCTTTATTTGTTTGATATTGCCAAAAATACCACTGGTGCCGTAGGAAACATTGCTGCCAGTGCGGCAATTGCTAAACGCAATCGCAAGATCAATGCACCAGCCGGTATTTGTACAACCATATCCGGCGCTCTTATTGTTGCCGCACCGCTTCTCAGTCGAGCCACCGGTATGGCTTATGGTGCTTATGATAAGTGGCGAATTAAAAAGTGTGTCACAGGTTGCAACCTCGAAGCCCTCAAGAAACTTGATTCTGATCAAACGGATTTGCAAAGGCTATGCCGAGCGCAAGCTTACCAATCTGATCTAAGCGATAGTATGGTCAATCGCTTGGCTTTGTATGATGATCATCGCAATACTTTTCTTTCGCAACTGCAATCATCTACGAAGGCAGTCCGGGCCGGAAACTTAGCTGCCACCGAAAATATTCTTACCGGTACGCTGGTCGGTGGTTCAAAATTGGCTAATGGTATTTGTTTTACTGTTGCTGGATATAAGTATCACAACGATGTGCGCATGACCAACATATTGATTGGCACAGGTGGTGTTTCTTATATGTCTGGAACTGCCTGGTCTCTTGTAGACAACTTGCGCATTCAGGCCAAGCGCGAATGGTCCGATCGCAAGTTACGTAAAAACAATATGATGCCAAATCAAATTTTGCAAGACAGGCTGAAGAAATTGGATGAGATGGAATCGGCACTCGAAGGCTAGCGATAGACTGCTGTGAGAGTATCAGGCTATGATTTCTTCTTGGTGCGATAGAACTTGATATTGGCTTTTTCCACAGTTACCAAACCATCGCTTACCACTTCATTAACAAGCGGCAAGAATGCATCGATTTTTTCTAGGGTATCAACAATTTCAATGATAATCGGCAAATCAGTGGACAATTCCAGAAAGCTGGCTGCATGAATGGTCGAGGCGGCACCAAAGCCTTCGATACCGCGGATGACTGTACAACCGGCCAATCCTTGTTCTTTTGCCTTGCGCACAATCCATTTGTAAAGCGGCATGCCTGTGTGCTTGTCCGATTCACCGATAAAGATTCTCAACAAGTGCCCTTCGGTTGGTAGCATGTTGTGTACTATCCTTTCTTTAAATGAGCGACACCACTTAAGATAGTGCGCGCGCTGCTGCGTTTCCGAACCAAACTCCAATTATGCCTAAGGCCAGTTGAGCGCCGCCATTAATGAGAGCGGGCCAGAGTTGGCCGTCACGCAAGAGTTGAAAAGTCTCATAGCCAAAACTGGAAAATGTTGTGTAGCCGCCTAGAAGTCCGACTAACAAGAATAAGCGTGCATCCGATCCAAATAAGCCGCGATATTCGGAAAGTCCCGCTAACAATCCGATCAGGAAGCAGCCGCTGATATTGACGACCAGAGTGCCAATTGGGAAATACCAACCATTAGCTAAGCGTTGGCAGCCAATCACCATGAGATATCGGCAAATAGCACCAATGCCACCACCTAAACCAATGAGCAGAAAGTTCATTGCTAACTTAACTACCCAAATTGAGCTTGCGCAATTCTTCTGTCACTTTGGGGACAATTTCAAATACGTCACCAACTAATCCGTAAGTGGCAGATTTGAAGATTGGTGCATCAGCATCTTTGTTGATTGCCACAATCACTTTCGAAGAACTCATACCGGCCAAATGTTGAATGGCGCCAGAAATACCGCAAGCAATGTAAAGTTGCGGACTAACTGTTTTGCCGGTTTGACCAACTTGGTGCCCGTGATCAATCCAGCCGGCATCAACAACAGCGCGTGAAGCGCCGAGAGCGGCACCGAGGACATCGCAAAGCTCTTGCAACATTGCCCAGTTCTCTGGTCCCTTGATACCACGTCCGCCAGAAACAATAATTGGTGCTTCACTCAATTCAATTTTTTGTCCGGTTGCGGCATGAGTTTCCACAACCTTGGCGCGGATATTTGCCTGTGCTGGTGCAAAATCTTCTTGAGCAACATCGCCACCATTTGTTGATTCGGAGGCCTCAAAGCGATTGGGGCGCAAAGTCAAAAATGCTTGTGGCGAAGTGAATTCCACTGTGCCATAAACTTTGCCGGAATACATTGGTCTGACTGCCAAAATCTTTCCGGCTTCGTTTTTTAGCTCGACAACATCAGATGCCAGCGGAGCATCCAAGCGGGTTGCTACACGTGGCATGAGATCTTTAGCCATGGAAGTGTGTGCAGCAAAAACATATGCCGGATTTTCTTTTTTAATTGCTTCTGCCAGCGCTTGCGTGTAACCCTCGGTCGAATAATTGGCATAAGCTTCGCCGTCAATTAGTACTATCTTGTTTGGTTTGTATTTGTGCAATTGAGCTGCTAATGGTTTGATGTTTGCACCAATCACTACAGCTTGTATTTGGCTTGATGTGGTTTTAGCTTGACGGCGTGCTTCCGAAAGTGCTTCTAAGCTAGACTTGCGGATTTGTCCTGCGCGCTGTTCAATGAAAACCAAAATATTTTGAGACATTTTTTCTCCTTGTGAGGACAAGTCCTCTTTGAAAATCTTATGCATCGCTGAGGGCGGCGAAACTTTGTGTATGAATTTCCGCCCCTACTAGATCACTTGTGCTTCGTTGCGCAACAGTTCGACCAATGTTTTTGCTTGTGTATCAGCATCGCCTTCAATCAAGCGGCCTTGCGGACGAGCTGGTGGCGGAGTTACCTCGCGGATTATCATCTTGCAGTTGTCTTTGCCAATTTTGCCAGCCAGTCCGAGTGCTTGTGCATCCTTGGTGGCGATTTCTTTTCTGCGAGCCGCCATCACACCTTTAATAGATGGATAACGTGGTTCATTCAATCCCTTTTGAGCAGAAAATACTGCTGGCAATGTGCCTTCGACAAATTCATGTGCGCCTTCAATTTCACGCTCAGCTCTGAACTTGCTATCGGTGATTTCTAGTTTCACAACCAAGGTTGCTTGTGGCAGAGCAAGCAATTCGGCAAGAATTGCTGGCACCTGACTGTTATCACCACCCACTCCTTGCTGACCACAAAATACTGCATCGAAGCCACCGTCTTTGATGGCAGCGGCCAAAGCCTTGCCGACAGAAAGTGGATCCAGGTTAACAAAGCTCTCGTCTTTCAAGTGCACAGCATTATCCATGCCGCGAGCCAAGGCATCTCTCAAGACTTCCGCTGCTTCTAAACCTCCAAGCGAAAACACAGTTGTTTCGCCGCCCAGTTTTTCCTTTAGTTTGAGTGCTTCTTCAATTGCGAACTCATCATATGGACTAGTGATGAATCTGACATCGGCAAAGTCGATGTTCTTATTATCGGCAGCAACTTTGATTTTGGTTTCCGTGTCTGGCACGGCTTTGATGCAAACGGCGATCTTCAAGGAATTTCCTCCTGTTGGGCTTGAGCGTGCCTAAAGGCGCGGGCTCGCGCTCTTGCAACCTAAATTGGCTGAGCGCTCTCATCTCTTGCCAAATTATAGAAAACATTGGCGAGCCGTGGCGGGAAGTTCGGCTAATTTGAATTTAAATAGGCTTAAGAGATTTCAAAGGGACTTGCCGGGCTGAATCCCATCCAGCTTGTCATCAGGAAACTCCCAGCATTTTTCTCTCTCACACCAGGAAATGAAATCAACCAGCTCGTCCAAGTTATCAACCAGGCGGAATAATTTTAGATCTGAAGGCGAAATGAAGCCTGCTTTCAAAACATCAGTGGAAAGCCAATTTACAAGAGGAGTCCAATAGTTGCTGTCGACCAAGTAAAGTGGAAAACGTTTGATCCTTTTAGTTTGGATCAGTGTCAGGGCTTCGAATAGTTCGTCAAAGCTGCCAAAGCCACCGGGCATGATGATGAATGCCATGGCGTACTTGATAAACATCAACTTGCGGATAAAAAAGTAGCGAAAGTCAAGAGAGACATCTTGATAGCGGTTCGGTGCTTGCTCTTGTGGCAGACGAATATTCAAGCCAATAGACTTGCCGCCACCCGCCTGCGCACCGCGGTTGCCGGCTTCCATAATTCCTGGTCCGCCGCCCGTAATAATGGCAAAGCCTCGTTCAGCCAATTTCTTGGCCAGTTGTTCTGCCATGACATATTCGGAATCACCTTCCTGGCAGCGTGCGGATCCGAAAATAGAAACTGCCGGACCGATTGTCGATAATGCATCAAAGCCGTCGACAAGCTCGGAGATTATGCGGAAGATGCGCCATGTATCCTTTGCTGTAATCTCGTCCAATACATATCTGGTTTCATTCATATAATTCTGATTCCTAACGACTTGCCTTAGTTCCGACTTCCCTAATTATGACGCGATTAGTAAGGCAAGAGCATGATTGTCTGGCATTTGACCTGTTTTAATGGCATTTTCCAATTCACACAACTTTATGCGTTTCTCCATGAGCCACTCAAGCGTTAGTCCGGAAATGCGCGCTAAATCCTTTTCAATTAAAAATGGCTGTGATTTGGTTTCCCAAGCAATTTTTTTGGCCAGCTCTGGTGTGCTCACCATATTGCTGCGTCTGGCCATGCCGGGACTGACCGGTTGCTTGGCAATGATTTTTTCTGCTTCAATCTTCAATTCAATCCAGCGGCTGAGAGTGGTTTGCATTGTGGCGATTAAGGGCATTGCTGATTGCTTTGCTGTCAATTCATTCAAACTCTTTAGTGCCAGGGCGGGCTGATTGCTCGCCCACTGATCTATGAAAGCAAATATGTGGCTCGTATGACTGGCTAATTCCGTCACATGGGCCAAGGTTATTTGTTTGCCCGGTAAAATGTACGTGGCGGCCTTTTCGATTTCTTTAGATACATAACGAAGATTGGCTTCAGTGCTCTCCAAAAGATAATGAATCGCATCGTCGGCAATGGTGGCACCAAATGCGTGTGCTTCCTTGCGGCACCATGTTTCCAACTGAGGATTGCGCGAGCCGACATAATATTTTTGCTTGGGGAAGTCCACAAGCTTTGCATGTTTTTCAATCGCCTTGGAAAGCTTCAAAGTCTTATCAAAATTGTAGGGGCAAACAAATAAGAAATATGTGTTGTCTGCTACTTGCGATAAGGCTTGTTCAAATTCGGTGGAAAGATCTTTGGCAGCAGATTTTTTACTTGGTTCTGCTTCCTTGCCAGAAGCAGCGCGCTTTTTGTGGAATAACTCGCAACGTTCAATCAAGATCAATTTATTGCTCGGGCCGAAAGGCAGACTGCCGGCCATGTCAATAATTTCTTCTACAGGCGGGTTTTCTAAGCGGACATAGTTGAAGGCAGCATATGCCGGGTCGACCAGCTCTGCTTTCAGCTCGTTTACGCGTCGAGCCAAAAGAAAGTCTTCTTCACCAGCAAAAAGCAAAACAGGCACAAGATATCCTCACTTGCAGATAATTATATTCTGCCAGCTTCGTGCCTGTTTCAGGCTAAAAAAATAGAAGTGAAAGACTATCTCTTCCTGGGGAGGGTTTGACTAGCCATAGTGTTCTCGACGTTTGCGCCGGAACGGAGTTTGCCATTGATGGCTTCAGCCATAACCTTTAGCTCAGTTACTTGGTCAAGTACTGCTACGGTCTGCTGGGAAATGGCACTGATTGCATAAAGCAAGGTTCCCAGGGTAACCACCGTCAGTAAGGTAAGCGCCCATCTGAGAGTTTGAACTTCTTTAAGCAATTCGTTTTCTGTATCAGCCATGACAGCCCAGCCTTTCTTTTGACATCTGCACAAAAATAGATCTAAATTTATCCTAAGTTCTTGACAGTCGGATGTCTATAACCCGAGCGAGTGGTAAATGCTAAGTTTTGTGTTCTTGGTTATTGGCAAGCATTTAGGGAATCAGATTCCGGGAGCAAATTGTGGCACCGCTAACGCTTTTAGTATTGGATGGTTGGGGAGTCAGTCAGGAAAAAAAAGGCAACGCAATTTCACTTGCGCGCACGCCCAACTACAAAAATATGCTCGCGAAATTTCCCAACAGTTTGGTTGAAGCATCGGGCGAATGTGTTGGTTTACCACCCGGGTTGATGGGAAATTCGGAAGTCGGTCATTTGAATATTGGTGCTGGGCGCGTGGTGGTGCAAAAGCTCACCCAAATCAGTGCCACCATTGCCGATGGCACATTCTTTTCTAACCCGGTCCTGCTCGAAGCTTGCCGGAGAGCCAAAGCAAACAATCGCACCTTGCACTTGTTTGGCCTCTTGAGTGATGGCTGCGTACACTCATCGCTTGATCATTTATATGGCCTGATTGAAATGGCCAGTCGCCTCGCTGTTCCCAAATTGGTTGTCCATCCAATTTTAGATGGACGCGATACGCCACCAAAATCGGCATTGAGGTTTGTGCGCGAATTGCAGGAAAAACTTTCTCTCTACCCCAATCTTGCTCCTGAAATTGGTGTGGTTTGCGGGCGTTATTATGCCATGGATCGTGACAGCCGTTGGGAAAGAATCGAAAAATTCTGGCGGGCTCTTTTTTTCTCCGAAGGACTTGCGGTTTCATCTGCAGAGGAAGCAATCAAGGCTTCCTATGATCGTGGTGAAAGCGATGAATTTGTCTTGCCATCCATAGGTACTCAAAACCAAATCATCTCGGGCGATTCAGTTATTTGCTTCAACTTCCGCCCCGACCGCGTGCGGCAAATATCTCGGGCAATTACCCAACCAAGCTTTGATGGCTTTGTCAGACAAAATGTACCGGAAATTTATTACGCTTGTCTGACTGAGTATGACTCGCAATTAAATTTGCCTGTCGCATTTTCTCCGGATCAATTGCCTTCGCAGGACATGAGGAACACTCTGCCCGAACTGCTGTCTGCTCATCATATTGGACAATTTCATACTGCCGAGACGGAAAAGTATGCGCACGTTACATATTTTTTCAATGGCGGTAAAGAAGCGCCTTATCCTGGCGAAGAAAGAAAGCTTATCCCCTCCTTGAAAGTTGCTACTTATGATTTGGCACCAAAAATGCAAACTAAGGAAGTTTGCCAGGTTGCTTGCCAAACGATTCTCAGTGGCAAGTATCCTTTCATCATCCTCAATTTTGCCAATCCGGATATGGTCGGCCACACAGGCATATTGGATGCGGCAGTGGAAGCAGTTGAATCTGTCGATCAAGCGTTTGCTGATTTGTTGGAGGCAACTGCTCAAACCAAAGGAAGCTTGGTGATTACTGCCGATCATGGAAATTGCGAACAGATGATTGATTTGAGAACCGGTGAGCCGCACACCGCCCATACTACTAATCCGGTACCAGCAGTAGTGGCAGATTTTTCCGGCTATGTAAAAAATGGTGCCAAATTGGCAGATGGTGCTTTGTCCGATATTGCTCCGACGATTTTGGAAATAATGCAGATAGAAAAACCAGCCCAGATGACTGGTACCTCTTTAATTCGTCGCTCTTAATACGTCTTTCCTGCTCATGTAAACCACTGTAACGAAATGAACTCTCTCTTGATTTAAAAAGTCTTCAAAACATTTTTCTTGGCTGAGAAACTTGCCTCATACCGGAAACGCTGTACTAGATAGGCGACAAGCCAGATCTCAAGATAATTTCCGATTTTTGTTGTCTTGACAGCTTGTTGTGATCGGGCAGATTTACCTGTTAAAATTGCGGCGGCCGTAAGCTGGTAACAGATGTTCTCATGCCGCATAAATTTGCGCATGATATAAGTTACGGTCGTTCACTCAAAAATAAGCTCAAAAGTTAATAAGGAGTAGTTCGAGTCATATGATCGTCAAATTTCAAACCATTGCTCTTGCCGCAGCCAGCTTCGCGCTCGTGGCCTCTTTGACCGCCTGCACAGGCGGCGAACAAACAACACCTCCTGCTGCTGACACTGGCGCTCCAACAGCCCCAGCCACAGACACAGCAGCTCCGGCCGCTGCCCCAGCTCCAGCTGGCGATACAGCAGCACCGGCAGGTGGTACAACCGGAACCACCCCCTAGTTTTTAAACTAGAGTGGTTCTAAAAGAAAATTGAAACCCTGCTAGCGTAATTGCCAGCAGGGTCTTTTCTCTTTTTTGAGTTCTCCGTCGTTGTCGCAGGCGGCAACTTCTCCGAACGTTTGCCCGCTTCACTCCGCAACGCTCCTTGCTACGCTGAATGCTCGTTTCCCTTCTGGGCTGAATGCCGTAAAATATATACAATCAATAGAAGTGAATTCGCTTTAGAAAGAGAGACCTGATGTACAGGCGACGAGACGGTCGGCAATGGGATCAGTTGAGACCAATAAAGTTCACTCGGAACTTTACCAAAAATGCCGAAGGCTCAGTCCTTGTCGAATTTGGTGATACCAAAGTTTTGACAACGGCCAAAATTGAAGAACGCGTCCCTGCTTTCTTAATGGGCAAGCGCGAGGGCTGGATTACGGCTGAGTATTCGCTTCTGCCCGGCTCCACTCAAGTTCGTTCTCAACGGGAAGTCACCCGTGGTCAACCGTCTGGTAGAACTTCCGAGATTCAAAGACTGATTGGTCGTTGTTTGCGTTCATCTGTTGACCGCAGTCTTTTAGGTGAAAGAACAATTACAATCGACTGCGACGTCTTGCAGGCCGATGGCGGCACGCGAGTCGCTTCGATTTGCGGTGGTTTTGTCGCCTTGCGCGATGCTCTCATGCGCCTGCAAAAGTCTGGTATCTGGGACTCACTGCCAATAATTGAGCACATGGCTGCGGTAAGCATTTGTCAGGTGAAGGGCGAGCTTTTAATAGATCCCAACTATCATGAGGATAGTCAGGCTGATATGGACAGCAATATCGTCCTAACTGAGTCTGGCAAAGTGCTTGAACTGCAAATTACCTCAGAAGCTGCTCCTTACGATTTGGCCAAAGTGCCTGATTTAATCGACTTGGCAAGTAAAGGCATTAAAGAAATCATTGAAATGCAGTTCCAAGCCATGGGTGGCCGCTAAACTTTAAGTGCTCCTAATTTAAATTTATCTTGTTTCTAATGACAAGCAGCCTGGGAGATCTAATAATATAGTGGTCAAGAGCGCAAAGGCTAAAGGTTACCCAATTGTCCCCTGTTCAATATGCCAACCAAGTATCAAATCCTCAGACCGGCAATTCTCGTAAACCTGGTTCTGACCACATAAATCCAGTTCGTGATACCTTCCGCGATGTGACGATTGGTCGCTTAATTGCCTCTTGTACTCGTGTTTTCATTCGCATCTGGCGCTTGCAGGATTTAGCTGGTGCCTTACGCGTATTTCCCATTGTCTGGATGATTATCTGGGCAATCCGCGGCTTCGCTCGTTATCATGCCCAAGAATTTGAAGCTGCCACAGAGGCTAAGGCGCGCGGCGTGGAGCCTAGCGAGCTAAAGCTTTCCGGCGATGAACAAGAAGAATATCGCAAGCTGGGTGCCTGGCTGCGCGATCAAATGCACAATCTCGGCCCTACCTTTATAAAGATTGGCCAGACCTTATCGACCCGGGCTGACTTATTGCCTTTGCCAGCCATGCGCGAGCTGGCAACCTTGCAAGAGGAAGTTCAACCGTTCTCTTATAAGATTGCCCGTGCCACCATTGTGCGCGAGCTTGGTGCCGTACCGGAAGAACTTTATGCCAAGTTTGATTCGCAACCCATCGCTGCTGCCAGTTTGTCACAAGCCTATAAGGCTCAATTGCGTGATGGCCGCCATGTGGTTGTGAAAGTCCAACGACCGAACCTTGGTGAAATCCTGGCCCGCGATGTACAAATCTTAGAAGCAATTGCCGAAGAAGTTATGCGCTATCCCAGCCTCTGCCGTCATACGGATTGGCCAGGTGTCGTACGAGAATTTGCTCGTACTGTTTTTGAAGAAATTGATTACATTCAAGAAGGTAAGAACGCCGATCGTTTCCGTCATTATCATCGCGGCAACGAAAGAATTTATATTCCGCGCGTGATCTGGCGTTTGACTGGCAGACGGGTTTTGACTATCGAATACGTAGCCGGTGTGCGTGCCTCAGATGTTGAGGCGATGGAAGCCATGGGCATCGACCTGAAAGAAATCACTTCCATTGGAGCAAACTTCTATTTGAAGCAACTCTTGGAAGATGGGTTTTTCCACGCTGATCCGCACCCAGGTAATTTGCGGGCTATGCCGGATGGCAAAATTGGTATTTTTGATTTTGGCATGGTGGGCAGAGTATCACCGGAACTGAAGAAAAATATGGTTGGCGCGCTTCTGCACGTTATCGATCGCGATTATTTAGGACTTGTCGATGACTTTGTCGCCATGGGCTTTTTGCCGGAGACAGTTGATCGTGAAGCATTGGCCAATGAGCTGGCACCAATTGTTGATGCACGCTTCCAGGAAGGTTTGAGCCGCGTACGCTTCCGTCAATTGCTTTTTGATTTCTCGCAAGTAGTTTGGCACTATCCTTTCCAATTGCCTTCCGAATTTACATTCATTATGCGTGCTCTTTTGACTTTGGAAGGTGTGGCATTAACCATCAATCCCGAATTCAATTTTGTTGATGCCGCCTTGCCATTTGCTCAGCGCCATGTGCTGAAAACCAGTGGTGCAGCCATCGGCCAAGCGATTCTCAAGGAAGTTTTCTCGGATGGTCGATTCAACCCGCAAGCTGCCTTGAACTTGTTCAAAACGGCCGCCAAGCTTTCCACCATTGCCTCTGGTGTATCCGGACCGAGTTTGAGTAGCTAAATCTCGTAGAAACCCCACTTAAAGCAAGCAGCGCTTGAAAGTTTATTCAGGCAATTTGCTTAATTGGCCTTATCATCTAGCTATGTTCATCTCATAGGGCTCAGTTACATGCAAAGTCAATTACCGGCTTTCGTCACCTGTGTGGCTTGTCCAAAACAAGTCAGTCGCCACGCCACTTCTTGTGATTCGTGTGGTCGACCACAGCTCAGATTTGTTGAGCCTCTGAAGACAGACGCTGCGGCACTTCATTTGAAACATGTGCCGAAGTTTGCCATGGTTGCTCCCAAATACAATGGTGTTGAAGGGCAAAATCTCACGGCAGAATACAAAAAGCTCGTCATACTTATGGCACGAGAAAGAGTCTCCATTGTTTTACATTGGCTGGTTTTTGCTCTTATCTCTTTAGTTGGATTGATTATTGCTGCCAAGATTTATTTTGAATTCATGGGCGATCCGGCAACCCGGTTGGTTGCCGCTTCTGGTCCGCTTCTCTGGATTAATATCGGTGCTTTTGTCTCTATTTCTTTTGTCAACAAAACCAAAAAAGAAATGGAAGCCTTGCGTGAAAAGATCAGCTACGTCCGCTTCAAGATTGATAATCCATACCTAGTTACTGGTCGCCGTTAGGTTATGTGATGTTTCCCTTGAAGCCACTGTTGATTCTGCTTTTCAGCGCCAATAAATCATGTCAATCTTGACAAAATGCTAGCGTATGTGCTAGCATTTGTCCTAGAGTAATCAGATGGTAAAAAAGCAAAGCGATTTGACCCAGCTAAAAAACAGTAAAAAGAGCACTAGGTTTAGTGACCTGGAGCGTATCTTGAAACAGCATGGATGGGAACATCGGAGCACCAACGGGTCACACAATATTTATGCGAAGGACGCATCTCTGCCTATTATGGTTGTTAAGCCACATGGTAAACACAAGTACTGCAATCCAATGGATGTAAATAAAGTTATCGCTATGTTGCAAGCTGAAGAGGAAGCCGAGGAGAACGAAGATGACTAAACTGAATCTTGAAAAATATCTAGCTATGTCCTGGCATTTTTCTGTAGTTCCGTCGGAATGGGAGAATGAGAAAGGTTATTGGGCCTGTGTATCCGAACTGCCAAACTGCTCAACATTCGCAACTTCTCAGGCAGAGGCTTTATCCACGGTTGCGCAATTGCTTCCTGCTTATCTAGAGGCTGCAATAGAGTCAAATGCAGATATTCCAATACCGGAGAGTCGCGATTCGGGTGCCGATGATGTCGGGGGTACGATTGTGTTGCGATTGCCAAAATCGCTCCATATTGGGCTAAAAAATGCAGCACAGGCAGAGAAGACTTCTCTGAACCAATTTGCATTATACGCATTGACAAAAATGGTTTATCAGACAACTAGTCCACTGGGTGCAGCTAAACGTGTTGTCACCAAGAAGAAGTCGGCGGCACCTTATATTCCTTCAGCTACGCGGCGAGGCACCGTGCCCGCCAAATCAGCTGCAGCAAGATAGAACCATCGGATCAGGGCGAATTAAAAGCGCAAGTTCGGTTTGCGAGCGGCAAGTGCTTCGTCGAGACGACCGACTGGTGTCGTGTGCGGAGCGTTGCGTACTGTGTCTGGTGATTCTTTGGTTTCGCGGTCGATGTCTTTCATGATGGCGACAAACTCATCGAGTGTTTGTTTCGACTCTGTTTCAGTTGGCTCAATCATCATTGCTTCCGGAACTACCAGAGGGAAATAAACCGTTGGTGCGTGCATGCCAAAGTCCAACAAGCGTTTGCCGATATTGGTGGTTGTTACGCCGCGTTCTTTTTGCCAAATACCGGAGGCGACAAATTCGTGCATGCAAGGTTGAGGATAAGGAATTTGATAATTCTCTTTCAGTTTTTCCTTCAAATAGTTGGCATTGAGAATGGCGTCGCGAGAAACTTGGCAAAGTCCATCGCGTCCATGCGCCAGAATGAAAGCATAAGCCCGGACAAGAATGCCGAAATTGCCATAGAAGCCTTTGATCTTGCCAATTGATAATGGTCTTTCTTTGTCAAAGAAATATCGATCGCCGGATTTTGAGACAACTGGCACAGGCAAGAAAGGTTCCAGTCTGTCACGCACAGCCACAGCGCAACCGCCTGGTCCTCCGCCACCATGTGGTGTAGAGAATGTTTTGTGCAAATTCAAATGGCAAACATCAAAGCCCATGTCACCAGGGCGGACCAAACCCATAATGGCATTCAAGTTGGCGCCATCGTAATAAAGCAGTGCGCCAGCTTCGTGAATTAGTTTTTGGACTTCGGTAATTTCTTCTTCAAACAAGCCCAGTGTATTGGGATTGGTAAGCATGATTGCCGCGCAATCAGGTCCAAGTACTGCTTTCAAAGCATTTATATCCACGTGTCCGCGGTCGTTTGATTTGATTTCCACAACTTCAAAACCGGCCATGGCTGCTGTTGCCGGGTTGGTACCATGGGCGGTATCAGGCACGATTACCTTGGTGCGTTTGAAATCAGAGCGGTTATCAAAGTAAGCCTTAATCATCAGAAGCCCTGTCAGTTCACCATGAGCACCGGCAGCGGGCTGCAAGGTGACTGCCGGTAGACCGACGATTTCGCCGATTGCTTCTTGCAAATTCCAGATAAGCTCCAGTGCACCTTGAACTTGTTCTTCCGGCTGATGCGGGTGCAGCTCACGAAATCCATCCAAGGCTGCTAAAGCATCGTTGATCTTGGGATTGTATTTCATCGTGCAAGAACCAAGCGGATAAAAACCGGTATCAATGGCGTGATTAAGTTGGGACAAGCGCACAAAATGGCGCATCACTTCCAGTTCACTCACTTCTGGCAAAGCCAGTGGTTTTTCATGGACATACTTCTTGGGCAATAAATCCGTAATCGGCTTTTCGCTTGTGCCTGCGGCTGGCAAAATTGCCGCCCGTCTGCCGGGTGATGATTTTTCAAAAATCAATTGTTCCAAGATAGTCTGCATAATCCAGTTTCCCACTCCAAATTAGTGTTCGAAAATATCTCTGCGCCCTTGTAGATCAAGCTCAGCCACCACTGGCAAGAAGGCAAACAAGTTCTCTGCTAACTCCATCAGGTTCTCACGCTCCAAAAGTATTTTTAGCTCGTGATAGATCGGTATGAGATAGCGGACATCATTTGCGGCATATTCCATTTGGGAATGACTGAGGCTCTCACGCGCCCAGTCGCTTGTTTGATCGGCCTTGT
>JAGVKG010000064.1 GCA_020050685.1 Candidatus Obscuribacterales bacterium | reverse complement strand
CCCAATAAATCCGGACAACGCTTGCATCCTACGTCTTACCGCGGCTGCTGGCACGTAGTTAGCCGATGCTTCCTTTGCTGGTACCGTCATTTTTTTCGTCCCAGCCGACAGAGCTTTACACCCCAAAGGGCTTCTTCGCTCACGCGGTGTCGCTGTGTCAGGGTTTCCCCCATTGCACAAAATTCCCCACTGCTGCCTCCCGTAGGAGTATGGGCCGTGTCTCAGTCCCATTGTGGGTGATCATCCTCTCAGACCACCTACCGATCGGAGCCTTGGTAGGCCGTTACCCTACCAACTAGCTAATCGGACGCAGGCTCATCTTCAAACGGATTGCTCCTTTTATGTATACCCCTGTCGGGATACACACGTATGCGGTATTAATAGGCCTTTCGGCCTGCTATCCCCCATTTGAAGGCAGATTCCTACGCGTTACTCACCCGTCCGCCACTAGCTTCTTAATCGTATTGCTACTCAAAAGTCGCTCGTTCGACTTGCATGTGTGAAGCACACCGCCAGCGTTCGTCCTGAGCCAGGATCAAACTCTCCGTTGTCAAAGCCTTCGGGAGTACCGAAGGAATTTAGACGTTTAGTTTGCCTACTCAAAAGTTTTGACAGGCGCCTAATTTAGGCTATTCAGTTATCAGGGTTCGAAAACGCGAGCGCCAATAGCGCCACACGTTCATGAATAATATCAACCGGAATACTTGCCTGTCAACAATCTCAAGCCGCAAAAGAAATCAAATTGGATAAGTATTTGCGCATAATTCCCCAAAAGCCAAGTGCTTATAAGCGCTTAATCACACAAGGCACATGCTCAAGAGTGGCTTTACCACTGGTTTTGGCGACGCATCAGCTGACCGGCAAACATCATTACGCCTTCTCGATCGCGCGCACCGGAGATCACAATTATTTGTTTGTCTTTCAATTGACAGAGCAAATATTGATCATTCAAACGGAACATATCGGCAGGCGATGCCTCTCTCACGCGGCGTTTGTCACCGAGATAAGGTATATAGGATTGATATATGCGCTGTGCAGTTTGCGGATCTATATATTGCGAAATCATCAACTTGAGACGTTGAGGCCGCGGATACTGCATTTGGTAATCCGCGCAAAGTGCTCCTTGTGATTTTTCCAAAGCAAGAAAAGATATATAAGGTATAGGCATAACCAACCGGGCAGCTATCGGCCCCATTACCACTTTCTCCGAGCCCCGCACGCGATCAAGCACCGGCAAAGGGTAAGTAAATTGCCTGGCCTGTGTATGCTGCACAATCGCTCGAGAAATCTTGTCTGAAAGAGCACGCATCATTACTTTAGCTTCGTCATCAGAAGATGCCGTAGTTGAGAGCAAGACAAGATAACTGCCTTGCCAAAAAGAAATACTTTGATCATCTTCTGAAGTTGCATCGCCACAGACAACCACGGTCGAGGCTCCCTTGCGCAATAGGGAATAGGCTCCATAAGCCGAATAAGGATCGACAAATTTGTAGACGCAGACAACCACTCGTCGTTGACCACGCTGAAAAGAAACAGAGGCAAGATCGGTCAGATGATATTCATTTAGTAATTGCCTCATATCCCAATCAGACAAATAAGCAACGGCAGGAATAAATGTTTGGCGAATTTGTCCTGACTGCTTACTTGAATAACCTGGCGGCAAAACTGGTTGACTAAATCCAGACAGCGGCGCTGACGCCAAAGGAGAAACAACTTCCCAACCTTCTGGCGTAGTGGTTTGCAAGACAGAACTAACTGCTTGCATGTCCGGCCAAGTAGGCGGTGCTTGGTCGCTTTCTCTTTGAGAGAGGGGCAATGAGGACTCAGCTTGCGGGGCTTGTGGCGGCACGGCTTGGCTTGCTTGAATGGGCGGCGATTGGGCCAAGGCTGGCAAAAGAGCGAGCGCGGTAATCACTCCCGCAAGACAAAAGATTTTTGGTGACCTAGCAGGCAAAGTCATTCTCCAAAACGAAGTTGAACTAACCTACCGAATTAAGAGTCGTTCCCGCTAATTGCTGTTTGTACCAAGCAATCGTTTTTTCCAGGCCGGATTTGAGGTCCACTTTAGGAGACCAAGAAAGCAAGGACTTGGCTTTACCAATGTCAGGCAAACGGCGTTTAGGATCATCAACTGGCAAAGACTTATAGACAATTTCGCTCTTCGATCCAGTCATTTCTATCACCAGTTTGGCCAATTCACCAACTGTAAATTCATGTGGATTGCCTATGTTCATGGGCTCATGATGATCGCAATCCATCAATCGTCTTATGCCATCAACCAGATCATCAACATACTGGAAGCTACGAGTTTGATTGCCATCACCGTAAATGGTAAGAGGCTTGTTTGTCAGAGCTTGCCCAATGAAATTGGAAACCACACGACCATCGTTAAAGCGCAAGCGCGGTCCATAGCAATTAAAGATGCGCACAATGCGCGAATCCAAACCATGCTTGTGATGGTAAGCCATTGTTAGAGCCTCGGCAAACCGTTTTGATTCATCATAGACTCCGCGTGGACCAATAGGATTAACATTGCCCCAATATGTTTCCGGTTGGGGATGCACAAGTGGATCGCCATAGACTTCAGAAGTGGAAGCCAGGAAGTATTTGGCGTTTTTAGCTCGAGCCACTCCAAGAGTATTATGCGTGCCAAGCGAATTGACTTTCAATGTCTCAATGGACAATTGCAAATAATCAATTGGACTTGCCGGGCTGGCAAAATGAATCACCCAATCAATCTCACCAGGCAAATGGATGTGATTGGACACATTGTGGTGAATAAACTCAAATTTGGGATGTCCCTTTTGATGTTCAATATTCTCGTAATTGCCAGTGACCAAATTGTCCAGAACACAAACATGGTGACCTTCAGAAAGCAGCCTATCAGTCAAATGCGATCCGATAAAACCGGCACCACCTGTAATCACTATCTTCAATGCCCTATACCTCGATAAATAAATCCTGCATCTGTCAGCGCCTGCTCGGGTAGGAAGTTTCTGCCATCAATCAGAATTGGTTTGCGCATGCACTTGGCTAAGTCCGGCCAGTCACAAGACAAAAAGTCGTCCCATTCCGTGACCAAGATCAGCGCATCAGCTTGGTTAGCCAATTCCTTGAGGGAATGGCAGTACACTATATCCAACTCAGGGTGCTGATGAAAACAGTTGGATGCAGCCACCGGATCATATGCTTTTACTTGTGCGCCCATTTTAATAAGGTGACTGGCAATTGTGATGCTGGCAGCATCACGCAAGTCATCCGTATTTGGTTTGAATGAAAGTCCCATCAAACCAATCGTGCGCCCTTTGAGGATCTTCAACTCTTCTTGTAATTTGGTAATTACTGTCAATCGTTGTCTTTCGTTTACCGAGATGGTCGCTTCCAGAAGAGAAGTCGGACAATTGTATTCACGAGCCACACCAATCAAGGCTTGCACATCTTTTTTGAAACAACTGCCGCCCCAGCCAATACCCGCATTGAGAAAACGCGAGCCAATGCGAGCATCCAAACCAATGCCTTTCATCACCTGGCGCACATCCGCACCAACTTTCTCGCAAAGTCCAGCCACTTCATTGGAAAAGCTAATCTTCATCGCCAAAAAAGCGTTAGCCGAATATTTGATCATTTCTGCCGAGGCTAAATCGGTAGAAACAAAAGCCACTTGCGCCATGCCATCCGGACGAGGGGAAACGCTAGGCGCCTGGAAAGATTGCATCAAAATTGGTTTGTACAACTCGCGCATCGTAGCATCAGCCCGTTCATCACCAGAACCAACCACAATGCGATCCGGATACAAGGTATCAAAAATTGCCGAGCCTTCGCGCAAAAATTCCGGATTGCTGACCACGGAAAACTGTGGTGAATCTTGGCGGGCAGAACGAGCCGGCACCATTTGTATTGCTTCTACACCTTGGTTGACCAACATCTCAACCCAGTTGCCAGAGCCAACCGGTACAGTTGATTTGTTGACAATGATGCGCGGCTTTTTCGCATCAAGAGCAGCACCAATACCCCGCGCCACCGCCATGACTTGCGACATGTCCGGTTCTCCGGACTGCGTAGGCGGGGTACCGACTGCGATAAAAATTACATCAGCAGCCTTAATGGCCGTCTCCAGATCAGAATCAAAACTCAAGCAGCCAGAGGCAATCATCTTGCCCATTAGTTCTTCCAAACCCGGCTCGTAAAACGGAACCTTGCCGGATTCCAATTGCTTCAATTTGTCCTTATTCGACTCGCAGGCTACCACCCGGTTGCCAAGAAAAGCAAGGCAAGTTGATGTCACAAGTCCAACGTATCCTGCACCAATTACACAGATTTCCACAAACGCGTGCTTCCCTCAAATCTACAAACATTGCACTCAGTGTAACAATAAATGCCAACATTGTCCGTTTTGCATGCACATGCTACGCTCTCTTGTTAACTATTTTTGCTCAGAGAAGAACACTCATGACTACAGCCATCGATCAATTCATTGAAACTATCGCTCGCTTACGGGCGGACAACGGTTGCCCCTGGGACAAAGAACAAACACATCAAAGCCTTGCCCGTTATCTTTTGGAAGAATCTTACGAAGTACTTGAGGCAATCCACGAAGAAGATCAAAAAAAACTCAAAGAAGAATTGGGTGATTTGCTTTTGCAAATATTGCTCAATGCGCAAATTGCCAAAGACAACAACGAGTTCGATATTCAGGACATTGCCGAAGCCATAAACACGAAGATGATCAATCGCCACCCACACGTATTTGGCGACGCCAAACTTGATGCAGCTAAGGATGTAGTTACACAGTGGGAAGAGTTGAAAGACAAAGAAAAATCGGAAAGCAGTGGCAAAGGCAAATCTGCCTTATCCGGTATTCCCAAAGCATTACCAGCACTGCTCATGGCCCTAAAAGTTTCAGAAAAGGCTGTGTCTTATGGATTTGAATGGCAATCAGTTGATGATGTGTGGGACAAACTTTATAGCGAACTAATTGAATTGCGAGACGCAATTGACAAAAAATCCAATCAAAATCGTGATATCGATCTTGAGCTCGGTGATGTTCTATTCACCTTAGTAAATCTAGCGCGCTGGGAAAGCCTCAATGCCGAAGAATCGCTTTTATTGGCGATTGAGAAATTCAAGATGCGCTTTGCCAAGATGGAAGAAATTGCTCAAGTGCCCCTGAAAGAACTAAGCAAAAAAGAGTGGGGCGTATTGTGGGACGAAGCTAAAACTCAAGTTGGCTAGAGAGTCCAATTACTTTGTTCTTCCGGGGGAAGTAGGTCTGCTGTGCCGGTGACCGGTTTACGGCTTGCCTTAGCGCTTTCCTTTGCTTCTCTAGCTTTCAACAAGACTTCTTCTGTCTTTCTGCCATCTTCCGGCACATTGGCCACACCACAAAATATGTGCACACGCTTGCCGTTTGACAAAGGATACGTACACAAATTGTTTGATAAGCGCGCGGCCACAGTTTCGGCACCTGGGCGATCCGCATGCGGCAAAAGCAGGGCCAAGTCGCTGTCTTGTCCATGAGCCAAGAAATCAAGATCGCGCTTGGCTTGTTTAACGCGCTGGCAAAATTCTTTCGCCTCATCTTGCGTACCTTGTCTCAAACCTCCAGGGCAGGACTCATCTTCCAACCAAACTTCGAAAATCAAAAGCGCATAGGACATGCCACCACGCCCGAAACGAATTCTCTCCTGTTCCAAGAAATACAAAAGTGCGGCATAGCTGAAGATTTCCGTTTCCGGATTAGTCAATGCTTGAATGGCACTTTCAATTGATTGCTTATCGGCTTGCACACGTTTAACTGCAACTTGAGCTGCGTGCGCTGCCGGCTGCACATCGGCAGTATCAACTAATCCAAAGTGGACCAAGTTGTAAACGATTGGCACCCACTGCGCTTTCGACATTGGATTGTTATCCAAAATTTGCTCAAGCGTCGAATTGCCATTGATAGTCAAGTAAAGATTCCACTGCAATGTCGGGCTGACGCTGGCACCACCTGTGGTGGCTTCTGTCACAGCCGCCTCGGACAGATCATTTTGTTTGCGTACTAAACGGGATTTGGACAAAATATTACGTTCTTGCAAATACTGTCCTTGTTCTAAGAGGTTTGCACCTTCGGCCATCATTTCTTCAAGCGGCTTCTGTATTGTATGGTGTACCGGTTCTTCGCCATTGTAAAATGCGTATTTACCTTGCTCCCAGCTCAAGAGTTCAACCAAAGCCCCATTGCCAATTGCCCGGCCGCAAGTAGCGTGCACTGGCAGTCCTTCGCTAAAATAAACCTCGGCACCGTCACCAGTCTGCGAAACCAACAAACGTCCAGTCAATTTCTTCTCAACAATTGATTGTAAAACGTTGGACAATGGCTGATTAGCAATATCTCCTTCAAAAGCAATCTCAGGCTGAGCACGTCCTTCGACCCTGCCGATTGTTTCAGCCAAATGTCCTGCAGCAGCTGAGCCTGCTTGATCAGACCCTGCCTGATCGGCCCCCTCCTGGTCTTCGCCCACACGCTTGCGCATAATCGAAGCTTCTTTGTCCACGATGCCGGCATCCGGTGGCAACTGACTTGAGCCTTCCTCTGACATACATTCGGAATGAATCAAGTTGAAAATCAAAAACACATCCTGACTGGGATGATTCCAAAGCATTTGTGACTCATTATCATTCTGCTTATAAAGTGACCAAAATGTTTGTGTTCCATCAGATGAACATCTTACTTCAGCAACATAAGCCGAGCCATGTTCGCTAACCCGAAACGGCAACTCTGCCGAGATGCGCCAATTTTTTTGTGCCTTTGACAGAAGAAACTTCAAATCATCCATGTTGGGAATGGATGTGATTGCAGGCAAAACAATATTTGAGTTTGAAGACTTATCTTTTCCGATACGCAACATATGAGCTTAACTCCGGCGACGCCACAATTCCTTTGTGCCCAGTGTCAGCCCAAATTTGCCTTAATTTTAGAAAAAGCCTCTAATTTATACAAATACTCACGCGACAGCTTAATGCAGGCCTGTGTTTGCTGTTTGAATTTTTTTAGCCAGACTGACAGGGGCTGCATCTGCCGGAGCCGCATTGGTCAGGGAGGCATCAGCTTGGTTTGAACTTGGATTTACCTGGCTCTTGTCCATTGCCTCGTCTTTAAGCGCCGCCTGCCTCAAAAGCAGATTCCGGCGCGACCAATCTTGGTTAGTCATCACCTTGAGCGGGATATTGTTATCCAATCCTAAATCAATGTAGACCAAGCGTTCTCTTAGCGTTCCCAAAGAAGGTATGAGCGACGCCAAACGGCTCAACCGGCGAGTCAGGCTGGAATCGGCACTACCTAACTTCAAATACAAGTCACCATCGCCGACCCGAATATCATTGGCATTGCGCAAATCAACAAAATCCACTGGTTGTCCAGTTTGTGAGGCAATATAACCAATCCATGTCGCCCACTGCGTCACCTGTTTGGCATCAAAATTAGCCTCAGTTGCGCCAAATATTCTCAACTTTGGTTGAATGACGGCTGGAAATTGATCAATGGGAATCAGTCTGCCGGATTCGCTCATCACAAATTGATTTGCCGAATCGGGATTTTGCGCCAGACTTGCCCAAGGAAATTCTTCAAGCACAACAACAGAAATTTTTGGCAAGGGAAATAAATAGCGACGCACAAAAGCGTATTTAACTGCTTCAAGCGACTGAACTTGAGAGGCCATCGCTTGTGGTGACAACTTCCATAAAGGCTTATCAATGCAATTAGCTAATGCACCTCTGACTTGCTCAGCGGAAACAACCTGATTGCCTTCAACTGCTATATCGCGCTCGAGATCTGTGATTCGCCAAGGTAAATAGGTAAAAACACTGACGCCAGCAATGAGAAAAACACAAAGCAAGAAATAGCGCAAAATTTGACGGCGGAGCCTAGCTTGGCGAGCCAACTTGCGTTTTTCTCGCCTGCCCTTTATCCGTCCTTGTCTTTCTTCGGCGCGAATTGTACCTTTTGCATTGGCTGCTTTCAATTCTTCTTAGCCTCCGCCAAAAGTTCGCCTAAATCAAAGACACCATTATAAATTCGACTGGCTGGTCCGGTTATTCGTACATGATTATCATCAGCTGACCAATTAACTTCAAGTGTGCCACCAGGCATTTCTACTTTCGTCTTTCTTTGCAATCGCCCTTCCAAAACGCCAGCAACTAAAACCGCTGCTGCACCGGATGCACAAGCCAAGGTCGGACCACAACCACGTTCACAAACGAATACCTTTACATGGCTTGTCTCGTCTTCTGCCAATGTAGGAAGCACTTGCACAAATTCGACATTCACACCCTCGGGAAAGAAGTCATGCGCTTGAATTGCTTGAGCATAATTGACAAAATCATCGGCCAAAATATTCGGCTCAAATACCACACAATGTGGATTGCCCATGCTCACACAACTGATGACAAATTCTTTGTCCTGAACACTAAGTTTTTCTTTCACCACTGGCTCACGCTGATTACCGGCAACCGGGATTTTATTGCTCGCTAAGATAGGCTGATTCAAATCACACGATATTTGCTCGTCGTCTTTAAGCTCAAGAGCGACTGCGCCAACTTCTGTTTCGATGGAAAAGCACTTTTCTTTGGTCTTACCTTGCAGTTGGGCAAAGCGTGCCAGGCACCTGAGCCCGTTGCCGCACATGGACGATTGAGAACCATCGGCGTTGAAAAACCGCCAAGCCAAGAGACTTTCAGAATTTGTCGGTGGGCAAACCACAATTAAGCCATCCGCACCAACGCCAAAGTGGCGATCGCAGAGAATGCGAGCAATTTGGCTCAGACCCAGGTTTTTACCAGGCCCGTCCGAACTTGTGGCAATTTCTTGCAAAAAACCCAGAGGCGGAAAGCGCTGGGCAAGCCTTTCTAGTTCTGAAGCCTCGACAACCACAAAATCATTGCCAAGCGCCTGCATTTTGGCAAACGGCAAATCGGCTCTTGTTTGTTGATTGACGACCATACTTAAAACCCAGACAACTGCCTGCCACATCCCATGACCAGAGTCAAATTATAGCCTCAAACCTTGACATGAACTTTTAGTTACCAATAATCTCAAGAAAAATTTCAAGTCCCAAGGTTGGGATGCCAACTGGCAAAAGCACTAAAAATAGGGGCTCTCTCGGATAAAATGGCATGAGCCGACGCAAGCTCCTCTCAATTGAAAGGTATTAATCTTAAACCTGCTAGGCTAGAAGCAAGGTCAGGCGCATTTGTATTTCATTTATGCCTTAGTGCATCAGCCTAAAATAGTAAGCAGGTTTAGAGAGTAATTATGAGCCCACAATCTAAAAATCGAGCTGATCAAAATCAAGAGCAGGAGCAGCAAGAGCCCTTGCAAAACCCACCTGTCAAACAGGAGCCTCCGCAGAGTGATTTTTCTCTTTCGGAGCCCGTGGGCAGATTTTGGCAGAATCCAAAAATCGAGCAAGTGCTGCTTTACCATGATATTCAAAGTTCAAAAGCACACATACAAATGCTTGGCCAAACTGGCATTCTTAGTTCCGAAGAAACCAAACAACTTTTGCATGGCCTAGAAAAGATTCAAGATGATTTAGCCAAAGGCAAATTTGCGCTTAATGCCCAAGACATAGATATTCATGCCGGTCTTGAGCGCGCGCTGAGAGAAGAACTGGGCGAGCTGGCCAGTTCTGTTCGTATTGCTAAATCGCGCAACGATCAAATTGCCACCGACGTAAGACTTTGGTTGCGCGATGCAATTGCCGAAATATTTAGCAAAATAGGCAGCTTGCGCGAAACGTTTATTTCTTTTGCCGAACGTGATCTGGAAACGGTGATGCCCGGCTACACACACCTTCAACCAGCTTGCCCAATTTTGCTTTCTCACTGGTGGTTGGCGCATGAATTGCGCTTCCGTCGTGACAGCGACCGTTTGTTTGATTTGTACAAACGAGTGAACATGTTACCTTTAGGAGCTGGCGCCTTGGGCGGCACCAACTTTCCTATCGATCGCAATCTAGTAGCACAGTTGCTTGGCTTTGACGAAGTAATGGAAAACAGTCTGGATGCGGTTTCTGACCGAGATTATTTAATTGAGTTTGCTGCATTTGCTGCCTTAACCGGCCAGCATCTTTCGCAAATTGCCGAGGATTTGCTTTTATGGCAAACGCAAGAGTTTGGTTTTATCAAGCTGAGAAAGGCATTTTCTTTCAAGAGTTTGAGCATGCCACAAAAACGCAATCCGGAATTAATTGAGATTCTGCGGGCTAGACCAGCTGCTTTATCCGGACGTTTAGCTGAATTTCTCATCCAACTGAAAGCCTTACCAATGGGCTTTAGTCAAGATTTACAAGAGTGCTTGCCTGGACTTCTGGATATCGTCGAGAAGTTGAAATTCTTGCTGGAACTGGCCATTCAACTATTGCCAGCAATTGAAATTGATGCGACACGCATGCGGCAAGCAGCCTCTGCTGATTTGACAGCCTCTAGTTTGGCTGTGGATTTTCTCGTCGCCAAAGGGCTAACACAAGAGCAAGCAGCAAGAGTCGTCGAGCAACTTATTTTGTACTGCAAAGAACGGAATAAAAATTTGCCTGACTTAGCAATTAACGAGTGGCAATATTTTTCTCCCGCATTCGATGTCGATATCTTCCAGCACGTTACGGTGGAAGAGTCCGTCAGTTCACGAACATCTTATGGTGGCACAGCCTCTATGCAGGTAAGCCAAGCCATTGAGCGTGCCAAAGAATCGCTTGACGCCGACATGATTCAAGTAAGCAAAATATTTTCCACCAGCCGCTTTAAAGATACAGTGCATAAGGCCAGAGCCGGCCAATAATTTTGTCCACAACTTCAAGAGGAATCATATAAATGAAAGCAATGGTGCTCGCAGCAGGAGTCGGATCGCGCCTTGATCCCCTAACGTCTCAGATTCCCAAGCCGCTAGTTCCGGTTGCCAATCGACCGGTTATAGAGCACATTCTGCACTTGCTCATTAAGCATGGTATTACCGATGTTGCTGCCAACTTACACCACTTGCCAGACAAGCTGATTGAATATTGCGGTGATGGTACTAAATTTGGTATCAACCTGCGCTTGCTGGTCGAAGAAAAACTCTCCGGTGACGCTGGTGGCGTGCGCGCCTGCCGAGACTTTCTTGCTGACGGTACTTTCATTGTTCTCATGGGAGATTTGCTCACGGACGCCAATCTTTCCGAAATTGTTGCTGCTCACAAGGCAAAGCGTGCTCTTGCCACCATCGCCTTGAAGCACGTCGATGACGTCAGTCAATTTGGTGTAGCGATCACGAACAAAGAAGGCTTCATTGTCGGCTTTCAAGAAAAACCGAAACAAGAAGAAGCCCTTTCCGATCTAGCATCTACCGGAATTTATATATTTGAACCGGAAATTTTTCACCACATTCCCGAACAAGGTGAATATGGTTTCGGCAGACAGCTTTTTCCAAAATTAGTTAGCCAGTCATTACCGGTGCTTGGCTATACAATTGGCAGTTATTGGTCTGATGTCGGCACTATCAAACAATATCGCCAATCCAATTTTGATGCTTTGGATGGCAAAATCAAAGTTGATTTACCAGGCACCAAGCGTGATACCAATGGCGGCACTTTGTGGTTGGGAGAAGGTTCGCAAATTGCCGACAATTGTCAAATTGATGGTTTGTTGATGCTCGGAAAGGGCAGTCGCATTTTGCCTGGCGTTCGCATCAAAGGCAAAGTAATCATTGGCGACAATTGCCTGGTTTCCGAAGGTGCCGTAATTGAGAACTCGGTAATTTGGTCCGACAGCAAAATTGAAGGAAAGGCCAATCTCAAAGATTGCGTCATTGGTTCAAATTGCCATATTTCTAACGGCACTCAACATCAGGAAGTAGCAACCGTAGCCTAGACTTTCCAGCTGATTGCAGGCTGATGGACAGATCAAGATTAGGGGCTTGCCTGATAAAGCCGCAAACTAAGCCCGTGTTTCAAGTGCACGGTCTTAGATTCAACTTCCCGAAATGTCGGTGGCACCATTTGACTTGCCTCTTCGCCTTCTTGTGCGGTGAGCAGAAAGAAGCGTTTGTACTTTGATACTAAAGAAGCAATATGTGCTTTGCCCATTGCCGGACTGATACCAATTTGGACAAACGGTTTTGTCAAATAACGATCCAGGCAGACAATGTCGTAGTACTGGCTGACAAATATCACATCATCGGCCTGACAGTTCGCCTCCACAGCTTGAGCCATTTGCTTCCAGGGTTCACGTTGAAAGACTTGATGCGACCAGGCATTGTTTACCAAAGCAAAAAAGCAGTGCAATGCCAAAAAGCAAGGCACCAGACGCGAATAAGATAATAGGCTGGCAATACCATAACCCGCAATCATATAAATTGCTGGTGCAGTATATATTACATAGCGAGCCATCTCTATGACTCGGTGCCCTTCAACCACATCAATCAGCCAAAGAACGAGAGCTGGCACCGCGGCCCACAACCATAAAAATGTCGTAGCCCTAAATTGATTCTTGCCAAGCAAACTTTTCCCGTCAGATTTTTCTGCCGCTTGCATGTGGCTAAACACCTTCTTGGGCAGAATCCGCAGCTTGAAGGCGGCCAGAAATGCCAAGACAAGTGAGACTGCACTTGTCACATATAATGGACAAGCAAAACCAAAGACCTTTTTTCCTGCCAAAAAAGCAAGCCAATTCAAGGGAATTCTAATGAACAATGCCCAAAAGGGCCACGCAAGACTAAATTGCCTGGCGACATAAAATGATTGCTTGCGGGCAGCCGAGGCCTGAAAAAACATATTTAGCCAAGGCAACCACAAAAGCAAGACGGAAATCCCTGCCGCAACAAAGACCAAAAGCAGTTTCCAATCACGCCTGATGGCAATTATCGAGAGTCCATAAATCATTTGGAAAGAGATAAGAAACAAGCCCGTATAGTGGGTATTTATCAATGCCCAGCTTGATAGCACATACAGCAACCAATAAAAAGCGAGTTCTGTCACCGTGCTCTTGCCGACGATTCTTTGAATTTGAGTAAATTTGGCAATAATCGCCCAAAAACTGCCTGCCGAAAGGCAAGCACTCAGTACCATTAGACTGTACATTCTTGCTTCTTGCGCATAGTAAATGTCAAAAGGCGAAACTGCCTGAAAGAGTGAGGCCAAAACTGCCACCCGCAAGCCCAGAAATTGCCGGCAGAAAAAATAGCTGGCCAGAATCGAAGCGAGCGAAAACAAAACTGAAAGCAGGCGAATCGGAAAGTCGCCGAAAAATGTGGCCGGAGCGCCTACCAGACCAATCCAAGAATTGAGCAGCACCGGATAAAGAGGCGGACAAAGCGGATCTACCTTTCTAAAGTTAGCTAAAAGCTGGCCGACCGGCTGAGGTTTTTCGAAGCGGAAAAGGAAGGCCGGGGCGTTCGGGTTGGTAAAGTCCGGTAAACTTTGACCATAAGTATCAGACATTGTCTGATAAGCCTCGTCCAACCAAAGGCTGTCGAAGTTTAAGCCCGCCAGGCGCAGCCCCAGGGCAAGCAAACAAATTAAAAGCAGGTATTTAATTTCAGCAACTTTCAAAGCTTGGTTATTTTAATTACTTTATTGTCTTAAAACCACAGTAAATGTTTAACAAATTGTTCACTAGGGAACATAAATTAGGTGGCTGGCGTAGAAATGGCTCTTTTGGTGCGGCTTTGAAATTTTATGGCGCTCGTTAAAAAAGAAATTGGCGAACTGCTCGTGGAAAACGGGCTGATTACAGACGACGAATGGAGTCTGGTCCAGTCCGAGCATAGAAAAACAGGCGAGCCGATGAGTCTGATTTTGTCACGACTCGGTCTGGCCACAGAGTCTCATTTTAAAAACGCCCTGGAACTGCAGTACGGGGTGAGCTATGTTTCTCTGGCAAAAACAGAGGCAGACCCGGAATTAATGTCGCTTTTGCCGGAAGTAGTAATGCGCCAGCACCAAGTGGTGCCCATTTCTCGTGATGGCAGCCGCATCACGCTTGCCATGGTCAATCCCAATAACTTAATTGCCCTGGACGACATCAAGTATCGTCTGAAGGGCGCTCAAATTAAGACCATGGTTTGCACGGAAGACGACTTCCAGCATTTCATGGAAACTATATATGCCGAAAAGGAACGCAATCAAACCACAATTGGTGAATCTTATCAGGGCATTTTGGACGGCGAAATTGACCTCAATTTTGCCGTTGAATTATCTCCGGAAGCCAAAGACGACTGGAACGAAGTTGAGCTAGCCAAGCAAGCCCAAGACGAGCCAATGGTGCAGTTAGCCAATCAGGTTCTCGCTCGGGCAATCAAGCGCGGTTGCTCGGATATCCACGTCGAGCCGCGCGAAAAATCCGTAATCGTGCGTTATCGCCTGGACGGCGTTTTGTTCATTGACAGACAATTGCCCAAACAAATTTTGGCACCACTAATTTCACGCTACAAGATTATGTCCAATCTTGACATTGCCGAACGTCGCGTACCTCAAGATGGACGCATGCGTTTGCGGTTCTCGGGCAAAGACGTAGACTTTCGTGTCTCCACAATTCCGGTTAAGCACGGAGAAAAAGTGGTGATGCGCCTTTTGGATAAATCTGCCAATACTTTGGCATTGGAAAAATTGATCACCGATCAAGTTTCTCTCGACTTAATTCGCGACATGATCTCTAAACCATACGGCATTATTTTTGTTTGCGGACCAACCGGATCCGGCAAGACCACTACATTGTACTCAGCACTGTCAGAGCGCAATTCACAAGACGTGAATATTCTCACAGTGGAAGATCCGATTGAGTATGACCTTAAGGGCATCACTCAAGTGCAGGTCTTGCGTGAAAAAGGTGTGGACTTTGCCCGCATCCTACGTTCATTCTTACGCCAAGATCCGGACATCATGCTAGTTGGTGAAACCCGCGACAAGGAAACAGCACACATCGCCATTGAAGCCGCTCTCACAGGTCACCTTGTCTTCACATCTTTGCACACCAACGACGCACCATCGGCGGTGACACGCCTCGTAGAAATGGAAGTCGATCCGTATTTGATTGCTGCAGCCACGATTGGCTGTCTGGCTCAGCGTCTAGTCCGCCGCATTTGCGCAGAATGTACGGAAGAGTTTGTCCCTGATGACACCATGCTGGAATTTCTTGGTCTAAAAGAGAAGACACAAGAAAAACTGGCAGAATCGACGATAAACTTCTACCGCCTCAAACTCAATGCCGAGGGCAACCCCGTCTTCAAACGCGGAAAGGGTTGCGAAACCTGCCAAAACACCGGTTACAAAGGGCGCGTCGGCGTCTATGAAGTAATGCGCCTGACCGATGAAATTCGCGAGATCATCTCATCCGGGGGCACCACTTCGACAATTCGCTTTGCTGCCAAGCAAGTCGGCATGGTCACCCTCAAGGACTACAGCTTAAGACTGGTTGCCGATGGCGTAACATCCTGCGAAGAGGTGATTCGCGTCACCCTCTCTGACACAGCCGGCGAGGACCAGCTCTGTCCGATGTGCCGCAATCCAATTGGTGCCGACTTCCTTAAATGCCCGTTTTGCCAACATGAACTCAAGAAAACCTGCAACCGCTGCTCAGCCTTCCTGGAAGAAGGCTGGTCTACCTGTCCTAAGTGTGGACTGGGAGAGCACGAGGGAAATGGTGATGGCACCTGTGCCAGCTGCCACGCCGAATTAAGCGCTGGCATGGAGGAATGTCCATATTGTTTAACTTCCCGTAATGGGCATAGTGTGGCTAGCACTTTCTGACCAAATTTAAATGTTTAATCTAAGCGATTCTCGGGCACATACATAGTGGGACTTAGCGGTAGGGTTGCGGTTTATCGGTTAACAGGAGACAAGAATAGCCCCCAATTAACCCCTCGGGATAGCAAATAGTTCTTGTAATGGTTAGACAATCACAATTAGTTGGTTACTTATTTGCGCATAAAGAACGCAAATAAGTTAGCAGGTAAGCCGGCGGGCAGGCTGCCGGGTAAATTGTCAGACTACTTACAAGTAGACACGGGATCGTGGAGGATACGCGATAGGCACAGGCAGGCAAAATGGCTCTTGTACAGAAAGGTATAGGCGAACTCTTAGTAGACAACGGGCTCATCACAGATGATGAGCTAAGGCTTGTCTTGAAAGAAAGAGAAACGACCGGTGAGCCGATTGGGCTCATCCTTTCGCGTTTGGGCCTGGCTACCGAAAGCCACTTAAAAAATGCCCTGGAGCTGCAATACGGTGTACCTTACATATCGCTTGCCAAAACCTGTGCCGAAGACGACTTGGTTTCGCTTCTACCAGAAGTAATTATGCGCCAGCACCAAATTGTGCCGATTTCACGCCAAGGCAACCGCATCACCATTGCTATGGTCAATCCCAATAATTTGCTTGCCTTGGATGATGTGAAATACAGATTGAAAGGCCTGCAAATCAGACCTGTGGTTTGCACGGAAGACGACTTCCAACACTTTATGGAAAGCGTGTACAATTTACGTGACGAAGTTCGCAACGAAACAAACGATACGCTCACGCAAAACTTTTTGGATAATGATGTCGATCTGAGCAATTTAGATGTGATGATCGACGCAAGCATCGATTCCGATGTAGCTGACCTTGACCGGACCACTTCACAGGAAGATGCTCCGGTCATCTTTTTAGCCAATCAAATTATTGCCCGTGCCATAAAACGCAAATGTTCCGATATTCACATACAACCGCAAGAAGATGAACTGATTGTGCGCTATCGCCTGGATGGCGTCATGATGATAGACAAGCGCCTGCCGCGTGCCTTGGTGGCGCCATTGATATCACGATACAAAGTTATGGCCAATTTGGACATTGCAGAGCGTCGTGTACCTCAAGATGGACGCATCCGCGTCAAGTTTGCCGGAAAAGAAATTGACTTTCGTGTCTCCACGGTGCCTGCCAAATATGGAGAGAACATCGTCATGCGTATTTTGGATTCATCCAATACGTTACTTGGTCTGGACAAACTAATTACTGACGATAAAGCCTTGGAAACATTCAAGGACATGGTCCACAAGCCCTATGGAATCATATTCGTTACAGGACCAACTGGTTCAGGGAAAAGTACAACACTTTATTCTGCGCTGGCCGAACTGAATAAACCCGAAGTAAACATCGTAACCGCTGAAGACCCAATTGAATACGAGTTACAAGGCATCAACCAGTCACAAGTACAGAAGGAACGTGGTGTCGATTTTGCCCGCATCATGCGCGCCTTTCTCCGCCAAGATCCGGACATCATGCTGGTCGGTGAAACGCGCGACAAAGAAACTGCCAAAGTGTCCGTTGAAGCTGCCCTCACTGGTCACCTTGTCTTTACCACGTTGCATACTAACGATGCACCATCTGCGATTACTCGCTTGTCGGAAATGGACGTTGATCCATTTCTCATTGCCTCTGCCACCATTGGTATCGTCGCTCAACGTCTTCTCAGGAGAATCTGTCCGGAATGCGCAGAAGACTACAGCCCGGAACGCAAGACCTTAGAATATGCTGGTATTTTAGACAGTACCGAAGAAAAGCCGGCAGAAGCGCGGATCAAATATTATCAGCTCAAGGTCGATGAGAAAGGTTGGCCGATTTTTCGCAAAGGCAAAGGCTGTGAGAATTGCCAAAATACCGGCTACAAAGGCAGAGTCGGTTGTTATGAAGTGATGCGCATCAACGACGAAATTCGCGATTTGATTTCGTCTGGTGCCACCACTGCCATGATCCGCTTTGCGGCAAAAGCCTCCGGCATGGTGCCTCTGAAAGACTACAGTCTGAAGCTGGTTGGCAAAGGATCCACCACGATTGACGAAGTGATTCGTGTGACTATGTCTGATACTGGCGGAGAAGACAAGCTTTGTCCGAAATGCCGTAATCCGATTGGCGACGACTTCCTCAAGTGCCCATTCTGTACTCATGAATTGAAGAAGTCTTGCACGCGTTGTGGCACGTTCCAGGAGGAACACTGGACATCCTGTCCGAAATGCGGGCTCAAGCAAGAAGAAGTGTGCCAAGAAAAGCATTGCCGAACCTGCAAGGCAGAAGTACAAGGCTCTTGGCAGATTTGCCCCTATTGCCAGAGCTCGCGCAATGGTACCAACAGCAATGGCAATGGTAAGAAATAAAACCGAGAGCCACAAGCCACAGCTGAACTAATATAAGTCTCTCAACAAATATAAATTTAAGTCTTGCAGGTTCTTGCCAAAAATGGGTAAGAAAGTAAAGGAGCCCCTTGGTTCGTGCAATAAAACCCGCTTGATACAAGGTTTATACGACATTTTGCTCCGGAGGATCGAATCAAATGAGTGTAGAAATGCAAGAGATACTTCAACTGGTATTCGACCGCGGTGCTTCCGATTTGCACATCAAAGTTGGACAGCCACCCATTTTACGAATCGCTGGTAAGCTGGTGCGCAGCCAAGTTGATGCCTTGACCAAGGATGATACTCAACGTTTGATTTTTTCTATCCTCACATCCGAGCAACGCAAGCAACTTGAACAGACCTGGGAACTTGATTGCAGCTATGGGCTTGAAGGCGTAGGACGGTGGAGAATAAATTGTTATCGCGATCGTGGCTCCTATGCAGCGGCTTTTAGAACGATTTCTTCCAGAATTCCCTCTATGGGAGATCTTGGTTTGCCACCAATCGTCAAAGAACTGGTGCACAAACCACGCGGTTTGATTTTAGTTACCGGACCAACCGGTTCCGGTAAATCAACTACACTTGCTTCTATGATCGACTGGATCAATGAGAATCGCTCCGAGCATATTCTGACCATTGAAGATCCAATTGAATTTATTCACGTCAACAAACAATCAGTTGTCGGACAACGCGAACTTGGTGCGGATACCAAGTCCTTCGGCAATGCCTTACGGGCTGCCTTGCGTGAAGATCCGGATGTCATTCTGGTTGGTGAGTTGCGCGATTTGGAAACCATTCAACTTGCGTTAACTGCAGCAGAAACCGGTCACCTTGTCTTTGGAACATTACACACAAGTTCTGCCGCTCAAACAATTGATCGTATCGTTGATGTCTTCCCACCTCAACAACAAGAGCAAGTGCGCGTTATGCTTTCCAACTCCCTGGTATCAGTACTCAGTCAAACCTTGTTACCGCGACTGCAAGAAACGGCAGGTGGCAACAATATGACTAAGGGTAGAGTTCTAGCTCTGGAAGTTCTGGTTAACACTCCTGGTATCGCCAACTTAATTCGCGAATCAAAAACAGCACAAATTTATTCCGCGATCCAAATGGGTGGTCAGCAAGGCATGCAAACACTCGAATCCTGCTTAGCACAACTATGCAAGCAAGGAGTTGTCGCAGTCGATGAGGCCTTGTCCAAGACCAGCCATCCAGACGATTTTCAACGTATGGTCGGCCCACAACCAGCTTATGCCTCTTCCATGCCCAATAGAAGATAAGTAAGAAATGGAATTCCTATATAAAGTCAAGGACACGAGAGGAAGGGTGACAGAAGCTGTCGCCCAAGCCGAGTCGCAAGCAGCTTTGCGTGCACGTCTTGCCTCACGCGGTATGAACATTGTCGAAATCAAGACCAAGGCTCAGCCCGGGCAACCGACGAAAGCCGCCGTTAGCGATAGCGCTAAACAATTATTCTCCAGCGTAAATCTTGCTTCCCTATCATCACTGCTTGAGCCAAAAGTTGGTCTGAAAGACATGGTCGTGTTTTCCAGGCAATTTGCGGCCATGGTTAAGGCGGGCGTGGCCATTTTGCGCGGCTTGGCTATCATGGTCGAGCAGTGTGAAAACAAGAAAATGAAAACAACGCTGGACACAGTACGCAGATCTGTCGAGTCCGGCACTTCCTTATCCGATGCTTTATCCAGACATCCCGATGTGTTCGATAGATTATACGTAGCCATGGTGCGCGCTGGTGAGGCTGGCGGTATTCTCGAAGAAGTGCTGGCTCGTCTGGCTGATTTTTTGGAAGCCCGATCAAGACTGACACAAAAGGTACAGGCTGGTATGTACTATCCTTGTGCTGTCATGCTTGTAGCGGTTCTTGTCTTGTGGGGTATGCTTACCTTTATATTGCCGATTTTCAAAAACATGTTCAGCAACATGGGTGCTGACCTGCCTGCCTTTACCCAAATGTTGCTTCAATTATCGGAACTTGTGCGTTCGGTTTGGATGCTCGTTTTTGTTGTCGCACTGGGCGCTTGCTTCTGGGGATTAAAGAATTGGTACAAAACTGATGGCGGACGATTGAGAATTGACTCACTTTTCCTCAAGCTGCCTATATTCGGCGATCTCCTGAAAAGAGTGGCTATTGCTCGCTTTAGTCGCACCTTTGGAACCCTAGTACGCTCCGGCGTACCGATGCTAACGGCATTGGAAGTGGTGAAAGAGACTGCAGGCAATGCCGTGATTATGAAATCCATCGAAGTAGTACATAATGAAGTACGACAGGGTGGAACAATTTCCAAACCGCTATCTAAAGATAATCTCTTTCCGCCCATGGTTACCCAAATGGTGGCAATTGGCGAAGAAACTGGTCGTCTTGACGATATGCTTTCCAAAGTGGCTGACTTTTATGACGTAGAAGTAGAAAATTCAGTGGAAGCACTGACTTCCTTGCTCGAGCCAATCATGGTTATCGGCATTGGTGGCATCGTCGGCTCTGTGGTTATTGGTATGTACCTGCCAATCTTCACGATTATCAACAAGATACATTAATAAGTTCTCCGGAGGTGCCTACGGCACCTCCTCCGAACGTGGTCCCGCTCGTTTCACGATTGCTCATCGCAATCGTTCACTCGCTGAGTCTTCGCCGGCCTGCGGCGCCTGCTCCGAACGTGATCCTGTACGAAATACAGCGGAGCGCAGCATTGCGAGGAGCAATGCGGAGAGAAGCGTCTTATCGCGCGGAGGAGCCGATAGGCGACGGAGGGCTTATATAAGGATGCTCACCGCAATCGCTCACTCGCTGAGTCTTCGCCGGCGCCTACGGCGCGCCTCCAAACGAAACGTTTACAACAATTCCGCTTATGATTTAGCTCTATGACTCAAGTATAGAAGCGAGATGGCGTTGCTTAGGGAGTGAGCGATTATCGGGGCCCATAATGATCCGGTTATTTGGACTAAGAGTCCGAGGAAGGCGCCGGCGACTAGTGCCCAGAGTCCGTAGCTTGCGTGTTTTAGGCTCGGGCAGTGGAAAAGGCCGAAGACACAGGCGGCAGGTAGAAGGCCGATTTGGGCTTGCACGGCCCCGCGGAAGAAAACTTCTTCGCAAAATCCAGATACAGCGGATATGAATACAACATCGACAAAACTCAAGTCGGCAAAGATTGGCGCAATTTGATCCAAGCTGATTTGTCTTAGCTCAGCCAAGAAACTCAGATGTTTACCCAACCACATCAGAAGCAAGCTCAACAAGGCAACCAGTACGCCGGCAGCCGCACCAATCGCTACGATTTTCCAATTCTGATAGAACAGGGGACGCAAAGAAATTTCAGCCACTTGGGCCCAGATGGTGGCAGCCAAAAGCAAAAACGCTTCGACAAAAATGGTTATGTTCAGAAGTGTAACGCGATCGACGCTCTTACTCTCCATTGGTCATTACTACCTCCGGCTGCAAATTGCCTTCCCCGGTCGAACGACAAACAGCAATGATGTCGCCGCCATAACTAACGGAAACGAAATCGAAATCGAATGCGGCGTCCGCGCCATCCTGAGAATTACTTTGGCCAGCATGCGCTGAATCTGCCTCTCGATGAATCGTTTGACCAAAGACAAGTTTCTGCACGGATTCTTTTTTGATATCGAGATTGGGCAAGCCGAGAACAGTGCTTGGTTTGACCATGGCGGAAGCAAGTTGTCCGTCTTCAATCAACTTTGCCAGTTCTTCCAGAGTCACAGAACTTTCAAGCACAAATGGTCCGGCTGCAGTCCTAACTAAAGATTCCAGACATCCACCACAACCCAACTTCGCTCCTAGATCGCGCGCAATAGATCTTATATACGTGCCAGCCGAGCAGCTAATCACTAATTCCAAATGCGGTGGCTTCGATGCCACCACATCCAGACTATAGACTTCCACAGAGCGTGCCTTGATATCCTCTGGCACTTGCCCAACACGTGCCAATTGGTAAAGACGTTTGCCTTGATAGTGAACAGCAGAGTAATCTGGTGGCAATTGCTCAAGCTTGCCGGAAAATAAATTCAAGGCTTGGCGAATCGCTTGCTCATCCGGTAAAACATCCGATTGAGAGAGAACCCTGCCCTCGATGTCATCGGTAGTAGTCGATTGACCAAGCAAGATTCCGGCTTTATAAGTTTTAGTTCCAACCAAAAAGCGAATTAGGCGCGTACATTTACCGACAGCAATTGGCAGCACACCTTCAGCCATTGGATCCAGGGTGCCACCATGACCCACCCGGGATATTTTTAGAAGCTTACGGACCTGATAAACCACATCATGTGCGGTTTTACCGCGTGGTTTATTTATATTGAGAAAAAAGTTTTGGCTTGCTTTCGCTGCGAGATCCATTCGCCACTATATTTCTCCGCGAGAAATTTTGGAAATGATTTCTGATACGCGTGCACCACGCTCAAGCGAATTGTCTAAACGAAAGGCAAGCTCGGGTGCAAATCTCAGTGAAAGCCGACGGCAAATCTCGCCCCGAATAAAGCCTGTTTGATCTTTCAAGGCTTCCAGGGTTTTATTTGCTTGCTCTTCGCTTCCATATACAGAAATGTAAACGCGTGCTGACCGGCAATCCGGCGTCATTTCCACATCCGTTACCGATACCAACCCAGATATGCGTTCGTCTTTTAAGTCACGCGCGAGCATTTGTGAAAGCTCTCGCTTGACTGATTGTGAAACCCTAAGTGCTCTGGGAGTAGACATGATATTTAGGTTCGATTATCCGACGAATTGAAAAGAACGACTTAGCGCGTCGGTTCACGCTTAGTTTCTTGAATCGTGAATGCCTTGACCGTGTCACCTTCTGCAAAATCATTGAATTTTTCGAAGCTCATGCCGCATTCAAAGCCTGAGGCAACTTCTTTGGCATCGTCCTTGAAGCGCTTGAGCGTATCGAGCTTGCCATCGTAGACGGTTTGTCCGCCACGCTCGACGCGTACAATTGCACCACGTGTGATCTTGCCACTGGTGACCATACAACCGGCAATTGAGAGACCTTTGCCAAATTTGAAGACCTGGCGGATTTCTGCCGTACCGATTTGGATCTCTTCTCGAATTGGCTTGATCAAACCTTGGATAGCCATTTCCAGATCGTCTGTAATCTGATAAATGATGTTGTAGGTACGAATATCAACACCAGACGATTCTCTTACCTTGTTGGCGTTTTGATCTGGCTGAACATTGAAGCCGATGATGATGGCATTTGATGATGCTGCCAAGTTCACATCGTTTTCCGAAATATCACCGGAAGAAACGCGCAAGACACGAACTTGTACTTCCTTGCTCGTCAATTTGCGTACTTGTTCGGCAATTGCTTCGGCCGTTCCCTGCACATCGGCTTTGACAATCACATTTAAGTCTTTCACTTCGCCTTGCTCAAGTAAATCGTGCAAGGATTCCAGTGTGACGCGGTGTCCACGGCGTTCTTGTTCAATTAAGCGGCGTGATTCAACAATAGTTTTAGCAGCTTGAATATCTTCTGTCGCTTCAAATCTATCGCCGGCTTGAGGAACTTCATCCAAACCAAGCACTTCCACTGGCATTGATGGTCCGGCCGCTTTCACGCGGGCACCACGATCATCAAACAATGCTCTTACGCGGCCAGCCGCTCCGCCTGCCACCAAGTAATCGCCTTCGCGCAAAGTACCGTTTTGCACAAGGGCAGTAGCAACAGCACCACGACCACGAGACAGTTCTGCTTCAATGATCACACCAGAGGCTGGCGCATCAGGATTAGCTTTAAGCTCCTGCATATCAGCAACCAGAAGAATCATTTCCAGAAGTTCTTCCAGACCCGTACGCTTTTTAGCCGAAACACTTACGGTAACTGTATCGCCACCATATTTGTCGGGAACCAAATCATGTTCCATTAACTGTGAAAGCACGCGATCCGGATCGGATTCCGCCTTATCCACCTTATTCACAGCCACAATCATTGGCACACCAGCAGCTTTGGCGTGATCGATAGCCTCAATTGTTTGCGGCATCACACCATCATCAGCGGCAACAACCAAAATTGCAATGTCTGTTGCTTTAGCACCACGTGCACGCATAGCTGTAAACGCTTCGTGACCAGGTGTATCTAAGAATACAATCTGACGCATGCTGCCATCTTCACTTGGCACTTCAACGTGATATGCGCCGATGTGTTGAGTGATACCACCGGCTTCTGCATCTGTCAACAAGAACTTGGTTTGACGAATCGCATCAAGCAAGCTTGTCTTACCGTGGTCAACGTGACCCATAATGGTGACAACCGGCGGACGAATGACCAAGGCTTTCTTGTCTTCTTCAGAAAGAACCTTTTCTTCCTTGGCTTCTTCTGTACTGAACTCTTCTTCCAGTACTTCGTATTCCATTTCAATTGCTACGTCGCGAGCCAACTCTAGTTCAACCAGCTGGTTGACCGTGCGCATGAAGCCCTTCATGAACAAGCGTTTGATAATTTCAGTCTCGGAAACAGCCATCTTGTCTGCCAGATCTTTAACAGAAAGCGCTTGGTTGAGAACAACAATTTTTGGCTTTTCGATTGTGGCAGCAGCCTGACGAGCCTTATCGTCCTTCTTTTGTTGGTGAAGATGTCTTTCCGTCGGTGCAGAAGATCTATGTTGTTTAGGCGGCCTTGGTGGAGTGGCTCGCACTGATGGCGCCGCCACACGAATTGGCACAGATGGTGCATTTGGTCGCATCGATTGCGAAGGCAGATCCAAAATAGCCGGTTTTTTAGTTTTGCCTGAATCATCCTGACCATCTTGAGCTGGTGATTCTGGCTGAGTCTTGGCAGCAATCTTTTGCTGCGATCTGTCCGGGGACTCTGATGATTTTGGTCTTTCAATAACTTCCGGTTGAGCCTTGCTTGTCTCCGGAGTCGAATCCGGGCTCACCTTAGCCGCAATCTTATCGCCTGGCTTATCAGCCGGCTTTTGACCGGGCTTTTCACCTGGACGATAGCTTGGTCTATCGGCTGATTGAGAAATTCTTTGCACTTTACCAATAGGCGAATCGACCGTTTGATAGAGTGGAACTCTTGTTGGAGTTGGTGCCGGTGATGGAGCTTCTTCTTCTGGCTTCTCTTCTGGTACAACAGCAGGAGGCGGTGGAGCAACTTCTTGAACCGGTTCGGTATCAATTGGCTCAGCGCCTGGTTTACGGCGTGAAAGAACGCGTGGCTTCACAACAACCGGCTCTGGCGGAGGCGGTGGCACTTGAGCCTTCGCTTGTGTTTTTGCTGCTTTGGGAGCCGCGGCTGGCTTTTCACCAGATTTTTTCTTGCCTAACGCAGCAATCAGAAGGCCAACAGTTGCCCCTTCAATAGTGCTGGAATGGCTCTTAACGTCATAACCGAGCTCGCGCAAAGCATTGATCAAATCCTGATTCGGAAGATTCATCTGCCTTGCAAGTTCGTAAATTCTGACTCGGTCGTTCATTGAAGACCCTCCTACCCTTGTGTATTTTGGCACGTTTGAGCACTATCTGTACAGAAGTGCAACAATTGCTCAATAATTTGTGGCTCAAGCGAGCATCGCCGCGAGAGGCTTTCGCCACTAGCAGCGCCTTTTGACTTGCGCGACCGACCAGAAAGAGCGCCAATTAAGCGACCACTCTGATTGCGGTTTTTCTGATTTTTACTGGCAAGTTGCCCTATGCATTCCAAGGTAAAACAAACATAGGCCGAACGTCCAAAAGGTTTGCCAGCCAAGCCTTTTGCTAGAAGCTCTCCTGCATACGCAGAAAGAGCGCTCATCTCAGGAGAAGCAAAAATGCTTCCCTGACAATTCACTAATACATTTCTAGTTACATGATCACAAGTTAAGCGAACAAGTTCCTGCCGCGCTTTGAACTGGCGGCAAGCAACACAAACACGCAAGTGTTTGGCTGTTTTAACATGAGCTTTTCTTTCCAGGATAATGTAACCTCATATCGCTAACCTTCGGAACCAACACCACTACCAACGCTCTTATTATAAGAACCGCCGGTTTGGCTTTCCGACTTGATATCAATCTTCCAGCTCGTCAACTTCGCAGCTAGACGAACGTTCTGTCCGCCTCTGCCAATTGCCAAACTCAATTGATCGTCAGGCACAATTACTTCAGCACGCTTGCCACCCATTTCCGGTGAATCTTCATAGAGCGCCACTGTTGTAATTCGTGCTGGACTTAATGCATTGGAGATGTAATCAACTGGATCTTGCGAGAAGCGGATAACGTCAATTTTTTCATTGCGCAATTCCGCCACCACATTTTGAATACGCACACCGCGTGTTCCGATACAAGCACCAACCGGATCAACATCTGCATCATCAGAGTGCACGGCAATCTTTGTTCTATAGCCGGCTTCTCGGGCAATCGATTTGATCTCGACTGTGCCATCTTCAATTTCCGGCACATAAAGTTCAAACAATTCACGCACTAATTCCGGATGCGCTTGCGAAACAATAATTTGCGGTACACGCCCTGTTTCACGCAGTTCCAAAACATAAACACGCACGCGATTGCCAACACGATATGTTTCACCAGGCAATTGTTCGCGTGATGGCATGCAGCCTTCCACACGTCCCAGATTGACAATCACATTGTTGCGCGTATTGCTAATTACTTCGATACGCTCAATTTGACCAGTCGTGCAAGTGCCATGTCTGGCTTCGAATTCCTTCTTGATCAATTCCTTCTCTGCTTCCCGCAAACGCTGCGTAATCAACTGCTTAGCAGTTTGTGCAGCAATGCGGCCAAACTCAGAAAAGTCGTGTGGCGTAACTTCAATTTCCAGAACTTCACCAATATCAACGTCAGGAATCAAATCACGCGCCTCAGCCAAGCCGATTTCGTGATATTCATTGGAAACTTTCTTCACCACTTCTTTTGGCGCGAAGATACCAATTTCACCAGTTTCGTGATCAAAGATTGCTCTTACACCTTCTACATCGTGGTCAGGAACCTTTTTCTTATAAGCAGCGACAATCGCATCGCAAACATAGGAGATGAATTCTTCCTGCGGAATATTTCGCTCTCTTTCCAGTTCTTCGGCTGCTTCAAGCAACTTATCGCCTATTTTGATCAAGGTCTTTCCTCCAGTTGTACTTATTTAAATAATTCGGCAGCGTAAAGTCGTGCTTGTAAAAGCTCACTTTGCGCCAGTTCGACTTGGGCCGGCATGCTTGTCTCTAGGGTCTCCGCGCCTGCCTTTGGTTTATGCTTTGATTTTGATTTGGTATTAACAACAATCGGTTCAGGATTGCCAATTGTCAGCCTGCCGTCACCAAAACTAACCAATTTGCCTTTGAAGTAATCGCCCAGCCCATCAACTTTCTGACGCGATTTTATTTCCAGCATTTCGCCAGAAAAAACCTGGAAATCACGTTCCGTTTTTAAAACGCGGCAAAGTCCAGGGCTTTGTACTTCCAGCATGTAGGCATTGTCAATCAACGGTGGTTCCATTTCATCAAGTTGCTTTTCCAACTCGCGGCTAACTTGCTCACAATCCTCAAGTGCAACTTGCCCATGAGGACGATGCAACGTAACTTCTATTGTACGGCGCTGGCCGTGCTGAGAGAATTTCACCTCAAGCACAATCATGCCCAAGGCGCTAACAATGCCATCGGCAAGTTCTGTTATCTTGTCCAATTTTGTTTGCAGCGACACTACCAATACCTTCTAAATGATGAACTGCCGGCATCCAGAACCCAGGAAGCCAGACGGACGCCAGACAGCATAATGCCGTAGACTAATTTACCTAGTCTACGATAAGAGCTTTCCTATAACTTGATATGCTAACATGGCTGGCTGCCTTAGGCAAGCGAAACTTCTTGACAATCGAGATTTTGGCATTGACTTTTACAATTGAAATTTCCTCCAGACAGCGCAGCCGGACGATAAATAAGTCCTGGCTCAAGCATGCAAGTCAAGAACTAGCTCTGGCTACGCTTGCCAATCTCAGAAAGAAAAAACCTAAGCACCTGACCCTAAAGGCATTAAAAGAATTGGAGTCACGCGGCGTACTCAGCTTAAGCCTGGTCTCAAATCGCCAAATCAAAGAGCTTAACGCCCAGTGGCGCGGCAAAAACGCAGCCACAGACGTACTTTCCTTTCCCATGGGCCTTGTGCCCCCGGAGCCAGGCATTGCCTGGGAATTTGGCGAAATCATCATTTCGGTTGAGAAGGCAGAAGCACAGGCAAAGGAATACGGACATTCATTTAACCGGGAAATGGCATTTCTCGTCGTCCACGGCTTCCTGCACCTTCTAGGCTTTGATCACGAGACCAAGCAAGAGGAAAAGGAAATGTTTGGCCGGCAAAAACAGATCCTAGATGCCTGCGCCATCACAAGATGAAGCATGATTAGTCATGACGGACAAGCAACGTTTGGCGCCATCTTCAGCAAATTGCTCTTGCTTGCCCGGAATGAAGCATGTTATCGTCTTTGCCAAATCGGGCACTCTCCACTAGGTAAGAAGGCTCGACCAAGCAAAGTCAAAGATCAAAATCGAATTTGCCCATTTGGAGAATCAAACTATTTCAGCCCCGACGGAACAAATGAATCATCAAGTACTTGAACGAACTCTAGCCAAAGATGTTCGGAAGCCTGTGATTATTCCTCCTATAAGTATTCCTGGGGACTGGCAGCAAAAGACTGGACGAGCGCTGACAATGATTGAATCGTTTTATCATGCCTTCCACGGCATATGGGTCGGTCTAAAAGAAGAACGCAATGTACGCATTCATTTTCTTGCCGCAATTGCCGTAATTGCTGGGGGGCTTTACTTCAATATCGATACGACAAGTTGGATAGCCTTGAGCTTTGCCATCGGACTTGTCTTAACCACAGAGTTTTTAAATACATCTTTAGAGCATTTAGTGAATTTGTCGGCTGGTGGGGAGTGGCACCACTCCGCGCGTTATGCCAAAGACACGGCCGCTGCTGCTGTGCTTTGTGCTTCCACCGTTTCGCTTATCGTTGGACTTTTCGTATTTCTCCCACGTATAGCGCCGATGATTTTTTCTCACTAATTCAATTGAGTTTGTCCAACTAAACTTCAATCCGGCAAGCTGCTAAACGAGCTGCCAGATAGATTTTTGCTCTATCTTGTGCTTTATCTATTGAAGCCAAACTGACATTGCCCGGCTCGGCAAAAATTACCGCGGGCCTTTGGCTTGCTTAAACATGAGCAACTGCGTGGGGAAAATCCCATTGTCAAACACCCCATTCTGCAATTGAATATACGGAAGTTATAGCAGGCGCCATCAGCTAGTAGGGAAATAACCATGTCAGCATCTTTTAGTGAATTCTTACGCGAGCAACCGAGTCCTAACGATCGGACAACGCAAAAATCACAAGGCGATTCGCTCAATCAATATAGAGGTGCGGCAATTCCTCCCGGATATGCTTCAGCCGGATCAGTTTCTGATAGATCCGTTAGCACCACTCCGATTGTGCAAAGCCTGGGCAATGGCAGTGATCGTTTGGTGATGCGAATCCCTCAACAAATTTTTCAAGATAACAATCAACATATAAAGGTAAACGTCAACGACCGGCTGCCAATGCCTGGTCAATCAGCAATGCCTGTGCAAAACAATATGGATAGAGTGACCGTAAGAGTGCCGGTAGAATCCCTGCAAAACGGTCAACTCTCTGTGCCAATGGCCCAAGGGCCAGACGGCAAGATCAAATTGATCATTCATGACGAAGCAAATACAAAAGATCCAAATGGACATTACACAGAGAACATCAAAGTCCGCGTACCGATAGATCAATTGCAACAACAAACTGTACAGCAACCTGGTGCGTATCCTGGTGCTTATAATGGCTATCCTGGCTCGTATCAGCAGCCAGGATATGACGGCTCTTATGGTGTACCAGAAAAACACGGCAGTGTTTTAGGTGGACTGGGTAGAGTTCTTGGTGGTCTTGCTGGTGAAGCAATTCTTGCCGCACCGCCCATTATCATGGCTGCAACAGCAGACAATTTCTGGGGTGGTGGCTATGGCGGTTGGGGTCGTGGCGGCTATGGCTGGGGTCGCGGCGGTTATGGCGGGTGGGGTAGCCCTTGGATGTCCATGTCCGGACTCGACGGTTACGGCATGGGTGGGCTTGGTGGTTTCGGCATGGGCGGCTACGGCAACCCATATTACGGTGGTGGCTTCGGTGGTGCTTATGGCGGTCGTTATTGGAATGGCATGCCCACAGGCATGTACGCCAATATGTACACCAATCCTTATCTCGGCATGGGTGGTTATGGCGGCTACGGCGGACTTGGCGGCTACGGTGGCATGTACGGCCTCGGCGGCTATGGCATGGGTGGCTACGGCATGGGCATGTACGGCAATCCATTTTATGGCGGCATGTTCGGTGGCAGTCCAATAGGCAACCTTGTTGGTTCGATTATCTGGGCCGCTAAAAGCGATGATCGCTATGGCGGTTGGGGTAATAGTTGGAATAATGGCTGGGGTGGCGGCTACGGTGGCTACGGTGGCTATGGTGGCTATGGCGGCTATGGCGGTTGGGGTGGTGGTTACGGTGGCTATGGCGGTTGGGGTAGTGGTTACGGTGGCTATGGCGGCTACGGCGGCTACGGCAATCCTTGGGGTGGCGGTTACGGCGGCTATGGTGGCGGCTACGGCAATCCTTGGGGTGGTGGTTACAACAACTACCAACCACAACAACCCGGTTTCAGCCAAGTTGTGAATAACTACAACAATTCATATCCTGGTAATGGCAATTGGAATCGTGGCGGCTGGAATAACGGCAATGGTAATTGGAATAATGGTGGCAGACCGCCAATTACAATTCAACCAATTGCACAACCAGGCGACGGCTTCAACGGCGGCTCCCGCCCCTTGGCTCCCCCTGGAGCTGGCGGTGGTGGCGGTAGATGGTGGAATCACTCCTGGAACAATCACAACGGCCAACAGCCTCCAATTGGATTTGCCCAACCTGGAAACGGTAACTTCGGTGTTGCACCTTTTGCTGGACCGGCTGCTGGAGCTGCATTAGGAGCGCTCGGTGGTTGGCACTTACGTGGCCGCCAAAACGAAATGAATCTCGGTGGTGGCTGGCAAGCACGTGGACCACGTGGCATGGAAAATCTTATGGGTAATGCCTGGGCAGCTCGTGCTCCGCATAATGGAATGGAAAATCTCATGGGTGGTGGTGGATGGCGTCAACGCATGGGACGCGGCCTAGACAATCTCGCAAATAATTTCCAAGGTGGCGGCTTCCGTGCTCATGCTCCGCAAAACTTCATGGGCAACCTCGGTGGTGGCGGATGGCGCCAACGCGTCGGAAACATGGCTCAGAACTTTAACCCAGGTGGTGGCTTCCGTGCTCACGCTCCACAAAACTTTATGGGTAACCTTGGCGGTGGCGGATGGCGCCAACGCATCGGTCGCGTAGCTCCCAACTTCAATCCCGGTGGTGGAGGCGGCGGCGGTGGATTCCGCGCCGGTCGCATCGTGCAAAACTTCGCACCAGGTGGTGGTGGTGGCGGATTCCGGGCTCGCCGCGGACGCGGATAAAGTAATCAAGACATAGCGTGGTACGACGCTGTCAAAAGGGTACCTTAACAGGTACCCTTTTAGTTACTATTAAAGAGTCGGAACGTAAATATTTTGTCCACTATTTGGATCGGTGACTATCGAAACGCCGACTTGATAGGCATTCCTCAATGTGGTTGACTCTAGCACCACAGATGGTGCGCCATAAGAAATCACGCGACTTGGCTTTTCATCAGAAGTTCCCAAAAGCAATATTTGATCAGCCAAGCGGGCCATCAAATTCAAATCATGCAGAACGGTCAAGATGCCGATGCCCTGCGACTTTAGATCTTTCAAAATGTCAATCAATTCAATTTGATGACGAAAATCCAAGTTGAGAGTTGGTTCATCCAAGAGCATGAATTGTGGTTCTTGTGCTAGTGCCAAAGCAATTCTTGCTCTTTGCCTTTCACCACCGGAAAGACTGGAAAGATATTTATGACGAAACTGCCAAGCATTTGTTTTTTCCAGTGCCTTGCGCACCGCTTGTTTGTCCGCGTCCGACATATGCCACGACCACCAGTTTTGATGTGGGTTTCGTCCAAGCGCCACCAATTCTTCAACTGTTAAATCCTGACCAAGCTCGAGTTCTTGGGGAAGATATGCAACCTTACAAGCAAATTCCTTTGCACTATATTGCCAAATTGTTTTGCCACCAAGTAACACTTCACCAGCAATTGGACAATTCAGGCGAGCTAATACTTTTAACAATGTAGATTTGCCGGCACCATTTGGTCCGGCGATGACTAAAGTCTTACCTTGTTCCAAGGAAAAATCAATTCCTTCTGCCGCAGCCTTTCCATGCCAACCAACTGCCAATCCCGTGACATTCAAAATCATTCTTTGAATCACTTGAGGCATATTACAATCCCTCGCTCTTTTGTTTGACTACCAGCCAGAGAAAAAATGGTGCACCAACAATGGCAAGCAATGTTCCTAACGGCAGTTCTTGCCCTTGTCCAAACATACGCGCCACCAAATCAGACAACAAGACAAGTGAACTGCCAATCAAAACACAGGCCACGAGCTGCAGTCGTTCGTCGCGACTGTAAAGTTGTCTGGCAATATATGGTGCGATTAGTCCGACAAATCCAACCAGTCCGGATACCGATACTGCAGCGCCGCAAGCAAGTACAGCTAGCGCGAGAACTGACCATTGCATGACATGCACATTCAAACCGAGTGTTTGTGCCGGTTGTGCACCTAAAGACATCACGCGCAAAGGCTTGCTTAGAAAAAATGCTGCGGTTAAGCCGATGAAAATATAGCTTGCGGCGCAAATAAGTTCATTCCATCCTCGCCCGGCGATGCCACCAGCCAACCAAAAGAAAATTCCCTGAGCTTGGGTTGGATTACCAGAGGCAACGAGAATCAAGGTAATTAAACTTCCGCAAATGGCAGAAATCGCCACACCCGCTAAGAGCAGTCTTGTCACCGACAGTCCTTGAGGGCCGCGTGCCATGACTGCAACTATCATGCTGACTATCAAGCCGCCGATAAAAGCAGCCAGTGGCACAAATGTAAAATCAACTCCGAGTAAGATTGCACAAGCAACAGACAGACCCGCACCGCTCGATACACCAGTCAAATATGGATCAGCAAGATAGTTGCGCGAAAGCGCTTGTAGCAAATATCCAGACATGGAAAGTCCTGCGCCAACAACCATTGCAAGCAAAAGACGCGGCAAACGAATTTGCCAAATAACTTCAGCCAATCCCGATGGCATGTTTTGTGATGGTGCAAACAAAGAATTGATTGCCTGAAGAGGATTGAGTGTTACTTCACCCAAACAGAGATTTAGGACAAAGGCAAAAATAAGCACGCCAACTAAAATTGCGAAATGCAAATAGACAAATCGGTCTCGACCACTCGACATATACTGACTGACCAAACTATCTTTATCCAGCTAGATGTTGCGACTCCATCATAAAGAATTTCTCTTCATGATCGGACACGCGATTGTCGATGCGAAATAGTGTCATGCGCATTTCATGGAATTGTCCCCTGGTATCATGCCGAAAGCCGCGCAACTCTTTGACAACCAAGCGCACTTCCACCTCAAGCTTGTCCGTACGTTGTTCAAGTTTATCCATGCGTTGCTCAAGTCCGTCCATGCGTTGCTCGAGCTTGTCCATACGCTGCTCAAGCCTGTCCATGCGTGCATTAAGCTGTGCAAAGCCTTCTTGCATGGCTCCGTGTAAAAATTTGGCGACAGATTGAAGCTCCGCCGACCACACTTTCGTTAGCTCTTCATCACTCATTTGTCTTTCCTCGTGCCAAAATCATACCCCATTTCAAGAGCTTGGTGCATATAAGCTCTTCTAATACTAAAGACGCTCGAGCTGGCAAAAAGTTCAAACGAAATCGCAAAATTTATCTGGGCATTGCAAACATTTGTAGGGGCGCGGTCTCCGCGCCCACAACGGGAACGATCAATTTCGCAAACACGTGCACCGCCGTACGCGATAGGGGCGGGGAAACCCCGCCCCTACAGAAATGAATGCACAGGTGCACCAATTCCTACGGAAGAATACTTACCGTTCCATCTTCGATGTCTTGATCACAATCATCACCGGTATCTACCATCAACTCTCCTTGTGATTGCGATTCATTCGTAAATGAAACTGGCGCATTCACTTGGATTGTTGGTCCAACAATTGTCAGATTTTGTTTGTTGCCATCAAATATGATCACACCACCATTAATCTCAAGCGTTGCCGGGTTCACACCGGTACCGATATTGATTACGCCTGGGGCCTTGATATCTGCTCGCAACACACCACGTGTTGGTACAGGCGGTACCAAATTGAAGGTGCCAATTGCTGGCAGCGGGTTTGGCACTGTCGTGAATGTCAATGGTCGGTTCTTCAGCGTGTTCACCAAGTTCTTGCTTGTTGTCTCGCCTGCACCAATCTCAACTCCACCACCAGTAAACGCGTTCAGATTACCGATTGCAGTTGCGATGAAGGTATTTCCAGATCCACCGGTTACCGTTGCACCACCTACAAGGATCACGTTACCGCCATTTGCTTGGACAGTCATGCTATCTCCAAATGTCAGGGTCGGAGTCTTACCGCCTATCAAACTGACATCTCTGCCGTTCGATGTGATCGTTGTCGGATTGGCTAGTGACGAGTTGATCGTCAATACACCGTTCTGCTTCCAGGCATTAATGAAGACGCCACCGAAGGCAACAATGTCTGCATTGGTCAAGATTGTCGGCGGCGGTGGTGCCAAGCCACTCAACGTACCACCGACCAAGGTATTACCAAAGCCGATTGTCACATCACCATTGTTGGCACTTGATGTAATGAAGAGATCTCCACCACCGGCGATCATGGTCACGTCATCACCAGTAGTTATGTCGGTTGCTTTGACAGTGATACCAGCACCAGAGGCTGCCATTGCACCATCACCGAAGATCACATCCGCACCGGTTTGCGACGGCTGGATAGTCATGAGACCAGCAGTCTCCAGAAGTGCTCCATCAGCAATCACGAGGTCTCCGCTTGCCGTCCAGGCTAATGTGCCGTTTGCGGACAGATCACCTAGTGAAGTGCCGACCAGGGCGTTGGTCTTCAGACCACCTTTTACCTGCATGTTGCCGCCAGCCAGGAAGTTGACTGTGCTTCCTGCGCCGGTTCCATTCAAAGTGCCTGTTGTACCCATGTCGAATGTCATATGGCTTGAGCCGTCAAACACAAAGGTACCGGAGGTCATCGTTCCCTGCGCAGTCCATGTCTTGTGGTCGCCCGTAAAGATAGCTAGGGACGATGTGCCGTTCTGAGTAAACGATCCGTCTTTGCTCATGTTGAAGATATTGCTGCCGATATTCATCTCTACAGTCGAATCGGCAGTCGTGAATATCAAGTCACCATTGATGTAGAACCAATTCGTCGCTCCTCCAGCTCCTGGATTTGCCACATTGATGACTGACGATGCTCCCTGCATATTAATCGTCAGGCCCGGTCTGTTTGCTTGTGTATTCACAACAAAGGATGTGAATTGCGCTGGCAATTCTTGAGAGTTGATTGTAATTACGCTTGGCGAGAGGCCGGTAACCGGATTCTTGTCCGTTACTTTACCCTTTCTTTCCAAACCAATTGTCTGAGCATTTGCATTGCTGTCTCTCGACACTTGATACAAAGCAAGCGCTTCACCTGGTGTCACCATCGTTCTTGGTGTACCAACACCAGCATCAACACTAAATACAGTCGGCGTTCCACCCAAGTTAATCGTGTAGTTGGACGGACCAGTTACATCGATTTCGATATTACCGAGCGAGAACGGATTGGTGTTGATGATACGACCGGCATTACCAGCAGTAGCTGAATCGCCACCGCTTACAATTGTTCCGGCTGTACCATTTACCGTACCGTCGCCTACATTGAACATGCCGCCAGCCAATGCAATCTCAGAAAGATTGAGCGACGTGAGCATGAAATTAATTGGCAATTGCTGCAAGGAATATGTGTTGATGTCCACAAAACCATTTGCGCCTGGTGTACCGCCAGTACCAGCTGACGTATTGATACTGACTCCGCCATTATCAGCAACGACTCTGAAAGCACCGGCATCAACAATCAAGTCACCACCGGCTCCCCCATTGCCACCTGTTGAATCTCCACCTTGCAGATCGGCAAATCCACCAATCACAATTGTGCCGATTCTAAAGACGCGCGGTGTAATTCCCAGCGTATTCAGTTCAGTTATCGCCAGGAAGTCGCCACCCACACCAGCATTGCCTGTGGACGTATTGTTACCGCCTGAGAGCAGGACGTTTCCGCCTATGGTTGCGAATGCCGGAACATCAATAAAGAGGACTCCACCATTACCGGCTGCCAGTGCTGTGTTGTTTGAACCACCCAGCGCTGAGATACCACCCGATACGGTTAACCGTCCATTTATGGTGCCAAATTCGACATTGCCGCCATGACCACCGGCAGTGCCACCATTGGCTGTAATTGAGCCATCGACAAAGAGTGCAATATCACCTGCCACTACGACAGTACCGCCATTGCCCTGCAACCCGGTTGCATCGATGTCACCATCTACAAAGACACCAGCGTTTACACCAGATACTGGTCCTGGTGATGTAAACATGCCGGTACCACTACGAATGCCGTTATTGAATTCAACCGATCCACCAGAAATTTCCGGTTCAGCTCCTACGATGGTAACGCTGCCGCCTTGTGAGCCAACCGTATTGATGTCTCCACCAACTTCCACGCCACCTTGTCCGATCATTAACACCGTACCACCGGGATTACCGACGGCACTGGCATTTACGCTACCAACTTCAATCTCGCCTCTGCTCTCAGTTCCTGCATGGGCAATTATTGTCACGCTGCCGCCGGCAAATCCAGCTGATGTGGAATTAGTTTGAATATTCACTCCACCGAGGAAGACCGATCCGCCGGTAGCAGATGCTGAACCAAGCGTAAATGTCGTAGTTGTATCGGTAACCTGTCCGACTGTTGCCGGGAGGAAATCAAATCCAGCCACGATATTCAAGTTTCCACCTTGAGCAGTCGTACTTGAGAGATTGATTAAGGTTGCACCCTCAGAAATCACGTTGCCGGAAGCAATTATGGCTACCGAGCTGCCCAGTATCACGAGGTTGCTTGGCAGAATTACGTCACCATCAGAGTTGGCAATAGTGCCACCACCTGGTGCGCAAGTAAAGTTGAAGATCAAAGCACCATCGGCGGTGAAGCCTGGAGGTGGATTGCTGATCATGCAAGCACTGATAGTCAAATCATCATTGCTATTAACACTGATACCAGCATCAACCGAAACCAATCCATCTTCGTCCGTTGCATTCAGGGTCGTGTTGCCATTGAAGGTTTGATTACCGGTAAATGACAGAGTGTTATCGATAGCCGACATTGTCACGCCGCCCGTAGCAGTTATGGTGCCACCGCCACTAACTGTCAAATTAGTTGCACTGATCATTTCAAATGTGCCACCACCAGTTGCGGTAATCGTATTGGCATTAACCAAAGAAGTGCCATCAAAGAAGAGGTTGGCTGCATTGATATCACCGCCGGTTGTGATGCCACCACCAGCTGTGATCAAGAAGAGATCGCCACCAATTGTGGATGCTTGGAGAGTCAGCGAACCATCGTTGATAACAAACGCACCGCCCGCTGTTGATGTCAGCTTCAGACTATCAGTATCGGTCAGGATTGGTGTAAAGAACCCACCGATATCACCGTTGACGGTCTCCAGCTCAACTGCATCAGCAGTGAGAGTATTGCCACCGGTATTTGTGATGTCGTCTGAACCACTAGCCTTCAACGAGATCAATCCGATTACATCGCCTAGTCCTTGAGCAGCGATGTTAGCTTGAATATCAATACCGCTTTGTGCTTCAACACTGAATGTCTTACCATCGCCAGCACTACCTGATCCGATGACTACATCGCCGGTGTTAATGACAAATACATTTCCGCCTTCGCTGTCAAGCAAGAGTTGATCGGCTTGAGTATTGATGCGATTCGCGACCAAGACTCCACCAATGTTTCCATCTTCTGCATCAAGAGAAACTGTTGCGCCATTTAAGCTACCAGCAGTTCTTGTAATGTTGCCAGTTCCATGAACATTGATTGTGGTCGTTGTGCCACCACCAAGATTTGCACCTAGTGCTACATCAGCATTGCTTGCTACTGTTGTTTGCAGAGTTGCGGCTCCGGTTGTTGTCGCATTGCCATCAAGTGTCAATGTACCAAGCGATTCGAAGAAGATCTCTCCGCTTGTTGCTGTCACAGAACCTGTATTGATTGTGCCTACAGCTTCAACATGTAGATCGCGTACGCCAGTTGTGATCGTCTGACCAGTACCAATGTAGTTGCCACCATTGTGCAAGTGCATATCATAGGTCAGGGCAGAAATACTCACAGCGCCACCAATCGTCAAATTGCCACCAACCGTAAGCTTGCCGATTTCCAATGTAGTAGCAGTAATCACGTTCAAATCTGCTTGCAGAACATTGAATGTACCGCCAGCCGAACCCACCGTAATCGACTTAGTGCCGTTCGGGAACAGAGTGACCGTGTTACCTGCTGTTACAAAACCAGCGCTCAAATCAACATCGTTTGCTTCAATCGAAACATCGGCAGCGCTAGAAGAAACAGTTGCTGCTGAATCGACGGTGAAGTTTCCTGTACCGTTTGTCTGAATTGTCACACCATTTACGCCGGATGCATCGTTGGAGATTGTAATGCTGCCATCATTTGCCGTTGTCTTGATTGTCAACGTATCGGTAGCAACAATTGCACCACCAGTTGTAATGCCATCGGTTGCGCTGAAGCTCAATACCGAGCCATCTGCCGGACCGATTTGCGTCGAGCCGGTGATCACCACATGCACTTCACCAGTTGTGCTGGTCGTTACGAAATCTGCATTAGTCAAAATTGGATCAAGTGCAGTTCCAATATTGCCGCTGCCGGAATTCATATCAAGCGTTGTAGTCAATATATTGTTGCCGTTGCCATCTATGTTGCCTGCGCCATCCGCATTTAACGTAACGGAGTCGCTTCCGTCAACATCATCACCGAGGGTGATACCACCGCCGGAACCAGAGTTTGCTTCTAGAGTGATGAAATCGCCACTTACCAGCGCAGTCGTTGTAATGGTTCCACCAGCCGTAACTACCAAAGTATTACCGTTGGACAATCCCAGATTGATTCCACTTGCGGCATTGTTGACATAAGCCTCACCCAACATAAAGGTATTGACTGTCAGGTTAGTAGCTTGCGTTTGAATTTCCGTACCAACTCCGCCAATGTCTCCACTGCCTGAAGTCAAATTGACAGATGTACCGGAAACCAATTTGCTTGCGGCTTGAGTGATATTGCCTGCGCCGTCTGCATCAACATTAGTGATTGCTCCGCCACCAACATTGTTATCCAGAGCAATCGATGCACCACTGCCCAAGCTTGTGGACAAGCTGGTTACACCGGCACCAGTGGTAGTTAGATCTCCATCGACTGTCAGCAATCCGCCTGCGGTGAAGGTAATGTCACCACCTGCGCTTGATGTGACCGTACCGGTGTTTGCCGTACCAAGAGCGGTGACCGTCAGATCCTTGCTGCCAAGCGTAATCGTAAATCCAGTACCAGTGTATGAACCGCCGTTCTCGAACACGAGATTATACACACCAGCCGGACCAGCTCCGGAGACGTCAATGCCTCCTGCAACCGTGAATCCGCCAGCTTGCGTCGTCGTACCAACTTGCAATGTTCCGGCAGTAATGTTTGCCATCTCTGCTGTAGACAAGTTGAAGGTGGCAGCGCCAGCTCCAGCAACTTCGATGCTCTTAACACCATTTGGTCTCAATGTAACTTGGCCATTGCCAGCATTCACAAATCCAGTAGGCTGCAGGTCAACATTATTCGCCGTAATCACGATCGGACCTGCTGTCGATGAAACTGTCAGTCCATCACCAACACCCATAAGACCTGTTCCGTCGGTTGTTAGGAACACACCGTTGGTACCGGATATAGTACCGGACGCGCCCGTGAAGACAATGTAACCATTGTTAGCTGTTGTCGTAATCGTCAGCTCGTCAGTGGCAGTGATATTTTCACCGGATGTTTGCACGTCTCCAGCAGTCGTCAATGTGAAGTTAGCACCAGAGGAAACACCATCGAACTGCAACAACGTCGTTCCGATGCTATTGAGGTTCACATCTCCCGAACTGTTTGCCTGGAAGAAATCCGAAGTAAAGTCAATCGATTGATTGGAACCAATCACGCCACTACCGGAAGAAATATTCAAAGTTGGTGCCGTAACGCTCTTTGTGGCCGTCTGCGAAATATCTCCGGAGCCGTCGGCAGTAATAGTTGCAATTAAACCGGCAGTAACGTTGGCGTCCAAGGCAATTGCACCATTGTTATCGTTGGTGATGAGCTGAAGAACTGAACCACCACCAGAGAACAGGTCTCCACTGACAGTGAGCGTATCGCCTGCAGTGATGAGAATATTTCCGGTTGTACCAGTGACTGTGCCTGTGTTAACAGTGCCTAGGGCAGTTACATCTAAAGTCCATATTCCCGTCAATATGCTTTGCCCGACTGCCGTGTAATTACCACCATTATAGAATTGCAAGTTGTAAACACCGAATGGTCCGGCACCAGTTACGTCAATGCCGCCAGCAACGGTGAATCCGCCATCAAAATCGGTATCGCCAATTTGCAGAATGCCGGCTCGGATATTAGCCAATTCGGCAGATGAAACATTGAAAGTAGCACCACCGGCTCCAGCAACTTCAATGCTCTTTCCATCGCCGTTGGGACTGAGCGTCACCTGGCTACCCAAAGCATCGATTGCAGAACCAACTCCACCGAAAATTACATCGTTGGCGAAGATATTAATTGGATTGCCGCCGGAAGTTACGCTCTTAGCAGCGGCTAAGGTGAAATTGCCAGTACCGTCAGCACTAATTGTTACGGTGCCACCGCCCAGTACACTCTCATCCAAAGTAATAGCACCATCGGAACCACTATTGGTCGACAAGTCTACCGTTGTTCCGGCCGTGATCGTTCCTTCAGCCGTCAAACTTCCATCAGCTGTTGCAAGGAATTGCCCAGTGGTTGCCACAGAGGTTTGGAAACGTGCATTGCCAGTTGAATCAATAAACACATTGTCGTCAGCTGTTGCAGTAATTCCATTGCCGACAGCAGCATCAGCATCCACCGATATATGATTGGCTCCCGTACCAATGCTTCCCGTCGTAGCGGTAAGCATCACATCTTCCGCAGAAGTAAGCGTACCTGCGCTTCTGGTTATTGAGCCATCAGCGGTCAAGTCGATCAATGCACCAGCGACTGTAACAGTAATGCTTGCATCAAGGTTGATATCGCTGCCACCACCGGTAAAGGTTGTGAATTGAATATCATGGCCATCCACCGCACCAACAACATTCAAGTTACCGGCAGCATTTTGATCGAGCAAGAATTGTCCGTTAGTACCGTTCACTACAGACGCTTTGACATTTACAGCATCCGACTCAAGTATCCAGGCGCTGCCATTACCAGCAGATACGCTCAGTCCCTCTCCAACCCCAGCTCCAGCATTAGTGAGAATGCGGAACGCACCGGAACCGATATCTACTGCAGCTTCCAAGTCAATTGATGGAGCAACTATGCTGCCACCTGCCGTGTCATCAAGGTTGAAACCTGCATGCATGAACACGCTAGTCGCGCCATTGACATTGCCGGTTCCGGAACCAAGGAGAATATCTCCACCAGGTCCATCAATTGTGGTCAGTCTAATTGCACCACCGAAAACACGGTCTGCAGCATTATCGAGAGTCATGGTGCCGCCCGCGCCGATTACATCAACATGTACATCTGAATCAAAGCTAGTATTTTCCGCTAGGCGAATTCTTACCGAATCCGCTTCCTTGATATACATACTGCCATTGACTGCTCTCATCTCCAAACCATTACCAGCAGTGGCAGCGGCATTTGTGTATATCTCTTCGCCTGCAACATTGGCACCAATGCTTTGTTCTGCAATCAATTGAACTAAATCTGCAGATAAGAGCGAGGTAGCTCCCACGGTATTTGTGATTGAGCCACCAGCATTGAGAACGAGTATATTGCCCCCAGTTATGGAGTTAAGCAGATTGATATTTGCACCAATAGAGTTATTGAAACGAATGTCACTGCCAGTCACAGCTCCGACCACCGTGATAGTTACTGCACCAGCTGTCTGCGTGTCGAGATAGAAATTGGTGAGTACATTAGATGCGTTAATACGCACACTGTTCAACTCAAAAATATAAGCATTACCGTTAGGCGCATGAACATCAAGTCCTTCACCCATGGCATGTCCAGCATTAGTACGTATCTCACCACCACCAAAGTCACCTACATCTCCCGTTGTAGCTGTCAAACTGACAACTCCTCCAGTTACTGTTCCAGACGTCCGGTTGATTGAATTATCTGCAGTCAAAACAACTTGGGAATTTCCAGTTACGTTTGCGTCAAGGTTGATATTTCCACCGCCAGTTGCAAATGTGGTGAATTGAACATCACCACTCTGAATCACACCAACTACATCAATGGTGCCAACAGCACCAGTTGTCGAAACGAAGAAGTCATTCAATGTGGTCGATGCATTGATACGAATACCATCAGATTCCTCAACATAAGCGCTGCCTGCTGGCGCACTTACCGTCAAGCCTTGTCCAGGCAATGTGCCGAGTGCTGTGACCAGACGCTCGCCAGCAACGTTTGCACCAATGTTGCCCGTTGTCGCGGTTGCATCCAACAAACCAGTTGTAATCGTACCGGAGCTTCTCGTGATCGAACCGTCTGCAGAGAGAACCACTTGTGTTGCACCGTTAAGGCTACCATCGAGATCAATAGTTCCGCCGCCAGTTGCAAATGTGGTCAAGCGAATATCGTTGCCAAACAACGTGCCATCAACAGTCATATTGCCGGCATTCAACGTTGAAATAAACAAATCCCCAGCTATAACCACAGGTTGAATGAAAAGTTCACCACCGGCGCCATTGGTGTGCTCAATGTAAGCATTGTTGACAGTACTCAATGTCAGATCAGCATCTGGGTTACCGGCTGTGAGAATTCTCATTCCGGCAGTTCCGATTGAACCATTGGTTGCAGTCAAATCCAGGTTGGCTGAAGTCACGGTAAAGGCACCAGTTCTGGTGATTCCGTCGTCAGCTGTCAAAATAACGTTGGTATCGCCAGTCACGTTACCGCTCAATACCAAATTGTTAGTTCCGCCATTGTTAAACATGGTCAACTGAACATCATCAGCCGACACATCACCTGTGACATTGAATTCACCAGCAGCCTGTTGGGTAACAAACAAATTACCGTCGGCCGAGGATCCTTTAAGATTCAAGCCATCCGTTTCATAAACATATGCACTGCCAGTGGTGGCAGTAATTGCTAGACCTTTACCGACTGCAAAACCAGCATCAACAACAACCTCGTTACCTATGCCACCAATATCACCCGTCTGGGCAATTAGCGTCACATCCGGCGCAGTCAGGGTGCCTGAAGTGCGGGTAATGTTTTCACCAGCATCTAATTGAATTTCGTTGGTAGCCGTAATATCTGCATCCAAATCAATGAATGATCCAGCGCCACCAAATGTACTGATGTGGATTTGTCCACCGGTTACCAATCCATCTACCATTATGTCTTGGCCCGAACCCAGGTTTCTCAAGAACAAATCACCAGCTGCACTGACAGATGATGCGTTAAGGATCGCTCCAGTTTCTTCGTCTACGTAGGCACTGCCACTATTTGCCGTGATCGTCAGACCAAAAGCACTTGATTCCACTAGAACACGTTCGCCAATAACATTGGCGCCAATTGAGCCTGTGCCGGCCGTCAAGGTCACGCCATTACCATAAACAGTACCAGAATTACGCGTGATATTGTCAAACGCGTCCAGCATTACACTGGCCGTTACGCCATTCAAACCGATATCTGCACCAATTGCGATATCACCGGCTGTATTGGCAATATCAACTGTGTTTGTGAATGAAAGAGCACCAACCACATTAATCGTGCCGGCACCATCAAATACCAAATCAAAACCGGACATTGGTCCGATGTCTATCGGGTTTGTATTTTGAGAGTTGATCCAGACCGATCCTGGTGCACTGGTAGAAGCAGTAATTGCAGAAGCGTTGGTTTGAATTGGCACCAAAGCCGTGCCAATATTTCCTGTTCCTGATGTCATATCCAAAGCACCTGGCGTGTTCAACAACAATCCAGTATTGGCTTGAGCAATGTTGCCCGAGCCAATTGCCGTCAAGGCAATGTTGTCGCCATTTACGTTGGCATTGAGTTGCAAGCTGCCATTTGATGCGGTTGTCGAAAGATCCACATCCCCAGTTGCATTCAACAATCCATTAACAGTCAAGTTGCCGGCTGCGGCCAATGTGAAGTTATTTCCCGTGGAGGCCAACAGTGTGGTTGGTCCTGATGTTGTTAGATCGACATCTCCTGTTGTGCTTGCATCCAAAGTGACTGCATTTGTATTAATACCGGTGATGTTTGCGCTGCCGGAAATCAAGGACAAATCCAGCGTATTCAAACTGCCGGCATTTTGATCAATCGTTCCCGAACCACTGGCATTGAGCGTGATCGCCGTACCAGCATTGATGTCATCATTCAAAGTAATGGCACCGTTCGATGTCGTCATCAATGTCACATTGTTGCCATCGAGATTAGCCCCGACCTGTGTGGTGATACCAGCACCAGTCAGATTCAAATCCAATCCTGCCGTCACTGGTGCTGTGACAGTTATTGCACCAGTTGTCGTCAAATTGAAGTTGTTCGCAGAAGACATTCCAAGTGCAATTGGGCTTGATCCCGTAACAAATACATCACCGCCCGATGTATTGGCTGTAAGCGTCGTCGCGCTCGTAAGGATATTGCTACCCATAGAGCCAATCACACCGCCGGCTGTCATATCTAATGTACTAGTCGAAATCGTGCCGCTTGTTCTTGTAATCGAGCCTGTGCCATCAGCACTCAATGTAACGCTGCCACCAACTGCATTTATATTCCCAGCGAAATCAATCGATCCATTTGAACCCGCTTGCGTCGACAATTCCACACTCGATGTCGCTGTCAGCGTGTCCACCAGATCTATGCCACCATTTGCAGAAACTCTGAACGCTGCTCCAGTAGATGCCCCCAAGTTCAAACCGCCACCAGTGTTGTCAATGTTCACATTGCCTGTCGTGTTGGCGAAAAGTGTTGCTGTATCAGTGTCCAAATCACTACCGGATGGTCCAATATCTCCACTGCCTGATGTTAGCGTCAGCGCATTTGTTGCGATAATTGTGCCGCTATTTCTGGAAATATCACCCGAGCCATCAGCCGACACGGTAACGTCTTGTCCTGCAGCAAAGCCATTAAATGTAATGTTGCCATTGCTTCCGGAAACTGTCGTTAAGGTGAGCGTGCCTCCGAGTCCTGCGTTCACAAAAGCATCTACATTTATATCGCCATTGGCGTTAAAAACTACTGTCCCACCGCCGGCGCTGCCATCAATCTCTCCTGTGTTGATGTTAGCTGCATTTACAGTTAGATCGTTGCTACCCGTTGTAAGCGTAAATCCGGTGCCGACGTAATTTCCTAAATTGTTGACCGTTAGATTGTAGAGCGCAGATACATCCACATTACCGGCTATGGTCACGTTACCACTGTTTGCCGTGCTGCCAATTACCAAATTGCTTGCCGTAATGTTATTCAACTCGGCTTGCGAAATCACAAACGTGCCACCAGCACCACCAACGGAAATGCTCTTATTTCCATTTGGTCTTAAGGTTACGGTGCCAGTTCCGGCGTCCAAGAAATCGCTTGCGGCAAGTTCAAAATCATTTGCAACTACAGTAATTGGGCTATTGGTTGTAGAAACAGTAATCCCACCACCAAAATATGCGTCACCTGTTCCATCCGTGGTGATGCTTATTCCATTTGCACCAGATGCATCAGCGTTAAAGCTAATATCGCCATTGGATCCCGCCAATGTTTGCAACGTCAATACATTACTTGCCGTGAGACTGCCATTAACATTAATGTCTCCGGATGAAATCATCTGGAAGCTTGCTCCAGTCGATGAGACCAAGGTTACATCAGTACCAATGCTATTGAGGAATACATTACCCGCCGTGTTGACAAGCGTAACACCCGGCGCATTGAACGTAATTCTTGATCCGGCGCTACCAATTGCTCCTGCACCCGAGTCGAGCAGTAAATTACTGCCTGGCGTTATTGTGCCTCCCGCCCTAACTATATTTGAATTCGTAAGTGCACCAGCTTCCACATCGTTACCACTGGTTATTTGACCAAGGTCATTTAGTGTCAAAGGATTAGAGTCACTTGTCACCGGCTGTGCTGTGGCAATTTCTATCGTTCCACCACCACCGGATCCCCCCGTAGCACTAACCGAACCAAGGCTTATTCCCGTTCCGGAATTTGCTCCAGCAAATATTCTTACTTCTCCGTTTGTACCTGTTCCGATTGCATTGGCATTGACAGATCCGGTTCCAGGCAACAATACTTGTCCACCAGTTCCTGCTACCTGATGCGCTCCCAAAATTACTAGACCACCGCTGGAATCGGCGGCTACCGCTGATGCATCAATTACTACTGCTTCCGTGCTGGCGGTGAAATTGATGTTACCGCCTGTTCCTCCTGCCAAATCTACATCTATGCTTTCGCCGGAAGCAACTTCAAATGGTTCCGGCGCTGCAAATCCTGGTTCAAGCGTCATTACACACGACGGGCAATTTGTCGTATCTATATCCACACCAGCCAATACCAATATCTGAGCACCATTAGATCCATCATTAGCGACCAATTTCGCTGTCGCAGACGTGGCTGTCACATTACCTTCAGCGACAATCGCCAAGTCTTCACCTACACTAACCAATCCATTAATGTTGATATTGCCCAAGTTGTAAAACGTTGGGTCACCGGTCAGATCCAAATTGCCAAGTGTCAATGTATCTGTTGATGAAAATGTGTGGGCAACGGCAGCCTTGATGTTCAACACACCAGTCAAATCATCAGCTCTCAACTCAACCGTGCCACCACAAGAATTCAAATTCAATTCTTTCGATAGATAATTGCCGCCGACCATCGTCAGGTCTTTCAAATCTGTCGATGCCAAATCTCTGACATTTATTGCGCCCTTCAAAGCTTCAAAGGTTCCACCAATGTTGTTCACCATGATGTTGGAAGCTGTGACTGTATTTAAATTGATATTGCCATTTAACGATTGCAACAAGCCGCTGTTCACAACGTTGGCTGTCAACATATTCAAATCGCCGCCTGCTGATACTAAACCTGTGTTGGTCAAGGTTCCGCCGGCTGACATCGTCAAGTTGCCAGTACCTGTTACTGTACCTGTGTTTACCAAATTGCCAAGCGCACTCATTGTGAAGCTTGCCAAGTAAGAGGCAACCGTTCCGCTATTCGTTATATTGTTTGCGCTCAACTCACCTGTATTTACTTGCGGCATATTTGAGAACGCTACGAACTTTCCAGCGTTCGTCAAATTACCGGCCAAGTTCACGAGCTGAGATGAACTAAAGTCTTGTAAAACTCTTACTGATGCGGGAACTACCAAGTCGCCAATTTGTCCAAGTCCTGTCAAGGACATGCGACCAGCTACGGCATTTCCATCTGCACCCAAGTGCAAACGCTGCGCCCCACCACTCATCACTTGATAAGCTGCAACGAATTCCGCCGGTGTCACGAGATCACCAGGGTTAATTGTTTTCATCGCTCCGCCAACATTGACGTTCACCGAGTTTACAAGTGATGCTGCCACACTCGCCTCAGTTGAAGCCAAGTCTAAGTTGAGCGGGACCGTTTGGCCCGCTTGTCCGGCTAAGTTAGACTCTGCACTTCCAGGCGAAACACCCTCCGCACCGCGATTATTTGGCGTCCACGCCATCATCATCTGAGCTGGTATCAGCATTTGAATTGCTAATACTACGCCTAGTGCTTTCAGTCTCTTCATTTATTTCACCTATTGAAAGTGCGTTCGCGTCCAAAAAAAACTACTGGTTTCCCAATAAAACACACGTTAGCAGTAGAAGTTATAGGAAATGACAACAGAATGGTGGCATATACCGATAAATTCTTGATCAATTTTTACTAAGCTTCACAAACACGTACGAATGCCGCTTACACACAGCACTTCGCTTAGATATCCACCGCTTCCGCTCCCCTGTGCGTATTGTTAGACATTCATATATCGAATGAATATCCAACGCCCTGCCAACGCAAAGTTTCCGAGATCTTGCTGCTCACAAATGTCCGCAGAAGATCTGAACTCAACATATACACAAGCGCCCCAGCTATAGTTTTTACATTATCACCATTATCAAGAGACGTGTGGCGTTGCCAAGCATTTTTAATCTCATTCGTAACAACCAACACAATTGTCTGACTATTTGGAATTGATCACCCTGAAGCGTGATCAATTCCAAAATCATACATATATATAGGTAGGGAATATACCGATACGAATTTTTTGAATGTGCCATGCGAGAAGGGCTGCCAAGAACTTTTAACCTGGACGTACGTATATATAGATGCAAAGCTCGATCCGCGTATACTCATATGGCACAAGTGAGGAAGCAAATAGTGACGAAATCCAACTTATCATTACGCGCAGTCATCATAGCGGCCAGCCTAATCAGCGCCCATCAACAATTTGCTTTTGCCGATCTCGGCAATCAGGAAATTGGTGACGATTTGAATCAAATTGAAATGAAGGTATTTCAAAGAGAGTTTCCTAACGACTCTACCGAAATACGACTTTCAAGAATTGAACAAGCCGTTTGTGGTCAAACCGAATCGGGTCCAAATGACGAGCGACTCTCTCATCTTCTCACCGTCATCCCTAATCTGGGTGATGATGGCGGACAAGCTGATGGGCAAAGCAATTTAGCGCAAGGCGATTCTGGTCAACAACCTGGCCAACAACCAGATCAACAATATACTCAACAACAAGATCAAGACGACAATGCAACAGCCACCGATTATGTACCGGCAAGCGAAGAGTATCCGGCAATTAATCAACTTGAGCGCGAACTATTGGGCACCACGTATGTGCAAGATCCAGTTGCCACTAGATTGAGTCGCTTGGAGCAACGCGCTTTTGGTAGAACGTCGAACAGTCAAGATCTTGCAGACCGAACCGACAGGCTGAAAAAATATGCGCAGCGAGCTGGCGTAGCAACACCGGAGCTAGCGCAAGATCTCAGCGGTGGGAATGTTACACCGCCACCAGATCCGAATGGCTCGTATGTTGCTGAGCCGTATCAAAATCAACAATTTGCATCTCGTCCATATGTAAATCAACCATATTTAAGTCAATCTATGCGTGCGCAAAATTTCCCGAGAGCACCTTACCAATTCGCGCCGCAAGCATTGCTCCAACGGCAAATGCCTCAAGGTCAGTTCAGTAATTCATCCGGTCCGCCGGTTGCCTGGCAGCCAGCGCCGCCATCAATTCAAACGCAACTTAGTTTGCTAGAACAGCGCATCTTCGGCAAAATTTACAACAGCGAACCAATTCCCAAACGCTTGAAACGCTTGGACAAAGCCGTGTTTCCTAAACAGCCAATCAATACTTTTACGCCAATTTCCGCGCGCATCAATCAATTGAATAATTCCGTATTTCCCCAACCGGCATTTGCTTGTTCAGCTAATAGCAATTTAAGCTCGGTGCCCGCAAACACATCACAGCCAACCGGTACGCAAACACAACAATCGCAGCAACAGCAGACAAACAATAACGGGCACCCGATATTGCGCAGTTTGGGACGCATGATAGTTCCGGCTTTGGAAGAAGGTGGCAGCATGCTCGGCGGCGGGTTTGGCATATAGCCGGCTAATTTCCAATCGCCTTGTTGGAATCCTGTTTGTTACGGTTATGGTGGCGAGGGGGTCTCTTTTAGAGAATCGCCACTTACTACGTACAACTTACCGGCTGGGACTACCTGTATAAGGGTATACGAACATGAACAACGCTTTATCATTTATGAAAGTGGGAATTGTCGTCATTGCTTGCAGCATGCTTTTGTCTGGCTGCGGATCTGCGCATGATCCAAAGGACATTGCCGAGATAAATTCGCTAAAAACAAAAGTGGCACAACTGGAAGAAGAAAATGAAGCGCTGCGCTCGAAGGCAAATTCTTCGGAAGTCGTGAAAACCATTCTGACAAAAATGATTGATTCAACCAAGGCACCGCCCGAGCCAAAGATAAGTTCACTTTACGGTACATCCGACAACATCCCACAAAATCAGGCAATCGAAAACATTCAGCCGTCAGCAATTGGATCTTCCGCAATCGCATCTGCACCAATTGCCCATCCTTCATTTCAAGACCTTCAGGATTGTGCCCAAAAGCCAATGATTCAAGAGCTTTCACAAATTGGCATTTTCGATGGCGCAGGACCGGATTTCAAACCAGACCAAAAGATCACCAGAGGCGAGTATGTGATCTGGCTAACCAAGGCATACAATTCGATCATGCCGACCGATAAACAAATTCATTTTGCACCAAGTGCAGATCCTTTCTTCAAGGATCTTAAAGCCAATCATCCTTGCTATAAATACGCGCAAGCCTTAGCCAATGCCGGTTATTCCGTTGGTTATGAAGACGGTACGTTCAGAGCCGATCAACCTATTACCCGCGAAGAAATGATAGGCATCAAAGTTGGTGTTGATTGCGGCAAGACCTTTGAACCTTATCGTGGACAAATGGCTTTTGTTTGGAAGTTTAGCGACAGCAAAAACATCGACGAGCGCTTTACCGGTTACATTCACCAAGACTATTATGTTTCCGGCCCTTATGGCTCAAACATCCAACGTGCATTCGGCAAAGTCGGCACCTTTCACCCAAAATCCGCAGTCACAAGATGTGAAGCCGCCGGCACACTCTGGCAAATGGGCCAATTCGGTCATTGGGGCCACACGGCTGCCAATATTGTTAAGAACCGCCAGGGTTAGAATTTACCTCAGCTGATGTGAATAAAGGGAAGAGTATAATTGCTTTAGACCAACCCAGGCAACAATTTATCATCCCATTTCACAGGGCCGAACAGTGAGCGATACGTCACCACCCATCGAGGAACTATTTAAGGTTCGCGAAGAAATAGAGTTCCTCACTAAAACTTATATTGAAAGACTTGCAGCCGAGAAAGGTTCGCTAGAGGATCATGCCAAGCTGTTAATCACGATTCTCGATTCAATTGCAGATGGTTTAATCGTCGTTGATAAAAACGAGAAGATCGTGCTGGCCAATAAACGGGCTTTGCAGATGGCACGTTCAAATATACGAGAGCTAACCCGTCCGGAACTTTCGCAAAAGTACCAATTCCTTAAGAATGATGGAAAGACAGTCCTGCCCAGAGAACAGGAACCATATTCCATTGCCCTGAACGAAAAAAGAACGGCGCAAGTCGAGGGGCTAATTGTTGGGGATGACCTTGGTCCGGAAGGTTTATGGATTCGGTCAACCGCATCGCCTGTAATTAATGAGAAGAACGATCTTTTGGGTGTTGTTACAACCTTTCAAGACATAACGCAAAGCAAGCGTGTGCAACAGCAACGCGATGCGCTTTCTGCCTTAATCACGCACGATCTGAAAAATCATCTAGCCTCCGAAAGTATGTTCCTAGAAATGCTCGCTCAAGAATTTTCCGACAAATTGAGCGCTGAAGATGTGGAATTATTGGCTCGGTTGCGATTTGCCAATTTCAGATATTTGGAAATTGCCAATACGCTTTTGGAACTTCAACGCACCACCTTGCATTCAACAACTTTAAAGCACGAGAAAGTCGATCTTCAAGAAGTGATAAATGCAGTACTGCAATTGAATCAAGCTGTAGCAGTCAAACGAAATATTTTGCTCTCACTTAGAGCCAACGAAGATCTGCCGAAGGTGATGACCGTACGCTCTGCTATACAACAGGTTTTTCACAACCTTGTTCAAAATGCTATCAATGCTAGCGAGTCCGGTCAGTCCGTAAAAATATCCATCACAAACGGGCGGTCATCCTTAGTCGTGCGCATTGCCGATGAGGGTCCTGGGATTTCTCAAGAACTAATCGATGCCTTTACTAATTCCAGACCCGTGACACCACAAGCTTTGGGTTCAAGTGGACTTGGGCTCTATCTCTGCCGCATGCTCGTGGAAGCACACGGTGGCAAAATATCTCTTAAAAGCAAAGCCGGCGAAGGCACTTCATTTACCGTCGAGCTGCCGCTTGAGCCAGACGGAACTGCTTTACTATAGGTAAGGTTTCCTGTCAGATCAATAGTCAGTTGAAATGTCGACCTGAATTATTTGCTTCCTGCACGAGAATCAAGTCGTTCAATCCATTGATTCGGACGCAAGAATTAAGGAAGCTTGTGCCTTGACCACCCGATCTAAGTCCAATGGTGGCAATGCGGCCCTAAGGTTGAATCTTCTGCACGCTGCCACGAACTCATACATACTTACACACAATCGGAGATCTGGTTCAATCGTTGTGTTCACAAGCGTTTTGTAGCCAATTTGTATGCTGTTTTGCGGATCGAGCGGCAGACATGAGAATTCGGCCATCTGCCCAAGACTAATTTGAACTGAGTTGCTTTTGCCACCATTCATTTGGTTACTATAAATCGTACACGATCCCGGCACTCTATCATACAAGTTCAACACAACCAACCGATTCCCCCTAAGCGCTACCATAGCCAAAGCCCCTTGCTTTATATGGACCATGCTTCGACATTCAGATAGAGTATTTTCCACGACTACAGGCATGCCCATTGCATTCACAAGCAACGCTCCTTGATTGAGGTGGAGATCATAGGCTTGCGCTTGCCGCTCGACTGAAAATGCAGCGTTCAATGATGGCATAATCGCCGATCCCAACTCCACTGAGGCGGAGGCATTTACGTTTCGGGTAGAAATGTATCCTCGCTGAGGTCTAGCATGTGCGAGCATTTCCTTGAATTGCAACAGAGCAATATCATTATTGAATGCACGACAAGTGAGTAACGGATCGTTTTGCAAAAACGCAGCAGGCGAAACAATTCCTTCCGCAATAGCATGACCATCGGTCACCAGGCTCGCAGTTTCAACACCAACCTGATTATTCCACAAGGTCTTTCGTTCACTACTAGATACTGAGAAGTATTGACCCGCGTTTGCTGTGTTCAACAATGTTAGCTTGCCATCGACCTTCTTGTATGAGTGCACGGCCTGCCCCGATGTCGATGCCAGAAAGACAAAGCGCAAAGATCCTGAGCCGTCAGCCTCCGCAATACCGGAACACCCCTGAGGGACCACAACTACAAATTCACCACATTCCACAAATAGGGAATTGGATACTGCAGAGGCGTTGCAAATAAACAGGCGTCCGAATTGCAAATTGACATTATTGGTCTTACGAAGATAAGCCTTTGTGCCTACCGAGCCAACCAGAATCATTCGTTCCGATGGACGCAGCCTTCCAGAAAAACACTGACAGTCTTTGGTGAACTCCAACAATCCATCTTCGTCTGGTAATAGTGCTTCCGTACTTAGGCAGCAATGGCTCTCCCGAGGAAATCTTTCCCAAGGCGTGTGCATAGACAAACCACCGCGCAAAGTGGCATCAATATTTGTGCCACCGGCAACATGCTTGGGCTGGTTAGCAGGAGGAGGAAGAGTTGACGCAGGCAACAACGGTGGCAACTGCTTGGGCGGCGATGGTGGCAACTGCTTTGGTGGTGATAGTGGCAACTGCTTGGGCGGCGATGGTGGCAATTGCTTTGGTGGTGATGGTGGCAACTGCTTTGGTGGACACGGCGGGCTCACCTTGGGCGGACATGGGGGATTAGTCTTTGGTGGCGGCGACGGATTCACGCGTGGTGGTACCGGCGGTAACTCTTTCTTTGGCGGTGTCGTCTTTGGTGGACACGGTGGATTCACGCGTGGTGGTACCGGCGGTAAGTCTTTCTTTGGCGGTGTCGTCTTTGGCGGACACGGTGGGTTCACGCGTGGTGGCACCGGCGGTAACTCCTTCTTTGGCGGTGTCGTCTTTGGTGGACACGGCGGATTCACGCGTGGTGGTACCGGCGGTAATTCATTCTTTGGTGGCGGCGACGGAGTCACGCGTGGCGGTACCGGCGGCAATTCTTTCTTTGGTGGTGTCGTCTTTGGCGGACACGGTGGATTCACGCGTGGTGGTACCGGCGGTAACTCTTTCTTTGGTGGACACGGTGGAGTCACGCGTGGTGGCACCGGCGGCAATTCTTTCTTTGGCGGTATCGTCTTTGGCGGACACGGCGGATTCACGCGTGGCGGCACCGGCGGTAATTCTTTCTTTGGCGGTGTCGTCTTTGGTGGACACGGTGGGTTCACGCGTGGTGGCACCGGCGGCAATTCTTTCTTTGGCGGTGTCGTCTTTGGTGGACACGGTGGGTTCACGCGTGGTGGCACCGGCGGCAATTCTTTCTTTGGCGGTATCGTCTTTGGCGGACACGGCGGATTCACGCGTGGCGGCAATTCTTTCTTTGGCGGTGTCGTTTTCGGCGGACACGGCGGATTCACGCGTGGTGGTACCGGCGGCAATTCTTTCTTTGGCGGTATCGTCTTTGGTGGACACGGTGGATTCACGCGTGGTGGCACCGGCGGTAACTCTTTCTTTGGCGGTGTCGTCTTTGGTGGACACGGTGGATTCACGCGTGGTGGCACCGGCGGTAACTCTTTCTTTGGCGGGTTCGTCTTTGGCGGACACGGCGGATTCACGCGTGGTGGTACCGGCGGTAATTCTTTCTTTGGTGGCGGCGACGGATTCACACCCGGAGGCAGCTCCGTCCTTGGTGGCTCACTCTTAGGTGGCGGCAACTGCTTGGGTGGACTCGGTGGACTTGTCTTTGGTGGAGCTTGGCTCGGTGGCTGGCAAAATACTTTGTTGCTGGCACCACCCGCAGCAGACGCTATCAATTCACCTAAGTACTCCCAACGTCCGGTAAAAACAATTTCCGGGTCGGAAGAAACCTTGCTGATATCAACACGCCTAACCACTGGAGCCTGGCGCGCCCTTCTCCCATCCAGCCGAGATGGCGTCGAATCAGTCGGTAAAATGACCGGACTAAAATGAATTATAGGCGTATCGGGTATAACGGGTGTTGCCACCCGGGTGCTGGTTGTTGCAACAGTTGATCCTGCGCCCCCCCCACCACCACCTGGGACTCCCTGACAAAATGCCTTTGGAATCAATAGGCTCAGGCAAAGCAGAGTGATAAGGCTTCTCTTGCAAGCCCCATACCCCTTTTCCCTGGCGAACATGAAGGTCCCCCTACGATTAAACGCTCATGTACTCTAAAATACCCAACCCGTCACCCTTATATTCCCAGTATCACAGCTGCCTCTAACAGGCTTCTGGAAATGTAAAGATAAGATCCTCTCTGGGTCCCTCTACTGCAGGGGAATTAGTTGGTTCAGTCCATTGGTTTTTAGAAAACTGATAAACGAATTTCTCAAATCAACACCATCGAGATTATCAATTGGCTTAAACGGTTCGACGCGGGATTCATCTGCATAGGATTCTTCCAATTGCAAAGGACTGCCGCTTGCCGAAAATATTTTTGATGAACTCGTTGCATGCACCACTTCAGGACTTTCAGCTACAAGTTTGGTGATTGCTTCTACTTGAATGACATTGCGGATTTTTTCCGTATTCTTACTCACCTGAACTTCCGTGTGTCTGCCTCGTACAGTCATTGAATCTTGACTGAGTGCTAACACTTCTCGATCAGTAACCTGCCCGTAGATGATCAAATCTGCTGCTTCCGTTTTGATCTTTGGACGCACAGACGGGCAATCCCAAACATCACCATTTTTATCCACCTGATATCCACGGGTAAAAGTCGATCGCGATTGCTTTTCCACGTGTACATTTGCCGAGCGATTATCAACATAATCCTCAAACTTAGTCCACACCTTTGTTTCGCGGTGCCAGGTTCCCGCTAGTCCTTTGGGAATACGCCGCCAACTTGACTCTTCATAATCAGCACCCAGCATCGCTTCATCGAATTTAATACCTGGCTTCAACAACTGTGGCGCAGCCTTGAGCTGCTCCGAATGTTCGACAGATCCCTCCAAAGACAATGCCAACGAGACCTGACAAATCACTAGAGATAGGATAAATCCAAGCAAACATCTGAAAATCATAGTTACAACCATTCATGCAAAGTTAGATTCAATTATCCAATCTCAATTGTATGACAGATTTGAATAATTATCTCGAGTTCATTGCTTTACAAATTTAGCGAGAGTCTCTATGCATGACCAAGTCTGTGGTGACACCTTGTGGCGATCCACTCGGGAAAACAAAATTCAGGGTGCCGGATAAAGTGTCTGCACCTTCATCGTAGGTCAAGACGCCGTGTCCAGTAAACTTTCCATTACCATCGTTCTGAGTGGTATCAAGCGCGTATCCGGATAATGTTCCCCGATAATCCACGCTCCAATTTTCACCGGAAGTCCGCCAGGTAACCTGATTGCCATTCTGGGTTAATCTAGCCGACACAGTCTGGGCTCCATAATTGTTTTTTGCGATTATTGTCCAATTGCCTGACAAATCAATACTCCTACCAACCGGCTGTGCTGCGGGAGTGCGCATAGTCATGTACTGCGTATCCTCGATCTTTTTAGCAACACTAGCTGGTGGACTCTGCATGCTATCCGCAATCGGCAGATTTTCAAATATTCCGACTATTCGTCTATTTCCTTCAACACTCTCAATTGTCAGTTTTCCGGTTAAGTCCTTTGGGCTCTGCGCTACCTGTTGCCGTGGGGACTCAGCAAGCATGCGACAAGATTTCTTACCAACATACACCGCACTGTTTCCGAATTTTCCATCGCACTTTCCTTTGATTACCATAGGTTTTCCACAGGTGCCCTTGCCAGGCAATATCGCCTTATCTGGTGGCAGGTGCAACACAGGCGGCTTAGGCAAGCAAGTGACAGCACATGTCGCGACTGGCTGTGTCTTCTGTATTTCACCTTGTACTCTTCGGTAGACAACGAGATCAACTGCGCCACAAAGATTTGGAATTAAAATAGAAAATGGCGCATATCCGGAACTTGGCTTGCAGCTAACTTTCTTTTCCGGAGACTTCTTAGGGGCGACATCTACGACAAACCCCTCCAAGGTATCAGCGTTGCTATTCCTCTCCTCTTCCGTGTTTCCCAGAGGCTCAGCCACTACGGAACCAGATATGGTATCAGTGTCCGCCATATCATCCGGTAAATTTACAACCAAATTGCCGTAGGGAGTTTCAAACTTTGTGACTTTCAAACCGTCTTCTTTTGCGCTATCAGACTTGAACGAAGTTGTCTGAGCTAGCAGAGTAGAAGGTTGCAATGCCCCAATGATGACTACCAATGCCAACAACAAACATGCCGGAATAGCCAAATCTTTTTTCATGAGCATGTCCTGCTTCCAGTGTCGTAGCTGCTATTCCACGCGACTCGCTTCACAAATCACTTTGTGAACCAACATTGCCAAATACTAAGTTTGTACAACAACGTTCAGTCCTTCTTTGCTGGCAGCCTGAACAAGGCGCTCATCCTGGCAAACAAATTCCATCTTTCCAACATGTGTCTCCTTAGCAATAATAGCCGCGGCGAGTTGCAGCGAATCAGCTGCTGCTAAATTATGAACGCGCAGAAGGCGAATAGATAATTCGCGAAGATTATCTGTAGGTTCAATCGAATGCCATTCATCCGATAAGGAGTTGAGCAATTTAATGGCATTGGACGTCTCTGCGGCAGTCAAATCTTTCTGCCTCTCGAGACGACAAAGCGCGGACGTACACTCAACTTTCGTGCCCCACCACGCCAAAATGATTGGGTCGCTTTTGTATAGCCTCATGAGAGAAGTTGATACCGCTTCTGTCACGAGCAGTGGCACAATTGCAGAACTGTCCCAATACTTCAACGAGACTCCTCTCGTTCAGCAAGCAAAGCTTTGAGAACGCTCGTCTTTTTCTGAGTTTTGATGGGGGAAAAATCCAGTGGTCTTGTAGAAGTCTTTTTCGCCCGCTTCAAAATACCAGCGCGCTCGAGTCGAGCCAACCTCGACTCGTCATCCGATTTTCCCGTTCGCGAAATTGGCTCAATCCGAGCAATTGAATGATTCCGGTCCGTAATAATTATCGTCTCGCCATTGCGCACCAAGTCCAATAGTGCACTGAGATTGTTTTTTGTTTCGGATATTGAGGCCTTTTTCATATAGCTATAATAGCTATTTTAACCAGGGCTGTCAAGCCTTCTCGCTACCAGCATCGTTACTGCCGGCAGCGCTGTTCTCGAACACGCAAAGACCAGAGACCAGTTACTCTTATGAATATTTCTTGATGTTCACGTTCAATTCACATCAAACAGAGAATGATCAATAAACTTAGGGGTGAAAATATGGGCCATTGGTTTAAATTATCAGCCTTGCTGCTTGCCGCACTCGTTTACGTCTGGTCCGGCACCCTTGCTTTGAGCATGACTGCCCAAGCAATGCTCGCGCTGCCTTTAATTATCGCGGCAATTTTTCTCGGTCGAATCAAAGGGCAAGATAGACGGCGCAAGGCTCTTATGCTTCTGGCTACTGCTTGTGCTTTGCGGTACGTCACCTGGCGTGTCTGCTTTTCGCTCGATTTTCAAAATCTGCAAAATGGCATGATGAGTATTTCACTGTTTGCTGCAGAGCTGTATTCGATCCTGATGACTATCGGATTTTACCTGGAGACTTGGAACTTAGATCGAAGCCACGACAAAATCACCGATGATCCGAACTTTTGTCCATCAGTTGATGTTTTCATTACTACATATGATGAGAATTTGGACATTCTGCGCCGCACAGCAGCAGCAGCGGTCGCCATTAAGTATCCCAACAAAAAGGTATACATACTGGATGATGGTCGCAGACAAGAAGTTGAGCAGTTAGCCAACGACGTAGGCTGTGAGTATATAGCTCGCAAAGACAACACTCATGCTAAAGCCGGCAACATAAATAATGCCTTGACTCAAACAGAAGGTGAGTTAATTCTCTTTCTGGATGCCGATCATGTACCTGTGTCCTCATTTTTGAAAAGGACGATTCACTATTTCAAAGATCCAAAACTTGCCATAGTCCAGACACCTCATCGATTTATCAATGCCGGTCCAATTGAAAAAAACCTCTATATGGACAATGTCTTACCCAGTGAACAACAATTGTTCTACCAAGTTGTCCAGGTAGGCAAACATCATTGGAACGCTTCATTCTTTTGCGGCTCGGCTGGTATCATCCGCCGCTCGGCCTTGCTGGAAGTTGGCGGTATGGGAACTAAAACTGTCACTGAAGATTGTGAAACCTCCATCAAGATCCATGGCTTGGGATACAAATCAATCTTCTACACTCAGCCACTGATTTCCGGCTTAGCACCAGAAAGTTTTTCTGGCTATGTCATTCAGCAAACACGCTGGGCACGAGGCTCAATCCAACTTTTGCGATTGCTCAATCCGCTCACTTATCCGGGACTGAGTTTCGGCCAGCGCTTCTGCTATTTCCATGGTCTCTGCCACTATTTCTACGCCATACCAAGATTGATCTTTTATGTGGCACCCTGCGCATTTCTCCTCTTCGACGTACATCCTCTCAATACGTCCTTCCTGAATTACTTCATGATGGGCCTGCCCTACTTATTTCTTTCCTACATTGCCAACAGTTACATCTTCTACAAGTTCAGACACTCATTTTGGTCCGACATTTACGATGCAACTCTTGTACCAATCTTGGCACTCACTGCCATGTTTACTCTAATCAATCCATCGTCCGGTAAGTTTCATGTAACACCAAAAGGCTGTCGGCGTGAGGCACATTCGTTTGACTTTGCTTTAGCTTGGCCGAATCTATTTATATTAAGCATTTTCTGCGCATCCTTAATTGTCGGCATCATCCGGCTGATGCAAGCGAATCTTTCCGATCAAGAATCAATAGTTTTAAATATGTTCTGGCTTCTCTACAGTACTAACATCGTACTCTCGGCAGTACTCTCCGCCGTTGAACGCCCATTCAATAAACGAGCCCACAATGTCACAAGACGAATACCGCTTTCACTGCACGCTGCTGATGGCAAGTCAATTTTTGTTGGCACGTCGCTAGAAGTAACAGAATTTGACGGCGAACTTTTACTGGACAAGCTTGAACAAAAACAATCAGAAGCAGACCTTGCGCCCGGGCAAAACATAAACATGACATTGCACAGCACAGCCAGCGGCATGAAGAGCTTTTCCGTTGCGCTCAAGAATATCAAACAACTACCAAACGGTATGCACAAGGCCAACGTTCAATACTGTGATCCACGCGCAAGCGGGCTCTACAAAATAATTCCCGCCATTTACTGCGACTCATCAACATGGCAAAAGGTGACTGAAGATGAGGACCACGTCTGGCGTGGTGCCTGGACCGTCTTTACCACCCCTGCACGCTGGGCAAACAAAACTCTGCTTTCAATGCCAGAGTAAGCTTGCCCCCAAATATGGCTGATTTTTGAACCGACTATACGATTGTACATAAAATTCCCAATAAATGAGAATTTCGAGCAGAATAGTATAGTCAATTACTATATAATATTACTAGAAATTCCCTACTATTGCGAATTTTGTGCAGTAATATATAGCCCATGCATAAAGAGAACGACTCATTCTTATCACTACCTCCGTCCCGAGCAAGACTTGCCGCTGTGCTTCGTGCGAGTCGAGATGTAATAACTATCGATTTAGCCGCAGAAACATTGGGAGTCGATCGGCACCAGGCGGCAAAACTCTTGTCGCGCTGGCGAGCACAAGGGTGGATGCGTCGCATTGGACCCGGACTATATGTTCCGGTACCGCTAGACCTTGCCACCAGCCAACAAGTGGTGGAAGATCCGTGGACCCTCGTTCCATCGTTGTTCGGAAAATCCTATATCGGAGGCTGGACGGCAGCGCATCACTGGGATCTGACTGAGCAATTGTTCAATGAGGTCTTAGTCTTCACTACGCAACGAGCGCCTCAAAAGCATGCAGCACAAGGCGTTATTTTTAGCTTGCGACATTCGACTGAAAAACGTTTTTTTGGACTTAAAACAATCTGGCGCGGATCAACCCGCGTGATGATTTCGGATCCTGCGCGAACATTGATCGACATGCTCGCGAGTCCGGACACAGGCGGTGGAATTGATCAAGTCATAGAGTGCATTGCCACATATCTGGCAAGCGAAAATGCACAACGTACCTTGTTAATCGATTATGCGAAACAATATGGCAATGGCGCGATCTTCAAACGTCTAGGATACTTGGCGGAAAAACACCTGAGCGATGATGAGTTGTCGGCGGCTTGCCGCAACAATCTCACGCAGGGATATGCTCGACTGGATCCAACATTGTCCTGCAACAAATTAGCAACTTCGTGGCGATTGTGGGTGCCTGCGCATGATCGATAAGCGAGAAATCTTAGAGGCAGCATCGACTTTGTCGCTGCTGCCAAACGTCGTCGAGAAAGACTATGTCCTCGGTTGGATACTTAGTGGTATCAATGCTAATCCAGTCCTTGCCAATTCTTGGGTGTTCAAAGGTGGAACCTGTTTAAAGAAGTGCTACTTCGAAACATACCGATTCTCAGAAGACTTGGATTTTACTCTTCGGGAAGCAAGTCACATTGACCAGGAATTTCTGAAAACGCAGCTCTCCGAGGTCGTCAGATGGGTCGCTGATCAGTCAGGCTTGAATTTGCCACCAGATCAGATATCTATAGACTTTTACAACAATCCTCGTGGCAAACCATCATGCCAAGGCAAGATTGGCTATCGGGGGCCGGTGTCACCAAGCACCGGCGGTTGGCCAAAAATCAAACTCGATTTGACGGCTGACGAGATAATTGTATTGCCTTCTGCGAGGCGCCCAGTGTTTCATCCTTATTCAGATGTGCCAGCAGAGGGCATCTGGGCCAATTGCTATGCGTATGAGGAAGCGTTTGCCGAAAAGGTGAGGGCACTCGGAGAACGAACTAGACCTAGGGATCTTTATGACGTCGTCAACTTATATAGACACACCGACGCACGTCCTTCTGCCGGCGTCCTACGCAATGTACTCAAGCAGAAATGCGAATTCAAATCAATCGGTCTGCCAACGTTTGAGACATTGGTATCACACCACACTGACCTTGAAGCAAAGTGGGCAGCCATGCTCGGGCACCAGTTGCCTGTGCTTCCACCGGCACTCGATTTCTGGAATGCCCTACCGGAGATATTTAGTTGGATACACACTGGCGCGGAAGCTCCTCAACGAATAATCATAAGGCCGGACTTACAGGAGGTACCCATTTACAGCCGTACTCTCCCAATGTCTATTCCAATACGAACTCGTCCGGCACTTGAAACGATTCGGTTCGCTGCTGCGAACTATCTCTGCGTCGATCTTGTCTACGAGAACAGAACAAGACGCATTGAACCATATTCGCTGCGGCGCACAGCAGATGGTAACTATTTACTCCATGCTATTCGAAGCGAGGATGGCGAACCCCGCTCCTATAGACTGGATCGCATACAAGGCGCATCGGTGACCTCACAAAGCTTCTCGCCACGTTATGTGATTGAGTTAACGGCGACCGGCCCAGTACCAGTCGCGGAATCGACTGCACGGCCTCGCTCGGAGCGTACAACCAAACGGACAAAGCGGAGTTCAGGAAGTTATGGGCCAACTTATGTTTACCGTTGCCCCAACTGCGGTAAAACCTTCGAACGGAAATCCATGACCGGTCAATTAAATCCACACAAGAACTCTAGTGGCTTCCAATGCTATGGAGGCTACGGAACATTAGTTAGAACCAAATACTAACTCAAAGACCTGGACTTCTTGACTGGGTGCATAACCGTATCGAAAACTTCAATCAGACTGTGCACACTATTGTGGACAACACCAGCTGGACCAGTATGCCATCCAATCGGAGTCTGCACCTGATGATACTTTGAAGTCACTAAAAATAAAAAATGGTGGAGGCGGCGAGAATCGCACTCGCGTCCAAAGAAGCTGAGAGATAAGCTACTACAAGTTTAGTTCAGGTTTCCGCCAGAACCGCTGGCAGTGGACTGAACGACCGCCCGGGATCGCGATTAAGTCTTAAACCAGGTTATTAATCGCTAGCTTTACCTGGTAGCAGCCACCATGGTTTACCTAATAGCGGCGGGTAGCCAAGCTACTATCAGGTTTCCCGTTACCTAATTAAATTAGGCAACCAAGGCCAATTTGGCCTGGGTTGGGAATTTGACGACATTGTTTGCGTCTAAGTTTTGCTCAGTGTTTTACGAGGTGCCAAGCGACCTCGACCTGCAACTTATAACCCGACATCCCTGTCGAATCTAAACGCCCCCATGTGTTTGTGGGAACTAAGTCCTTAAGGCGGATGAGGCATGCCTCATCCCTACAAATTCAATTTTCAGGGTGCAAATTGGCGGCTGCGCGAGCCCCTTACAGACAACATTATAACAGTCCCTAAAAGGCCCAGCCGGAGGCGGTTCCGTCGAACCTTGTTCTTTCATTTGTCTAGTAGGACGCTCACGCAACCTATAAACACAGACCGTAGGTAACTGAATAGTGTTCCCGAATCTTGGAAATTTTAGCTTTCGAAAGATTTTATAGATTGTTTATCAGAATTTGCCGCCCGGCAAGGTTCCAGCACCCAACTAATCTCGCTGCAAAACGATACCGACCCACATGCCATTTACCCTCTCTTCGATCACAGAAAAGGGAAATCCGGACAATCCTTGCTTAAACAGATCGCGCTTCTCTAATAAGATGCCGGCACAGGGGATTTTTGTGCCCGGCTTGGAGAGTCTTACATATTCGGGCAACAAGGCAAGAATATCCTCGCAAGTCATGTTGGAACAAATCACATCAAAGGTATTGCCTTGGATGATATCGCTCGTGCCACAAAGCAATTCAATTGCGTCGCTTTCCAAACCACTCAGCTTGCAATTAATTGCTGCCAGTTTTATTGCTTGTTCGTCAGTATCAAAAGCAATGATATTCAAATCGGGACGAATTAGTTTGGCAGCAATTGCCAGAATGCCACTGCCGGTGCCGACATCCAACAAATCTTTTCCCTGCAAATGTTCTTCCAATGCGCACAAACAAAATTGCGTGGTGGCATGCAATCCGGTGCCAAATGCCATGCCCGGTTCAATCACTATTGCATGGCGATCTTTATTGATGTCTCCTTTCGCTTCATTCAATCTATCCTTGCACCAAGAAGGAACAATCATGAATTGCTCGCCAACTGCAAATGGCTCAAAACCTTCTTTCCACTTAGCCAACCAATCTTCTTCCGCAATGGATTTAACGCGCAAAGAATTGAGACAGCTTGCTAATCCATATTCTTCAAACGACGCTCTGATGCGATTCAGATCCGACTCGCCCAGTTGCGCACCATCAAAGGTTGCCACTATGACTATCTGCTTCGCTGAAGCTTGATCACCTGGTCTGACTTCGCAACCAAGCGCACCAGCATGCACCATCAACCAACTGGCGAGGTCTTCATGCTCGGTATCAACATCAAACTCAATTGTCGGCCAAGTTTTATTCATAACAATTTCCCAGCCATCAACCAAACGTCATTCCCTTTGGACATAATCAGGTGGAATGACCGCTCGCGAGATTCAATTTATATAGTGGTGCCGAAGGTCGGAGTCGAACCGACACGGGTTTGATCCCGGTTGATTTTGAGTCAACTGCGTCTGCCATTTCGCCACTTCGGCAAGTAAAGCGGATAACATTCTACAACACTTTGCCTAGGGCGTGAAGTCCGTCAGTAAGGCATAGATGCCAAGCGGATTTTTGCCGGGTGCTAAGATCTAGTTTCTGAATACTTATTGCGAGCTAAAAACCATGCGACGTTATATCTTGAGCATTGATGCGGGTACCACCTCTTGTCGAGCAATTGTTTTTGACAAGGATGGCAAAGTTCTTGGGGTTGGTCAAAAAGAATTCCAACAACACTTTCCCAAACCAGGTTGGGTTGAACATGATGCTTGGGAAATTTTTGAGACGCAAGTTTTTTGTATCAAGGATGCAATTGCCAAAGCGAAAATCGATGGCAATGAAATTGCGGCAATTGGTATCACGAATCAAAGAGAAACAACTGTTGTTTGGGATCGCCAGACTGGTAAACCAATTCACAACGCGATTGTTTGGCAGTGCCGCCGCACTCAAGAAATTGCTTACAAGTTGCGCAAAGAGTCAGATCTATTTCGCAACAAAACCGGACTAATTCCCGATGCCTATTTCTCTGGACCAAAAATTGCTTGGATACTAGAAAATGTTCCTGGTGCATCGAAATTGGCTCAGGAAGGCAAGCTTGCATTCGGGACGATCGACACTTGGTTGATTTGGCATTTGACTGGTGACAAGAGTCACAAAACAGAACCAAGCAATGCATCGCGCTCGATGATCTTCAACATCACGAGTTTAGATTGGGATGACGAGCTGCTCAAGCGCCTGAATATTCCGCGCACAATGTTGCCGGAAGTAATTTCTTCCGATGGGGATTTTGGCACCACGGATAAAAATGTCGTTGGTTTCGAAGCACCAATTTGCGCAAACCTGGGCGATCAACAAGCAGCACTTTTCGGTCAAGGCTGTTTCGAGTCGGGTATGGCAAAATGTACTTACGGAACTGGCAGTTTTCTTTTGGCAAATGCCGGCAACAAGTTAGGCATGGCACCAGGACTTTTAAGTACAGTCGCCTGGAAACTCGATGGCAAGCCAGTTACGTACGCCTATGAAGGCGCGATATTTATTGCTGGTGCAGCAGTGCAGTGGCTGAGAGATGGATTGCAAATCATCCAATCGTCATCTGAAACAGAAAAACTTGCCACATCTATTGAGTCTAACGAAGGTGTCTATTTTGTACCAGCACTTGTAGGATTGGGATCACCTTGGTGGAACTCAGATGTGCGCGGCACAATCATCGGTATCACTCGCGGTACAACACGAGCCCACTTTGTCCGAGCCGCGCTGGAAGCAATGGCTTACCAAGTTGCTGATGTAGCAAAAGACATCGAAGAGCATGGCATTACTCTCAATGAATTGCGTGTAGATGGCGGCGCCACGCACAACAAATTCATGCTGCAATTCCAGTCAGATGTTCTGCGTATTCCTGTAATTCGCTCGTCTCAATCTGAATCAACAGCTTGGGGAGTGGCAGCCCTTGCTGGTATCAAGTCCGGACTGATCAGCGGGCTTGATGAAATCAGCCGCAATTGGCAAAACGATCTAACCGTTAAACCCACAACCGATCGCACCGCCGATTACGAAGGCTGGAAGTGCGCCCTTAAATCAACTTTCGCCAACGTAGATCCAATAGAACTAAAACAACTGGCGCAAGTCCGCTCGTAATCAACAAGCTGCGAGAGAATCTCTTAAAGGCAATTCACCGTGCCCTGCGTTTTGCAGTTTTTGCGAGCGGAGACTTTACCTTCATTAGGTGAGCAACATTTTCTTCTAATTGGGCCATGCGGCCACTTAGAGAACTCTTGGTCCGCACCTTGCGACCTCCTTTGCCTAGCATTTTAGGTTGCGCAACACTTGAGTGTTCAAAGGAAAATAGCAGGTAGTCGACCACCTCGCCGGTTGAACAATCAAACTTTTCCGCGAGCTCTTTGATCTTTTTTTTGGTGGCCGGTTTGACGTCAGAGTTGAGGGCAATCCCGCCCTTTGTCGGACGTCCAGGACTTGCGTATCCAGGAACTCTGCCCTCCAGATACGCTTCATAAGCATCATCAAGAAGATCTGAGAAGGTTTGTTCTGCTTCCTCTGGCGTATCGCCAACACCCAATACCGAATCAAACAGTGGCGATTCTCTCAGATAGCATTTATCGTCCTTGCACCAATACGTAATTGCTGTATTAGCTATCGCGTTCTTGTTCATCACCAGCTCCTAGGGATCGTACCGTCCGCGTTTGTCTCTGATCAACTTTTGGAAGCGTTTAACCCAGGAACCTTTAACCTGCCTACCACCAATAGTCGCAAATCCAGTGACCCGCATCTCATCGGCGTTATCTATCACTTCCCATTCCTTGGTAGTTTTAGCTATGCGGCAGTTCCATTTCTGTACCATGGCTTCAAAGGCTGCCAGTCTTATTGATGAATTGCCACCCATGGTTCCTCCTCTATTATAATAAATGGCACCCATAAATACAATATAGGCACCCACTATTGAATTCACCAAAACCACGTTGGATTATCGTGCGCCACCCCGCATTGCATGAAGCTGCCTTGCCCTACATCTATATAGACGTCCGACCCCAACAAAAAGTTCAAATTTGGGGCGGAGATTTAAGCAATTGACAATTCAATCATCACGAAATGCGCAGCAAGCAAAAGGGCGGCTATTAAGCCGCCCTTTATTGATGATTGAGAATTGTCCTAAGCGATTAGTCCCAGGAAAGTGCGCCACCGGTTTGGTAATCGATAACGCGGGTCTCGAAGAAATTCTTTTCTTTCTTCAAGTCCAACATTTCGCTCATCCATGGGAACGGATTCTTAGCGCCTGGATATTGCTCTGTCAAACCGATTTGCTTGCAGCGACGGTTAGCAATAAATTGCAAGTAATCGGTGAACATGTTGACGTTCAACCCGAGTACTCCGTTCGGCATTGTATCTCTTGCATAACGCAATTCCAGTTCCACACCCTGCTTAATCAACTCGATAATTTCTTGTTGGAAAGCTGGTGTCCAGAGTCCCGGATTTTCTGCCTTGATTGTATTGATGATATCGATACCAAAATTCAAGTGCATTGATTCATCGCGCAAGATGTATTGGAATTCTTCCGATGCACCGGTCATCTTGTTTTGACGACCGAAGGAAAGCATCTGCACAAATCCGACGTAGAAGAAAATCCCTTCCATGATTACGTAGAAGCCAATTAAATTACGTAACAAGCGCTGATCGGTTTCGAACGTGCCTGTGTGGAAATTCGGATCGGAAAGTTCTTGTGTGAACTGCAGTTCGAAAGCTGCCTTGTCATGCACAGAAGGAATTTCTCTGTACATATTGAAGATTTCGCCTTCGTCCAAGCCCAATGATTCAACTACATATTGATAAGCATGCGTGTGCAATGCTTCCTCAAATGCTTGTCTCAAAAGATATTGTCTGCATTCCGGATTAGTAATATGACGATAGACGGCCAACACTAAGTTGTTTGCCACCAATGAATCGGCAGTTGAGAAGAAACCCAAGTTGCGTTTGATAATGCGACGCTCGTCTTCGGTCAATCCATTTGGATCTTTCCAGAGAGCGATGTCACGGCTCATTTGAATTTCTTGCGGCATCCAGTGGTTTGAGCAAGCATCCAAATACTTCTGCCAAGCCCATTCATATTTAAAAGGTACGAGTTGGTTCAAATCAGCGCGGCTGTTGATCACTCTCTTCTCATCGACAGAGATACGGCTGCTATTGAAAGTGATTTTTTCCACGCCAGTTAAACCAGCACCGGTTGCTTTTGCCGAGGAATTGGTTGCAGGTGGCACCATCGGAGCAGGAATTGTTGGTGCAGCCAAAGTTTGCACTCCACCAAACGAGGTTGATGAAGAGCCGCCACTATTTGTTTGCGAGCCCGGTTTGACTTCGTCAAAATTGAGCATTTAATCCCCCCTCTTATATCCGATACCCATCCAATTGTATGTGCTTTTATTGACCGGAGCAATAGGCGTTGCCTATAAACTCCATCCTGTTCAGTCTTTACGGACTTTAGCGCCTATTGACAAGCCTCGCACTCTGGATCGTCAATTGCGCAAGCTTTGTATTCACTTACTGGAGGCGAAACGAGAGCCGGCTGCGCTTGTACAGCATTCAACGAAGTAGTTTGTACTGTTGATTTTTCTGCGTTGGTGGCACTCATGGTCCGCAAGTAATAAGTAGTCTTCAATCCACGCGTCCATGCGTACTTGTAAGTTTCATCCATCTTGCGTCCGCTTGGCTCTGCCATGTAGAGGTTCAAGCTTTGCGATTGGTCAATCCACTTCTGTCTGCGTGAGCCAGAATCAATCAACCATTTTGGTTCAACTTCAAATGCAGTTGCGTAGAGTTCCTTCAAGTCTTGTGGCACGCGTTCAATCTTTCTCAAAGTACCATCGAAGTATTTGAGATCGTGAACCATTACTTCATCCCACAGTCCGCGCTTCTTCAAGTCTTCCACCATGTATGTGTTCAAGACTGTGAAGTCGCCAGAGAGATTCGACTTGACGTAAAGGTTTTGGAAAGTCGGCTCAATAGACTGGCTGACTCCAATAATGTTGGAAATGGTGGCAGTTGGTGCAATCGCCAAGCAATTGGAATTGCGCATGCCGTATTTCTTGATGTGCTCGCGCACCGGTGTCCAATCCAAACGGCTTGAACGATCCACTTCGAAATACTTACCGCGTGCTTTAGCCACGAGATCCAAACTGTCGATTGGCAGAACGCCTTGATCCCAAAGCGAGCCCTTGTAAGTTTGATAAGCACCACGCTCTTTAGCCAATTCACTTGATCCGAGAATGGCAAAGTAGCTAATTGCTTCTTGTGAATAATCCGCAAACTCAACTGCTTTATCAGAAGCATATGGAATACGCAGTTTGTAGAGCGCATCCTGGAAGCCCATGAATCCAAGGCCGACCGGACGGTGGCGCAAGTTGGAATGACGTGCTTTCGCAACTGAATAGTAGTTGATATCAATGACGTTATCGAGCATGCGCATTGCTGTCTTACAAGTGCGCTCGAGTTTTTCCAGATCCAAGCCCTTCTCATTCACGTGAGCTGAGAGGTTAACCGATCCCAAATTGCAAACGGCAATTTCTTTGCCATTGGTGTTGAGTGTAATTTCTGTGCAAAGGTTGGAAGAATGCACAACGCCAACGTGTTGTTGTGGACTGCGCAAGTTGCATGGATCTTTGAAGGTCACCCATGGATGTCCGGTTTCGAACAACATGGAGAGCATCTTGCGCCAAAGTCCTACTGCGGACACGCGCTTATGCAATTTGATTTCGCCGTTGTCGGCCATTCTTTCGTAACGCTCGTAAGCGGCACGGAAATCTTGACCATAAAGATCGTGCAAATCCGGTACTTCATCAGGACTGAACAAAGTCCATTGACCATCCTCAAGCACACGCTCCATGAACAAGTCCGGCACCCAATTGGCCGTATTCATGTCGTGCGTGCGGCGGCGATCATCGCCGGTATTCTTTCTTGTTTCGAGAAACTCTTCAACATCCAAGTGCCAAGTTTCAAGATAAGCGCAAACTGCACCTTTGCGTTTGCCACCTTGATTAACAGCCACTGCCGTATCGTTAACAACTTTGAGGAAGGGAACCACACCTTGGCTCTTGCCGTTGGTGCCTTTGATGTGAGAACCAAGTGCGCGCACAGCGGTCCAGTCGTTGCCCAATCCACCAGAGAATTTGGAAAGCAAAGCATTTTCTTTGATTGCTTCGTAAATATCGTCGAGATCATCGCCCACCGTTGTGAGGAAGCAAGAAGAAAGTTGCGGACGGTGCGTGCCTGAGTTGAATAGTGTTGGTGTTGAGCTGATAAAGTCGAAGCTGGACAACACTTCATAAAATTCAATCGTGCGCGCTTCGCGATCAACTTCGTTAATCGCCAGACCCATAGCGATACGCATCCAGAATGCTTGTGGCAATTCAATGCGCTTGCCGTCGACGTGCAAAAGATAACGATCGTACAAAGTTTGCAAGCCCAAATATTGGAATTGCAAATCGCGATCGGCCTTGATCGCTTTACCCAATCGACCCAAATCATATTGAGCCAAGCGTTGGTCAATTAAACCAGCCTTTATACCTGTGGCAATGTAATCAGCAAAGTATTCCGGATAACGTGCGGTCATTTGCGTATGGGTTACCGGCTCACCAACAACTTCGCGACGGATTTGGTCGAGCAACAAGCGTGCTGTTACATAGCAGTACGCCGGATCACGTTCGATCAAAGTACGGGCGCTCAAAATTGCCGAACGAAATACATCTTCTTCCGGAACGCCATCGTACAAATTGCCAACTGTGGCATCAAAAATTGTTTGTTGCGAAACTGCATCGCCAAGACCGGCGGAAGATTCTTCAATAACCGTGCGCAAACGATCGTAATCGATTGGTTGCTGACGGCCATCTGCGTGCAACATGCGCATAGCAGCTGGAGCTTGTGACTCTTCTGGCGGAGCTTGCTTGGCACGCTCACGTGCGCGAGTCTCACGGTACAAAACATAACGACGTGCAACTTCATGCTCGCCTGAGCGCATCAGCGCAAGTTCCACTTGGTCCTGAATAAATTCAATGTGCAGCGTGCCACCAGATGGATGACGACGCATAATCACGCCAACAACTTGTTCGGTCAACTTTTGCACAATGTCGCGAACGCGCGAACTTGCTGCACCAGTTTCTCCCTCTACAGCCAAAAACGCTTTGGTCAAAGCAACGGCAATCTTGGTTGGTTCAAACAACACCACCGAGCCCGTGCGGCGCACGACTTTGTAATTGCTGTATGGTGAAGCTGGAGCTGTTTCCTGCGTCGTAATCGAGGCTGCAGGCTGCATTCCTGGTTGGCTTTCGAATTGGCTCTCTAATTTACTCATCCCGTACTCCAAGGCAAATTTTGGTTAATTGGAACTAACAGTATTGTGGATACAATAATGAAACTAATCAAATAAAATCTCGAAGGCAAGAAGTACTTGCAAACGCGACTTTAAGAAGCTCTGACTTTGTAAAGATCAGAGCGAAAGTATACCGCCTGCAAACGTTTGGATCATTAATGCCAGGCTGATTACAACGCTCTTTGCGCGATATACAGATCACGGTCAAAACCACCCCGAAATCTATGCTTAGATCGACCAACACATATATTGTGGTCATAAAAAAGTACGATCATGCATAAAACATAGGATCTTTTTCAATTGTCCTTAAATGATTCGATCTACAACCTCCCCCCAAAGAGAAGATTGGTCTAATGTACATTTAAAAACACTCAAGAAGCCTCGGAAGAAGCACAGCAGCCGCGCTTTTTAGCTCATAGTCAGCAATGTCTGCAAGCAGCCTTTTCTCTGGGTTTATTTCGATAACTTTTGCGTGGTTTTGTTTCGCAATGTATGCAAGCGATCAGCCGGCGCGCGCATGTAATCCGTCTACGTTTTGTCTAACGATCAAAACATCTCAACACGACCAAACGTTGCGCGCTTTTCACTACATTTGCGACCTGTGAGACTTCCATCTACTTATTACGTTTGGCTACGGCAAAACGAACCGGACCAGGCAAACCATCGCCTGTGGGTTCGCGCAAAGGTTTGCCATCGGGGCCAACACCAAAAAACAAAACCATGCTCTCGTCTTTGCTGCCGACGCCGACAATTATGCCGGGCACGCCCAGCCAATCGGCTGGCGGATTTGTCCTGTAAGTTTCCACTTTGTCGTCGTTGAGCTTGTCATCTGCAAAAAAGCGGAAGTCTACTTCACCGGTCATTTGATCGCGCAACTTTCCATCGGGAACCAGGCGAATGCGATCATCATAATAAGGATTATCGAGATTGCCGCGCAGTGAATCTTGCAGGACATAAACCATCTGGCCGCCGCCATAGCCAAAAAATTCCGGAAAGCGCCCGTGCTCTTTTGAGTAATCCTCAAAGCCTTTGGCCACGGTCTGAACCTTGGCAAAAAAAGTATCGTTTACTTGCTTGAGATTAGCTTGGGCTAAAAATCTCTTTCGCTTTGATTTAGGTGAAGAAATTTTGTTTGAAGCAGGCTGGGAAAATGATGGCGACGAATGATCGAAGGCTAATGCAAACAGCGGTTGCCAAGCGATCGCAAATGCCAAACCAAAAGTCATAGGAATCATTCGGTGGATGGAAAACGTATTCATATATAAGGATGATTTAGGTAAATCAGAAACGTTGAAATGACGGCTGACAAATTTCGCCATTCTTTGCGATTCTGAACTGGCAATTGTCTTATTCACGACCGCTCCGCTGAAGAAATCCTATACTTATCGCCTTTAGCCCGAAATAGGCTCTAAAGTGACAATAGCACGTGCAAGCCTCTGGAGGAAAATTTCCATGACCGAAGTAACAGTCAAAGCCAAAATCGATAAGGGATACCAGCAAGAAATCAAAGCTGGCGACCACACAATTATTGCCGACGTGCCAAAGGCCTCCGGCGGACAAGAAACCGGACCCAACCCGCACGAATTGCTGCTCGCTTCGCTCGGCGCATGCACATCCGTGACCTTGCAAATGTTTGCCAAGAAACGCGAGTGGGATATCAAAGAATTGACCGTCAAACTTAGTGAAGAATCGGTTGACGATCCGAAAGAACCAGGCAAGAAAATCTCCAAGATCACTCGCCACATTCACGTCGCTGGCAACCTCGATGCCGAGCAACTCGACACACTGAAAACAATTGCCGACAAGTGCCAAATTCACAAACTGCTAATCGGCAGCAAAGACATCAAAACCGAATTAAGCCCAGCCGCCTCGCGCGTCTAACAATTCGGCAGCGAAATTTAAAGAGTGCCACCATAAATGGTGGCACTCTTTTTTGTTACTTCTAAAGACGGCTGTCGTCTACTTAACTAATAAGTGATCAACGAAAACGTATCGACGCCTTTTTGGAGTTTTTCGCGGCCGCCTAGGAAGCCCAGCTCGACGACGAAGCCGAAACCGACGACGTTGGCGCCAACTCTTGTCAGAAGATCGCAACCCGCTTGCGCAGTTCCGCCCGTTGCCAACAAGTCATCCATCAAGACAACGCGATTGCCTTTTTCCACAGCATCGATGTGAATTTCCAAAGTGTTGGTTCCATACTCTAAATCGTACGAAGCCTTTTCAACCTTGTGTGGCAACTTACCTGGCTTGCGAATTGGCACGAAGCCAAGTCCCAACTTGTACGCAACAGCAGCGCCAAGAATAAATCCTCTTGCTTCAACACCGGCAATGTAATCCGGCTTCAACTCATTGCTCTTATCTGCCAATGCATCAATGCACAAGCGCAATGCTTCGGCATCCTTGAGCAGAGTTGTCAGATCCTTGAATACAATCCCCGGTTTTGGAAAGTCCGGAATGTCGCGAATCTTGCTCTTGAGCCAATCAGACTTAGTCTGAGTTAGCGGATACAGTGTCGAATTGGTGCTGGCTGGGCTCATCTGCGAACTCCTCTGACCCGGATGATTGAGAATTGAGCCTAATCTGATTAGGCGCAAGTGCTAATTGTATGTCCTTGATGGTAGTTTTCGCGCACCAGATCCTGAATTCCTTAACTTCTTTCAAGGAAGCAGCCATTTGGCGGAACTCCGGCTGGTTTTCATACTGCTCGGGTGGACGTCCCGATGCCTCGCCAAGAAGATCCAAATAAAGCAAACCTTCTTCGGCAAACCAATCTATAAGATGAATCTTGCGCAAAAGCGTCAATCCAAGTGCAACGGCCATCTTACTTACACCCAAGGCGCAAGCAATTTTTTCGCCTTCCGCTTCGCCATCTTTTTGATTGACTGCAAAGCGCACGATTGCCATAAGCTTGCGCACAAATACACTTGGGTCAAGATCATCTTCTTCTGCACCACCTACTATATAAATCTCACTTGCTTGCGATTTAGCAAGTATGCTTTGAAACACTTGCAAGCTTGGTGGATACTGCCAAAGCAAAAGATGTTTTTGATTTGCATTCAAACCATCCATCGCGCGATCAACAAAATTGACATTAGCAATTTTTGGACATGACTCAGCAAATATTGCCAGGCGATTACCAAGGTTAGCAACTGCCTTATCCAACACTGCTTGCGGATCGCTATATGCACGAAGATCTTTCCAATTGGTTTTTGCCGATGCAATTGGGCGAATTACTTCACTTGGCTTTGCAGGTTCCTGCGATGCTGCGGCGGGAGATGCTGCCTGAACATTTGCTTGAACTTGCGGTTGCGAAATTTCTGCGGATGGTTGTCTTGTCGCTTGAGCCGGAGCCTCTGTGCGATTGGGCTGCGGCGCAGGCTGAACGACAGGACGAGCCGGCGCAGAATTTACTTGCTCTGCCATCTTCGGAGCTGGAACCTGGGCACCACCTGTGGTGCGCCAATCGGCAAGCACCAATTGCAATCTTTCCGTACCATTAAATCTATTCACTTCCGGAGTGAAAGCAATGTCTACACTTTGTCCTTCTTGTGGAATGCGATTGCGGCTATTCCACATTACCGCCTCAAAAAGCGCGCCAGATTTAGTATCCTTCAATGCCAATCTATGATGCTTGCCTTCTTTACCGAGCACACGCGCGCCCATAAAAGTAAGACCATTCACAACCAACATTGGCTTTCTATTTCCAATGCCAAATGGAGCAAGCCGACTAATCAATTGTGTAACTTCGAGAGAGACTTCCGGCGCAGTAACTTGTGAATCTATTTCCAAAGTTGGCGCCAGGCTCTTTCCTTCCAACATGCGATTGCAAGTTGAAGAAAGCCCTGTCAACAAAGCTTCTGCTTTGTCTGCCTCTAAACTAAATCCGGCAGCCATTTTGTGACCGCCCCATTTGACCAAGAGATGCTCGTTGGCTTTCAACACTTCGTAAAGGTCAATGCCTTCTACTCCGCGCGCCGAACCTTTTATCATACCTTCATTCACATGATGTTCACCAATGAACACAGGCAAGTGGTACCTTTCCACAAGGCGCGAGGCAACAATGCCAACCACACCGTGGTGCCATCCCTTGTCGTAGATAAATATGGCTCGGTCCGTTTCCAGATTGATGCGGCTTGCCACCATTTGATCTGCTTCAAAAAATATCTTCTCGCACATTTCTTGTCTGCGCGTATTTTCCAATTGCAGTTTGCGAGCAATTTCCTCAGCTTGATCGGCATCATCCGTCGTCAAAAGCTCAACGGCTTGTTCTGCATCGGACAAACGCCCGACTGCATTGATGCGCGGCGCAATACCAAATCCAACCAGCTCTGTTCCGGCAGCACTGTTTGCAGATCCATTATTGCCAACTTGCGCAAGCAAGGCTTTGATACCAGGTCTCGGCGATGCTGCCAATTTCGGCAAACCAATTTGCACCAAATAACGATTCTCACGCACAAGCGGCACCATGTCCGCGATCATGCCGAGCGTGACGAAATCGAGCAGCTTGTCTGCTTCTTCTTTCATGCCTTTTGCGTCTAATAACGCCTCACACACTTTGTATGCAACGCCCACTCCAGGCAGGTGGAAAAGCGGATGCTCTTCATTCAAAAGTTTTGGATGCACAGTGGCAACCGCTGGCGGCAACATGTCCGGCATCGTGTGGTGATCGCAAACAATTGCATCCACGCCAAGCGACTTAGCAAAATTGATTTCCGCAAAATTGGAAATGCCACAATCACAAGTGATGATCAATTTAGTACGGCGCTTACTCGCCAAAACGCTCACCGCTTTGAGATTCAGACCGTAGCCCTCATCCGTGCGATTAGGAATGTAATAACTGACATTTGCACCGAGCAATTTCAGCACAGACACGAGAACAGAAGTGCCAGTCACACCATCCACATCATAATCACCATACACGGTGATGTGCTCGTTTTTTTCAATTGCTTGCGTGATTCTCACAACCGCATCAGCCACACCAGGCAATTCCAAGGCACTGGTCTCAACATAGCTTTCCGGATGGAGAAACTTCTCCGCTTCCGCGCAAGTTGTGATTCCCCGCTTGACCAACAATTTGGCGACCAAGGAAGAACCAAACGCCACATTGACTAAATCTTCTTCAATTTGAACGTCAAGAGGAAATTTCCACTCTTTACCTAGTGTCATCTGAGTCACGAACAAATCCTCTAAAGAGTATTGCCCAGATAAGATCTCTTTACAGACATCTTCCGGAGCATAAAACGATATCGATCGAATGCCATCAGGCATAGCGTTCGGAGAATCCGCGCTGTCTGGGCAATCGACGCTGCTTAGCATACTAAAAAACATACTTTGTCCCTCATTAAATTTGCCTGCCAGAAGGAATTTTGCGATTCCAACTTGCGCTTCCATATATAAAGACGGCGAAAGTCCCAAAAAGTTCAAATTCATCATGACAATAGGCTAGAATCAAGGTGGGCGGTCTGAGTTTTTTGGTAGGGCATAAAGGTGAATTGGAAAAACAAATGTTGGTCTGTCTGGGCACAAAACGCTGCGCCAGTTTTGACTTCGCTAATTTCTATCCTTATTAATGCAGCACCTGCCGCGCAGGCTCAGGACGCGCCGGACTTGCCACAACCGGAAACGAATCCGCTGCAGGGATTGTTCACGCCGCAGCCACAATACCCCACGCCGCAAACAATAATGAATCCGGATCCGGTGCAGCCGCAGGGTGCGAAAAATCAATTGCAGGGGATGTTTACGCCACAGCCGCAATACGTCGACCCGCAAACAATCATGAATCCCAATCCTGCCCAGCCACAGGGCGAGCCAAATCCGCTCAAAGGTCTTTTCACGCCGCAGCCGCAATACGTCACGCCGCAAACAATTATCAATCCGGATCCGGTGCCGTTACATTACCAACCACCACCGCCTGAGCCGGTCGAGCCAACTGCCGCGACCACTGCTCCAGGTGAAGGACCCACGACAACTGCGCCGACAAAGAAACCGGCAGAAACACCGGGTGCCAAAAAACCAACCAAGAAACCGCCAGCCAAGAAACCAAAGAAAGCAGCACCGATTCCAAAAGATCAGCCTAAGGACGAAACACCAACCGTCCAGCTCAATCCTTTGCGCGATGCAATCATCTACTTGAACGCGCAAGAATATCAGAACTGTCTGGCATCAATCTCCGGTTATTTAGCCAAAGATCCAAACAATGCCGAGGCGCATTACATAAAGGCTGTCACACTCGTGTACCTTAGACAATACACCGATGCCGCCAGCGAATACCGCCAAACAATTTCCCTAACCAAAGATCCACAACTGCAACAAAAAGCGCAAGACGGTTTGAAGAAACTCGGTTTGTAGTACTCGATTTCTCGTTAACTTTGGCCTTGGTCTTTGGAATGCGCTGTCTTTGAGACCAGCACCTTGTTGATTCTGTGCAGATCCATGGCGGTGATTTTGAAGTGCAGCCCCTCGTAATCAAAAGACTCATTTTCTTTTGGTAAGTGCCCAAGCTTATTAAGGATGAATCCTGCCAGCGTGTGATAGGAACCCATCTCATCTGTCGGCAACTTGTCTTTGCCAAAAATTTTGTTGAATTCCTCAAGCGGAATTTGTCCATCGATAATCCATGAGCCATCCGCCTGCTTATTCGCTTTCCATTTCGGCAATTCACCAAAAACGAACAAACTACCAGCAATCGCTTTGAATACGTCATCTCTACTGACCAGACCCAAAAGTGCGCCGTACTCATCCAAGACAAGAGCAACACGCTGCTTCGCGTCTCGGAAGCGCTCAAGCAATTCCAGAGGTGTCGTGGTTTCAGGAACGTAAACTGGCTCAAGCATTACGGATTGCAAATCAATTGCCTTACCCTGTGCGAATTGACGAACAATCTCCTTTGTTTCGAATATCCCCAATACTTGATCAATAGATCCTTTAGCTACCGGAATTCGAGTATGTTGGCAGGTGCTAACAAATTTGAGAATCTCTTCCTGGCTTGCGTTTGCATCGAGCCAAACAACATCCTTGCGCGGGGTCATGAGTGAGGCAACTTTGCGATTGCCTAACGTGAACACCCTCTTTAGCATTTTATCTTCTGTCTCTTTAAAGATACCGGCTTTGGTTGCCTGATCAACCAATATCTCGATTTCGCCTTCCGTTATTACCGGTTGGGCATGTCGTTCCAGTCTAACTGTACCTAAGACAAAGTTCGTCGACCAACTGAGCAGTGTAACTATGGGCTTGACGAGTTTGGACAATATTTTTATCGGAACCGCGAGATGTTTTGAAATTAACTCGGGAGAATACAGAGCAATTCTTTTGGGTACCAGTTCACCAATTACCAAAGAAAGATAGGTTATGACAGTTACGACAATGGCAATCGCAGTCGCATGAGCATACGGAGCGAAGAAGGGAACATCAGCCAAGTAGATAGCCAACTCCTTGGCAATGGTGGCACCACCGAAAGTACCGGCAATTATGCCGACAAGCGTGATACCAAATTGAACCGTGGAAAGAAATTCAGTTGGTGCGTTAACAATTTCCAGAGCCAGCTTGGCAGATTGATCGCCATCGTCTGCCCACTCTTGCAGTCTGGATTTGCGCGCCGAGACCACTGCCATTTCCGTCATTGCCAATATGCCGTTAGCAATGACAAGCAAAAAGATAATACCGAGTTCGACGAGAATTGCGTCCATAAGCGTGCATTATCGTATCGCCTTGAGGCAAACTAAGCAAATGCGCGACTAACGAGCGGCTGTTCGACTTTCAAAGAGAATCACAGGCTTACCAGTTGCTGAGCAGTCCGCCCAGGCCGAGGTACGAACAAACATACAAGAAAATTAGTAGGCACAGCGGGGGCAGAACCGTTATCGTGAAGCACTCGTCCGAGGTCACTTTCTTGATCAAGCTAGTTAGGTTTGCCATGTGGTAGGGTGCGCCCAGTTCACGTGACGCGAGCGCTATGCGCGCGCGACGGAACACATTCCGACTGTACCCTACGAACTTCTATAGCTTACCTCAGAAGCGGACGGGCATCTGGGTGATTGGCGCGCCTGGCGCATGAATTATTTGTTTGATTCAAGCAGGCTGAAATGCGCAAGAGCAAGCACAGCGAGCCGTTTCATGACAACCAGAATTGCCCGATGAGGAATACTTTAGGTTACGGCTGGTTCAATTCTGGCGGGCGGACGTTGAAGATGCGCTTGGGTTTGTTGACGGCGGGCCAATTGCGCAGGTCGTATTCGATTATGGTTTGAATCACAGGGGACTTTGGCCATGGCAGCGCCCAGCCCATTACCCAGAGAACGGGAAATAAAAGCACGTGAATGGAAAGGGCAACAAAAAATGCCTCGATTAGTAAAACGCGGTCCAAGACCAAGAAGCGGGCACGGCGAAGTAGCCTGCCGATAATCCGGCGCGGGTTCTCTTTGGGTAGTTTAAAATCTGCCTGCGTCACGCAAATTTCCCGATGTCAGAGACTAATGTTAATATGTTGACCAACTCTTAGCATACACGAACATGTCAAAACATCGCACTTTCTGGTTATCACTCATCCTGCTTGGCGGCTTGCAACAAGGCCTGAGCGCAGGCTTGGCGCAGGAAGTTTATGGACCGCCGAATTTGTTGAAGACCACGCCAACTCCATTTGGCGCACCAGTTAGCAAACCTGCTGGCAGTCAGCCTGGGCAATCTGGCAATGAAATGACGATTGATCTTGCGGATGGCAATTCATCGAGTTCGCTCAAGTTGCCGATGGCACCATCGCTTGGTCAAATGAAAGCATCTGACGAATCATCGGCTGTCAATTCATCACCAATTGATATAAACGACATTCAGCCATCAACACAGCGCGCTTCGCTGAGAGATCGCTTGAGCAGCATTACTACTCATAGCCTTTCGGAAAAGTTAGTTCAATCGCGTATTTATTTGCCAGGCAGAATGGTGCTTGGGCAACCAGCTGAATTTGTAATTAAAGGCAAACCAGGAGCAATGGTGGCATTGGCAATGTCGCAGAATAACACTGGTGCGAAGCCAATCTATGGACATTCAATCAGACTTGGTGCTGATCGCAAACTTGTCGGCATCGGTCAGCTTTCCGACAGTGGTATCACGACCTTAATCGTCAGCACACCAATTGAAGGCGATCTGATTGGTGAGCATCTTTACTTTGAGGCAGCACTTTGGAACAAGTCGGACTTCAGCGATGTGGAAATTGCTGAAGCTGTTGGCTCAGAAGGACAATCGGTAAATAACGGTGTGTCCATTGCAGCAGACATTCCGCACAAGAAAGGCCCCAAACTTGTACCGGCCTCGTCAGTGCCTTTTACACAGCTACAGACTCAAGGCCTCGGCTCAGGAAAGCCTTAAATAAGTTCTCCGGAGCTGCTAAAGGCAGCTCCTCCGAACGTTTTCGCGCTGCGTTACGCTGAGTCTTCGCTGATCAACTACGCGCGGGAAGACCGCCGTGCAATTTGCGTTTGGGATGTTCTTCCTTGCGCTTTTCTTCTTCGATGTCTTTCTCAACCATGATTGGTTGGACTTCCGTGCCTGGTTCAATTTCTTCTGTCGAGGTTTCTAATACCAAATCGCCTTCGTGAATGTTGCCGAACACTTCGATCATGGAGCCCATGATTTGACCTTTGGTTACGCTCACGCGTTCCACTTTGTTATCTTTCCCAAGGCGGCAAACAAATGTGTCCAAAGGTGTTGATTCAACAGCGGTTTGCGGAATAAAAAGTGTTGGCTCGGTGCGTCTTGTCGGCCAATAAACTTTGCAAAACATTCCAGGCAAAATGCGCCTGTCTGGCTTATCGGGCGGATTGTTGTAGTTCAATTCCACTGGCATGGTTCGCGTGGCTTTGTCCAAATAATTTCCTAACCTGGCAACGGTGCCGGTAAATCTTTGATCAGGAAAAGTAGAAACAGAAAAATCAACCGGCGCACCAATTACCACACCATTGGTATCACGTTCCGGCACTGGTGCAACGATACGCAAAAGATCCAATTGCTGAATGCGGCAAATTGCCGGATACGCACCCGTGCCCAATGGCCCGACGAAACTGCCAACGTGCATGTTGCGCTCAGTTATGTAACCATCAAATGGCGCCGTGATTTGCAAATATGAGGCAAAGTCGCTGAAATTATCCAGTGACTTTGTATCAGCTTTCAAATTATCACGCAGGGCAACCACTAGATGTTCAGCAGCTTTAACATTGCTTTCCCAGGTAGAAACGGCTTGGCGATCTTGATCTACTTGCTGTCCAAGCACAATTACTTCGTTGGTTGCCACCACTCCTGGCACCAATGAAGCAGCCTTGACTCTTTGATAAGTAGAATCATCACCAAGCAACTGGGCATTTGCTTCCCGCCAGCGAGCGCGTGCGGCAGCCAGTTTTGATTCACCTTCTGCCAATTGGGCTCTGGCTTGCGAAACTATTGCTTGCGCTTCGTCTTTTCTGGCTAAATACTCAGGCGCGTACATGGTGACCATCGGCTCGCCTTCATGAACAATCGAGCCACGGTCCACACCAATCCACTTGATGAATCCAGGAACTTTAGGATAAATCAAAACATCCTGATATGCCTGAATCTCACCAGGAATTTGATCTTCGCGGAACAAAATTGCCTTTTGCACTCGCACAACCGGCAAACTCAGAGCTTGCGAAACCGGCGCTTCTGGCTTGTGCTCAAAGAATACTTTGTACACCACAAAAGCAATTATGGCGGCTGCTAACACTGCCAGAATCAAAAGCAGATTCTTGGGCAATGGTTTAGGCAAACCTTCCGATAGTCCCGTTAGTTTCACAATTATCTCCCTACTCTCCCCGATCTTCCGGATGCAACGATGGCGAAGCCAAGGCAGCACCAGACTGAATTATCACAAATACAATTGGCAAAATGGTCAAAACAGTGGCAGTGGAAAATGCCAAGCCACCAATCACGGCTCTGCCCAATGGTGCGCTTACGCCTTGGCTAATTGCCATCGGCACCATGCCGGCAATCATAGCAATTGAAGTCATCAGAATTGGCCGCATTCTAGATTCGGCTGCCACCACTGCTGCCTTTTCCACCGGCATGCCATCACGCCTGGATTTTTCGGCAAAGACAACCAGCAAAATTGCGTTGGACACACCGACACCAATAACCATGATCGCGCCCATGAAAGACTGCACATTCAAAGTTGTGCCGGTGATAAATAACATTCCCAAAACGCCAGTCAAAATTGCCGGCACGGTTGAAAGCACAACCATCACCATGCGTGGTGCTTGGAAGTAGGCCGACAGCATCAAGAAGATCGCCACAACGGCCAGTGCCAATCCAATGAACAAATGTGTGAACGTATCTGTAAGCAAGGGCACTTGTCCCTTCACATCAACAAAGACACCAGTAGGCGGAGTACCAGCACGCTTAACCGCGGCTTCCACTTCTTTACCAACATTGCCCAAATCTTTTCCGTGAATGTTTGCTGTCAGCGAGACCATGCGCATCATGTTGTAACGATCGTATTCACCGATGGTCGTGCCGTATTCCACATCAGCAATGTCGCCAATCAAAGGATGCTGCTGGTTCGGATTTTTCATCGCCGGGAATTGCTCGATATCGTCTTTTGATTTAATTTGATCTTGCGGTACTTGTACCTGCACCTGATACGACATGCCGCTTTCGGCGTCCTTCCAGAAAGAAAGTTGCATGAAACGGCTGGAGAAAAAGGCGGGCAAAAGCGAACGACCAATTTGCAATGGCGTGATACCAAGCTGCCCGGCTAATTCTCTATCGATCTTAATATCGCAAGTAGGATATTCTTGCGGCTGACCCCATTGCAGATCGCGAAGATAAGGGATCTTGGCAATTTCTCTTCTCACCTTTTCGGCAAACAATCTGTCGGCAAGCAAACTGTGTCCACGCACCATCACCGAAATCGGTGTTGGTGATCCCAGGTTCATGATTTGGCTGACCAAATCACCCGGCTCAAAAGAAAATTCCACATTAGGCATTGCCTTATGCAAATCGGCACGCAATATCTCTTTGAATTGCACCACATCAATACCAGAGCTTTCTTTCAAGCGGTAATCGATAACTGCTTGATGCGGGCCGGACGTCCAAAGATAGGCGGAGTTAATCGGGAACATTGGTGGTTGCTGTCCGGCATAACCGAGCGTCTTATCAAAATTACCGGGACCAGCGTCCTTCTTAACAATGGCAGTAGTCTTATGTACGACGTCTTCCAACACTTCCACGCGCGTGCCGGTTGGTGCTGATATACGAATACGGAACTCACTTGAATGTGGGTCTGGGAACATTTCTTGCCCAATCATGCTATACAAAACTGCAACTGCCACCATGGTGCCACCAAGGTAACAAGTAATGACAAGCTTGCGTCGCTCCAAAAGGAAGCTCACTGTTTTGCCGAGACGTTCACGCAAGTGATCTATGAACCCTTCTTTTTCCTCCTGCTTTTCAGGCTTGAGCAACCAAACCGCCATCACAGGCACAAGCGTGTTTGACATCAAAAATGAGGCGAACATGGTAAAGCCGACAGCAAGCGAAAGTGGCACGAACAAACTCTTGGTTATGCCGGTCATGAAAAACGACGGCACAAAGACAGTGATAACCGCAAGCATGGCGAGCAATCTTGGCACCATTGTTTCTCGTGCTGCTTCGTAAACCGCTCGACTGATTGGTTCACCACGACTCATATGCGTGTGCACGTTTTCAATTACGACTGTCGCCTCGTCAACCAAAATACCAATTGCCAGAGCTAGTCCACCTAAGGTCTGAATATTGATTGATTGTCCACTTGCCCAAAGCAAAACAGAGGCAGTCAGCAACGAACAAGGAATTGTTGTCACAACAATTGATGTTGCTCTCAAGTCACGCAAAAACAAGAGAATCATCAATCCCGGTAAGACCGTGCCCATCAGTCCTTCGAACAAGACGTCGTTAATTGCATCGCGCACATATTTGGATTGGTCAAATTCATAACTAATCTTCACGTCTGGCGGCAAGACAGCTTGCATCTCCGGCAGGGCATCGTGCACGGCTTGCACAACAGACATTGTTGAAGCATCTGATCTTTTCACCACTGGCAAGTAAACAGTTCGCCTGCCTTGGAAAAGCGCATAGCCGGCCAAAATATCTTCCGAGTCTTCCACAGTGCCAATATCACGAATGAAAATCTGCGGGCCCGGACCGGAACGAATTGGGTAATAATCAAGATCGTGAATGTCTGGCAAGTCGGTATTAACCGGCGCAATACGCAACAACTTATCAGTGCGCACATTACCGGCAGGACAAATAAAGTTGGCTTCCGCAACCGCATTGACAATTTCGTCACCGGAAATATTGTATTGGCGAAGCTTATCTGCATTGGCGTTAATTACAATTGTGCGGATGTTGCCACCAAATGGTGGTGGTGCCTCTGCCCCTGGCAATGTTCCCAGTTGCGGTCGAACGCGAACATAGGCAAGGTCTTCTAATTCTTTGACCGACTTAGTTTCCGACGACAGCACCAATTGTCCAACCGGCAAGCTACCGGGATCGAAACGCATGATGAAGGGATTGAGTGTGCCCTTAGGCATAACACTTGTGGCGCGATTGCACATTGCCACCAGAGCCGACATGGCCGAAGACATATCGGTATCTGGCTGGAAATAGATTTTCATTACCGAGACATTTTGAATCGATTTAGATTCCATATGCTCGATGCCAGGCACATACAAGAAGTAAAGCTCGTATGTAGAAACGAGATAACCTTCCATCTGATCCGGCGCCATGCCACCATAACCCTGCACAACATAAATGCAAGGTATGTTCATGTTCGGGAAGATATCCTGCTTCATACTGGTCAAGGCCAAAACAGCAATCAATATGACGCTGATCACTGACATAAGTACAGTGATTGGTCTTCTTAGTGCGACGCCGACAAAGTTCATTGGCGCTGGGCTCCCTCTGCGTAGGCTACTAAAGTGAGAAACGGCTTCAAATCACCTTGCACATAACCAAGCGCCAAAATAGATCGCCAGACTTCGATTTGAGCCAGCTCGTCTTCCACTTCTGCTTTAGCAAGCAGTCTTTCTGCATCGGCAACTGCCACCATGTTGGTTAGCCCAGCTTTATAACGTTCTAAAATTTTGATTTCATTTTCGCGTGCGGCTTGCACAAGCCTTGGTGTCTCATCGGCAATTTTTCTGGCTTCCGTCAAAAGTACGCGCGCCCGCGCATCTTTTTGTTCCAGTATCTGAATTGCCAGATCCAAATTTGCCCGTTCCGCATATTCATTTGCTAATGCCGCCTTGCGCTCTGCCTTAATGGCAAAAATATCCATGACGGGAAATGAAACTTGCATACCAGCAACCCAGTTTGCCACCTGCGGCAAAAATCCACCGGCTACCGGCGGCACTTCGCCACCAATACTTGATCCACGCCCAAGCATGGCCGAGTTCCACCACAAGTGCGGATACCAAGTTCTATCCAGAACGTGCACCTTCGCTGCCCAGGTGCGTACTGCGGCTTGATTTACTTGGGTCAAAGGATGCGTTTCAAAATTTGTTTGGCCGACTTTCACTCTTCCAACAGGCCTACGGATGAGTGGTCCGGCAATTACCTCCACATGGCTGCCGGCAATACCCATGCGTTCAGCCAAATCGACTTTGGCAAGTTCAGTATTGCGCTCGGCTTGAATCACGCCAATGCGAGCATCCGCAACATCAAAATCCGCGCGCGATGCATCCACGCCCGGACGCAGTCCTTCGTTAACCAAAGTGTTGACTTGCACCTGTGCTGCCCGCATGCGATCAAGCACTGATTCTTGTGCCACCACTGTTTGTTGCGCAGCCACCGTAGTCAAGAAAGCATCAGCACAGGCAAAAGCAACATCCAGCTCAGTCAACCTGACGTTGTTAGCAGCCAGTTTGGTATCAGCACGCGCTAACTGCACATTGGCACCACGCAAGCCAAAGTCATAAAGCAACCAGTTGAAGTTAGCAGCTTGGTTGCTTCCCCAAATTGGTGAAAAACTTGTACTCGTTGATGGTGCGCCCGATTGAATCGGAATAGCGTCCAAAGTGCTGGCTTGCGAAAGCACAGTACCCGTTACCACGTTATGCGTGCTGAGATACTCTTGTGCCACCAAGTTCATGTTTGGCAAATAAGCTGTCTTAGCTAAAGTTACTCCAGCCCGTGCTGCGTACAAACGAAAACGCGCATTGGCAATTGTCGGGAAATTGCGGATAGCCAGATCGACAGCCTCGCCGATTGTGAATGTTTGCTGCGTGGGCTGCGGTTGGTATTTGATCTCAGGCAATAAAAAGCCGCGCTCGGCTGCAAATGCCGAACAAACATTCGTAAGCAACATCACTGTCGCCAATAAAATGCTGAGCAAATTTTTTTCAAGCCGCATCTGGCTCGCCAACGAGTTAGTAAATACAGCTGTAATCGTATAAAAAAACTAAGCTGAATATATTAATAACAGATGAAATTTAATTTGCAAGAAAATCACATGTCTTGCGTATATCGAACAGATCTGCAGCAAGTATACGAAATCGTACCCGGTGTGATTGGCACTGCGGGAAGCCACGGAAATTGTCATCCTGAGCAAAGCGAAGGATCCCTCATGATTCAACGCAAACGCACCTTGGGACTTGAGAGGTCCTTCGTCATCGCGCTGCTCCTCCTCAGGATGACAGCTTATTTGGCCGTTGTTGTTCTATTTCGCCTTGATTATTCGTTGGCGGAGCAAGCGATTAAGTTCGGCCTGAATTTCGCCTTCAGTAAACTTTGCTTGCTGTCTGGTCATGGCGATGATATCCGCATGACTGGCTTTGACAGTGAACTGACGACGTTTGAGAATGCGCATATGCCAGCGCACAGGCAGTGACATCAAACTGGCCGGGAAAGGCAACCAAGGGAAAAATGGTGTAATCGGAAAAGCCGGCATATCGAGAAAATCTGCAAGCCAATCGATGTTGCCCAAGACAGGCAGCGCTTCATCACAACCGATTGTTGACATCGGGTAAATTGGCACATTTTCTTCCACCGCCGGCAAGAAGCGTGTCCAATCAAATTCGCGCAGACGATATCGCTCAGAAAATGGCTTAGCCAATCCTGCCATTCCTTCAGGAAACGTGGCAACGATATGTCCGGCTTCAAAAAGTCTCTTAGCATTTTCCGGCGACCACTGTACAAAACCAAGTGCCGTGAGAACTCGATACAACTTTTGACTTTGCACCCAATCCATATCGGCAAGAATGCTCACTTGCCGCGAACCACCCTTGCGCGCCATCAAGGCATAAAGCAACATCATGCCAGGCCACGGCGCAAGCGATCCAGAATTCCCAACAATCAATGCCGGTCCACTATCCGGCAAATATTGCAAACCGGTGATATCAACTCGCCACCAATAACGGAAAAGAAAGCACAAGTATGGCTCCAACTTTTCCACAACATCCAAGTCATAACCAAAAGGATTGTCCTGCAAATCCGCAGACTCAACATATTCCTGGTAAGTGTGGTTAAAAGAATTCATCGTGGTCAATTGCGCACCTCGTGAATCAAGGCTTCCAGTTTTTCCTTGGTTTCTTCCGGCGTAGCTTGCGGCTCATCCCCATCGACTTCCGTAAAGAGCGATTTGCGTTCGCGCAAAAGTGCATTCAGTTTGCTCTGAATATCGTATTGAATTTCGCGCGCAATGCGCAAAACCAGTTGACGATCGGATGCCTTTTCGGCAGGATAACCAAGATCAATTGGCTTATCAATGTCAATGAACCACTTAACCGGCAGTGGCATAACGTTAATTGGGAACGGCAGCCAGGGGAAAAATGGCGTAATTGGGAAAAACGGCATTTTGAAAGCTTGCGACAACTGCTTGACATTGATGAAGTTCGGATAAATTTCGTCGCCACCAATTGTTGCCACAGGAATAATTGGACTTTGAGTGGCAATGGCCAATTGCACAAATCCCGGATGGAAGTCGATCAAGCGATAGCGCTCGCGGAATGTTTTACCAACGCCGCGCAATCCTTCCGGATAAATGCCAACCAGTTCACCCTTAGCCAAAAGTTTTTGGGCATTTTCCAACGTGGCACGCACTTGGCCGGTTTCCATCATCCAATCGCGCACAAATGGCAGTGAGAAAAACCAGTCGGTCACAAGGTAACGAACGCGACGCGGTTCAGGATGCAGATGGCACATCGCCATTGTGATCATCCCGCCATCGAGCGGCAGAAGTCCCGAGTGGTTACCAATCAGGAGACCACGACCTTGCCCCGGGATATTTTCTATCCCGTGCACTTTCACTTTGAAATAGTCTTCGTAAAGAAAACTGAAGACCGGCAACCACTTGGCATATGTTTCCAAACTGAAGCCAAATTCGTCTTCCTGCCCGGCATATCTAGCGTAATAACTAGGATTGCGGCGGGCCAGGTTCTCCATTGGATCCTGATTTCTTAGCGCTTCAATATCTTTCCAAGTAAGCATAGAAATCCAACAACTCCCGGACCGAAAGAAATAAAGAGAACGAACCGTTTGAAGGCAGCGACCGCTACTTCCCAAATCTTGGCGCGACTTTCTTGGCCTTCATCACAAAAATCACTGTCCATATTTACATCCTTTGGAGCACTCTTAGGCTGTGGCTCGCCTTGCTCTTGAGATGAACTCTCATTTGTGGCGGCTGCCGCATAGTCTTGTGGCGCAAAATTGGTTTGATAGCCCTGCGCTGTTTCTTCGCTCATATCGTGGCTCCTTGCTCAAAGCTCACCAGTGGGGGATTCCATGAACTAGGTTCTGTGACAAGAGTAAAGCAAAACCACATGTCTATAATCAATTTACTTCATATACTTAAGGAATATTTACCAGTGGGGCGCACAATCTGAGATAATTTAGAACACGTCCAGATTGATTGCGATCTGGTGCAAATTTATTTCCAAAAGCCTGTAAACCAGAGGAGTACGTCATGCAGCAAGATATCGGTAAGCTTTTGAAGGATGCACAAAAGTCCATGCAAAAGATGCAGCAGGACATGGCAAGCATGCAGCAAGAGCTGGGCAAGACAGCTATCGAAGGAACCGCCGGTGGTGGTGCAGTGAAAATCACTTGCACAGGGCTTTCCGAATTTACCGCTGTAAAAATAGATCCGCAGGCTGTTGACCCGCAAGATGTAGAGACTTTGGAAGATTTGGTGCTGGCAGCAATCAAAGATGCTTCGCAGAAATCGCAAGCTTTGATGCAAGAGAAGACCGGCTCAATCACTAAGGGCATGAACTTGCCACCAGGCTTGTTTTAAGTAGGTTTCAAATTTTAAGCGCTCGGCTGCGGAAAGCTCAATCGCTTTCCTTCGTCTCTCTGGTTTTTCTGTCCGGGAATTAGAAAGTGCAATTCACAAGGCCGTTAGCAAAATTGATTGAACAGTTCCAGAAGTTTCCGGGCGTTGGTCCGAAGTCGGCGCAGCGAATGGCTTTTCACATGCTCTCGCTTTCGCCTGAGGAAGTGAATATTTTTGCTGATACCATTTTGGAAGCCAAAGAAAAGGTCAGGCACTGCAGCCAGTGTTTCAATTTGTCCGAACTGGACCCTTGTGAAATTTGCACCAATGCAAAGCGCGATCGCAAACTTATTTGCGTTGTTGCCGATACGCGTGACGTGATTGCCCTTGAGCGCACTGGTGAATACAAAGGTCTTTACCATGTGCTTACAGGACTGATCTCACCATTAGAAGGGCGCGGTCCAGAGCAGCTTTCCGTCAAAGAATTATTGGGCAGAATTGGCGAGGAAGACGTTCACGAAATTATTTTGGCAATTAATCCAACCATCGAAGGTGATGCAACTGTTTTGTATTTGAGTCATTTGCTCAAGCCAGTCGGTATCACAATGACACGCATTGCCTTTGGTTTGCCAGTTGGCTCCGACTTGGAATACGCCGACGACGTGACCCTGGCGCGCGCTCTCGAAGGCCGCAGAGAAATTTAACAACACCCACTTTGTCATCTATTGCAAACGAAACGGGCAACTTTTGGCCGCCCGTACTATATCGTGTTCGTGGCCTTGTCGACTATTTCCGACAGCAGGCAACAAACTCAGCAATTTTTTGCGGGCTCAATCCATTTAGATCGAGCAAGATTTGTCTGGCGCCATGCTCAACAAATTGATCGTTGACGCCCAAGCAATAAATACTCGATTGTCCACAAGTTGGTCGCGTCATTTTGCTTTGTGCCGCAAATTCAAGCACTGCAGAACCAAAACCACCACTAACACAGCCTTCTTCCAAGGTTACAAGTGTAAGCGATGGGTCAGCAATCAGCTTACCCAACATTTCACTATCAAGTGGTTTAGCAGAGCGGGCATTAATCAGAGTAATCTCGATTCCTTTTTCTTGCAAAATTATTCTTGCTTGTTTGGCTGCTTCAACCATGGCGCCATATGCCAGAAGAACTACGTTATTGGCCTTGCTGTCAATTTTGCAATTAAACGCGCCATTATGTAACATTTCCCACTTCGTGTAATCGATCAATTCAAACGGTGCAAAGGACTCAGCGTCGACAGCTTTGTCGCGCGGGAAGCGGACAGCTAGCGGTCCTTTGCGCTCTTTAACTGCCGTATACAATATATTACGCAACTCTTGTGCGTCTTTTGGTGCCACCACCGTGAAATTCGGCAAATTGCGCAAAAAGGCAATGTCGAAAACACCTTGGTGCGTTTCGCCATCTTCCACCAAACCACCGCGGTCGATACCAAATATCACAGGCAAATTCAAAATTGCCACATCATGGATAACTTGATCAATTGCTCGCTGCAAGAAAGTTGAATAAATAGAAACAACCGGCGTCAAGCCTTCTTTTGCCATGCCGGCAGCCATGGTTACTGCGTGCTGTTCGCAAATACCCACATCGAAAAATCTGTCTGGATAAGCCTTGCCAAATTTCACAAGGCCCGAGCCTTCCGCCGTAGCGGGAGTCAAAGCCACCACTTCCGGTGCAATTGCCGCAAGCTCGACCAAAGTTTCCGTAAACACATCCGAATAAGTCTTGGCTTTTGGTTTTGGTGCCACCAAAGGTTCAATTTTTTCCAGGCTGAATGCAGACACGCCATGATACTTGATTGCATCTTCTTCGGCAGGTGCGTAACCTTTGCCCTTCTGCGTGATCACATGCAGAATTTGCGGCGCGTGTTGATCTTTGATCTTGCTGAGGACATCGATCATTGCCCCAACATCATGACCATCAATTGGTCCTGTGTAGTTGATCCCAAGTTTTTCAAAAACAATTCCCGGCGTATCAAAACGCTGTTTGGCTTGCTCTTTAACTGCTGAGATCAGCTGCCAAACGCCAGGACCCAACTTCTGATCAAGTTGACCTTCAATCTGATCGATCTTGGCTTTGATATCTTGATAGAAAAATGTTTCCTTAATACGCTTCATGTATTGCGAGAAGCCGCCAACATTTTCCGAAATGGACATTTCGTTATCGTTAAGAATGATAATCACATCTTTTTGGATGTGACCAAGGTGATTGATTGCTTCAAGCGCCATGCCGCCTGTCAGTCCACCATCACCAATTACTGCCACCACTTTGTGATTTTCACCCTTGTGGTCGCGGGCAATTGCCATACCTGCTGCCAAGGAAATCGAAGTCGAACTGTGTCCGGCCAAAAATGAATCGTGCTCACTCTCAAACGGATTGATAAAACCAGAAAGCCCCTTGTACTGCCTGAGAGTGGAAAAGTTATCGCGGCGCCCGGTCAGCATTTTGTGAACATATGCTTGGTGACCGACATCCCAAATCAGTTTGTCCTGCGGGCTATCAAATACGCGGTGCAAAGCCAGGGTTATTTCCACTATGCCGAGATTGGACGCCAGATGTCCACCAGTTTTAGCAACAGACTGGACGATTGCTTGTCTGATTTCCTCAGCCAGCTTGGCAAGCTGCTGGTTCGAAAGCCGCTTGAGGTCGCCTGGGCCGGAAATACTTTCCAAAAGCGTCAATACTGGTTGGCAGCTAGTGGACATGACTGTAGACATTGCTGGGTTGCCTTGCTCTTAGTGAACCGTCAATAATAACAATGTCGGCTTTCTTTGTAGCTTAAGAAATTGTCTGCTTGCCAAATTAAGCGCCAGGGACTCGCCACAACCGCCTTGGCTTTAGTAGAATTTAACCTGGGGCGATTTTGAGAGTATGATTTTGCCAAAATTTAGCCAATTTCTTTGTTTGACCAGCGAGTATGCAATTTTGAAAATGAGCCTAACAATTCCGCAACAAACCTCGCAACCAAAATGCGCGGCAGTGCGGCTCGATCGCTTGTTCTTGCCAGCCATTTTAGCGCTGGGACTTTGCACAAGCGCTTTGGCCGAAGATCCCAGCAATACTGCCAATACTTCTCGCGTCACAGAAGAAGTCACAGGCACAGTCACGCCCAACTTGAATCCACCAAACATCAATAGCTGCCACCACGTATCTATGAGAATCTCAGGTTCAATGTGCATTACCTGTTTGAAGGAAGTGGAAAAGAAAGTCAAAGAATTGGTGGGCGTGGCGGATGCAAAAATTGATTTTGAGGCCATGAAAGCGGTGCACTATTTTGATGCGGTCAATCAAGACTCAGTACCGTTCACCATTGCTTTTGATGCCAAACAAATTTCAGTGCAACAGCTAAGAGCCTACTTGCGCCGCAAGGGCTATCATTCCTACAAAGTGGTCGAGCGCTAAAAAGCGCGACTGAGAATCCCAATTAAGGATTCTCAGATGAGTGTTCATACGCTTTGGGCAGGCAGGGGGCAAAGCGTCGCGCGTCGTACCACTTTTAAGTGGTAATTCTTTCCACTATTTTGTAGCAATGTCCATTAAAGATGACAATCACTTGCTTGCCACAGGAAAGATATTTGGACAGGCCAGCAATGCTCTTCGCCAGGTCAAAATATCTCTTGCTGCCGAATTCAACAATTTCGGCTTTCGGTGATTTTCCTTCTTCGTAAGCGCTGTCAGTCCAGAAGCCTTCGACCAAGTAGAAAGTCTTGTCGGCAACTACTTTTACTCCCGACTTCGCATCCTTGCTTTCGGCAACTTCCGAAGACTTAAGTGCGAGCAGTTCCTTGGAAAGTGTTACAGCATTTTTGCCAGAGCTTTCCAATCGACTTTGAGCAATGGCTTGACCGACTCTTTGACTTTGGTCAGCGCCAGACACAGCACGGAAACTTCCTCGACCAGCACCAGCAAATTGGTTGTAGTCATAAGTGTATTGGATGTCTACATCATTTGGTGCTCCTTGTGGAAGCGGGCGAAATGGTGCAGCATTCTCGACCGCTTTCAACGCCGCCTGGTCAGCGGCTGCCAGACCAGAGGTGCGATCTAAGCGCAAATTGGAAATACTGCCATCACGTTTTACTTTGAAAACAACTGCTACTTTCTTGCTTTCATTGCCTTGTGGTGGGAACCAAGCACGCTTCACGCGTCTTTGCAGATCGGCCATGTAAGGTCCGAAATCCGTATCAGGCTGAGCAGCAACATTTGGTCTGCCACCGCCACCAGCTCTTACCAGAGCAGGTGCAGATGTACGACTGCCACCACCACCGCCTGTAGAAGAGCGCGGAACAGACGGATCAATTCCAATCGGGCCACGCTTACGCGTCCGACCAAAGAAACTACCAAATCCACCCCCCGGTGCAAAGGCAACTGGTGAAGGAGCTGGTGCTTGTGCTAAGCGATGATTTTCACTTGGATCAGTGACAAGAAACGAAGTGTAAGCAGAAATGATGCCGTATTTTTTCGAGAGAGCGACAATCTCATCAACAATCTCACGATTGTTTTGATTTGCTTGGGCCGCTTCCGTCAAATGTCCAATGCGGCGCATCGCCCACAACCGGCATAGATAGCCATGATCAGCCTCGTCTTTGGGAAAGGTCAAAGGATAAGAAAACTTCTTCGCCACACCATTGATCACACCATTTAAATTGAGAGTGGCTTTACCATCACCACGGAAGCGGCCCATCAACAAGACCTGCGAGCCGGCAAAAAGATCTTTCACTTCCCGTGGATACATATCTTTGATTTCGATGCCGGAAAAATCGATACTGACATTGGAAAGCACAGGCGCTTTGATCTTCTTGTAGAACTGCGAAAGCACTGTCTCCAAGTTTTCATCCGGCTCAACATATTGTGCAACACCATGGTGCGCATCAGATAATTTGTTCAGCAATTCGGTGTTCACGTCATAACCAACGCCAAAATCAAAAATTCGCACGGGCGAATTGGCAGAAATAGATTTGATTAGTCCAGCCACTGAAGTTTCACCCACTGTCGGTTGACCATCGGTAATCAAAATTATGTAAGTTGGGCGTTGATTGCTGGCAGAAAGCATCTGATGCGCCATATGCAAAGCATCCGAGATATTCGTGCCACCAGTTGCTTCCAATTGTTCAATAAAAGCATCGCAAGATTTCTTATTATCCGGCGTTGCCCCGACCATTTCCTTGCGGAATCTTTCCACATCCGTATTGAAGTGAACAAGATTGAAATGATCTTCGGCGTTCAAGCCATTTACCACGTACTTAAGCGCACGCTTGCATTGCACCAGCTTTTCGCCTTCCATGGATCCGGAAGTATCGGCAACTAAAACAATGTCCTTGGCGATAATTTGCTTAGCCGCAAGTGGTGGCGTCAATGTCAAAAGAAAATAGCCATCAGTATCGGACAACTTGTGAGTAAGCAAATTTGCTGCCACATCTTTGTCCGAAATACTGTAATAAAGAACAAAGTCCTTATCGAGAATCGTATCTTTGCCCGAATAAGAAATCTTGGCTTGATGCTCATTTTCTCGCTTGGCAGAAATTGTGTGCGAAGGCGACCAAATTGTTCGCAAGCCCTGCTTGCTGGCCAATTTCACATTCACTTGCACTTCGTCGGCCATGGCAGATTGCCCAGCCGCTCGCATGGGAAATTGATACTTGAGCATGCCATCTTGCCCGCGCAAAATTTGCGTGTATTCCAGCTCCACCTTCTTCACACCGTGAGCAGGAATGGGAAATATGCGCGCCCGCACGGTTTTGTAATCGGCATACTCTAATAGACCAGGGTCGACCATGCGCCGGACAATTTCTTCATACTGCGAACGGGCTTCTTGCGCCTCAAGAATTTTTCCTTCCACTGGTTTGCCATCAATATGTAAAGAAAATGAACTGAAGGTTGTATCTTCAGGCAGAGGAAATAAATAAGTACCTGCCAAGTTACGATCTGTATCGTTTTGAAACACTTCGCAAATATGAGTTTTTGCCACCTGGTCGTTAATTTCAACCGAAATAGTTTCCGCTTGCAGGCTCAGGCCAAATGAGACCATACCTTTAAGCAAGGGCGGCTGTTTGCCAGTATGCGACGTGGTTGGCGGTATCGGCATCGGCGCCCCGCGGGGTATGGTCGGTCGGACATGCGGTTGCGTGACTACCGGCATGCCGGCAATTGGATCTATGGCAATAAAGCCGGCAGCTAAGGTCGGCATAGGCAAAGCCAATAAAGATAATGCCAGACCCAGGCTGGCATTGAAAAAACGAGATTTGCGCGGGTGGTTCATCAGAGATTTCCTCATCCTAATATATGGTCGGGAATTAGATCGGGTGGCGTGGCTCGGCATGTTTAGTCCGATATATGTTTGCGCCCTGTCACTACAATAAAGAATGGGCGGCGATTTTACTGCCGGGTAAATGGCCGATAACTTCTGGGGTTTCCCCCAGATGATTGCCAGCTTCTTACAGTTAGACTAATCTTGGAGAGGAAGCTCACCCGGAGACGAGTAATGCCTTTTGAACGAAGACCTCTCCAAGGACTTCTTAAAAATTCCGAGATTTATGTTGATAGCCTTGTTTATCAACGGCTCGTCTGGGGTGCCGTCATTGGTACGATATGCGCCATGTTTTTTGCCACTACACCACTTCTAGAAAATTTCGAGCTTGGTTTTTTGGAATGGCAGTATCAAATGGCAAATAGCTTGAACAAGATTTCCGGCCGCATACCGGAATCAAAGGAAATAGCCATAGTGGCATTTGATGATGCATCGCAATTTGATCTTGGTATTGCTCGCTTCAACGATGAGCAATCACAAAATGCGCTTGCTAAAGTACTTGCCACCATCGAGCGGACTAAACCAACTTTAGTCGCAGTTGATTTGGATTTGCGTGGTCATGCTTCCAGTTTGCTCGCCGATACACTGGCTAGAACTAACAACATTGTCATTGGACTCTTTGGTGCATTCGATGCATCATCCGGACTGCCGGCCGCAGAATTTCTCAATAATGCTGCCGAACTGGGACTCTGCGAATTACCACGTGAGATCAATGGATTAGTCTGCCGCTTACCAATAACAGCCAGCCGTTCTGACCTACAAATGAATATGGACTCCGGGCGTGCAACCCACATTCCTTCGTTTGCAGAAGCAGTGATTGATTTGCACAGACGCATTGCTGGTGTTGGTCCTGCTAGTCGCTTCATGCAGAAAAGCACCAATCAAGTTCTTTACATAAACTTCAATCAAGTAGAGTATCCAGTTATTTCTTTCAAGGATATTCTCAATGAGAATTTCAATCCACAGTTATTGCAAGACAAAGTTGTCTTGCTTGGCTCAACTCTTACGACAAGGCAAGATGAATTGTCGCGTTTCCGCACACCGCTTGCCCACTCTGTTCCAGAAATCGTCATTCAAGCGGATGCTGTTTCCAGCCTCTTAAACAATGCAACCATTGCTTCTGTATCCACGCATATTTCGTATTTGCTTCTGCTGCTAAGTGGTGCCGCACTCGGTGCCTTGCTTGCCTTTTTGCCACTTTTGTGGCGCTCAACAGTTTTTGTTTTGACGCTTGCTGCATCAGCCATGGTGGCACAAGTCGTTTTCCAAAATTTCTATTTGGCTTTGCCTTGGGTTCCATTTGCCGCGATAGTGATTTCCACATTCGTTCTTTCCACATTCATTTATCTTGATACCGATTTGCGTCGCCGAAATTTAGAATTGGCGGCAGCGCGCGAGGCCATGCAAAGACGAGCCGAGGAAGAACGCCGCCGCATAGCGGAAGACTTACATGATGAAACTTTGCCGGCACTTTCTTCTTGTGCTCGCTTAGCCGACAATTTATCTGAAGAAATGCCGGAAAGCACTTTACCAAAAGAAATTCGCACCAAGCTCGATGAGACATTGTCGGAGATGCGCCGGATTATCAACGACTTGCACCCATCAGTATTGGAGACCATGGGTTTTGCACCGGCTCTGGAGAATCTCGTTTCCATACTTTCACACGAAGCGGCAATCAGTAGCCAATTCGTAGGTGAAGATTCTTTCGACTATTCACGCTTGCCGGAGTTCAAAAAGCTGCAAGCCTATCGCATCGTGCAAGAAGCTCTACATAATATATGCAAACATTCCAAGGCAAGCGAGGCCAAAGTCAGTCTCAGAGCCAATCATTCCGAACTGATTATCGAAGTGGCTGACAACGGCATAGGTATGAAAAAAAGCAATTTGGAAAAACCGAACCTGGACACGATTTCATCTCCTGAGCTTCCGCAAAGCAATAGCGGACACGGTCTGGTAAATATTCGCCAGCGCGCTCAACTGATTGGTGCTCGTGTCGAATGGTCAAGACCAAGACAATACAAAACTGGTTGCCTTCTCAGGCTGACGATACCACTGACAAGCCAAGCAGATACAGAAATCTAACACCGAGACTTACACCTGATACCATAGTTGAAACCAAATCAAAAACGAGCATAGCAAAATGAGTATATTAATCGCCGACGACGAACAAAGAGACCGTGCCTGGATTAGGGATCTGCTTACGAAAAACTTTCCCGACTTGGTGCCGATTCATGAAGCTAGTAATGGTCAGGATGCAATTGATCAAGCGCTCAAGCAAAAGCCGCGTTTGATTTTCCTTGATATCAAAATGCCAAATCTTTCTGGTATCAAAGCAGCCGAGCAAATTTTGGCCAAGCTGCCGGAAGCAGGCGTAATTATGCTTTCCAATTTTGCCGATGAAGTTTATGTACGGCAATTGTGGAAGATTGTCCCGCCCAATGGTGTCTTTGCTTATGTTTTGAAAAATGCATCCGATGAGCAAGTAATCGAAGCTGCTACCCAGGTTCTTTCTGGCGACTGCTGGATCCATCCTGGCATTGCCCGCGTGATTCAGCGTACACAAAATCGCACTACCAATTTGACCAATGCAGAATATGAAGCGCTCATTTGTATTGCTTTGGGTATGACCGATCATGCAATTGCCAAACGTCTTTACTTAACAGAAAAGGCAATTCAATCCAGGCTAAAGGCACTTTATGGCAAGTTGAATATTCCTGGCAGAACTGATGGGCAAGAATCGGAATTCAACCAGCGTTGTCGGGCTGTCTACACTGCCACCAAACGCGGTTTGATCAATTTAGCCGAACTAGAGGACTGGGAGACCAAACTGGTTCAAACGCCATGAAGAACATTTCGCTGACAGAAAGAATAGTGTTTATTGTCGTCGCAGGCTTGATTGTTAGCTTGCCGACAGCATCACAATCGTTTCCGCAATCTTTGCCACAATCTTTAAAGATCGCCCAGCGCCCGACCAGACTTTCCGGTGTGGTGATCAAGTTCAACACACCACCTGCCGATAGTGCTGTCAAACTTTTGGACAATATTCTTTCTAAAGTCAGAGGTCTGCCCCAAATTGCTGTCTACAAGCCAACTCTCATGGCCTTAAGCCGAGACAATGCGCAAGCACCAGCGGCAGAAGAGCCAAGCATCACAGACTTTCGCTTAGCAATTGAGCCGCGCCAAGACAGTATGCGCGCCCAAGATAAAAATCGTATTGCCTCGAGCGTTACCTTCGAACTAAAAAAAGATGCGGACAGTGTCGGATCTTTGTCCGCAGCGTCTGCAACCGCAGCCAAATCCCAGAAGCGAGCCGAAGAGTGGAGAGGCAAGGCAAAAAACGAGTCCGCACAATTTTATCGCGCACGCAAAGAAATGGAATTGGACGAAGGCGCAGCAGTAAAGCCCGAGTCCTGGAAAGCAGGAAAGCTTGATGATGCTATTCAGGCACCCGGCGTTCAAAGGCAAATTCTCGGAGGCTCAGCCACGACAGTAGCCGGCAACTTGCGTTCCGGTGACAAGAAGCTTTCGCTCTTGCCACCAAATGTGGCCATGGGCATTCCTCTTTTGCGCTTGGGCAGTGCTCAAAGTCAAATCAGCAAAAATTTTGAAGCTCTGGGCCAAGTAAAAAAAGAAACCATCAAAGGATGGACTATTTGGTCATTTAACAAAGGCGCGGGTGAATCCGCCGAATGCCGCTTGCAAGTTTTCACGCGCGCTGGCACTGTGCAGGCAATTCGCGTTTTCGATCCGGAATTTGCCTCACCTGATTTAGGAATTCAGAACGGGGACTCGTTAACACTTCTAAAAGAACGTTACGGACAGCCCGCATTTATTCTTTCTGAGCCAGCCAACTCCACTTGTCAAAATTATGTTTATCCTTTGAGCCAGGTTGCTTTCTTGCTCAGTCGCCCCGCGCCGGACAGGGAGCCACAAGTAGTCAGCCAGTTCATTTTCAATTTGAAATAACGTTTACAAACATGACAACGTGGATCAAGTAGAATTTACATATGCAAACTTCCTTAGCAAAGTATAAGCCGCTTTATCTCAAGTACCGGCCACAGTCGCTGGGTGAATTGGTTGGTCAAACGTCGGTCGCCAAAACCTTGACCAATGCAATTGACAACAATCGCTTGACGCATGCTTATTTGTTTACCGGACCGCGAGGCACTGGCAAAACCTCATCGGCAAGAATTTTGGCCAAATCCCTGAATTGCCAAAATGGCCCGACGGCAAATCCCTGCGGCAAATGCACGAACTGCGAAGAAATCAAAGAAGGCAATTCAACTGCTGTATTCGAGTTGGACGCAGCTTCCAACAACAGTGTTGACGATGCGCGTGTTTTGATTGAGCGCGCGCCGCTGGTTGCAGTTGGCGGTCGCTTCAAGTTTTACATTATTGACGAATGTCACATGCTGACCAAAGAGGCATTCAATGCTTTACTGAAAACAATCGAAGAGCCACCAGCCAATGTTGTCTTTGTGCTTGCAACTACTGAAGAGCACAAGGTGCCACAAACAATCATTAGTCGCTGCCAAAAGCTGATGTTCCGCTTGGTTGGCGCCGAAGAACTCAGTCAGTATCTGGCCAAAATTGCCAAACTAGAAGGCTTAGAAATGGAGCCTGAAACGTTGGCTCTGATCGCCAGACGTTCCGGTGGCAGTTTACGTGATGCATTGAGTCTTTTGGATCAAGCTGGGCTTTTAGCAGAACCAGGTAAACCGGTTACGGTCAACGATCTGCTTTCACTGCTCGGTGCCGTACACGAAGATGTACTGCTGGAAATCAGCAAACACCTTTTGGATAAACAAGCAAGCTTGGTTTTAGCGGCTTTGCACAAATTGCTTTCCGAAGGTAGAGAACCTGCGGTTATTGCTCAAGAACTATCTATCCATTTTCTCAATCTGACAAAAGCAGCTTGCTTATCCGCTGCCTCTCAATTGAATGAAGCAGAGTTGAGCTCGCCATTGAATTCATTGATTGTTGGTTCAGCCAGTTATATAACTAGTTTGTGCGAGCAAGCTAAGGCTTGGGACAATGCCGACTTGGCGCAAATTGTTGAGCGACTTGACCGACTGGAGTCCACTTGTCGCCGCACCACTCAGCCAGCCACTCATTTAGAAATGGGATTGCTATCCATTTGCCACAGACACGAAATCGGCATGGTGCGTCAATTGCAAGAACGTCTCGAAAGCATCGAAGCGCGCTTAACCGGTGATGCCTATATTCCGCCGGCAGCACCACAACAAGCAGTTGCGCCTACACCACGAACAGCACCGGCATCGCAGCCGATACAGCAAGCGCCAATCCAGCCCGCGCCTGCACCTGCACCACAAGTCCAACCAATACAACCGGCTCAGGCACCACAAATTCCACAGGTCCAGCAAATCCCGCAAGCACAGCAAATTCCGCCCGCCGCACCAATTGTTCAAGCACCGATTGCGCAAGCACCAACAACTCAAGTTCCTGTTGTTCAATCAACAATTGAACAATCACAAGCAGCAGCAACACCAGTCACGCCAATTTCAGAGGCTCAAGAATCGCAACCTCAAGTTGCTCCACCCCCAGCAGTTTTGTCGCAAGCGGCAGAAGAACCATCTGATAGCCAGATCGAATCAAGCGACGAGCCAGCAGAAGTTTCTTCGGTGCGTGAACCGGCGCCGGACAATTTGGATCTCGACTATACCTGGGATCAAATTCTTGAATATCTAGACAGTCATCACAAACCAACTCATAGCTTGCTTTCCTTGCATGCTTGTTGCTTGGGATTAACCAGCAAAGATATTACTGTTGGTTTGTTCTCGGACAACTTGCAGAAGTTGGTTGAAAATAAAGTCAGTCATATCAAAGCTGCTGCTGAAGCTATTTTGGCCAGACCAATTGTGGTCAAGATCAAGGTAGTGAGCAAGGAAGCTACTAAGCCACCGCAATCTAAAAGCGCCGCGCGCCAAATGGCTAGTCTGCAATCCGCGCCGCCATCAAATCCAAGCTCTCTTGGTTCGCCACCGCAGGCTGCTCTTTCCGGTCCTGGACCAAACAACAACGCTCCGAAGAAGACAGAAGAAATCACTTCCCGCCAAAGCTTCAATAGAGCACCAGTTGCGGGCACCACAGGTGGTGCCTCAAATCAATCATCTCCCGGTGCTAATTATTCCGGTCTAAAAGGTCCAAACAGCACCACAGATTCAGGCACGATTAAAGAAGCCTACAAGTTATTTGACGGGCCGGGTTCTCGCTTCATTAGCTAAGTCACGGTCGGTTACCAGAGCGCAGCAGCACGCTTGCCAAGAGTCTTGAGTAAAAGCTACTAAATACAAAATCCTCGCCTCTTTACTAGAATAGTTCAGATAATTGACTTATCGTCGATTGCAAGCCGAGAAGCTAAATCCCGCCAGCAATGAGCTCAGACGACAGGTCAAAGACAGGCACAAGCAGATGCCAAGCAGACACCAAAGGGCTAGTTGAATGAATGACTATTTGAGCCGACTCGAGAATGAAAGTGTTTTTATCATTCGAGAGGCTTACAAGAAAACCAAAAACTTAGCCATGCTCTGGTCCATGGGCAAAGATTCAACCGTGCTTATGCATTTGGTGCGGAAAGCATTTCTTGGTCACTGCCCAATTACTCTGGTGCACATTGATACCAGTTACAAGATTCCCGAAATGATCACCTGGCGTGATCAATTTGTCAAAGACAATAACCTCAAACTAATTGTTGGCCAAAACAAGAAAGCCCTGGAAGAGGGCATGAATCCCGAGATGGGCAGACTGACCTGCTGTGGTGCGCTCAAGACGCAAGCCTTGCTCGATACAATTGCTGAGCATAAGATTCAAGCGCTCTTGCTTGGTATTCGCCGAGACGAAGAAGGCTCGCGCGGCAAAGAGCGTGTTGTATCACCAAGAGTTGATTCTGCTAGCTGGACTTACAAAGATCAACCGGCAGAACTTTGGAACTTCTACAACTTGCACTTGCCGGAAGAAGTACATTTACGCATACATCCGCTTTTGCAATGGACTGAGTTGGACATTTGGGAATATATCCGCCAAGAAGAGATTGAAGTCATGCCGCTTTATTTTGCTGAAAACGGCAAGCGCTATAGAAGCCTTGGCTGTGCACCTTGCACAGGCACCATTGATTCGCAGGCCAAGACTATCGACGATATCATTACCGAGCTCAAATCAACCAAAACAGGCGAGAGAGCCGGACGTGCTCAAGACAAGGTAGATACTTACGCAATGCAAAAATTGCGCCAAGTCGGATACATGTAGGTAGGGATGGCTATGACCCAAGAAACGATCGGGGAACAAATCGGTAAGATAGTTATCGTCGGACACGTCGACCACGGCAAGTCCACATTACTTGGTCGCATCCTTATGGACTGCGGGCAAATCCCGGAAGACCGCATTGCTTATGTGCAAAAGATTTGCCAAGACAAAGGCGTTGTCTTCGAGCCAGCATTTTTCTTGGATGCCTTGCAAGAAGAACAAGAGCAAGGTATTTCCATTGACACAACCCGCGTTCGCTTTGAGTTCAACGATCGCCGCTTTGTTTTAATTGATGCACCCGGTCATATCGAGTTCCTCAAAAACATGGCGACTGGCGCATCGGAAGCGGAGCTGGGCATTCTTGTGCTCGATTGCCAGGAAGGCATTCGCGCCCAAACGACTCGCCACTTAAAAATCCTTTCCGTACTGGGTATCACCAATGTTGTCGCAGTCGTGAATAAGCTGGACAAGATTGGTTACGATCAAGAAAAGTTCGAGCGTCTCTCAGAAGAGATACGCGCCGAAATCGCCCAAGAAAAACTCAATTGCGTTGCCGTGGTGCCAATTTCAGCTTTGAACGGCGAGAACATTGTTAGTGTCTCGAAAAACTTTCCTTGGTACTTTGGTCAAGCACTGTTGCCTTTAATTGACAGCCAACATGCGACGCTCACGGTTCAAGCCAAGTCGTCAGCCCCATTCCGCATGTTGCTGCAAGATGTTTACAAATTTGATGATGAAAGATATTTTGCCGGCCGCGTTGTTTCCGGCAAGATCACACCGGGCACACAGATTTTCTTTTCGCCTTCCGGCAAAATGGCCAAGGTGGAAGCAATTGTTCAGTTTCCTAATAAGCGTTTGCCAGAAGCAGTCAGTGGCGATTCAATTGCTCTGATTCTTTCTGATCAAATCTTTGTCGAGCGTGGTGAAATCATTTCCTTCCCGAATCAAATTCCGGAAACAGATAACGAAATTCGCGCCCAAATTGCTTGGGTAAGCACTCATCCATTTGATCCGGATAACGAATATCTTGTAAAAATTGGCACGAATGAATCTTATTGCAAGATAACCATGCCCGAGTCCAATCATCTAGAATCCGAAATGTTTGCCGATCTGGCAAATTTGGCCAATGGCACATTCGCTCATGTAGTTCTGAAGGCCAAGAAACCACTGGCATATGATCATTCCAGCCAGTCCGGTCTGGTAAGCAATTTAGTCATCTGCTCAAAATACGAGACAGTGGCATTTGGCAGCATTGAAGGCAAGTCTCAAGAAGCAAGCAAGGCGGTCGCAATTGATCGCAACGTCACTTGTGAAACAGGCTATGTCGAACGTACCGAATTTGAGCGCGAGAAGAAACACAAAGGCACAGTCTTGTGGCTTACCGGTTTGTCCGGCGCCGGCAAGAGCACCCTAGCCAAAAAATTGCAAAGACAATTCTTTGAACAAGGAATGCAAGCAGTTGTCTTGGACGGCGACAATCTCCGCCATGGCTTATGTGCCGGACTTGGATTTAGCCGCGAAGACCGCGCCGAAAACATTCGCCGTGTTGCCCAAGCTGCCAAACTATTTCTTGATACCGGCACCATCGTTATCGTGGCTGTGATTTCACCTTATGCCAAAGACCGTGAATTAGCCAAACAAATAATTGGTGCACAAGACTTCAACGAAGTGTTTGTATTCTGCCCGATGGAAGTTTGCGAAGAACGCGATCCCAAAGGCTTATACGCTAAAGCCAAAGACGGCAAACTACCATCTTTCTCCGGACGCGATATGCCATATCAACCGCCGCAAGAACCAGCCTTGCGTCTTGACTCGAGCAAGATGACTGTGGAAGAAGAAATGAAAGCTATCACCCAGCTGCTTGCTGGCCGCGGATTTTCATTTGGTGAAACTCAAACTGTCGTCCAACAAAAGGCAACGACCAAATCCTAGTTTTAGGAAGCCTTCTTCTGTCCGCGTCGATTTTGAATCAGGTCAAAAGCAAATGTGCCATCGGCATTCTTCTTTATGCCAGCCATTTTGCTCAGCCCCCGTCTCACATCTTCCACAGGCGTAGCAAAGTTACCGATCTCAGGATACGATCGGCTTTGCACACCAACTAATCGTGGACCATCTGCGGTTTGCACAAAATGCAGACCACCACTTTCTCCGGACAAACCTTTGGATGACCACTGTTGCAAATTGCGTTCCGTATTTTCGTTAGGCAAGCGATTGTAGTTAATCGCAGATAACTTCACCAATCCGTTGTACTGACCGCCACTAATAAATGGGATACCAAAAGTCAACGGATAGCCAACCACGAATCCATTTTTTTGCCTCGCAATGTCGCTCGACTCAGCCAGTTTTACAAATGAAAACTTGTTGCCTTTGGCATTTCCGACAACGTGAACGAAACTCAGATCAACAGGATGTTCGCCACCAACGTCTTCAACGGCATATGTGTTTTGCTTTGAATCAGTAATGGTGATTTTCTTGAGCGGTTTTTCGCCAAGGTAAGCTGGAAGTCGAGGCGCATCGGCAATCACATGAGTGGCAGTGACAATCAATCCATCTGCACTAAGAAGGCTACCGGATCCATGACTGGCTTTGCATTTGTGCTTACCATCACGCGATTGATATTCAACATCGACAGAGACAACAGCATCTTTCACTTGTTTATAGGGTACTGCCCAGTCCGGATCATTGACATAAAAAATGCGAAAACCAGGATCATCCAGATTGATAGTTGTAAGCTTTTTAAATGGCGCTGCTGATACAAGCAATGGTACCGGTTCGTTTGTCATCAATTGAGATTCTGCAGAAGCACAAATAGGCACACCACAAACAATTGCTCCAGCAATAGCACCTGAAACTGCTGCCCGTTTAGCCGGTGACCCAGGCTTTGCCCTTTCCGCTCTATTTGCAGCGTGGCTGTTAGCTTCAAGGCTGGCAGCTGAGCACTTCGACTTATGCGCTCTTGCTAGTTCTGACTTGCCATCGTGAGCCTTAATTTCAGCCATCAGCTTGCCCTCTGCTTGGAATTTCCACTTTATACAAAAAGTAGAAGCCGCTTTCAGTGGGGAAAATACGAGCAAACGACAGGTTTAATCAAAACAGTCCAACCCAGTAACTGGGCTAGACTGGCTTGAGAAGGTTCAATTGACGCTTATTGGGCGGTGCTGGAATTTCGGCTGGCAGTCTGTGTCTCACCCTGAGGTGCATCGCCAGTTCCATAGTGATAAGGCGTCAGGTGGTATGGACCTTTGCGCTTGTTATACATTGTCTCGAGTGCTGCAACCGACTTGACCAAGTCGTTGCGCAGTTCTTGATCAAGAGCATTCGGTGATTCTTTTAGTTGGCGATAAATCTTACAAGTCTTGAGCGTGTCTTTAGCTGACACTCTGTAGACAAAAACCCATTTTCCATCCACCTTACTTTGATAAAGATCGCGCCAACCAATCCCTTCTTGAATGGCTAGTGCTTTGGGGTTCTGATGAGTGTCCTTGACCAAAACAATTTCGCGCCCTGGATCGATATCAAAGTAGTGTCCGCCAAACACCAGTCTAAAACTATGCATATGACTGTCCGTGAGATTCACGCAACGGATTACTTGATCATCAACGTGCACAATTGCAGTGGTGCCTTGATCAAGATAAACTTTCGCATCCAAAGCATCTACCAAAATCGGTTTCTTGGTCGTAAGCATGGCGCAGCCACGTATGAGATTGTAATGGCACTGCCAATCTACGGTCCGATCATCCAGAACAACTGAGCCCGGCACTTTATCAACCAGCATCATTTTTGCCTTGCCGCTGAGAGAAAGCCCGGACATCTTGCTGCACTTCACAGCAATTGGAGTGTAGTGCTGGTTAACTGGCGGCAGTCCGCCTTCGTCTACTTTTGGAATCACGCCGGTGTTAACAAATGAAGGAGAATTGACAGCCGGGTGACTGGCAATAGTCGTGACCTTATTCGTTTGACTCTGATTCGGTGCAGCCAAGCCGGGCAGAACTCCCGCAAAGCCAAGCACAGCACCGAATGCGAGCGCAAGTTTTGTCAAACAAAAATATTTCATTTGGACCTCAAGATAACTTTCATTAGCAAGCACGACAGCATTATATGCCTAACGCCTCTCATATCCGCTACAATCTGCTACGGGTTTCCCCACTCAATGCACGAGTAATTAACATGACCAGGCTGAGCCAATTTCCAAAATCCTTTTCGCTTTTGCTTGTTTCCGGTTTGCTTGCCTGGACACTGCCAGCGTTAGCTGACAATCTCGCGCAAACACAAGACACAACAAGCAATCCGAATGTAACTTCCAACAATTCCAGTCTAAAGACACATTGTTCGGAAACCCTTGGTGTGGCCAAAGGATCTTGCGGAATCTTATTTGCCATCACCTGCGGAATTCCAATTAGGACATGCAAATATATCTACTCGGAATCGCATCGAATGGTAAAAACTTTGCACAGCGATTTCACCGATGAACCGGACCTAAGCGCGAAAGTCTTAGCCGGCACATTTGGTATTCCATACGGCGTCGCCAGCGGCACGGTACTAGGTATAGTACACGGCGTTGAAGACGGCATCAAAGATGGCTACAACGAACCCTTTAGCAAAAAATCCATAGGCATGTAATAACTTAGCGCACCCAGGCTGCGAAGTTCACGACGAGAGTCGAATCCGACGGAGAATCACTATCCCAAATACTTAAACTGGGCGTTGCTGTTTGCCTGGCGCGTTGCTTGGTTTGGATTTTGGCGTGGATTTGTACGGGCCTTTGACTGCAGTGATTGTATTAATTGCCGCAGCGGCACGTTCTAGGCGCTCGAGGATATCTTTGTCCACATCTTTTACGCCTTGTCGAACTGTCTTCAAATGTTCTTGACTAAAGAGCAAGGAAACAATGGAAAAGTCTGCAAAAGTCACAGAGAAATCATCAGTGATTTGTTTTGTGGTCAAATCGCGGCGGCCAATTCCATCTGGTGGCATTTTATCTTCGTCTTTCGGATCGTGATCGCAGACCAAGACTTCTTGTCCTGGTGCGACTGGCAATTTGTGATCGCCAACTACAGCCCAAACATCATCCGGGCCGGAGCAGGCCATGACCCGCATTCTATTTGAGCTGGCACCAACACAGAACAAGGCATCTTTGTCTCCAAAAGCTTGCCCGACAGCAGTATCAACTTCTGCCATTTTGTCTGCGTGAATGAAAAGAAAACCAGTTCTCAGTTTGATTGCGCCATCAGAACCAATCGTGAATTCACTGCCACCTTCGGCCATGATGTGCAGAGGGTCTCCACCAGCGACAGCATTGGCTTGACCAACTTTAGCTGGTGCAAATTTAGGCTCGATTACTTGGGCACCTTGCACCACGTGTGATACCAGTCGGTTAAGACCAGATTTCTTATCCCCACCAAGCCGATAGTTTGCTTCCAGTCTGGCAGTTTCTTGAGCGGCCATTTGCGCATCGTTAAATGTCATCTTGCGAATATCGAGACCCTTGGCTTGAATAGCCATGGTCAGCTCTTGTCTGGCCACACCATCGGAAGGAAGCAGATCTTCTTTGGGCAAAACAGAATCCGTGATTACAACTTCTTCGCCTGGCTTCAGCCAAATTATTTGTCCGCGCTTACCACGCGTCTTGACCATAACGTTGTCTTGGTTAGCACCACCAATTGCCATGATTCGCACCGGCTTGCGCGGATGCACTTCAATAACAACAGCAGAATTTGGTCTCACCGTTACCGAGGCAAGTCTAGTAGAAATGGCAAGTTGAGCCTTGCCCGTATCAATATCTAAGCGTCCGGTATGGAGGACTAAGCGATCAAGATCGGTACTAACTACTGTACCAAGGGTGCCCAACAAAAACACATCAGCGGCCCCGCCAATCGTTCCCGTAATCGCTTCCGCGCCTGTGTTAAACAGCAGCAGGTTTGTGCGCTTTTCATTTACTCTGATGATTTCCGGTTGCTGCGGGCGAGCCGGTACTTTTACGTCGGTTTGCTGGGCATCGTTAATGGTGGAGATATTAGTTTTGTCGACTGGTTTGGCGTCTGAGGCTTTTACTTCGTTTGTCTTTGTGTCGCCTACCGCATTAGCATTTTTTTCTGCACTGTCAACGGCGCTCGTTTGACTGTATGCCGATGTCGAAGCAAACGAAACCGCCATTGCTAAAACCAAAGGAAGAAATCTATTCACAAACTTTCCCTCTAATACCCTTGTACTCTACGCCGGAAATATCCGGTCACCAAAAGCTCATGGAGAGCCAAGTCCATCTGGACTTCAAAGCGACCATGCGCCTCAATCATGCCAACGCTTAGCCACCTATCCAATTTAACCTATCTCCAACAATTAGTTTACTAAATGACAAAATACTTTGCTGGCAACCCGGCAAACAGCCCGACTTCCGCCACTTTTATTAAAATTGTCCAAGCAAGGCTTTTGATCGGCATCTAGTAGTAATTTAGCTCTATGCCTATAAAAACAATTAAGCGCATAAGGCGCACCAGGAGCCGAATGACAAGAGGAATCGTGCTAACATCTGGCAAGTCCCATAAGAGATAGGAAAAGCCATGCTCTTTACAAGTTTTCAATACCTACTTTTCTTGCCCGCAGTTGTCCTACTTTATTGGATTTTGCCGGTAAAGTGGCGACTGCCAATGCTTATGGTAGCCAGCTATTTCTTCTATGGCAGCTGGATTCCCGCTTTTCTTTTGCTGATTATCCCCATGACCTTGCTCAATTGGCTTTGGGGCAAAGTCTTGTACAAGTCCGTCTCCCAAAACGACGGGCATAAGAAGCTCTGGCTCGGTCTCGGTATTGGCGCCAACTTGCTTTGCTTGGGCGTGTTCAAATATTCAAACTTCATGGTCTCAACGGTTGATTCAATTTTGCACCTAGTCACCAGGCACGATCCTGGTTGGGCAGTGAATGTGATTCTGCCTCTGGGCATTTCATTCTTCACCTTTGAATTTATTCACTACCTCTTTGAGATCTATCGTGGCAATAAGCCAATCGACTCATTTGTTCTCTTTGCTTTGTTTGCCGCATTTTTCCCGACGCAAATTGCCGGACCAATTAAACGCTACCCGGACTTCCAAGCTCAGATGCTTACGGAAAAGAAACTGCACTTGTCTTACTTTGACGAAGGCGTACCACTGATTATCATCGGTATGGCTAAGAAGCTTTTGTTGGCAGACAATTTAGCGGTGCTTGTCCAAATGGGTCTGTCTGATCCGACTGCTTACGGAGCACCGGAGCTTTGGCTCTTTGCTTATGCTTTTGCTTTCCAAATTTACTTTGACTTTTCCGGTTACACCGACATTGCCCGCGGTTCAGCCATGCTCTTCGGTTATCACATTCCGATCAACTTCAACATGCCTTACATTGCCAAAAATGTTTCCGACTTTTGGCACCGCTGGCACATATCGCTTTCATCTTGGTTGCGCGATTACCCCTTCATTCCTCTCGGCGGTTCGCGTGGCTCGAAGTGGATGACTCATCGCAATTTGTTTTTGACAATGGCGCTGGGCGGACTCTGGCACGGTGCTTCCTGGAACTTTGTTGTTTGGGGAGTATTCCACGGACTTTGTTTGATTGTCCATCGCGAATTTGTTGAGTGGAGAACCCAAACGCAAATCTTGAAAGAGTTCTTTGCCTCGAAAGTTTGGAATGTCCTTTCCATCATCATTACTTTCCATGCTGTCTGCATTGGTTGGGTCTTCTTTCGCATGCAAAACATTGGTTGGGCATTCGGTATGGTGAAGAAGATGGTCACCATGCATCCAATATATTCACCAGTGGAAGCACATCATTTCTTGGTCATGAAACCGGATCTGCCAGTCGTCGTACCTGTAGTTTTGATTATGGTCGCAGCGCTTTTGCTGCAGAATTTCCCGGTCAGCGCCATGAACGAAAACGGTACCTTCAAGCGTCTAGCAGCTCCACTGAAAGCCGCATTCTGCTCGTTTCTGATTTTGGCCATGGTTACGTTCTTGCCGGATAGTGCCAAGCCATTCATTTACTTCCAGTTCTAAGACAGGCTAATCCCGTTTTAAATCAGGAAAGTTGGACACCGGCAATGAATTTCTTTGGCAAACTACTATCCAGACTAAACAATAGTGTCACTCTTTGGACACTTGTGATGTTGGTTGCCGTTGATCTGACCGTTGTTTATATCAACCCGCTCAGATATCTGAACGATTCTGCCTATATTGGTCTGAATCAAAATCCTGTCGTTTCTAAGTTACCTGAGTTTATCAATTCGCTGAGAAATCCCGACATGCTAATTGTCGGCTCGTCACTAGTGCTTGTTCCGGCAGTGCGTTGCGACGATGCGATGAATCATATACGCACACGTTATGACGGCTGGTATTACCGCAACCGTATTCAAGAATACAATCGTTCTGAGTATTTACAAAAGTCGCTCAGCCGCGCCCTGGGACAAAGTGTGGAAATTGCCAACTTGGGTGTAGTCGGTTCGATGATGTCCGATCACTATTTGATTTTCAAAAAAGCTGTTGCAGCCGGCAAGACGCCAAAGCTGGTAATTTGTGCTGTGGCCCCACGTGATTTTATGGACAACTGTCGCGCCGAAGTAGAGCAAACACCAACCTACAAAGTACTGGCTGATGTGACAAGCATCAACGACATTTTGGAAAGCCAAAGTGGCTCGGGCAATGCAACAAACAATGCCTCAAAAAATCTGCCTCAGAAGATTGCCCAGAAAATTGATCGATTGGGCGATTTTGCCGCAAGCAAGATTTGGCATTACTTTGGTTCGCGTGGTGACTATCGCGACTTTTTGGTAGCCATGACTGCAACAGCTACAGGACGGCCAATGAGCCTTTACATGGCCAACGTGATGAATGAAGAGAAATTGGCGGGCAAGCATAAAGATAAAGAAGAGACACAAGCGCAAGCCGCCCTTGATCCAGATCAAGACATGGGCGGAGTTGGTGTTCTAACAAACTCCAAACCAAAATACTTGCACGGACCAAACGTCTTATCCGATATTCCACTCTACAAGACGAGAGTCTACAGCCCATTTAATCCTGTCTTGTATAACCAGCAAATGAGGTATTTGGAAAAACTCTTGGCCCTGGCGCAAACAAAACAAATTCCCTTGCTCCTGGTTAATATGCCAATTACAGACGAGAATATTTCCTTATTGCCAAAAGAACGCTGGCAAAATTACCGCAAACAATTGGCAGACCTTGCCACCAATTATGGTGCAACATTTATTGATCCAAAAGAATCCGCCAATTACCTAACCACAGACTTTGAAGATTCCTGCCATATGGACACCAAGGCTGGTTTCAAGTTTTACGATCAATTGGTACGAGACATCGTCAAAAACCAAGCCTTAAATGCCTCCCTTTGCTCACGCGGCCAACTAATCGGCCAACGTTAACTCTCCACACAATTTGTCATCCCGTAGGGGCGGGGTTTCCCCGTCCTCAGCGCGACGAAATAAGTTTCATGCCTACAAAATTGCCTTTCAATCCCAAAGACGCGATCGAACTTCTAAGTAAAAAAGATCGCACCCTCGGCAAACTAATCAAACAAGTCGGTCCCTTCCGTCTTGAAATTGAACCTATGGCCAATCCTTTTCATTCTTTGGCAGAGTCAATCGTTTACCAACAACTGACCGGCAAAGCCGCCGCCACTATTTTTTCTCGCGTCAAAGCCTTGTATGAAAGTCCCAAGTATTTAAAACCGGAACATATTCTGGCAACCGACTTTGATACATTGCGACAAGCCGGGCTCTCCGGCTCAAAAGCGCTTGCCTTGCAAGATCTAGCCGCCAAGGCCCATGATGGTCAGGTGCCGACAAACGCCAAACTGACAAAAATGTCCGATGATGAAATCAAAGAACAATTGATCAAAATTCGCGGCATTGGTCCTTGGACAGTCGAAATGATGCTGATATTTCAAATGGGCCGCCCTGACGTTTTGCCTATTCATGATTATGGTGTGCGCAAAGGATTTGCTCGTACATTTAAATCTACCGACTTGCCTGCACCAAAACAACTTTTAGCCGCAGGCGAAAAATGGCGACCCTTCCGCACCGTAGCATCCTGGTATCTTTGGCGGGCCTTAGAAATTAAATAGCTGTGGCAATCAAGAAAAATCGCGGATAGGGCAAGATCACTTTACCGTCGGCTTGGCGCTTGTAATGTTTTTCAATTTCACTTTGGTATTCAGAAAGAAAATCTGCTTGCTTATCGACAGGCAGCATTTCCAAATACGGTCTCAAGCCACTGCCTTTCACCCATTCCACAACATCTTTAGGCGAATCAACAATATGCGAATACTCAGTTTGCCACATGTCGATTGACTGAGAACGCCCAGCCAAAAGATCATAATAAAATCCCGCATTTTTTACAGAGGATGCCGGATAAGTATGTAAGCTTGCAAAATAGGCTTGCCACTTTTGCGACCGAGCTAACTCACGCATGCAAATGTGAGTCGGTGCAGTGAACGTCTTTGGCATTTGAATCGCCAGTTGACCACCACTTTGCACTTGCGAGAACAATTGAGGAAATACGTGACCGTGATCCTCAACCCAATGCAAGGAAGCATTGGCAAAAATCAACGAGACGGGAGCATCTGCTTGCCAATTGGCAATATCACCAAGACGAAAGGAAATTTCCGGATAAGTCTTTTTTGCCTCATCAAGCATTTCCTGCGAATTATCTATGCCAACAATTTTGGCTTGCGGATAACGCTGCCTGAGCAAGATTGTCGAGTTGCCCGGACCACAACCAAGATCGACTACTGATTGAACATCATCAAGCTGCACCTGTGCCAATAAATCGCATGCGGCTCGCGTGCGCTGACTTTCAAATTTGCGATATTGTCCAGCATCCCAATTTGGCATTACCGGATTGTACCAGGCGCAACCAGGCATCTTACCCTCGAACACCGGCTGCTTTGCAAGCCGGTATGTTGCATACCATTTCAAAAGAATTAACTTCTTGATTACACAACAAAAGTAGCCACCAGAGCCAATGCCAAATGTTTGGTTGACAAGTCCCGCTTTGGGAGACTAGACAACCCTAGATATCCGCTTTACACTCAAACGCTATGGCAGATAAACAATTAGTGCCACACCCTAATTCGCGAGCAATGCAGAAGGTATCCCTGGCATTGGCGCTAAGCTTGTCTTGCCAGTTAGCTTTTACTAATTCATTTTGCCTCGCCCAAGAAATTGCTACTACCAGAAGCAAGAGCAAAGTCAGTACAACAAAAGATACAAACAAAAACGTCATGCAATCGCAAGCCGATTTCGCCGCCAAAATTTTTATGGACATGTCCGGTGCCGAGGCACCAGTACTCAAAGGTGAAATCAGCGAGACTGAATTAGTACCGCTTGATCAACACGTGAATGATTTGGTTGGGCTGGCAATGGATAGAGCAAACAAAACCGATGAGCTCAACAAAAAAAGCCAACATTTTAGCCATCCAGTTTCGCTTTTATACACTTGGGGCAAAGAATTAGGTCAAATGGCTTCTTCCTACAAAGGTCTTGAACAATCAAGCGAAGCTGCCGATATAATTCTCGACACCAAAGTCAAACTCAAAAGCAAAGCCTCTGTCGAATATGCAAAGCAATGTCAGGCAGATGAAGCAGAAAGCAAAATTTTTGCCGGCGTGATGCAGATTGCTATGGGGCTTGGTCTCACCGACAAGACAGAAAGCCAGCAGGTGGTAGAAACAGGCATGACCGAACTTGTCCAGCTAGTTGGCCAAGAGCAAGCTGATCAAACATTGGCATACATGCGTAATTGGCTTCAAGAAGCGCCAATCACCACGAGTGATTTGGCCAAGCGTCCCTTAACCATGTTGGAATTGGACAAAAAGACAAGCGTGATTGTCAAGAAAGCCCTTGATCAAGATCCCGTAATGCACAACATCAAAGAAACTCTCGGGAAATATAATCACCGCAGTAAATTTGCTCGCGCATCAGCCAAGATTGTAAACACGACACTGGCAGTCGGCGCTATGACTCCGACAATCGTGGCACCGGCATCACAAGTTGCCTGGGCGGCATTCGTCATGATCAATGGCGGACCGGAAGAGGCCAAATTGCTCAAAGAAGTTTACCTGAGCAAGCGCTTTGATAATCGCTGGAAAGTTCTCGAGCGCGAGGCTCGTCTTTCTGTAGATGGCTACAACACTGCCCTCTTAACCCAAAACAAGGCCTTGCTTTCCTTCTCCGATTTCTTCGTCAGCAAATTGGCAGGCACAAGAGAATTTGCTCAGTCACAAACCGCCACGCTGCCAATTAAATCCGACAGCAAAGGCTTAGCGTCACGCTCAAAGTTACAAGCATCTGCAACTACTCAAGCAGCTTCTGATTCCGATGTGCCAACGCCAAGCGTGCACGCCGCACTTACGGTGCACACAGAAATAAGATCAGCCCTGTAAACTGCTACAGCGAAACGCTAATAAAAACACTTGAGAATTTCGTCGGCATAAACTTGGTGACCAAGATTATTCGGGTGGATGATATTGTCCACAAGAACCATGTCTGGCCTCAAGCCCATACGATCCAAATGTTCCCAACGTGCCGAGACATCGGCAAACGCCACATTAGATTCGCGCGAGAACTTGCGCAAAAATAAAATGTAAGGATTGCTGGAAAAACTATCCCAACTTTTGGCATGAACGATGGAAGGCTCAGGAAAGTGCGGCGCAATAACAATCAGCTCAATTCCTAGACTTTGCACTTGCTCAAGTATGCCTTCAAAATTTGTCTTGACTATATTTAACGGCAAACGAATATCGTTAATAAATTCAACAATAATTAAATCCGGATTGTAAGCCAGCACTTCTTTCTGGAAATGCGGCAGCCTTGTACGCGTATCCGATCCACCTATGCCGGCATTATGGACTCTGATTTGCGCCTTAGGAAACTTTTGCTTCAATCCTTCAATCACTCTTTGCGCAAATCTATGCTCCGAATCCGTAGCATCGGCACCAGCGGTGATACTATCTCCCCAGAAAACAATCGAGACTGGTAAACCAGCCTTGAGCTTAGCCAAAGTTCCGGACAAAGCAAGAGTATTGCGCTTGCGCTGTGGCTGAAGGTAAACCGCCTCGTGCTTGGCATTAATCGGCAAAATGTCTTTGCTCAGGATTGGCTTATTGAAAGGACTGCAATAAATATTTGCCAATGGCAAACAATCGGGCAAGCATGCCGGTGGCTCACAAGCAGACTTACTTGGCAGACCACTAATCAACTTGACTGTGCCGTCCTGGCAGACAGCAACAATATCAATTTGCCGGAGCCAAACTTGATAGTCAGCATAAACTTGTTGGTCTGGTTTGATGGCACTATTTTTTGTCAGCGTAATAATGCCATAACGCGGATTAACCAGATAATCAACACCAGGTTTGTAGTCTGGACCGGCACCGGGTTTAGCCTTCAAATGCAATGATGGCGGAAGTAAGGCATCAGACAGAACGGCTTGATCGTCTTTGCTGGCACGACACTCTAATAAGGTCGCCATGGCAAAGTCTTCTTTCTTTTCTGGTGGAACAAACTTCAATGGCTCATCGACCACTTTCAACATTTCGCCTTGCGGGATTTCAATTTTGACAATTTCCGGAACGACAACTTTTTTATCATTCACCCAGCAACGTCCCGGCATCACCGTCAAAGTGCGTTTATCAACCCGCATGGCCAAACCTTCTTCCACAGAAGGAGTGGTCGGATGCACAAGCGCAGGTAAATTAGCCGAGAAGTCCGATTGCTTGGCAGCAAAAGCCAAAGGGCTAACCAAAGAGTTAAATAGCACTGCCACCATGGCAGAGAGAAAAATGGAAATGTTGATTGTCAGTCGTTTCTCAAAATTGTTTTGCATCTTCTTGTCCAGTCAAATAATCCGTTCTTATGATTTTTTCGATCAAGCCTGTGATCTTACTTCCGACATCGCCTTCAGCTGATAAGCAAATATCCGCAAATAGGCCAGTGTCATCAAACCCAAATAAGCAATGCCGCTCAAATACCAGCGATTGCCTTGATAATGCTTTTGCCAGAAGCGAAACAACCCACGATGCGATGACAAAATCATTTTTGTCTTCACTTGTTTAATTGATTGTCCATAATGATGCTTGACTCTAGCTGTCGGCGTAAACCAAATTTGCCAGCCTGCACGCTTGACACGATAGCACCAATCTACTTCTTCAAAAAGCATGAAGTAGCCTTCGTCTAGCAAACCAACTTGATCAAGCAAAGATCGCCGAATCAAAAGGCAGGCCCCTTCCGGTTGATCTACTTGCCGCTCGTCATCATGGTTCCAATCGAGCATTTTGTAGCGACCAAATGTTTCATTTTTGGGAAAAAGTTTGGTCAGGCCAATTAGTTCGTAACACATGCCGGCAAAAGTAGGAAACTCGCGACAAGATCTCTGCACGCTGCCATCCGAATTCAAAAGCTGTGGTGCCACCACTCCGCATTCCGGTCTTGGCTCGATAAATTGCAAAAGTGTTTTTATTGCACCCGGTTCAACTTCCGTATCCGGATTCAAAAGCAAAACATACTCGGAATTGGTCAACTTAATTGCCTGATTGTTGGCTTTAGCAAATCCAAGATTCGCATCATTGGCAATCAGCTTCACCCAAGCATGATCGGCTTTCACCATCTGGGCTGAGCCATCGTGAGAATTATTGTCAACGACAAAAACCTGGCAATTTCCAGAAGCAACATCACAGCCAACTTCTTGCTTGAGGCAATCAAGACATTGACGCAACAAATCGCGTGTATTCCAGCTAACGATTACAACCGAAAGGCGCATGGGAAACTTATAGCCAATTAAGGGACAAACCCAACCAATTATTCAGATCACGGGAGATTATCGCGAGATAACTCTTATAAATCACTGATATTGGCGGAAATTACAGTATAAGGCAGTATAAGTGCAATATGATATTCCGCATATTACTTGACTGAAACCTAATCTTTTCATGCCAACTCAAAATTTAGAGCCACGTGCATTGTCAATGCCATCACAAATCGGTCTCAAACGAGCTACCGATCTTGCCTGTTGTTTGCTTGCCTGTTTGGCTCTAGCACCAATTATGCTGGTTTTAGCCATTGCCATTAAGCTGGACTCGCCCGGACCAGTTTTGTTTTGCCAAAAGCGCGTCGGTCGCTTTGGTAAATTTTTCCAAATATTTAAATTTAGGACAATGTTTATCGGCACACCCGACTTACCAACCGATGAAATGCTCAAGCGCCCCAGCCCGGTTACAAAGGTTGGCAAGTTTCTGCGCAAAACCAGTCTGGATGAGCTCCCCCAACTTTTCAACGTCATTGCCGGTCAAATGAGCATAGTCGGGCCGCGCCCTGCCTTGTATAATCAGACCGAACTTACCGCCAAACGCGAGGCTTGCGGTGTGTTAAGATTTCCGCCTGGTATCACAGGTTGGGCTCAGATTAACGGGCGCGATGAGCTGCCCGATGATCGCAAAGTAGAGCTCGATAAATGGTACTGCGACAATTGGCATTACTTCCTCGATTGGAAAATTGTTTGGCATACATTTCGAGAAGTTGGTATCGGACGGGGAGCATTTTAAAATGAGTGCCCATCAAGCGAGGCGAAGGACAGCGATGAGCTTTCCGCAGCCGAGCGTCAAGAAGAGCGGATGAGGCGAGGAACGAGCTGTAAGGAGCGATTATAAATATGAAGGGACTTATCCTCAGTGGTGGCAAAGGCACGCGCATGCGTCCAATTACACACACAGCAGCAAAACAACTTCTGCCAGTAGCGAACAAGCCAATATTGTTTTATGCCGTTGAAGCACTTATTGCTGCCGGCATTTCTGATTTGGGAATTATCATTAGCCCTGAAACTGGACCGGATGTTCGAGCCGTGGTTGGCGATGGTACCCGTTGGGGAATCAAGATTACCTACATCGTGCAAGACGAACCAAAAGGTCTTGCTCATGCGGTTAAGACAGCCAGACCATTCTTACAAGACGATCCTTTCGTTATGTATCTCGGCGATAACTTGATCAAAGATGGTGTTGGACCACTGGTCACGCGCTTCAATCAAGGCAAGGCTGATGCATTTATTTTATTGCGCGAAGTTGCCAATCCCAGTTCCTTTGGTGTTGCCCAATTAGATGCTTCCGGACGCATTCTTTGCTTGGAAGAAAAACCAGCCAAGCCAAAATCCAATTTAGCCTTGGTCGGTGTTTATTTGTTCAACAAAAATATTCACAAGGCAATTGATGAAATCCAGCCCAGTCGTAGAGGCGAGTTGGAAATCACTGATGCAATTCAGCGCTTGATTGATACCAAATTCCATGTCGACAGTCACATACTTACCTCGTGGTGGCTGGATACTGGTAAGAAAGACGATATGTTGGAAGCCAATCGGGTCGTGCTTGATGAAATGACTGAAGTGGCCATGGAAGGACAGATTGACGAAGCAACACGGATTTCCGGCCGCGTGCACATTGGCAAAGGCAGTATTTTGAAAAACTGCATCGTCCGCGGTCCAGCCGTGATTGGCAAGGATTGTCAACTGGAAGATAGTTATGTCGGACCGTTTACATCAATCGGTGATGGCGCCCGCGTTTCTCATGCCGAAATTGAACACAGCATCTTGCGTGAGAATACTCAAATCCGCGACTATCACGGCCGCATCGTCGATTCTTTGATTGGCGTGAACGTTGAATTAACCCGCAGCCAAACCAAGCCGGTTGCCTATAGATTGATGCTTGGCGACGACAGTAAAGTCGAAGTTGTTTAATTCACTCAAAATCGACGCCATCTTAAGTCCACGTAAAGATCATATAGATTCCAAGCAGCGACAATTTATCAATTGTTGAAAACCAACTTTGTACATTGTCAAGCGAGGAACTATCAATGCAGCTACTAGTCACAGGTGGTTTGGGTTTCATTGGATCGAATTTGATCCGCTACATTCTCAAGAATCATCCCGACTACTCGATCATCAATCTCGATGCCGTAACTTATGCTGGACATCCAGAAAATCTTGCCGATTTGGCCAGCGACAAGCGTTTGATTAATGTCAAAGGCAGAATCGAAGATACAAAACTGGTAAACGAGATTGTTTCCGGCAAACTTTATGGACCGGTTCACGGCGTAATCAATGTTGCTGCCGAAACTCACGTTGACCGATCAATCAGCGACCCCGAAGTTTTTGTGCAAACAAACGTCATGGGCACGCAAGTGCTTTTGGAAGCAGCCTTCGAGCATGGGCAACGCAACACTAAAAACAATGCACCAATTCGCTTTGTGCAAGTTTCAACCGATGAAGTTTATGGCTCATTAGGTCCAACAGGCTTCTTTACAGAAGAAACCCCACTTCAGCCATCAAGCCCCTATTCCTCAACCAAGACCGGCGCAGATTTGTTGTGTCGCGCTTACTTCCACACTTATGGTTTGCCAGTTGTGATCACACGTTGCTCCAACAACTACGGACCATATCAGCATCCGGAAAAACTGATACCACTTTTCATAAGTCGTTTGATGAACAATCAGCAAGTGCCAGTCTATGGTGACGGATTGAATGTGCGCGATTGGTTACATGTGGAAGATCACTGCCAAGCAATTGATTTGGCTTTCCACAAAGGCGTGCCTGGCGAAGTCTACAACGTTGGTGGTAACAACGAGCGTACAAATATGCAAATCACCAAGCTTCTTCTTTCTGAGCTCGGCAAGGGCGAAGATATGATCAAGTACGTGGAAGACAGACTTGGTCACGATCGCCGTTATGCAATTGACTCCAGCAAAATTCGCCGCGAACTTGGTTGGTCGCCAGTGCATACTTTTGAAACCGGTATTCACGAAACCATCGACTGGTACAAGAAGAATCAAAACTGGATGGCAGCTGTCTCCAAGCAAGCAACATTTGTTGCCCAAAACGTGCAAGCTGCAGCAGTTAGATAACAGTCAATGCTCCCAGCCAGCGAGGCGAAGGACAGCGATGAGCTTTCCGCAGCCGAGCGTCAGTAAGAGCGGAGAAGGCGTGAGCCTTCGGAGCGACTAAAAAGAGGATAACAATGAAAATTCTAGTCACCGGCGCTGGTGGCATGCTCGGTCAAGCACTTGTCCCTTGTTTAGAATCACGTGGGCATGTCGTAACTGGGCTGACCAAAGAAGACCTCGACGTAACTGACTTTGCTAAAGTCATGGAGGCATTTTCCGGACTAGCGCCGGAACTAGTTATTCACTCTGCTGCTTACACAAAAGTCGATCAAGCAGAATCCGAGCCGGATCTTGCATACTTGGTCAATGGTTATGGCACGGAAAACGTGGCCGTAGCTTGCAGCCATTTGCAAATACCAATGGTTTATATCAGCACTGATTATGTCTTTGACGGCAAGCGGAATAGTCCTTACACGACCTGGGATCAAACGGCACCGATTTCCATCTACGGCAAATCAAAATTAGCTGGTGAGACCGCGGTACAAAGACACCTCAATCAGTTTTACATTCTCAGAACCAGCTGGCTCTATGGTCCAAACGGACGCAACTTCGTTGATACCATTTTGGATTTGTCCACCAAGCAAAAAACCTTGCGCGTGGTGGCAGATCAGTGGGGTACACCAACATGTACTCTAAGTTTGTCAGAAACAATCGCCGACCTGATCGTTACCGAACGCTTTGGCGTTTATCATGCAACCGACGGCGGTGTTACCAACTGGTGCGAGTTCGCCAGACAAATTGTTTCCGGTCGCGATGTCCCAGTGGAAGCAATTGAAACCAAGGATATGCCAAGACCGGCCACTCGACCGAAATATTCCGTCCTGGATAAGACAACGCTCATTCAAGCGATTGGGCGAGAGGTATTGCCCTGGCAAGAAGCACTCTCTACTTACCTCGACCTATTGAAAGAAAAGCAGCCCGTCTAGTATCCTTATTGTCTGTGGTCGCAATGCCACGCAAGCATTCTGTGTTTAGCCGCTTTTAAGCTAACAGAATGTACTGAAAAATACTTCGATAAGGACGGCTGGATTTAGTCATGTTGAAACCATTGACCAAAGATGCGATTGGACGCGAATACGCAAACGAGCTTTCAGTCCAAGACTACAGCAAGAAATCTGTAATTGAAGGCGTGCAGATAATCAATCTCAACTTGTTCGTCGACGACGGCGGCGCTTTGGCAGAGATTGCTCGCTTCGATGAAAATGGTGCTCTGCAGTTATTCCCAGAGTTCAAAGTCAGACAAGCAACGTTTTCACAAGTGTTGCCAGGCGTAATCAAGGCATTCCACCTGCACTACAATCAAGAAGATCTCTGGTTCATTCTGCCGGACCAACGCATCTTGGTTGGTCTCTTTGATGCACGCAAGGAATCACCCACCTATCAAAAGACAATGCGCTTTGTACTCGGTGCAGGACGCGCTCAAGCACTTTATCTGCCACGTGGTGTTGCACACGGTCTAGCCAACATCTGGCAGAATCCCGCTTCAATGATTTACTTTGTCAATCAATGCTTTGATGTCAATCAGCCAGACGAGCACCGTCTACCATGGGATACACTCGGTGCAGACTTCTGGGAAATCCGCAAAGGCTAAGTATTGTTAATACCGCATTTGGTATTGCCTCTATATAGAATGCATTGATCTGATCATAAGACGCATCACATGTAAAACGCGCTTAAGCAGCGGGTTTTGTTGTTATATTCTCTCGGACGCTGGGTATGTTCACATCAGCGGTTCTGGGTGAAGTATAGAAATATGATTACGTTTATCAAGCTGGCGGCACTGCGCATTTTTCATTTGCCACATTCACATGAAAGTTACGGTGCTACTACACAAAGAAATCAACAAATAACAAATTCGCCTGATTGGAAGGAGGACCTTCAAAGATTTTCCGACGAGAGAGCACGACAAGCTATTTCCGGTGGACATGCCAAACAAGGATTAAGTCGCAGCACGGCTAAACCACAAAGCAATCTCAAACCCCCTTCTTTGCATCAAGGCACGCTTACGGATCTAAAAGTCTGGTGGGGAAAAGCACTGGCACCATACAAACCAAGAGAAATTGATTTGAAGTCTTTTGCACCACCTCCGAAGAAGCGTCCGAATCACTGGACATCCTAAAGTTTTTACCCGACCCCTCCGATGCCAAAAGCCATTGAGCCCCATCCCCCCAGGATGGGGTTCAATGTTGTGCTAAGATCGATCTAAGAAAGGCTTAAGAAAGCCCTTCATGACAATCCAAGCAAGCCCCGAAAACAATCCAAATAACAATGACAAATAGTCAAACAATTCTTCTTTCCTTACTAATTTCCGCACTGGCCGTGTCAAATCCGCTCGGTGCCGATGCTAAAAGCACGAAGGGTCGCAAAGCGACTCATAGATCCCAAGGTCATTACTTCGTGCCACCACCGCCGGCTTATACACCTTCGCTTAGTCCTATGTATGACTACGAGCGCATCAGCCAAGCAAAGAAAGCTAGCCCATACAGCAAGTACATCAAGTACGCGCCTGGCTATGGAGAGCCACCAGTCACCAAGCCAAACAAATACGTAACTTATTACGGCAGCTAATTACAAACGCTCGACGATCATGGCAATACCCATGCCACCACCGACGCAAAGGCTTGCTAGTCCATAACGAGCTTTACGCTCTTGCAATTCAATTCCTAAAGTCAAAAGCAAGCGCGCACCAGAAGCACCAAAAGGATGTCCCAGAGCAATTGCACCACCGTTGACGTTTACTTTCTCGCGGTCGAGTTTTAGCTCCCGCTCACAAGCAATATATTGCACTGCGAATGCTTCGTTGATCTCAATCAAGTCGATATCATTCAAAGTCAGATTCGCTTTGGCCAAGGCTTCCGGAATTGCCTCAACCGGTCCAATTCCCATAATTTCCGGCGGCACACCGACAACTGCTGATGAGACTATTCGGCAAAGCGGTTTTAGTCCTTGCTTTTCTGCTTCTTTTGCAGTTGTGACGACAAGCGCGCAGGCACCATCGACGATACCACAGGCATTACCGGCAGTTACCGTGCCATCCTTTTTGAATGCAGGGCGAAGTGCAGCAAGCGCAGCCAAAGTTGTTTCCGGTCGCAAGTGTTCATCGCTCGCAACAAGTTTTATATTGCCCTTTCGATCGGCAATTTCTACTGGCACAATTTCCTTGGCAAAGCGCCCAGCATCTTGCGCTTTCTTGGCCAGAGTCTGACTGCGCAAAGCAAACTCGTCTTGATCTTCGCGACTGATTTGATATTTGCTTTGTAAATTCTCTGCTGTTTCACCCATAGAATTGTTCGGCAAAGTGTCGCGAATATCCAAACCATCGTACATTTGTCCATGGCCCATGCGCTTACCCCAGCGCGTGTCCCAAGAAAGATATGGTGTCATGGTCAGTTGATCAACACCACCGGCAACAACAATTTTTGCCTGACCGGATCTGATAGCCGACTCTGCATCACAAACTGCTTTCACACCAGATCCACAAAGCAAGTTGAGCACCACTGCTGGTGTCTTCATGCTCATACCGGATCGCAGTGCCACATGACGGCCCATGTAAATTGCTTCTTTGCTCGTATGCAATACATTGCCCAAAACAACTTGATCGACGGTATCCGCTTTGATACCAGCCTTCGCCATTGCACCCTGGCAAGCAATCACTTGCAGATCTGTAGCTGTCTTTTCCGCAAGTGAGCCACCGAAGGCGCCGAATGCTGTACGGGCCCCGTTAACAATGACAATTTCTTCAGAATGTGACATATGGAATTCCTTGACTGGCGCGTTCGCTCGACTGACACTTCATTCTACACCAACCAAATTAGACAATTGTAAGACAAGCGAGTATTTAGGATTGTCTTCGTATTTTCAGCAGGGAAAAGGCTAAAATTAGCACACTGTTTAAATTACAAACTTCTTTCCCCAAATGGAGGGCTGTACCTTGGCTAAGGTTGGTGTCCCAAAAGAAATTCTGGACAATGAATATCGTGTAGCGTTAACGCTAGCAGGCGCCACTGCTTTAGTGGCAGATGGTCACACCGTCTTAATTGAAAAGGGTGCAGGTGTCGGCTCAGGCATTACCGATGAGGAATATCAAAAAGTCGGAGCCAAGATTGCTCCTGATGCCCCATCCGTTTTTGGTGAAGCAGACTTAATCCTCAAGGTCAAAGAGCCTCAAGCTAAAGAAGTGCCGATGTTGCGTAAGGGGCAAATTCTCTTTACCTATTTGCACCTGGCAGCTCATCCTAAACTGACTGAAGATCTTTGCAAAAGTGGTGCCACTTGTATCGCTTACGAAACGGTGCAAACTGAAAATGGTGCCTTGCCACTTTTGACACCAATGAGCGAAATTGCTGGACGCCTTTCCACACAAATTGGTGCCAGTTATTTGGAAAGACCACAGGGCGGCCGCGGCGTTCTACTTGGTGGCGTACCTGGTGTTGAACCTGGTGAAGTCATCATCATCGGTGGTGGTGTCGTCGGTACCAACGCAGCAAAGATTGCTCTCGGTCTAGGCGCTCGCGTCACCATATTCGATCTCTCCTTGGATCGTTTGCGTTATTTGGACGATGTATTCAACGGACAATTGCGCACCGTATTTTCTATTGGACATTATCTCGACAGCTTGTTACCAACTGCCGATCTGGTTATTGGTGCCGTGCTTATCCCAGGCAAACAAGCACCACGTATTGTCACAGCCGACATGGTCAAGAAAATGAAACCAGGCTCTGTGATCGTCGACGTATCAGTCGACCAGGGCGGTTGCATTGAAACCATTCACTCAACCACACACTCTGCACCGACTTACGTCTGGGAAGGGGTTGTACACTATGGTGTAGCAAACATTCCTGGTGCAGTGCCATGGACATCAACCAGAGCACTGACCAATGCAACTCTGCCATACTGCTTGAAGCTCGCCAAGTTCGGCTACCAAGCCGCTCTCGACGATTCATCACTGCGCAAAGGAATCAACATCCACGAAGGACGCATCGTCCACGCTGGTGTTGCCGAAGGCGTAGGCAAAGTCTGCTCACCAGTCTAACGATCGATACAATGTAGGGGCGGGGAAAACCCCGCCCCTATTGTTTTCATTTCAAACGCAGAGAATCATGTCCAAGCTAACCCTAGCCTCCTGGAACGTCAATGGCATTCGCGCAATTAGCAAAAAAGGCTTCTTCGATTGGATGTCCAAAGAAAAGCCGAAAATCGTCTGCGTGCAAGAAACAAAAATCTCAGGCGATCAATTAACCGATGAACTGACTTTGCCAAAAGGCTATGTTTCATACTGGTCACACGCAGAAAAGCGTGGCTACTCAGGCGTTGCCATTTACACAAAAGAGAAACCGGCCTCGGTTAGTTACGGCATGGCACCAATTCTGGGTAAACGCGCAGAGCGCTTCGACAAAGAAGGCCGCATGGTTGCTTGCGACTATGGCGACTTTCTCCTCTGCAATGTTTATTTCCCCAATGGCAAAAAAGATGACGTGCGCTTGCAATACAAACTCGATTACTACGACGCATTTTTAGAT
>JAGVKG010000017.1 GCA_020050685.1 Candidatus Obscuribacterales bacterium | reverse complement strand
GATGGACTATGGGCTGAATGCACTTTCTGAGCATGCAAAAAAACAAATCGAAGTCTGCGAGCAAAAGCTGCACCATTGATTTAGCATCTGGCTTATTAGACTAATACTGGTTCTAATGCCATTGTTGTGAACGCAGCCGGCGTAGCTCGTCGTCGTGCGTGAGTTCGATAGATTGTACGCCGGATATTTTTTCGTACACAGCTTGCTTGGCAGAAATTACTTTGCGCATAGCTTGTACGGTATTGCTTTGTTGCATGTCATCTGCGCGCAAGCGGCGAATGCCGGCGAGCAATTTGCCGTCGTCAAAACTGCGCACTCCCTGCTCTGCGGCAATTAATTGGCAGGCATGGTTGCAATAAAGAATGTCGAATATCGACTCTATTTTTATCGGTTCAGCAAAGGCAACGGTATATGCCGGCGTGAAGCCCGGGCTAACTTGATTAATCTTCTGGATATAATCAACTGTTTGCCACAAAGCCCGATCAACCTTAATTTTAATGATTACTGGTTCTTGGACGAGCGAGTTTTGTATGGGCGGTTTTTTGTCACGTAAACTGGCGACATGTGCATACGCATGGGCGTCTTTTGCCCTGGTGCAAAGAAAGATGAGACCCGAGCGACCAGGTTTAATCTGGCCGTCCAAATGGATTTCAAAACGGTTAAGGCAGGTTGTGCCGTGATAAAGATAGATTTCGCTTGCATCATAGTTTTTTTCAATTCCCGGTTCCTCGTTGACAAAGCTAGCCAGCGACGAGGGTGGTAAGTTGTCGGGCAACTGGCTCATCTGGACTCCCTCAGAGAGAGACGCACAAGATTTCTATGCCCACGACAAGATTAAGTCAAACCCACCCGTTTGGGTTATTGGCGCCGTGTCTGAGCCTGCTAGGGCTTGTGTCCTAAGTGGCCAGGGAAATGACCAGAAGCTCTATTTCCCGTTCGCTTGATTGGTTCATAGCGAAGGTCACTCGAAAGAGGTAGATATATATCCGGTACTACTATATATAGCCCGCGATCGACAATTAAAGTTGTCTGGAGTATGCTTACGACTACCAGCGCCCAAGTTACCACAAAAAAATGTCAGAGCAAAACAAAACGCAACCTGCGAGAAGTAAGGACATAGTGGTATCGCATTTGGTGCAATTTGGATTTCGGAAAGCTAGTCTGATACTTTCGCTTACCTGCGCTTGCTTCTTGACGCAAAGTGCATTGGCAGAAGAACCAATTACCAATGACATGCTGGACTGGTCGCTCAATGAATTGACGCCAGGAACATCCGATCGCCCAAATCATCCAGTCAATCGCTTCCCGATTAGCCTCTCGCAGGCATTTGATGTTTCATTCAACAAAAACCCCAGCGTTGTGGCGGCTTTGAAAAATATTGATTTAGCCCAAGCGCAAATTAAAACCGCTGGTGCGAGACCCAATCCGCAATTTGCCATGCAGTATGGTTTTGGCCCACCGTTTGTTGGTGCAGTATCAGGCAATACTCAACAAATTGGCGGTAACCAACTATTTGAAACGGGCGGCAAGCGCCGGGCTCGTTTGCGCTACGCTCGCTCTAATTACACATTGGCTGAATATCAACTTGCCGATTTGAGATACGATGTACGTTCTGCTGTACGTAAGGGGTATGCGGAATTAGCTGCAGCAGAAGCAAATATTGAGCTTGTCGAAAACCAACGTACCTTAGTTGAACGTTTGGCTCGCATTGCCGAAAAACGTTTTCAGGAAGGGCACGTTGAGGAACTAGAAAAGTTGCAGGCCAGGCTTGCCGTTGATCAGTTTGACACTTTGCGCAATTCTGCCTTTTCGCGGCTAAGGCAGGCCTCCATCGAACTTGATTATTTGCTTGGTTTTAAGCCGGAGCAAGATCTGGACGTGGAAGACAATGGCTTGTTCAAACTTTCTTTGCAGCGAACCGAACTTGTACCACCACCACATGAACCGCTTCCATCCTTGGAGGAACTCTTGGCACAAGCGTTTGAGCAGCGCCCCGATTTGAAGGCAGCAAAACAAAGCGTGGTCACCGCTCAAAATGCCGTGAAGTTAGCCAAGGTGCAAGCCATTCCGGACATTCTCATTGGCTCTGGCTGGGTGTTCAGTACTTACAATAAATCGACGGGACTGCCGCAACAAGAAGGCGCTTATTTAAACGTCAACATGGATATACCAATCTTTTATCGTCATCAAGGTGAAATTGCTGCGGCAAAGGCCAGTCGCAATCAAGCTCAGTTGCAGGCACAAGCCATGGCAACGCGGGTTGAGGCCGATGTTCGGGCTGCTTATTCAGTACTAGCGGCAGCCAGGGTTAATTTGGCGCGCTACAAACAAAACTTGATTCCGCTGGCGCTCAGTGTTGTGCGCAAGGCTCAAGATAGTTATGAAAGAGGCAAGTCCGATTTGGGCAATGCGCTTGTGGCTCAACAACAATTTCAACAGACGTTTTCCAATTATTTTGATTCAGTAGTTACCTATCAAAATGCTTGGGCTGATTTAGAAACAGCTATCGGTAAGAAATTGGATTTCTAAAAGCCAGCAATTACTTGACTGGTGCAGTTTCTTTTTTAGATTGACGCTCAATGCGCTTGACGGCAACCATGGCAGCTTCGTTTATTGTTTCGGACAGCGTTGGATGTGGATGGATGGCCACGACTAAGTCTTCCAACACCGCTCCCATTTCAATAGCCAGCACTGCTTCCGTAATTAATTCACCGGCTCTTGGACCAACCATGCCGACCCCTAAAACCAATTGGCTTTTGGGATCAAAAATAATTTTGGTTTGACCAGTTGGTTCAGCCAGTGTTTGGGCGCGGCCGGATGCTGACCAAGGGAATTTGGCCACGCCAACTTCAATGCCCTTGTCCTTCGCTTCATTTTCCGTGATACCACACCAGGCAACTTCCGGCTCGGTAAAGACAATCGCTGGAATGGCGCGATTGTCAAAGCAAGATGGTCTACCGGCGAGAACTTCAGCAGCAACATGACCTTGACGCATGGCGCGGTGAGCTAGCATTGGTTGGCCGGAAACATCTCCGATAGCTAGAATGCGCTTGTCGGCTGTTTGACATTTGTCGTCAATCACAACAAAGCCTTGCTTGTCAATTTCTACTTGGGTGTTTTCCAAACCAAGATTATCTGAGTTTGGTCTTCTGCCTACAGCGATCAAAACCTTTTCAAATTTTGCCGATTGAGGTGCATCTTTCCCTTCAAAAGTGACGGCAATTCCGTCTTTTTCTTCTTTTAATCCTGTGACTTTGGCATTGAGGTAAATGGCAGAAAGCACTGCTTGCAAGTGTTGATGCAAAGGTTTAACCAAGTCGCGATCAACGCCGGGCAAAAGTCCGTCAGTCATTTCCACGCAGGTAACAGTGCTGCCTAGCGCAGCATAAACTGTGCCCATTTCCAGACCGATGTAACCGCCACCAATGACCAAAAGTGTTTTGGGAATGTCTTGAATGTTAAGAGCAGAAGTTGAATCAAGAATGCGTGGAGAATCCAGATCAAGTCCTCTCAATTTAATTGGCCGTGATCCGGTGGCCAGAATTGCATGCTTGAATTTGATTCTGATTGATTGTTCTGTTTCAGGATTTTTGACGCGAATATTGCGTGAGTCTTCAAAATGGGCAATGCCTTGGATCATTTCAACGCCAGCCGCTTTGCACATGCCGGCAATGCCTTGAGCCAGTTTGTCAGTTACTTGTTGCTTCCAAGTGCGCAATTGATCAACGTTGATTTTTGGTTTGGCAAACTCAATACCAAAACTCGATGCATGCTTAGCTGATTCAATTACTTCGGCTGCGTGCAAAAGTGCTTTAGATGGAATGCAACCACAATGCAAACAGACACCACCTGGCTTTGGCATTGACTCGACGAGCGCAGTTTTTATGCCTAATTCTTGGGCACGCAATGCGGCTGTGTAACCGCCTGGTCCGGCACCAATTACAACTAGATCCACATCTTGTGTCATTTCTCCCATGACCATTGGCTTAACCCTCCAGGAGTAATTGCATTGGATATTCTAGACAATCTGCTACGTGGCGCACGAAGTATGCAGCTTCAGCCCCGTCGGCAATGCGGTGATCGAATGATAGTGCTACCGGCATTATCGTACGGATTTGAATTACGCCATCACGCACAACCGGTTTTGGTGTGGCTTTGGCCATTCCCAAAATTGCTGCTTCCGGGAAGTTGACCATTGGCACCATGCCGACGCCACCAATTGCACCAATATTAGTGATGGTGAACGTACCGCCTTGCAAACGATCCAATTCGATTTTGCCTTCGCGGGTTTTCTTGGCGATGTCACCAAGTTCAACTGCCAATTCAATGATGCTCTTTTGTTCGACATTGCGAATTACCGGGACGATTAGTCCGCGATCGGTAGCCACGGCAATGCCTACGTTGTAATAGTGTTTGAGAACAATTTCGCCAGTCTTTTCATCCAGCGAAGAATTGAATTGTGGGTAGCGGCGCAAGCCAGAAACAATGGCTTTCAGGATCATTACCGTCAGCGTCAAACGACCGCCCGCTTCTTTTACTTGCTTTTCGTATTTTTTGATTGACTCATTTAATTGCGTCACATCAGCTTCGTCGAAATGCGTGACGTGAGGAATGTGTGACCAAGATTGCATCATGTTCTGAGCAATCTTGCGGCGAATTGAACGCAAGGGAATACGCTCGACTTCACCGTACTTGCTGAAGTCTGGCAAGTCGACTGGCTGTCCACCAAATGTTTGCATTTCAAATGGCTCAGCCGGACCTGAATCCTTGCCGCCACCAAATGGTTTTTGCGGAGCACCAAATGGAGATTTGATCGGCGAACGTCCACCGCCTTTGACAAACGACTCGATGTCTTCTTTCAAGATGCGGCCGGCAGGGCCGGAGCCATTTACTAGCTTGATGTCGATGCCATGCTCACGGGCTAAACGTCGGGTAGCCGGTGTGGCTGGCACTGGAGTGTCTGATGGTTTTTGTGGATGCTTACCATTGCCGCTTGGTTGCGATATTGAGGCTGTCTTGGCCGGTGCTGCTTGAGCTGTGCGAGCCGAAGTTTCCGGTTGCGCCTTTTCTTCGCCTTTGGCCTTTACCTTTTCTGCCGAGGCACCACTTGCGCTAGCACCACCTGCACCGCTAAAGGTAAACATCACCATGCCAACTTTAGCTACTTGCCCAACTTTGACGTGGACCTTTTCCACCTTTCCACTCACGGGGGATGGAATTTCCACCATGGCTTTGTCGGTTTCTACTTCCATCAGCGGTTGATCTTCTTTGATCGTTTCCCCTTCTTTGACAAGAATGGAAATGATTTCCGCTTCGTGAATACCTTCACCCAAGTCTGGCAAAATAAATTCGGTGGACATGAATGTTGTTTTCCCTTCGTGATTGTGACTTTCGTTTTGGTTTTCGTGTGTTCTAGAAACTCAATGTTTCGCGGCAAGCCATAAGCACACGTTCAGCATCCGGAATGTAGTATTTTTCCTTGGAGAAAAATGGAATCGGCGTATCGAATCCGGTGACGCGACGTACCGGTGCTTCCAAATATAAAAACACAGTGTCGTTCAATTGCGATGAGACTTCCGATGCTACTGAGCAGTAACGTGGCTCTTCGCTAATCACGACGGCGCGTCCGGTTTTTTGGACTGACTTGCAAACAGTATCCATGTCCAACGGTACGATGGAAAGCAAGTCAATAATTTCTGGCTTAACACCATCTTCTTCCTCGAGCATTTCGGCTGCTTCCAAGGTTGCCCGCATGCAAGCGCCATAAGAGATCAAGGTAATACCCTTGCCCTCTTGAACGACTTTCGCTTGGCCCAATGGCATGACTTCAATCTCATCCGGAACTTCTTCTTTGAACAAGCGATAAAGTGCTTTGGGCTCGTAATAAATTACCGGATCGGGATCTTGAATGGCGGCATGCAATAAAGCTCTGGCATTACGCGGGCCGGATGGAATGACTACCTTCAGTCCGGGCGTATGGGCATAAGTGCCTTCGCGAGATTCCGAGTGGTGCTCGAGTGCGCGAATGCCACCACCGGATGGTGCACGCATGACCATGGGAACGGAAAGTCTGCCGCGTGTGCGGTTGCGGAAACGCGCTGCATGCGATTCCAATTGGTGATAAGCAAAATAATCGAAACCGGCAAACTGAATTTCGCAAACTGGACGCAGTCCGTAAATTGCCATGCCGATAGAAGTTCCGACAATGCCGGCTTCAGCCAGTGGTGTATCCATGACGCGCTTGTCACCAAACTTGGCCCACAAGCCTTCGGTAACCCGGAACACACCTTCGTCTTGACCAACGTCTTCACCAAGAACGACAACGCGACTATCGCGCTCCATTGCTTCGTAGAGTGCCTTGTTAATTGCTTTGGCCATATTCATTTCAGCCATTTGAACTATCTCCTTTTAAAATGTTTCAGCCTGGCAATATCTAATGTGAACCTGCGTGTGCGTGATTCGGTTGCTTGCTGGAAGACTCTTTGTCTTTGCCGAGATAATGGGCAAGCTCATCTCTTTGCTTTTGCAAGAATGGCGGTATTTCGGCGTAAAGATAATCAAAGGTGTAAAGCGGATTGGCCAACTCGTCTGTTTTGATTTTTTCATCCATTTTTGCAATCGCATCGCGGATAGTTGTTTCAATTTCTGCGTCGATTTGCTTTTGCACTTCGTCGTTGAGAATACCTTTGTCGCGCAAATATTTAGCGAAGCGAATGAGTGGTTCTTTGGCTGCCCATTCTTTACGAGTTTCTTCTTTCTGATATTTTTTCGGATCGTCTGCTGTTGTGTGAGCAACAATGCGGAAAGTGAGACATTCAACCAATGTCGGTCCACCGCCTGCGCGTGCCCGCTCGACTGCTTCATGGACGGCGGCATAAACGGCCAACACATCATTGCCATCAACTCTGATACCAGGCATGCCGTAAGCAATTGCCTTTTGGGCAACTGTTTCGCAACCCATTTGGCGCGAAAGCGGAACGGAAATTGCCCACTGATTGTTGTTGCAAACAAAAACCACCGGTGCTTTGAAAACGGCAGCGAAGTTGAATGCTTCGTGGCAATCGCCTTCCGACGTAGCACCATCACCAAGATAAGTGACGACCGCATGCTTGTCGCCTTTGATGTTCATCGCCATGCCAATTCCGGCAGCGTGCAAAAGTTGGCTGGCAATCGGAACGCAAATCGGTAAATCGTTGACACCATTTGGTGGGCTTTGGCCTTGCTCATATCCGGCCCAAAGCAAAAGTTGATCGACTAAAGTCCAGCCGCGATGCAACATACCGGCAAGTTCACGATAGGCTGGCACATGCCAATCGGATTTTTTCAATGCCATACTTGCGCCCATGGAAATGGCTTCGTGCCCGGTTGTTTGCGGGAACGTACCAATGCGTCCTTGACGTTGCAAGTTGAGAAAGCGCTCGTCAGCGCGACGCGCCATGAGCATGTAGGTGTACATGTGCTTGAGCTGCTCGTTTGTGAGCTTCGGCTCCAACGCCTTATCCACTTCCGCCTTGTCGTTCAAGATGGAGAGGTACTCAATTTTTTGCTTGACTTCGAGAATAGTTCTTGGCATTTTTCAGAATCACCTGGCTTAGTTACTAACTTCTAAAACGCGAACTTAAAGATAAGAAACAGTATGTCATACAAGCTCTCAGGACTTATTAAGCAGCAATTAGGAAATTTCAATCCTACTTTTAATTGTTATACGACGAGCCTTGTAAGAAGGACGCCAAAAGTTTTATGCTAAAAACCTGATGGCTACAATTGACATCTCAATGAACGATACGGCGGAAGAAAGCATCCGCAAGAAACCGGATTGGCTGAAAGTGACCTTGCCAACCGGTAAGCCATACGCTCGCATGAAAGAGTTGCTTTCCGGATTGGAATTGAATACGGTTTGCGAATCGGCAGCTTGTCCCAACCGCGGCGAATGCTGGTCTCGCTCGACTGCCACATTCATGATCCTTGGAAATATTTGCACGCGCAGTTGCGGATTTTGCAATGTGATTACTGGCAAACCGACGGAACTTGATTTGGATGAACCACGCCGCGTTGCCGATGCGGTCGCACGCCTGAATTTAAAATACGCAGTCATTACATCCGTGAATCGCGATGAGCTTGCCGATGGTGGTGCCGGAGTTTGGGCTGAGACGATTAATCAAATACGTCAGACATCGCCTCAGACTCGGGTGGAAGTCTTGATTCCTGATTTTTGTTCTAACTGGGACGCATTGCAAACGGTGATTGACGCGCGACCAGATGTTTTGAACCACAATGTTGAAACCGTGCCGCGCCTATATTTGCCGGTCCGTCCCCAAGGTAAGTTTTCGCGCAGTCTAGAACTTTTGGCTCGCTGCAAAGCTGCCGGTCTGACAACTAAGTCCGGCTTAATGCTGGGGCTGGGCGAAACTTTGGACGAAGTGCGCCAAGTAATGAGGGAACTTAAAAAGGTTAATTGCGACTTGGTCACCCTTGGTCAGTACATGCAGCCAACCGAAAAGCATCTTCCGGTTCATGAGTGGGTGAGACCGGAAATCTTTGCTCAGCTTCAGGAAGAAGGCATGGCCATGGGCTTTAAGAACGTCTTTTCCGGACCACTTGTCCGCTCAAGCTATCACGCTGAAGAGATTTATAATTTCTAAGCGCTCCGTCGAAGTTCGTTCGGCAACTCACTGGGTTGCCTCACCCTCCGCGCGTTGAGACACTCCGCACCGCTCCTCGCGGCGCTGCGTTCGGCTGGGATTTGTTGAGGATTTTCATTGTCTGTACCGCCTACATTAGTAATTTCTACATGGACTTCAGGGTGGGATTGACCGACAATTCTCTTGACATTACTGCGTTATGGCTGAATGGCAATGTCAGGAAAAACAACAAATGGCAATTTTACAAGTTTAGATCAAGGGTTGTTTTCTGGCGCCGATATTCAAAAGCCTGCTGATATACAAAAGCCTAATGATCGCATCGACGCGTCCCCCGCTGCCAATCTTATTGATCAAGATGAACGAAGCATTTCGGGCGGACTCTGGTTTTTAGCGTTAGACAAACAAGATAGTGTGCGCCAGTTTGTGGCTTCACATCCGGCCTCACCGGCAGATTGCTTGGATTTTCTTGCCGCAGACAATAATGCCACCGTGCGCTTATTTGTTGCCGGCAATGCCAACACAGCACCGGCTGCCTTGGAAAAGTTGGCTAAGGATAATGCACTTTCCGTGCGGAGAGCCTGTGCGGCAAATCCAAATTGTCCTTCTGCAAGTCTGGCACAACTGGCCAAAGATCCGGATCCGCAATTGAGGCTGGAAGTGGCATGTAATATAACCACGCCGTCGAAAGTTTTGGGAGTCCTGGCATCTGATGCGGATACCTATGTGCGTTACCACGTTGCTTGCAATCTGAACACAGCCTCTGAGGCGCTCAATCAACTTTCATTTGACCCGATATTGTTGATTCGGCAAGCGGTGGCGCTAAATCCGGTAACTGACGCCAAGACAATGACGCGATTGGCGAGCGATAGCGAAGTTTCAGTGCGGCAAAAGGTAGCAAGCAATATGCAAACGCCAAAACCGTATTTGGTGGCACTGGCAAATGAGGAGGATATTTTTGTCCGCCGCTTTGTAGCGCATAATGAACAAGCAGAAATTACTGCCTTGAATCAGTTGTCTCAGGATAACGATTTGCAAGTGCGTATTGCTATTGCCCACAGGGAGAATTTGCCGCATGAGCTTTTGCAAACTCTCGCCCTTGATGCAGAAGTGGATATTTGCCGGGCGGTGGCGCGCAATGAGAATTTGTCCAAAGAAATTATGGCCGAGTTGGCTAAGCACAATGATGTATTTGTCCGCGTCTGGCTAGCGCGCAACGAGTCTTGTCCAGCGGATATTCTTTTCGAGCTGGCAGAGGACAAAGAGATTTGTGTTCGGCAGGCGGTAGCAGACAATCAGACAGTATCGGGTAAGGTTTTTGAGATTCTCACTCGTGACCCCGGGCTTTTCATTCGCAACAACAAAGTATCAAACGTGCCGCTTGAACCAAGCGTGATGAATGCCATGGTGAAGGACCTTGATCCGGCAATGCGGGCAATTGTGGCCGGCAATGAACATGTCAGTTCAATAGTCTTGGAAAGACTTTCCTGTGATGAACATGAAGATGTACGCAGGCGAGTGGCGGCCAATCCCAGATGTCCGGCACACGTTCTGCACATTCTCACTTCTGATCCGGAATCAGCCGTTAGGCTTTCGGCGGCCAGAAACCCATTTGCGCCGCAAGTGGCGCTTGCGCATTTGGCCTTCGATCACGACCCTTATGTTCGCCTTGCTTGTGCCAAAGCAAAATACACAGTGGCAAAAACGCTCCGCCGCCTTGCCTCCGACTCCGACGTCTGGGTGCGCCGCGCTGCCCGCAAGAACCTAAGCCGGTCGTTGTCATCCTGAGGAATAGTTACACATTGTGTCATCCTGAGGAGTGCGCAGCACGACGAAGGATCTCTCAGGTTTCAACTTGTAGTTTAGTCGAAACATGAGAGGTCCTTCGGCACTCTGTGCCTCAGGATGACAATTTGGTGGAGTTTACTGCATGTGCAGTAAGTTCTTGATGCCGTATATCGCCAAGTTGGGATTGGCTTTTAAGCGGCGGCGGCAATAAGCAGCGGACAAATGGGCCACGCCAAAGGGCAAATACATTCGCACGACGGTGCCTCGCTCGGCTAAGGACTCGAGTGATTGTTTTTCGCGTGCTTGGCACTGACCAAGCAAGTTGGCGTAATAAGCGCCTGATACCAAATCTTCTTGCAATTTCTTTCTTGGTACGCCAAGCAAAAACTGGGTTTCAAATTCGGTTGCTGGTATGCCATAAGGGACAACAACATTTTTGACGAACTTGTCTATGCAAGCTGTATCATGCGTGGCCAATTCCACATACGTGCCCTTCTTTAAGAGCTCTTGGGCGTAAGTCACCAGCAGATCTTTCATTTGAGGCTTTTCTGTCAGGGCAATTTCTCTTGGCTCATTGTAAATGCCGATAACCAGGCGCACACGCATTCTCTCATCAAACTTTTTGATGTCGTCCTTGGTGCGGAATAAGCGCGTTTGCAATACTGTGCCGCAATTTGTGTAGCCGGCTTTGATCAAGGAAAAATAAGCGTTGAGATGAAAGTCTGTCCAGCGATGATCTTCTGCTTCCAAGGTGATATTCAGTTTCTTTTCCAGCGCATAATCAACAACATTGAGAATACGCTCGAAAGCCTTATCAAGTTTGATCGTTGTTTCGCGGCTTTGTCTTCCTGGTGCTTGTGGTGCACACTCGGAAAACATGGATGGCTTGATGGAAATTGTCGCCTGCTGACGCTGCTCATGTGGGCCGGCACTGGTAATTGGATTTTTGCTAATGCCGTCAATTAATTGACGATACATTGCCACTGCTCGATCGCACTCGTCCGGATCTTCTGAATCTTCACCAAGAATATCGATGGTGGAAGCAAAACGATCTTCTCGGTAAACGCGATGCGCACAAGCAATTGCTTCTTGGTCTGTCTTGCCGGCCAGGTAAGGCGAAGCGAGCATCAATACCATTTGTTCGGGAATAAGATCCAAAAGAGAGAATTTTGCAGGTGGTGAGCCATGAGCGCTGGATTCCATATGGTTTTCTGTTTTGAAAATTCCTTGAGTTTTTGGCCTGGCCTGCGTGGAGACTTTAGTCAATTCGGTCACCTTACTTATTGGGTGTGCGACGGGCATCATTCATACGGTTAATCTTATAAAAGGCGTCGTCATCTGTCATGGTAATTGCGTCTACCTTGGTGATTAATAAGGTTTGCGTGCCCTCATCCTCCACCTCACCGACTCGGCACATGACCTTACATTCAAGTCGAGGCCATTCGTTAGCATCGCCTGAAAGCTCAGTTGCATCGCGTCCTTTTAAGAGTACATAGAGGACCTTCTGCTTTTCAAAGTCCTGCCGAACTTCTGTTCTGCCTACCGTAACTGAACCATATCTTAGATCCAGAAAGCGAGCTTGAAATTGGATTAACTCGCCAGTCAAATCCTCATTGCTTGTGTTTTGAACCTTGACAAGAATGGTTGGGCGATAACCATTTGAATCGTGAGACCACCAGGTGATGTATCCAAGCGCATCCAGATCTTTGACTATTTCGTGCTTATCACTATGCTCGCTGGCGATTACTTTATCTGCATGAGCCTTGGCTTGTGATTTTGCAGTCTGAGATTTTGTTGAGGTTTTCTTGCTGGTTAGACGCTTCTTGCTGGTAGTTTTGCTCGTGTTAGCGGGCGTGGCAGCGTATGACGAATTTGGCACTAGCCAAGCGCAAAACATGACGCAAGCTGTGGCAAAAATTGTGATTAGTTTGCGGTAATTTGCCATGTGATGATTGTACCTCGGCCAATGCTATGCTTTACATGTCAGATTTGAAAGGTACTTTTGATGGAAGAAATTGATGCGCAAGGGCGGCAGCTTTTGATAGATCGCCCGGCACTGACAAAAGGAAGATTGACGGTATTCCGTCAAAGCTCAAGCCAAGATGATTGGTTTCCGCGCTTGAACGTGACCTTGAAAAAAGCTGGTTCCGATCAAGTGCTTTGGCAATGGACCAGCCATGCCAACCCCATCGACACGGATGAGCCGCCACCTTATTTTGATGATCTGGTGCAGGAAAAATATTTTGAACTTGAAAGCCCATTGAAATCGCCGCGTGGCGTGGAAACGGTCTTTTCTCTCGGACCGGGTGCAAGCACTCGCGGTTCGGTGGAAAAATTCTCTGCCAGCCTTTATTTGTATCCCGGCTCGCTCGAGGAGCGGGGTGTTCAAGTAGGTGTGGTCGATTTCCCAGAAGGCATGACGGCAAAATCGGTGCCGCTTTACTTTAGGATCAACTTTCCCTGGTAATAAAAATTGCGCCCGGTGCGGGTCGAACGCACGACCAATCGGTTAAAAGCCGAGTGCTCTACCACTGAGCTACGGGCGCAAATGGCAAGAAGCAATTTTATCATAGTTTTCTGGCCATACTAATATCTAGGGCACAAAAATGATTTTGGCATAATTATGATTTTGCAGAAGCTTTACCAGAAACTAATAGTTCCATATTGGCAGATTTTGGTAATTTTTTTCACAGGTCTTTTGCTTCGGCTTGCCTACAATGCCTTTTCCCTGGATAAGCGCATCTGTCATTTTGGCGATGCTTACTACTACCTAAGTGCTGGGCTTGGCTTGCTCAAGCTGGTTAGCCAATCACATAGTCTTTCAGAAGCAATTGCCACGCTTGCGGCTCAATATACGCCTTCTCCCAGTTTGATGCAGTCGGTTCTTTCAACCGCACTGACTGACAGATTGCTTATGGATGGGCCAATTTTTCCGGCTTATCTGGCGCTTGTCGAATTTTTGTCTGGCATCAATGTCAATGATCCTGCCTTTGGTACGCATTGCTTTCAACTTTCTATATTTAGTTCGGTTCTCGATGCGTTTACATGCTTAGTGATTTATTTTGCCGGCTTATTTGCCTTCAACCGAAGAGTGGCGTTTCTGGCTGGTCTTCTCTATGCGCTTTATCCACCGGCAATTATCAACACGCAGCATTTTTATACAGAGCCATTGGCTAACTTTCTTTTGTACTTGTGGCTGACCTTTGTCTTTTATCTTTCATTTCAGGCAAACAAGAAAAAAGGCTTTGGACAATCTCTTGTTTGGTTTTTGATGGGACTAGCAGCGGCACTGGTTATGCTTGTCAAGCCAATCTTTGCTTTGATACCACCGGTGGTGGCGGTACTTTTATATATCGGGCGAGTCGGCATCGGGCAAGGCAAACTTAACTACAAGCTTTCCAAACGGATGATTATCTCTCTTGCCACAGGCTTGGCTGGAATTGCGCTTATCTTCATACCTTGGCTCGCTCTGACGCAAGCAATTACAGGTAAAGCCACCATGTTTGTCAGCCGCGCACCTTCCTACAATATTTATGCAGGCAATCAGGTTGAAACTGATGGCTGGCGGGTTTGGCCTGCAGCTAATATTCCTGGCACCACGGACGCGGCAATTGCTACGGTCAAACAAAGTGCATTAAAGCAGCCGCTGGCATTTCTTGCCCTGGAGATACGTAAAATTGCTCGACTCTGGGGTGGTGTATGGAACGAAGATCAGTTTGCACCTTTGGGTATCAATATAAATATCCAAGACTTTATCCATCAAATGCTTTTGTTCCTGGGATTTTTGGGAATCTGTTTGATAGTTGCAGGAAGAAAAAAAGATTCGCAAGCCTTTACGGCTGGAATCTGCCTGGTGCCAATTATTTTGTTGCACTTTGTTTATTGTGCGTTTGAACCAATCAGTCGCTACACGATGACAGCCATGCCGGCAATTATTTTGTTGGCTAGTTTTGCTTCCGTACATTTCTGGCAGCCAGGTAAGAAAAGACGATTCATCGGTGCTTTGATATTTGTTTCGTTTTTGATTTGGCTTGCTCATAATAAAGGCTTTTCGGTGGATCTAATCGCAAGCCTCATGCCACCAAGCTTGGTTCCGTGGATTATGGGACTTGTGCTCAATTGTCTGCTTTGCACGGCTCTTGCTTTAATGACGCTCAAATTGATTTTGTCTGAAAATGGAGTGCAACGTCAGCGCTTGCTCAAATGTTTGGTCGCCTGTACGTGCGTATTACTTGCTGCAATTTCGGCTTGTTATTTCTTTGCCGACAACACTTGGCGTGAGTGGTCTGCACCAATTGTGCAAGGGCAAGTGATTCGGCAGGACATCGTCGTACCTAAATTAGCTCAGGGATTGGCTCAAGAAAAAGTTGCCGGTAAATTTGTATATGTCTTAGTTGATTTGGATCCTAAGTATGCGCTTCCGCCTTTTTCTCTGTCCGTAAATGGACAAGCAGTGCAATATCCGGCTTTGCCGTGGGCGCAAGTCAATACAACTAGTCCAGATGCCCTCCAGCTCTTGTCGATACAAGGACAAGCCATGGGACGCGACCTCAAGCTGTTCCGCCAGTGGTGGGCGTTTCCGATTGACGCGAAATATATCAAATTTGGTGAGGCCAACAAAATTGAAATTACGTCTGAGTCGGATGATGTTCTTTCTCCGCCGAGAATTTATGGTGATTATCCCAGCGGCGGAAAACGCACGATGCTTCCATCGCTCAATACATTTTCGTGGACAAAAGGATTTGCCACTTTCGAGCGCGGTGATGCACGCATTTACGAGCCTATTGATTTAGCCGGTGAAGCAAATGCTTTCGGCCTCTCCAGTAATAGTTGGAACAAGAATGACTTGTCCGATGATTGGGGGCGCCAATACGGTGCCTATAGGATTCGTTTGGCCGTGCCTTTGGCTAAGTCAAATGCAGGAGATGATCAGCTAAAGCAAGCTGAAAGTAATTTGCTCACAGATACAATTGAAATAGTGCCAGCCAAAGTACTTGTGACAGAGGATGCGCCACGCGGCATACTAGGATCTGATCCAAATTCGATGTTGCTGACAGAGATTCCGCTTGCTTTACCAACCGATCTTCCATCGGGCACGATCTTCCTTTTCCAAAGCGAATTGAAAGCCTTGGGTGCACCAGCGACTGCCTATGTTTCGGTTGATTTTCATGGTACGGAAAATGGTAAACCGGTGCACTGGAACTCAGTCTGGCAGCCGGCAGTCATTGCTACGGCAACTGATTGGCGGCCCGCATCTTTTGCCGATGCGATACCAGACAATATTTTGCACTTGAAGGATCTGAATGTGACAATTATGGTTTCACCATTTGATCCGGATTACCTTTTTACCAAGCGCAAACAAGCACTAAAGCGCACAGGCGCGATTCGCAATGCAACATTTTCTCTTTTGCGTCCCTTAGATTTGCTGCCGGCAAAAGATATTGTTTGGAAAATCTTTTAGGACCACAATAGACCCAAGTCGTCCTCAATGCTTGAATGTGCCGGCGTCAAGAATGCTTTCGATCTGATCTTTCGTTAGCTGTGGCTTCCGCCCCATGCGCTCCCATTCGGTGAGCATTTTTTTGTACCGTTGAAGCGTGGGGTGATGGCTATTGAAGATCGACAATTCTCTGTACTTCTCGCCATCCTGCGCGAAGAATTTAGCAAAGCCAAGCTGCTGAGATTCGTTATTGCCGTCAAATCCTTGAAATTTGACACGCTCAACATCTTTAGGGTTTGCATTCTGCCCGAGCGACCATAACATGGCACGATGCAAATCCAAAATGTTCAGCACTTCTTCGGTTACTTCGGAAGGAAGTTCATCCCACAAATCGTTGAAAGCCTCGTGGTACATATCAATGTAACCTCGCTCAAAAATTTCTTCCAACCTCTTATATTGCTTACATAGATAATCATCATCCGCGTGCACCGCCTGCAAAATCCTATATTGATTCACAAGCTGTAGTCTCTCGGTTTTTGACAAAAACCTGGTGGCCAATTTTTCCATTGCTAGATCCTCGAAAAAAATTTCTGCCATATCCGTGGTTAGAATTCGCGAAAGTTGCAGAGCCAACTGCAAACTCGGGTCTTGCTTATTGGCCTCAACAGCACTTAAGGCCTGCCTTGTCACTCCAACCAGCCGAGCCAGCTCAGCCTGACTTAGCCCTTTTTTCTCTCTAACTTGTTTCAAGCGGTTTGGCATCACCCCTCCACTGTTATGCAATTATAGGTTGACATATTCGCTCGTGTCAAGCAGTAATTGACGAACTCTTCGATTGCGGATCATTAATTCGGGATTTATGGACGCCAAAGATCATAAATATATGATACACTTACGGTAGTCCATCAAATATCTCTGATAAAATCAGGGCTCGTATCATATATGACTGATATCCCAAAACTGATCAACGCCTTCGCGGACACGAGAAAAGCCCGAGCCTGGTCCCAAAGAGAGCTGGCTGCAAAGCTTGAAATGAAGCAAAGCCAGATATCTGACATAGAGGCCGGCAAACGAGATGTCCGCATTAGCACTTTTGTTGAAATAGCAAGAACCCTTGGCCTTGAACTGGTGCTGGTGCCTCGGCGCCTATTGCCGGCAGTGCAATACCTTTTGCAATCCGGCGAAGCAGCTTCCTCACAGAACCAAGAAGAAACTTCAATGTACGAATCTTGGAAGGAAGAGGACTAAAACAAAATGTCCGCAACCGAAAACAAACTATCGAGAATTCTCAACGTGAAGTTGAACGATACAAAAGTTGGCACGCTCACTTTGCTTGCCGGTGATAACACGTTGTTTGCCTTTGATGAGTCATACGTCGCAAACGTTGCGCGACCAACGCTCTCCCTTTGGTTTAAGACACCAATGGGAGAGCTCAAAACAACTGAGAAAATTCGTGGCTCCGCAACGCTCCCACCTTTCTTCTCGAATCTTTTGCCGGAAGGCCATCTACGTGACTATCTGGCAAAAAAGGCAAATGTAAAAAGCGGACGAGAGTTCTTCCTTATAGCAGCACTGGGCAATGATCTACCTGGCGCAGTACGCGTGATGTCCTCAGACGATCTACAGGACGAAGGTACGCACGATCAACAACAACGTTCTGCCACTGAAGCAAAAGTGTTGAGATTTTCGCTAGCAGGCGTTCAACTCAAATTTTCGGCTGTCATGGAATCAACAGGTGGACTGACAATCCCTGCCGATGGAATTGGCGGCGGTTGGATAGTGAAGCTCCCTAGCAATAGTCACCGGCATGTTCCCGAGGCGGAATTTTCAATGCTGAAGCTCGCCGAGCGCTCCGGCATTACAGTGCCCGAATTCAAACTAATTTCAACTGCTTCGGTGTCAGGCCTGCCGTCCGATATCAACGAAAAGTTTGGAGATAGCTTGGCAGTGAAACGATTTGACCGAGGAAAAAACGACACGCGCATTCATATGGAGGATTTTGCTCAAATCTTCGGCATCTATCCTACAGAAAAATACGAGAACGCCAGCTTTGACAGAATCGGCTACGTCATCCTAAGCGAATGCGGTGAGGAGGATTTCACCGAGTACATAAGAAGACTTGTGTTCACCGTCGTGATCGGCAATGGCGATATGCATCTGAAGAACTGGTCACTGCTGTACGCCGATGGTCGAAATCCCCGGCTTTCTCCAGCCTACGACTTCGTCCCGACCACCCTCTACATGGCAAATGACGACCTGAGCCTGCGCCTGGGCGGAAATCGAGAATTCAATCAAGTTACCGAGAAAAGCTTCGAGAAGCTAGCCGCAAAATCTGCGGCCTCGGAGCGTATGGTATTAGTTACGGTGCGCGAAACAATTGACCGGATTTACCAGGCATGGCACGAAGTTCGCGGCGACCTGCCCCTGACCAAGGAAATGCGAGCTGCTCTTGAGTCCCATATGAGTAGCCTTCAATTAAAGCCAGGTACCAAGTTCAGCTCGTCGCTCCCGACTCTCGATCTCCTCAAGAAAGACGTAATGTATATGGAACAAAACCGATTAGCAGAAATAGAGGGGGCAATAGAGTTCAGGATAACGGGTCAAAACTATGTATATAATCTTGATAAGCTAATCGCGACAGTGCGCCGGAGCGGTGAGACTTTCGACGAATTTCTGACTGAGCAAATTGCGATGAACCTATACAAATCACGACCGAAGGAGTCGTTGACAATACTTTATGCGCCGTTTCGCGAGAAGTTGCTTCTGACGGTTTCCGGCAAACATAACCCTGCATGCAACTGGCTATCTAAACTACCGGGATTCGAAGAGTCAGGTAGAGATTGGGCACCGGAAACCGCAGTGCCATTCATTTACTGGAGCGGCGACAAACTTTATCGTGTCTACCCAGCGCTCGGACGAGATCCCGACGACGACGCGCCCGATAAGTATTACATCACCGACTTGGGAAAATGGAATCCGCCCTATATCCAGAGAACCGATGTCGACACGCATAAACACATCGCCGAACTCAAACGCGATCCCATGTATTACGCCGTGCCGACAAGCGGTCAACGAACAATCGCGGTGGATGGGGATACTGCTGTCGTTTACCACGCCTTTGTGAAGTATTCGCAATGACTATACTGGTCTGCCAGAGATCTGCAACCAATCCTAGATTACGCAACTAGGATAAATTTAGACGGGTTGTTGATAAGGCTATGACGGCTTGTAATAATGTTGGACAAGTCGTTAAGAACCATTTTTTCCACTTGGAAAAAATGGTGAAACTCGGTTCGAATTGTCCTTGGCTTAAGCTAAAATATCGAGCATTGGTTTGCGCCACTCCGGTCCGTAGGAGACGCCTCCGATTGGCACAGCGTTATTTGTCGCTTCGCAAACTTTAGCTATCCAAGTTGGTCCGAAGCCGCCGCATAGTTCAATTAATTGTACGCCGTCGGCAACTAATTCTTTGGCTACATCGACGACTTGTTCTTTGTGAGCAATATCAACACCGACTGCCTTAAAGCGAACGCCATTGGCTTCAGTTGTGACAACATTTTTCTTTGGATCATATCCTGGTGAAAGAAAAACATAGGCAAAATACTTGAGTGCCATAGTATACCTTGAGAAATTAGGGGTTAGATGATTGGGCTTGATGCATTTGAGCGTGGACAAAGGGGGAGATGGATCTTGCGAGATATTCGTGTCCTGCCGGTGTCAAATGCATGGAGTAGAAGAGTTTGTTTACTTCGTCTTTCGGAATAGTTGTTGCTGCCTTTTCGGAATCAAACACGGGAATGCCGAGCTTGCCGAGCATGCCGGAAATCATCTCGATTTCTTGCGGGTAGCTTATGTGGAAAAATTCTGTTTCCACACAGGGCATGGGAGACAATGTCGGTCGCGATGGCAAAGCAATGACAATCAACTTCGCCTTGTGTGCTGTACATTCTTTCAACATCTCGGCATATAAAGATGCTTGCGTGCGCGTGATCAGTCCGATGTAATTATTTCGTCCAGCTTGAGCTTCTTTGGAATAGACCGGCTTTGCGGGCGCGAGAGTTTGATCGCCCGTGATTTCTTTAGTGTCGCTCCTCAGTGCTTTATTTGGTGCGGCACTGTTAAGCATGTCGTATTTGTCTTTTGCTTGTTTGTCAGAAGATTGTTTATCGTCAGCTTGCTCTTGCTTGGACTTCTTGGCCATTAAAGCGGAAGCCCAAGGATTTGGATGCTCACCAATTGTTGTATTGGCTGTAGCCATATGTGTAGGATCGGTATTCTCAAATTTGAGAATGTTGAAAGATGGCTGGCTCTCAGCTTTTGGCTTGAGTGCTTCAGTCATTTCTTTTATGCCACGTTTGGGATTGCCGAGGAAAGTGCAGAAGGCGCGATAAAACGGGCTGGCATAACTCCACTCGGTTTGCGCAGCAGTCGCTAGTCCCCAGACCCTTGAATGTTGTCTGAGCCAGGCTGTAGCGATCATGAACTTTCCACGTGCGCTGCGGCTCCAGGCAAGCACTGGCGAATAATCAATCACCAGATTTGCTCCTGGCAAATGCAAAGCATTAGGACGCAAATTGGTAATTGTCTCATCCGGCGAAGACCAATTCTCAAAAATGTCGCGGCTGTTATAAAAGGCAATCACTATGTCTGGTTGATATTTGAAGACTTGCTTTTTCAACTGCAAATATTCTTGGGCAGTCGAATATCCGGAAGTGCCAAAGTTGAGCACTTGCACTTTGTTGTGGTTGCTTTGGTTAATGTCTTCTTGCAGTATTTGTCCGAAAGACTTTTCGACAGGAACTTGCAGACCTTCGACCATCGAATCACCAAGCATGGCAATACGATAAGTGCCTTGTGGTTTTGCAATTGTCAGATTGGGCTCGCGCATGCCATTGGCGTCAAAATACGATCGAGCAAATCCTTCTGAGCGCCAAGTTATGTGCTTATTGCTCATGTGTTTGGTGCCAAGCTCCGCGTCCAAAGCAAACATTTCTTCTTCTCCCAAACCGGCCCAGGAAAGCATTAGTTCGACGAGCAGAAGAGCAATCACTTGCCAGACCAAAACCTGACCAAGCCAAGCCAATTTGTTTGGCTTCTTGTTTTTGCCGATGGGTGGCGTAGTCGATTTAGGTGGTTGTGTAAGTGTATTCATTTAGAAACTAGAACTGGAAGTAAACAAAGGGAACAGCAACAATTGGCTTGGCGGCAAACATCAAAATCAAGGCAGCAGTCCAAGAAGCCAAACGAATTGGTTGCTTGAAGACTGATACCGAATTTGGTGCCTGGTCGCGGATGACATTGAATAAAGCTGGTTTCGATTTGACCAACTCCGTAAAGATCCAAAAGGCCATGTAAATAAGCACGAACTGAATAGCGCCACATTTTTGAATTGGCTCAAACAAAGTGCACTCGCCGGCAAAGTTTGTAAAGCCATTCAAAATATTGAAAGCATGCGGAATATCCGGAGCACGGAAGATCACAAAACAAACTGTAATGAAAGCCATGGTGACAACCACGCCAATTTGTTTGGCAAAAACTGTATTGGCAGCTGCTTCAAGCGATTTGAAGGAAGAGAGAAAGATCTTCCATTCGCGATTGATGATTAGTCCCACGCCTTGCAAGATGCCGAAGATGACATAGTGCCAAGCCGAACCATGCCAAACGCCACATGCCACCATGACGGCCATCAGGTTGCGCCAATTGGTAAAGCGACCGACGCGCGATCCACCAAGTGGAATATAAACGTAGTCTCTCAGCCAGTACGACAAAGACATATGCCAGCGGCGCCAAAATTCTGAAAGATCTGGCGCGAGATAAGGCAAAGCAAAGTTTTCCGGCAACCTGATGCCCATTAAGAGTGCAGAGCCTCTGCCCATATCCGTATAACCGGAAAAATCACAATAAACCTGAACAACAAAACCGACAGCACAGATGACCGCATCACCAAAGGACAATGTGTGATTGGCAGCAAAACCAAAAAATGTAATCGAGCCGAGCGTGTCAGCAAGTACAACTTTTTTGAAAAGACCTTGCATGAACAAAGACATCGCTTCGTCAAATAACGCTGATGACCAAGGCAGAGGGGCTCTTAGCTTGAGGACGAAGTCTTGAAAGCGTTTAATTGGGCCGGCAATTTGCGAAGGGAAAAACGCTGCAAAGGCAGCAAACTCTAACCACGATCTAATTGGCTGACTGCCGCGATAAACATCGATTAAATAATGGACAAACTCAAAAACAAAGAAAGATATGCCGAGCGGTAAGACTAAATTCAACAGTGGTGCATCTGGAATTGTCAGATCGGCTGGCATCATGCCAGTCATATGCGAAAGCGGTGTGGCAATGAAATTGAAAACTTGAGAGAGGCTTTGTAAAATGAAATCGGTGTATTTGTAATAGCAAAGTGAACCGAGATTCAAAGCCAAACCAATCCAGAGAAGTGGTTTAGCAAGCGGTCTGGTGGCATGCTTTTTATTCGCCCAGGCAATCAAGATTCCCAGGCTCCAATTGGCTAGGCTCATTGCCAAAAGAAAGAGGCCATAAATGGGCAGCCAGCTCATGTAAAAGAAGTAACTTGCCGCCACGACCAGACAAAGACGCGTCAGTCCTTTCGTGCGCCAATACAAGAAGACGACGATTGGCAGAAAGAGAAAGTATTGGATTGAGCTAAAAATCATTTGCTAACTTTACCAGGTGCCTTAGCCGATAGAATCTAACCAGAAGAATCTTATAAGTATACAAGTGCTTTGCATGAGGAAAAGAGCACGTGGCTCATGATGCGAATTTCTCAATAAATGATGACTAATAAAGGCGATCAAAATTTGCTCGTGAGGATGGCATACAAACAATCAATTACAGACAGGATGCCACTTTCAACTAATGGGCTAGGATGATGCGGGGCCGGGGTTTAACAAGCATTAACTGGGATCTCTTGACCGGCTTAATAATTAGTTGTATTTCTTCCAAAGGTTCAGTCAATACGTTGTCTTAAAACGTTGAAGGATTCCGACAATCTGGCTTTCCGGGCTCGTCAAGTGATCAAGCTGCCTGGTGGCATTACAGTTAGGAGAAAAATTGTGAATCAGCCGCTTTCCAGAGAAGAACTCAAACTCAAGCGTGAGAAGTACGTCGTTCCTAGCGTTAAACAGCTTTACAACGACCCGCCGCATTTAGTTCAAGGTAAAGGGCAATATCTTCTTGACGAGAAGGGTCGCCAATATTTAGATATGTTTGCAGGCATCGTGACGGTATCGGTTGGTCACTGCCATCCAAAAGTAACGGAACGCACGATTGAACAACTGAAGAAGTTGCAGCATACATCGACTTCTTTTATGACGCAGCCGATGGTTGATTTGGCAGAGAAGCTGGCGCAAATCACACCAGGCAATTTAAATAAGTCTTACATCACCAATTCCGGAACGGAAGCAAATGAAGCAGCAATTCTGCTTGCTCGTGTTGCGTCCAAGCGTTTTGAAGTAATTGCGCTTCAGCATTCGTATCATGGTTTTTCGCATTTAGCTAATGCGCTTACCGGCAATCACAACTGGCGTCCGGAAGTGCCTTCAGCTGCGGGAATTGTTTTCGCTGCTAATGCCTATTGCTATCGTTGTCCGTTTAAGAAGACTCCTGATTCTTGCAATCTCGAATGTGCGCAAGACGTGGAAAGAGTGATTCAAACTCAAACTGGCGGATCGGCTGCTTGCATGATCGCCGAACCAATTCAGGGTGTTGGTGGCACAATCACACCGCCGGATGAATACTTCGGTCAAGTGAAGAAAATTCTCGATAAGTATGGTGTCAAGTTCATTGCTGACGAAGTGCAAACCGGATTCGGTAGAACTGGCAAGCACATGTTCGGCATTACAAATTGGAACGTGCAGCCGGACATGATCACCATGGCCAAGGGTCTGGGTAATGGTGCACCAATTGGTGCGATGATCACCACTGATGAAATTGCTAAGGCTGGTCAAAAGCAATCGATAAACACCTTTGGTGGCAATCCGGTTTCATCGGCAACGGCACTGGCCGTGATTGAAACTATCGAAGAAGAAAAGTTGATGGAAAATGCCAAAGTGGTTGGTGATTATTTGCTGGAAGGACTGAGAGATATGGCTAAGTCCTATCCAATCATGGCAGATGTGCGGGGCAAGGGTCTGATGCTCGGCGTGGAAATTGCTGCCGAAGACAAGACACCACTGGCACAAGAGACGGCTCGTATAGTTGAGCACGCCAAGGATAATGGAGTGATAATAGGAAAAGGTGGATTATTCGGTAATGTGATTCGCATTAAGCCGCCACTATCAATCACCAAAGAAAATGTAGATACCTGCCTGCAAGCAGTGCGGCAGGGTGTAGAAACAGTATCAAAGGTTCTTTCACGCTAAATTCAGATATCGGAGGACGTAGGGCTATGGCAAATGTGGTGCGTTGTGGACTAATCCAAGCAAAAAATGAGATTGTGCCACCACTCAATGGTGCAGATCGCAAGCTAATTGGTGAGATTAAGGAAGCTATGCTGGAAAAGCATTTGAAGCTCACCAAGCAAGCTGCGGAAAAGGGTGTGCAAATTCTTTGCTATCAAGAATTGTTTGATGGTCCTTATTTCTGTGCTGAGCAAAATGCAGCTTGGTATGACGCTGCCGAGGAAATTCCAAACGGACCGACAATTCAAAGACTGCAAAAAGTTGCCAAAGAATACAGCATGGTGCTTGTGGTTCCGATTTACGAAAAGGAACAAACTGGTGTTTATTACAACACTGCAGCCGTGATTGATGCTGATGGCAGCTTCGTCGGCAAATATCGCAAGAGCCATATTCCCCAAGTTAACCCAGGCTTCTGGGAAAAATTCTACTTCCGTCCAGGCAATCTGGGATACCCAGTATTCCAAACTCGTTACGCTAAAGTTGGTGTCTACATTTGTTATGACAGACACTTCCCAGAAGGCGCCCGCGTGCTTGGCTTAAACGGAGCAGAAATTGTTTTCAATCCTTCGGCAACAGTTGCCGGCTTGTCCGAATATCTCTGGAAGATTGAACAACCAGCCCATGCTTGCGCCAACGGTTATTTCATTGGCGCAATCAACAGAGTTGGTACGGAAGCTCCATGGAACATTGGTGAATTCTATGGTCAAAGTTATTTCTGCAATCCGCGCGGACAATTCGTAGCCCAAGGTAGCCGTGATCAAGACGAGCTTGTGGTTGCTGATCTAGATTTCGAACAAATCAAAGAAGTTCGTGACACATGGCAGTTCTATCGCGATCGCAGACCGGAAACCTACGAAGAACTAGTGCTTCTCTAAATCGGAAGGCACTAGGTTGAAGCGAGCTTAAGCGGAGTGAATGAGATAAATGGCTGAGCATTACAAACCAGTTAAGTACAAAGCTTGGGAAATGACTTTGAAAGAGCGGTTCCAGGAGTTCTATCCGCCGCTTTCCGAGCGCGAGGCGATTACAGAAGCCAACCGTTGTCTTTATTGCTATGACGCACCATGCTTGACCGCATGTCCCACTCATATCGATATTCCAACCTTCATCAAAAAAATTGCCACTGGCAATGTCAAAGGATCTGCCAAGACAATTCTGGAATCAAACTTGATGGGTGCAACTTGTGCCCGTGTTTGTCCGGTGCAAGAACTTTGTGAAGGTGCCTGCGTACTTAATGATGAGCATAAGCCAATTGCCATCGGACGCCTGCAACGCTATGCCACTGACTATGCCATTCAACGTGATTTCAAGTTCTTCAAGAAGGGCAAACCAAACGGTAAAAAAGTTGCTGTAATTGGTGCCGGTCCTGCAGGACTTTCTTGCGCTGGTGAATTAGCCAAGCAAGGTTTCGATGTCACTTGTTATGAAAAGAAACCACTGGCTGGTGGACTGGATACTTACGGCATTGTTGTTTTCCGCGAGCCGATTGAAGTCAGTTTGCGCGAAGTAAAAATGATTGAAGACCTGGGCGTGAATATCAAAACCAATGTTGAAATTGGCAAAGACATCAAGCTTGAAGAACTCGTCGATCAATATGATGCAGTGTTTATTTCGATTGGTCTGGGCGCTGTGCCGCAAATGGAAATTCCTGGCGAAAACATTCCGGGAGTCCTCGATGGCTTGGAGTTTATTGAAGAAACCAAAACTATGCCGTTGGATCAAATCAAGTTCGGCAAACGTGTAGCAGTAATTGGTGCTGGTAATACAGCTATCGACGCTGCCACCATTTCTCGCCGCCTTGGTGCCGAGCGTGTGATGATGGTTTACCGTCGTTCTGAGGCAGAGATGCCGGCTTATCACTTTGAATACGAATTTGCATTGGGCGAAGGCGTGAGCTTCATGTTCCTGACTCAACCAATTGCTGTAATCGGTGATAAGCAAGTTGAAGGTTTGAAATGTGTGCGCATGGATCTGGGCGAACCGGATGCTTCCGGACGCAGGGCACCAGTGCCAATTCCTAATTCGGAATTTGTCATTGATTGCGACATGGTAATTAAGGCAATTGGCCAAAAGAAATACACGGGCTTCATGGATGCTCTGGCTAAACTTGGCATTGGCAGCGTCAAGGGTTATATCAAAATTGATCTGAAGACCAATCGTACAGACCATCCCAAAATATTTGCCGGTGGTGATTGCGTACGCAGCCAGGGAGAAGCCTCGACTGTCATGGCAGTGCAAGATGGCAAAATTGCCGCCCAAGCAATTACCGCTCAATTGGTAGGTGAAGCTGCTAAAAAGCAGCCAGTATCTGCATCCGTTAGATAGAGGATAACAAAATGGCTAATCTGGAAATTGACTTTTGTGGTATCAAATCTCCGAACCCATTTTGGCTGGCATCGGCGCCACCAAGCAATTCTGCCTATCAAGTTCAGAAGGCATTCGAGCAAGGTTGGGGTGGAGCAGTTTGGAAAACCATTGGTGCTCCAGTTCTCAATGTCTGCAATCGTTACGGCACTATCGATTACAAAGGCAGCAAAATTATTGGCTTGAACAATGTTGAGTTGATTTCTGATCGTCCTCTGGAAGTCAATCTCAAGGAAATTGCCGAGACCAAGCGCAACTTTCCTAATCATGCAGTCATTGCTTCTGTCATGGTCGAATCTACCAAGCAAGCCTGGCAAGATATCGTCAAGCGTGTAGAAGAAACTGGTGCTGATGGTTTTGAGTTGAACTTTGGTTGTCCGCACGGCATGTCTGAACGCGGCATGGGTGCTGCCATGGGGCAAGTGCCTGAATACACTTGCATGGTGACAGAGTGGGTAATGGATGTTGCCACCAAACCAGTAATTGTCAAACTGACACCAAATGTCACGGACATTGTCCAACCGGCACGCGCTGCGGTTAAAGGTCGGGCGTCTGCTGTTTCACTAATCAATACAATCAACAGCATTATCGGTGTTGATCTGGATACTTTTGAAATCAGACCAAATGTTGGTGGCAAAGGTGGACACGGTGGTTATGCCGGTCCGGCAGTCAAACCAATTGCTTTGCACTTGCTTTCGGCAGTTGCCTCCGATCCTGAAATTCAAAAGGCTAAGATGCCAATTTCCGGCATGGGCGGTGTTGAAACCTGGCGCGATGCTTTGGAATTTATTTTGCTTGGTGCAACATCTGTGCAAGTTTGTACAGCGGTTATGCACTATGGTTTCCGCATTGTCGAAGATATGATCGATGGTCTATCTAACTGGATGGATGAGAGAGGTTACACATCAATTGATCAATTGATTGGCAAATCCGTTCATCGCATTTCTTCTTTCGGCGATTTCGATCTTGGTTTCCAAACTGTAGCCCGCGTCGATCCAGCTAAGTGCATTCAGTGCAACCTTTGCTTTATTGCTTGCAATGACGCAGCACACCAATGCATTGATATGAAAGATCTGAAATTCAAAGGCGAACCAAATGAGCGCCCCTATCCAGTGGTGCGGGAAGAAGATTGCGTCGGTTGCGATCTTTGCTCTACAGTGTGCCCAGTTGATGATTGTATTTCCATGGTGGAAATTAACACAGGTAGACCACACATCACCTGGAATGAACTTGTGAAAACAAAACCAGAAGTCCTGGAATGGGATAGTATGGAAGAGTATCGCAAGCACGCCAAAATCCATATTCACTAAAGTCCACACTCACTAATAAGACTGGCAAAAAATCGCGTGAGCAAAGCTAGCGAAAAAAGCGCAAGGATAATCAATCGCAGTGTTCTGGTGAACTGCACGCCAGAGGTGTTGTATCCGCTTGTGACAAAGCCTGAGGGCATGGTTAATTGGCTTTGCCAACGGGCAAACCCAACTGACGATGGATTTATTTTGGAATGGGATTCTGAGTTCGGCGTGATTGAAGTGCCTTGCAAGATAGTCGAAGATGCGTCGCCCAATCGCTTTGTTTTTGTGCTTGGTTGGGAAGCGGATGCGCCTGAGCTCAACACGACAGTGGAATTTGCCATTAAAAGCGAAGGCAAGCAAAGCTTGTTTGAAGTATCTGAGTCTGGCTTTGGCCAAGGCAAATATTCAGATGAAGCAATTGAAGAACATGCTCATGGCTGGAACCATTTCTTGATTAACTTGGCAGAGTTTATTGGTTAGTCACTAGCTTTTTTGTTGTCTGCTTTAGAATCTGATTTCTTCTCTGGCTCAAGTTCGACTTTCTTGTCGCCCTCTTGAGCTTCCTCCCTGGCGACAGCTTCCGGCATCATTTCTTTTGCCGTTTGGCGATCCTTGCGAGCTAAGTGTTTTTCTCCCAGCTTTTCGTAGGCCTGTGCTCTGGTGAGATAGTAAGCCCAGCGATATTTGGAGTTCAAGCGAATGGCAATGGATGCATCATTGGCAGCCAAAGCGTATTTGCCTAAGCCAAAATTTGCCCAAGCACGATTGTTGTAGGCAACGGCGTAACGAGGTGAAAGCTTGATTGCCATGTTGGCATCATGCAGAGCACTTGTGTATTTATGTAACCCATTGAAAGCTTCGGCACGGTTAGCATAAGCAGAATCCAAATAAGGATTGATTTTCAAAGCCCTCGTGCAATCCTGCACAGACTTGGCATAATCGCGCAATTCATTGTAGGCCCAGGCTCTATAGGAATAAGCCACGGCATAATTGGGATTGAGACTAATTGCTTTGCTTAAATCAGCAATTGCCTTTTCGTGCTCATCCAGATTCTCATAGGCAACACCGCGGTCTTTCCAGGCGCGGGCCGACTTAGGGAATTGTTTGACTGCCTCTTCGCAATAAGGCAACGCTTCCTTATATTTGCCTTCGTGCAGCAATTGGTTGGCATAATAAAGCGCGCTCTTATTGGCAGTGGCGGCTGCCACAGAGACTGTCACAGAAGTTGTGACAAGTAATATTAAAGTAGCTAGGAAGCACTTCATTTGTGAATTTGTCTGCTGACGCATCTAACTTTCCCCTGAGACGACGAGCTCGCTTCAATGTTCCCGCGCCATTTTATCACGCAAGTCTAGTTGCAAATGTTCACAGACTGGCGCTTGGAATGCAAATACCCCGATTGCCCGACTTTTCAAGGCAAATAGAATCTGCTAAAGCATATGCGGCAATACCGAAGGCTACGCTGACGTTGAGTGACGCTTTTGTACCGCGCATTGGCAGATGGCAAACCTGATCACAATTGGCCAGGACTTCTTGAGAAATGCCAGTCACTTCGTTGCCCACTACTAAGCAAATCGGTGATTGAATTTTTTCTTCTGCAATTACTTCGTTGAGTAGACGACTTTGATCTGTGCACTCAAGACCAATAATTTGCATACCAGCTTTTTTCAAGTCGGGCAAAACATCAAGAAATCCGGCGCGATATTCCCAAGTGATATTATCTTCTGCGCCTAAACTTGTTTTGGCTATTTGTTTGCGTGGCGGGCAACCTGTGATACCAGTCAATATCAAATGATTGACGCCAGCGCCATCGGCTGTGCGGAAGATAGAACCAACGTTGTGCAGGCTGCGAATATCTTCCAATGCGGCGATCAGCGGCAGTTCCGTGTAGTTGCGGTTGCTTATGGCTTGTTGATTTTCGGCAGTAGAATACTCGCGCCAAAACTTTTCAACATGCTTCAAGACGCTTAGATGGCGGAATGTACCGGGACGCTTACAGTCTGGGCATGTACCGTTTTGTGGGCGAAATTCCCCATAGGATTTAAAGCTCCGACTTTCGGATGGGCCTTCAATCTCAAAAGAAAATCTGCAATCGGGATATGGGCAATTTGTCAGCATTGGCATATGATACTATCGATAAAGTACCAAGCTACGTGTTTGAATATGAGGTATTGCTAATGGCTATATTTGATTGGATTTATCACCGCAAGGGTTGAATGACCTGCACCCGGTCACAAGAGTTTCTTGTGAGAAATGATCTCAAAGCAAAGACGACAGTAGATGCCCGCTCAAAATCCATGGGCGCAAAAGAAGCATTAGAGTTGGCGGCAGAAGCCGATGAAATTTACGCCAGCAAAGGCCAGAAAGCTGTACACCTAAATCTGAAAAAAGACAAACCCAGCAAGGATGAAATACTTGCCGTCATGCTCGGCCCAACCGGCAACCTGCGAGCCCCGACGATAAAACGCGGCAAGACTCTCCTAATCGGCTTCGATGAAGACACGTACAAAAAAGTGTTCAAATAACACGGTCTAGACGTATTCGCCGGCGGCAAAAGCAGATGACCAGGCCCATTGGAAGTTGTAGCCGCCTAGTTGGCCTGTGACGTCGACGACTTCGCCGATGAAGTATAAGCCGGGGACTTTTTTGGCTTCCATTGTCTTAGAGGAAAGTTCGTTGGTGTCGACGCCGCCCCTGGTTACTTCGGCTTTTTTATAACCGACAGTGGAAAGTGGTATCACTTGCCAGTTGTGCAACTTCTCACAGAATTCTTGCAGGTCCTTGTCGGAAATTTCTGCTGGCATTGATTGTGGTTGATACCAGGAGCAAAATTTTTCAGCAAATCTTTTGGGCAAGATCTCTGCTAAGAGATTTTTGTATTCTGCTTTTGCGCCTTGTTTGCGTTTTTGGCAGAACCAATCGAAGGCATTTGTTTCTGGAAGTAAATTGATTGAAAGTGGATTGCCGTTGTCCCAATAAAGTGAGGCTTGCAGGCTGGCAGGTCCGCTTAGTCCTGTGTGCGTGAACAAAATGTTTTCGCGAAAGTCCGCACCATCGGCAGAGACAATTGTATCGATGGAAAGTCCGGACAAATCTGCATAGTGTGCAAGATCTTTATTCTGAAAAACAAAGCCATCAAGCGCTGGGCGTGGCTTAACTATTTTCAGTTTAAACTGCTCGGCAATTTTGTAACCAAATCCGGTGGCACCAATTTGCGGGATGGAAAGCCCGCCAGTGGCAATAACTAGCGACTCGCAAGTAACGCGTCCGTGATTGGTTTCAATTTCAAATCCACTTGGCTGATTTTGTTGCACTTGGTCTACATAACAATCCAATTGAAAGTGCGTGCCGACGCTTTTGCATAAGCCAACCAACATGGCGACAATTTCTTCTGCTGAGTCGTCACAAAATAGCTGCCCCAATTTCTTTTCGTGAAATGCAATTCTGTGTTTTTTGACGATGGAAATGAAATCGTCTGCAGTAAAGCGGGAAAGAGCCGACTTGCAAAAGTGCGGATTGTTAGAGACATAAGCTTGCGGTCCGGCGTGAATGTTCGTGAAGTTGCAACGCCCGCCGCCCGAAATAAGAATCTTGCGACCAATTTTTTTTGAATGATCAAATAAGCCAACTTTGCGTCCGCGCAGTCCAGCTTGCCAGGCGCAGAACATGCCGGCAGCGCCTGCTCCAATAATAATCACATCGTAGTGGCTCATATGTGCATAAGTAAAGCATATTGAGGCAAGAACTTGTACCTACAAGTTCTTGCCTCTCGCCATCAGCCATGTGGATCCTGATTTTTTTTCGCCTTTCGTACCCCACCTATAAATGTGTACACCAAGAAGTACGGGTGCGCACGGATGCTTCCCCTCAGAAACGATTTTTACAATTGCCCAAATGTTTGGGCGTTATTTTAAATGCTCCACGACCCTAACTCTGATCGCCCACAATCCAACGCAATTAGATCGGCTTAAGATAATTATCCCCTCGGACCAGAAGGCTGTCAAGAGGTGGGTAAGCTATAAGATAACTCGAAAAACGCCTGAATCTAGCCTATTAGAGCCGCTTCCTTGCCGCGCTTTTCATTGACGCTAAAGAGAATTGCCATGCCAATCACAAAAAAGAGGGCTGTGGAGCCAATGGCGATTCTTTGGTTGCCACCCGAGGCATAAGCAATTAAGCCGTAATTTAATGGACCAACGACAGCCGCAAGCTTGCAGGCAAGTCCCCAAAGACCAAAAAATTCACCGGCTCTATCTTTCGGTGAGAACTGTCCGACGAGCGCCCGTCCAACTGAATAGCTCGAGCCAATCGCCATACCGATTAAGTTGGAGGCAATCCAAAAAACTGTTCTGTCTTCTGTCATGAAGACCAAACCAATGGCTGTTAGCCAAAGCACCAAAGTGGTGGCAAGTGTTTTTACGGAACCAATTTTGTCTTGCACGTAACCAAAAATTATTGCGCCGATGGAAGCGGTTAGATTGACAATGGCAATCATCACTATTGTGTCGGAGGTCGTGAACTTCATGACTTGGTGTGCGTAGACAGCAGCTAAGACTACGATGGTAGAAGTGCCGCAAGTGTAAACAACGATGCTTGCCAGCAAGCGCACCAGATCTTTATATCGAGCTGCATGTTTAATTGTGTGTTGCAGGCGAGAGATACTGGTTTGCCAAGTATTTTTACCCGGTGGCAGTGGCTGCGGTTGAGCGCGTTCTTTGAGCCACAAGAATGTCGGTAGGCAGAGAACAATATATAGTACGGAGACAATTAGCATTGTTACGGGAACAAATTGTGGTGCTGTTTGTCCCTGGGCTTGAGCAAACTGCACATAACCAAGACAAACACCTAATGCTAATAGACTGCCTAAGTGACCAGCCGATGCGCCAAAGGCAGAAATGCGCCCCATGTCGTTGGATGGACAAAGTTCTGGCAGAAAGGCGGCAATCATATCTTCAGCGGTGGAGAAGGTGAATCCAGAAGCTACTGTCAGTATCATTGCTAAAAGCACGGCACCTGGTCCTGCCAGGGCTAACATGCCCGTTGTGATAATGCAGCCGACAGTGGCGCAGGCAAGCAAGCGCTTCTTTGATGCCGACGTATCAACAAATGTGCCAAGAAATTGGGCATTTACCATCACGAAAAAGTTAGCAATGCTGCAGGCGACAGTCCAAAGTAAAGTCGACGTTCCTTGGGGAATATTCGCGCCACCACAAACCACTTCGACAAAATAAGCATTGAAAATCGCCGTTGATACCACTGCCGGCACACCGGAATATGCTAGGTGATACAAAATCCAGGCAACTATTTCGCGCTGTGGTGCCAAAGTTGTCGCCGCTTCACCTGGTGCACTGTCATGTGTCATTTCTGGAATTTCCGCAGTTGGCATTGTTGATCCTCAAGATAAATTTCTCGCAAATGAGAAAGTCACAGGCTAATATGTTATATGAACAAGACGTATTTTACTTGAATGCGCTAGGCTCGCGAGCAGAAACGATGTCAATCTACAAAAACCTATTGCGGCCAATTCTTTTCAGCCTGGATGCTGAGGTTTCGCATAGCTTTGTGCAAAAGGCAGCCTGCTTTGCAACTCCGCTTTGGCCGGCTTTGCGCTTTGCCTTTGAATACAGCGACAAAAACCTCGAGACAAGCTTAGCCTCCGTTGCCCTGGCTAATCCCCTTGGTCTGGCTGCCGGTTTTGATAAGAATGGCAAGCTGACAGAAGTTGTGGGAGAAATCGGCTTTGGTTTTGCCGAGATCGGTTCGGTCACAGCTCGTGCCTCGAAGGGAAATCCCCAACCGCGTTTGTTTCGCTTAGTGGAAGACGAAGCCCTAATCAATAGAATGGGATTGAATGGTGATGGTGCAGAAGTTGTGGCAGAAAGATTGCAGTCGGCAAAATTCTCATTGCCTGTCGGACTGAATATCGCTAAGACAAATGATCCAGCAATTTCCGGTGACAAAGCTGTCGAAGATGTTTTGGAAACATTTGCGCAAATAAAACACTTGCCGCTTGCTTATGTCACGCTCAACGTCAGTTGTCCCAACACGCGCGAGGCTCAGCTAGCTGAGTCAAATCTTTTCGCCACAATTGTCAGCGAGGTGCAAAAGGCGAACAATCGCAGTTTGCCGATATTTGTCAAACTTTCTCCTGATAGTTCCGATGAGCTTATCGCTAAGACAGTCGAGTGCGCCAAAGCAAATAATCTTCGTGGCTTTGTCTGCACAAACACAACTAATACGCGAGCCGGTTTGAAGACCGATCAAGCAAAGCTTGCCCAAATTGGTCAAGGTGGTTTGAGCGGGCCTCCATTGAAAAACCTGGCATTGTCTTTGTGTGACAAAGTGTACCGCTTGAAAGAGCCGGCACAAGAAATTATTGCTTGCGGCGGCATTGCCTCAGGTGAAGACGCGTATCAATTTATTCGGCGCGGGGCGCAAGTTGTGCAAATTTACACAGCCCTGGTTTTTTCCGGGCCAGGCTTGCCGGCTCGCATAAACCGCGAACTGAGCGGCTTGTTAAAGCGGGACGGTTTAACTTTGGCCGACGCCCGGGGACTAGATGTTTGTCGCGCAGCTATTTAAAATCAGGTTTAACTTGATTGTTTTGGATGTCAAGATAAACTTTAGAAAGGCAAGTGTTCAAAAGCAATGGAGAGATTTTTGCCGAACAAGTGGTTTGTTCTCTTTTGTGGAGTCCTAATCGTTGTTTGGCTTTTATTGCAGACGATTTCCAGCCTGCGGATTTGCGACGAAGCTAAATACCTGGGCAGCCGGCTTTATACTTGGCAGTGGTCCGGCGCCGATTGGGAGTCGCAAGCCGAAATGAAAAAGGCTGATGTCGTGAAGAGAACTCAAACAGACGCTATAGTTAAGGTCTACGGCAGACAGGTGATTACTAAGTTGGATAAGGCTACGAACGCAAAAAAGTCCGAGACGGTTGACTGCCAAGCAACGCTTTCGTTGTACCGCTCAAATGATAATTGGGTGCTAGGCAAGGTAGAGTTCAACTAATGTATTGGCGCGTCAAACGACTTGAACCTAACTATATTTTGCGCAAGTACGGCGTCTTTATTGCGCTGGCTATTTCCATACCGATGAATTTCTTTTTGATCCTGACTCGGCCGGATTTGAGCAAGGTGATGGACACTGGCACGAAAACCAACCTGACTCAATTTGCGCGCGACGTGGCAGTCCAGCTTTTGGATTCCAGTTATACGACTTATGAGAAGAACACTAGGGCGCTTTTGGCCGGTGAATTGGCGCCGTCGGTTGAACAGCAGCTGAAAGAGGCGGGCCTTTTGCCTAAATCGGCAGAGGAAATGCAGGCTCAACTGCAGGGGTTGAAGCAAATTCGCCAAGTTGCCTCGGTGCGTATCGATGAGGTCGTGCCTGGTGATCCCAACGAGCAATCCCTAGTACCGGTTGAAGTAAGAGGCTTGGTGGCGGTGCACTCGGCTCAAGAAGGCGGACCGCAGGAAATGCCCTTTAAGTTGCAGTTCTTGCTTGGTACAAATGCCCAAAACCAGCAGCCAATTGTGGCAAGACTGGCTCTCTGATCTAATACCTGATTTGCTGTTGACAACAAGATTTGCAAAGCTCAGAAGTTTCCAAGGTGAATTTGGGGAAATCGTTGTAAAATACCCCTCACCTTGTCATTGTCATTCTGAGGAGCGCTAGGCGCGACGAAGGATCTCTCAGGGAAGGACCTCTCAGGAGCCCGCAGTTTGTTCTCTGGAATCGTTGAAGAACTTGGAAGCATTATTACCCTGACCAATGGGTCAGAAGGTGCGTCGTTTTGCATTGGTGCAAAACTAGTTACTTCCGATTTGAAAGTTGGCGATTCAGTCAGCGTGAACGGTTGTTGTCTGACCGCGGTGAAAGTCAGTGCTGATTCGTTTGAAGTCGAAGCGATGCACGAAACATTGCGCCGTACAAAATTGGGCAGCTTCAAGCAAGGTGGTTCAGTCAATTTAGAACGAGCCTTGAGGCTTTCTGACAGGCTTGGTGGGCATATGGTCTCCGGTCACGTGGACGGACTAGCAGAAGTGGTGGCAATTCAACCGGAAGGTTTTTCCAAAGTAATTACGTTTGGGCTGGCAAACGAATTTGCCTCATTCTTTATTGAAAAAGGATCAGTGACCATCGATGGTGTCAGTCTAACTGTGGCAAGTGTTGATCAGATCCAACTTTCAGCCGGATTGAATCTTGGATCAGATACGTTTTTATTCAGTGTTGCCTTAATTCCGCACACATTGGCGGTAACCACGCTTGGTACGCTTTCCGTCAATGACAAAGTCAATGTCGAAGTGGATGTGCTGGCCAAATATGTCGCCAGACTGATGGAGGTACAAAATGTTTGATCTAAGCAACCCCGCGAATATTTCCACTATCGATTCCCAAATGGATTTTAGTCCCGAAGCGAATTTTGGCTTTGCCTCCGTCGAGGAAGCAATTGAAGACATTCGCTCTGGCAAATTTGTTGTTGTTGCCGATGATCAAGGACGTGAAAATGAAGGCGACTTGATTTGCGCATCCGAGTTTGTCACACCTGAAATGATCAACTTTATGATCAGAGAGGCCCGTGGTTGGGTTTGCTTGGCGTTGACGCAAGAGCGCGCAACCGAACTTGAACTGCCAATGATGGTAGATAAGAATAACGAATCACAAGGCACTGCTTTTACGGTGACGATCGATGGTGATTCCAAGTTTGGCGTGACGACTGGTATCAGTGCTTACGATCGTGCCACGACAATCCGCATTGCTGTTGATCCGGCAAGCAAACCGTCCGATCTGCGTCGCCCAGGACACATTTCTCCTTTGGTGGCAAAGCCAGGCGGTGTTCTGCAACGCGCCGGACATACTGAAGCGGCTGTGGATCTCGCACGCCTTTCAGGTTGCACGCCATCCGGTGTGATTTGCGAAATTATCAATGCTGATGGCACAATGTCACGCGTGCCTGAACTGTTTGCCTTTGCTCGCGAGCATGGGTTGAAGGTGATTCACATTGCCCAACTAATTGCTTATCGCTTGAAGCGTGAACGATTTGTCGTGCGCGATGCGGAAGCAACACTTCCTTCAGCCTATGGTGATTTTCAAGTCTATGCTTATCGCAATCAAATTGATGGGCGGGAACATTTGGCTCTCGTAAAAGGTGATGTTTCCGGCAAAGAAAATGTCTTGATTCGCATGCACAGTGAGTGTCTGACCGGCGATGTCTTTGCCAGTTTGCGCTGTGATTGTGGACCACAATTGGAAGCAGCCATGGCGATGATCGCCAACCAAGGCGAGGGTGTTCTGGTTTATTTGCGCCAAGAAGGTCGCGGCATTGGTTTGCTCAACAAGATCAAAGCCTATGCATTACAGGACAAGGGACAAGACACTGTCGAAGCAAATGCATCACTTGGGTTCAAGCCGGACTTGCGTGACTATGGTGTTGGTGCGCAAATTCTCCACGACCTTGGATTGAGCACGGTCAAAATTATTACCAACAATCCGCGTAAGATTGTCGGTCTGGAAGGCTATGGTTTGCAAATTGTTGATCGGGTTGCCATGCCGCCTGCATGCAACAGTCACAACATGCAATATTTGTTGACCAAGAAAGAAAAAATGGGACACTGGTTATCGGATTTGGGGAGCTAGGTAAATGCCAAATGTATTTTCAGGAGATTTAGTTGTGACTGGTCATCGTTTTTGTATCATTGTTAGTCGCTTTAACGAGTTCATTACCAGCAAGCTTTACGAAGCCTGCGCTGATACATTGCGCCGTCATGGTGCAGAAGATCAAGACATCGATGTGATGTGGTGCCCTGGCGCTTACGAAATTCCCTTCGTCGCCAAACTCGCGGCTGAAACAAAAAACTACGATGCAGTAATTTGTCTTGGTGCCGTGATCAGAGGTGCCACCACTCATTACGATTATGTCGCTGGCGAGTGCGCCAAAGGCGTCGCTAACGTTGGACTACAAACCGGTGTGCCGACAATTTTTGGCGTAGTGACCACAGAAAATATCGAACAAGCAATCGAGCGCGCCGGCACCAAAGCCGGTAACAAGGGCGTCGACGCTGCCATGGCCGCCATCGAAATGGTCAACTTAGTCAGCCAAGTCAAACAACCAGAGAAGTTAGCCGTCCGCGCCCGCTAGTTCTTTCGACATAACAATACGTACACACGTATGGACTATCAATTAATTGAGTGGGCTCCAGAAGCAGACGTGTATTGCCAAGTGATTGTGTTTGATCGCGCTATTTGTTGATTCCTCATTGGCAAAGCCCCACCCAAAAGATGTCCATTTTCGCCGAATGTACTTGCGAGCCGGGTGGTTGTTTTACGGCCTAGGTTTTGTCATCAAATTTGATGACAAACTCATTTTTGTCGGTTGTCAAAGGTGCCTCTGGGAGCGGCTTTCCCAGGACTTTGAACTTTTTGCCACTTCAAACGTCTATATATATGATGACTTCGATTGAGGTGAGAAAAACAACATGCTTAAGGTCGCCAGACAACAGATCAAAATTAAAGGAAAGCTGAGCAGACTTCTCGCGCTCAAGCGAAGGCTAGCTGGATTGCTTGATAACTTTGGCTTGGACGATGCTGATCTGATAACTCCGGTTGATTTAAAAATTGAGCAGCTCAGTCAACAGTTGCTCCGAAATTCATTGTCCGAGAACAGGGAACGCGACAATTTCAAACAAGCGCTGTTCGACTGCGCGGACTTACCCAGAGCATTGGTTCAAGCACGAATATCGCTTGGTTGGTCACAAAGTGAATTTGGTAGGTACACAGGTATGAGCAAACAGCAAGTCAGTGCCTATGAAAAAAATTATTACAGCTCGATTTCGCTGAGGCGATTCTTGCGAGTAGCAAACATTGTGCAGCAAGCCATAAGTAATCAGTCGATTCGAGAGGTTAAACAGGAATGGCCTGATTCCACTAAAGAGATTAAAACGTCGAGATAATTCGTTCTGGCTTTGAACTTTTTATCAAACGTCTTTATATTGGGAGCCAGGGATTTGTGCGCTTGACACGAAGTTCTCAAAATGAGAACATAAGATGGTGACGACATCGAGAGTCTTTGGATAAGTGCCATGGCTAGGAAACCGAGCAAAGAGTATTTGACTTTGATTAACCAGTTCCCGCTTGTTCCAATGCGGAATCGTCAACACTTTAAGCTTGCGCGAAAAGTCTTGGATGGGCTTTTAGATCGATATGAGGATTTAACCTCCGAAGAGAATGAGTATTTTGATGTCTTGACTGATTTGATTTATAAATATGAACAAGAGCACTTTCCGATTGAAAGAGTGTCTCCTCTCGAAATGTTGAAGTATCTAATGGAAGTGAACAATTTGCGCCAAAGAGACCTTGCACATTTGTTTTCATCCAAATCGAACTTGTCTGAAGTTCTAAGTGGACGCAGGCAAATTAGCAAAGAGCAGGCGCGTCGTTTAGCTGACTACTTCAAACTTTCGACGGATGCATTTATTGGACTTACGAGTACTGCCCAATAAAGCTAGGACAAAACTTCGGCTTTGGATTCGATGCCGGTGAAGGGGTGTTCTTTTAGGAAGCGACCGAATATGGAACCGACGCGGAGTCCGTCGATGATCGGGCCTTCGATGCGTACTTCTCTTGAGACAAGGGCAAGTTCGAGTGAAAGTTTCTTGTGAATTAACTTCATCATCGTATCGCCGGAAAAATGTAGGCTGACTTTTGGTTTGTCGGCGCCGTGATCCAATCTTTCTACCATGGCTCTGTCGTCATAAGCACGTAAGACCCAATAGAGATTTTGTGGACCGTCGATAACGAAACCGATGCTGATGTCACCTTTGGTGATATCGTGCAAAAGTTCACTGTCGAAATTCATCGGAAGGAAATCTTCAAAATATTGTCTGGCTAAAGAGGCAGAAAAAATTGGTTTGGAAACTGACTTGCCGACTGGCAAGGCGACGCGTCCCCAGTGGTTAGCTCTGCCAAAGCGCAAAAGCTTACTGAAGTAACGTTCGTCAATTGCCACAGGATTCTCCTGATAGCGTCCGGCAACTTCAAAAAGGTTTCTTGTCTTTACTTGGATATTGTCTTTAAGCATCTGGCGCATCACATTTGCCAGCTTGTAAGAATTGTTGGAGGCCGTTTCGACTGATTTGTAGCCGAGGGACTTTGCCACATACTCTGCATATTCACGATTCAATGTCGATTGGGTGGAAACCAAATTGCAAATGCGCGGGCGTGATTCGTCTTCTAAAATGTGCCAGAACATTTTGGTTGCTTGATCAACAGGCATAAACCAGAACGTCGCATCGGGATTGTAATTCAGTTGCAAGGTCGAATAGCTTTCTTCCGGATGCGGAGTTTGCTCGGCTATGTCGCGTAGAAGTGACATAGGCCCTGAGAAATTCAGCGAGGCACCATCCTTGGTGCTGCCTGAAATTAAGGGTAAGCGAATCAAATGCCAGGTTGATTCTAAACCGCCAAGCTCAATCAACAATTTGATTTCGTATTGCTGGGCGCAATGCTCCCATTGATTGAGCGGCTTGCGTCGCTCAAATTCCATTTCTTCTGGCACTACGCCATCCGGTTGAACACCGGCCCAGAGAGACGACACCAGAAAAACATTTACGCCACGTTGAATTTTGCAAATTGCTCCCAGCTCTTGCGCGGCCCATGGTGCACGCGGTGCACGAGCCTCATCAAAGTTTGGTGGCAGAGCGGAAAAAATAATTGCATCGAGTACAACATCCTTGAGCTGCTCATTCGATTCAATAAATTTGAGTCGGTCAGCAAAGGTGCGAAACTCTTCGTGTCCACCGAGTGCCTTTTCAATTTGCGTTTGTGCAGCCGAAGGCATATCAAGTGGCGACAAGGAAAATAAATTCAGTGCCGACTTGCAGGCAACATAAACATGCCAACCCTTGCGCAAAAGAAGCGCAGTTAGCGGGCCGGTGAAGCTCGAAATGGGTCCCCAGATATATGCTGCTTTGTGAGTCATTTTGTTGCCAACTGTACTATTTTTCGGGACACATAATCCGGCACTAAGATATCATAAACGCCACTTGTGCATCAGTTGCAAAGCAAGAGTTTGTTACGTTTACTTTGCCCTAACCTTGTCTTGGCAACACGTGAGCAAAACTCATTGGTGCTTCAACCAAAGTGGTGCCGGCAATTTCATCGCCGATGCGCTGCCCATCTTGCCTTGAATAAGCCCGATAACCTTCCAGGGGAATGACAATTGCCACGTAGAACATTCCTACCACGTTGATTAAATTCATGACGGCTTCATTGAGCCAGGAAATAGGAATAAAACGCAAAACAATGCTGACAGCCTGCAAGACAATGTAAGGAGCGAGCAAAATCACATTACGTTGAACGGATTGAATTAAGCTGCAAGGAGTACCGGTGGCAATGTCGACAACTTGGATACCCATGAGGTTTTTGCCAACGCCTCTGCCTTCGAAAAAGAAATCGCGGCAAAGCAGATAAAGAATCATCGTGGCATAAACGGGCAAGAAGGCATTAACCACTGGAATAAAAGAAACAATAATGCCGGCAAAATAGCTGACGACCACGTCAATAATCAGGGCGACAAAGCGCTTTTGAATATCGATGCGTTTGGGTGTAATGGCGGGCTCGTCGGGAGCCTGGTCCGGCTTGTGCTCAGGCGGTTGCCATTGTGGCATGCCGCCCCAATTTTGACCAAAATTGGGCTGATTGCCTGGAGGTGGATTGTCTGAAGAACCGCCAAAAGATCCAGTCATGGCTTAATCCCTTTCTTTTCCTATCATAAATCAAGCAAGAAATAAAAGATAGTTATTGTTGAGCGAGATGGCGCTCTGGCATGGCACTATAAAGACAGATTCGGCTGCATGTTGTGCATCGGGATTTGCCAGTAGTTAAGTTTGTAAAGCGCTGTGAGGAAATGTCATGGTTGAAACAGTAATTGTTGACGGTGTACGTACACCATTTGGTAAGTTGGGCGGTGCTCTGCATTCGCTTTCCGCCGTTGATTTGGCGGCTCCCTTAATTGCCGAACTTGTGGCGCGCTACAAATTGCCGGGCGATGCAATTGCCGAGGTTATTTTGGGTCAAGTGATTCAAGCTGGTTGCGGTCAGATTCCCTCGAGACAAGCTTTGCTGAAAGCTGGTCTGCCTAATACTTGCGAATCGACGACAATCAACAAAGTTTGCGCCTCCGGAATTCGGGCTGTAACAATTGGCGATCTGCGCATTCGTTCTGGCGACGGCGATATTATTATTGCCGGCGGCATGGAATCGATGAGTCAAGCACCATATTTGATTGAGGCTAATTCGGCACGCTTTGGCAAACGCATGGGACACACGCCGTTGAAAGATGGCATGCTGACCGATGGTTTAGAATGCCCGGTTACCTCCGTACACATGGCTGTACATGGCGCAAAAGTGGCCGAAGAATTCAAAGTGACGCGGGAAGAGCAGGACAAGTGGGCATTGCGCAGCCACGAGCGGGCAATTAAGGCTCAAGCCTCTGGTGCTTTTGCCGAAGAAATCAAACCGGTTTCCGTTCCCCAAGGCAAAGGACAAACCAAACTCGTGGAACTGGATGAGGGACCGCGAGCCGATTCGTCAATTGAGGCTTTGGCAAAACTCAAGCCAGTCTTTTACGACAAGGGTTCAGTCACAGCCGGCAATGCACCAGGAGTAAACGATGGTGCAGCAGCGCTGTTAATTATGAGTGCGGATCGCGCCAAAGCATTGGGATTGAAACCCTTGGCACGTATTATTTCTCATGCCTCGATCGGCCAAGATGTACCTTACTTGGCGACAGTGCCGGCGCTTTCAACCAAGAAAGCTCTGGAAAAGGCCAATCTGAAAGTTTCCGATCTCGATCTGATGGAAATCAACGAAGCATTTGCCGCAGTAGCCTTGACCTCAATCTCAATGCTTGGCATTGATCCAGAGAAAGTAAACGTCAATGGTGGCGCAATTGCTCTCGGACATCCAATTGGTGCATCCGGTGCGCGCATACTTTTGACTCTGGCAAAGGAAATGAAACGTCGCGGTGCCCGTTATGGCGCAGCGGCAATTTGCTCAGGCACCGCACAAGGTGATTGTGTAATTCTTTCTCGCGAAGGTCTAAACTGAATTGACAGTTAATATCGAACAAGCTCGCAAACGCGTCGAAGAGTTGAAGCGTGAAATTGAGCACCATAGTTTTTCTTACTATGTGCTTTCACGTCCGGAAGTCTCTGATGCTGAGTTTGACAAGCTGTTTCGCGAGTTGAAAAACCTCGAGGAGAAATTCCCGGAGCTTTTGACTGAAGATAGCCCAACGCAAAAAGTTGGTGCAGCGCCAAGTACTGAGTTTAAACCGGTGCGGCACCGCATTGCCATGTTGTCGCTGGCTAATGCTATGTCTTTTGAAGAATTGGACAAGTGGGCAGAGCGCCTGAAAAAAGCTCTTGAGCTTACAGATGAGCAGGAAAGGCAGTTAGCTTATGTTTGCGAATTAAAAATCGATGGATTGTCTGTGGCGCTGACATATAAAAATGGTGTGTTTGTCGAAGGTGCCACTAGAGGTAATGGAGATGTGGGCGAAGATGTTACGCTCAATCTCAAAACTATTGCTGCGCTGCCCAATCGCCTTATATCCAAAAATGGTGGCAAAGTGCCGGAGCTTTTGGAAATTCGTGGCGAGGTTTATTTCCCCATCTCGACTTTCCTGGCCTTGAACAAAAAATTGGCAGAGCAAGAGGAACAAGCTTTTGCTAATCCGAGAAACGCAGCCTCCGGATCTTTGAGACAAAAAGATCCGCGCATTACGGCAAAGCGAAAACTTTCCCTCTGGACGTATTTTGCTTATGTCACCGACGCGCATATGCATGATCCAAAAAACCATAGCGAAACGCTAAAGCTTTTGCACGATCTTGGTTTGCCGGTTGATTCCCATTACAAAATTGCTCATGGTATTGCCGAAGTAAAACACTTTTGCAAATTGTGGGACGAGAAAAGACATCAATTGGATTATCAAACTGATGGTGTGGTGATCAAGCTTGATGAGCGCAGTCTCTGGAAAGCCCTTGGTGCAACAGCGCACAGTCCGCGCTGGGCAATTGCTTTTAAGTATCCACCGGAAGAAGCGGAAACCACTGTGGAAGCAGTTGAATTTGAAGTCGGCCGAACTGGCGCAATTACACCGGTTGCTTGTTTGACGCCGGTTAAGTTAGCAGGCACCACGGTCAAGCGGGCCAGTCTGCATAATGCGGAACAAATCAAACGCTTGGATGTGCGTATCGGCGACACGGTCGTGGTGCGCAAGGCAGGCGAGATTATTCCGGAAGTTTTGAGTGTCAAACTTGATAAGCGCTCTAAGAAATCGGAAGTACTTGAATATCCGACTCGTTGTCCTGTCTGTAATACCAAACTGGTTAGAACCGAAGGCGAGGTTGCTTTCCGTTGTCCCAACACTTATGGCTGTGCCAGCCAAAAGCAACGGCGTCTTGAGCACTGGGTTGGCCGCGAAGCGATGGACATTGATGGCATGGGTGAAGTTTTGATCAAGCAGCTTATTGATGCTGGCTTCGTGCAAGATCCCGCAGATCTTTATATGCTGACCGAACCTGAGCTTATGCAAATTGAACGCATGGGTGCAAAATCCGCAGACAATATTTTGAAAGCAATTGAAGCGGCCAAGAAAAGACCGCTGTCCAATCTGATATACGCGTTTGGAATTTCTCACGTTGGTGCATCAATTGCCGAACTTTTGGCAGATCAATATTCTTCCTTAAAAGAATTGATGAAAGCAAGTGCAGACGAGCTGTCGCAAATTGAGGGCATTGGACCCAAAATTGGTCAGGCAATTGTTGAGTTTTTTGACAATGAAATTAATCAACAATTTGTTGAGCGTTTAATCAAGGCTCATGTCTCAATCCAGTCGGACGCTAAAGCCAAACCCAAACTTGAGCAAAACCTCACGGGCAAGACCTTTGTGCTTACCGGCACCCTGGAAACTTTAGATCGCTTGGAAGCGGAAAAACTGATAAAAGCCCACGGGGGCAAAGCCACATCGTCCGTTTCGAAGAAGACCGATTATGTCGTGGTGGGCACCAATCCGGGCAGTAAATTGGCGAAAGCTGAAGAATTAGGTATAACTGTAATTGATGAGGCTAAATTGAAGAAGCTTCTGGGCTTAACTTAAATAAGCCGGTGTGCAAAGACCATCCTCTGACCAAGTCCCAAAACGAAGTGCAGATATGAAGGTTTATCAGATACATCCTCTGGCAGCTGCCATCATTTTTACAGCCCTATGTATGGGCTTTATTGGTCTGTTTGTGGTGCTGCCGATTGCGGCTATTGAGTGGACTTGGAATTTCTTTGTCCCGGCAGTCTCTAGGCTGCCATCGATAAACATGTGGCAAGCTGGTTTATTGTATGCTGCTATTACGACGACTTTGTTTTTGCTTGGAGTTGTGCAAGTTGAATTTGAGGCTAACAAACTTGAATAAGTGGTGCGCAATTGTTCTTGGCTCCGTCATTGCTTGCTCTTTTGCCTTTGCGCCGTCGGCACAGGCTGGTCATTTCAGCAAGAAAGGTCCGAAAGGTGAAAACACCACGGACCCGGCAAAGCAAAACTTTGAAGTCGGTAAGCGGGCTTTAAAAGCGAAAGACTACGACACGGCAATTGATGCATTTCTGCAGTCGCTTTATTTTGCTCGCAATAACTACAATCCGGAAGCCTTATTCTTTCTCGGCTTGTGCTACAAGGCCAAACACCAGGATGAAAAGGCTATAGATTGTTTCAAGAAGCATTTAACGGAAACCACTGAACGATCGGTAGATGCGCATATGGAATTGGCTGAGCTTTATATGCGCAATGACAACGAGGCGGAATGCTCAAAAGAACTAGTCGAAGCTAGCCGGGAATGCCGAGAGCCGAATCCAAGAATTCCTTATATCAATGCTGTGTTGTTAGAGAGAAGTGGTGACAAATATCTTTTCGATGCGCAGCAACTTTATCTCACTGCTTTAGGCGACAAGCCCTGGACATATACAGATGCTTGGGTTGGTCTGGCTGAAAACAACATGAAGCAAAAACTCTGGCGCAGTGCTTTGCATAATCTCAGTGACATTATCAAAGATCAAGGACGCTTGCAGGAGCTTGATCTGGAACGTGTTTATCTCGATTCCGGACATTGTTGGTTGCAGGTTGGTAATCACCAAGCGGCAATGGATTCATGGAAAAAGGCTTGTGCACTCAATCCTGATTCGGCACTTGGTCATGTAAACCTGGGAAGACTGTTCGATATGGAGCAACACGTATCGTCGGCAATCACTGAGTACAGAAATTATTTGCGCGTGGCTCCCAAAGCAGCGGACGCTCAACAAGTCAAAGATCGATTGGCCTGGCTTGAACAACAAATTAGACCAGCCGAAGATGAACCACTGCCGGCTGGTACACCGACGCGTGCAAGTCAATTAGAAGACGAACAGGAAAAACAACGCACCAAGCAGTTGATGGAAAAAGGTAGTGGGTTTTAATTGACGAAGTGCAGCGAAGCGTCTTGACGCGCGGAGGAGCTGATGCAAAGCATCTGCGACGGAGCGCTTATCTGCCTGAGTAAACTGGTTGACGTTTTTCGATGAAGGCTTTTACACCTTCGGCGAAGTCGTCGGAACGGCCGGCAATTTCTTGCAAGGATGCTTCGTATTCTAAGAGCTCTTCCAAGTCGGAAAAGATTGCTTTGTTAATCGCGCGCTTGGTTAAGCCGAATGCTTTGGTGGGGCCTTTGGCTAGACGTTCAGCAAGTTCGATTGCCTCTTTCATTACTGCTTCTTGCGGAACAACTTTGTTGACCAAGCCTAAGTTGAGTGCAGTTTGGGCATCAAGCTTTTCTGCGCTGTACATCAACTCCAGAGCCTTGGTCACACCAATTAAACGTGGCAAGAGGAATGTCGAACCGGAATCTGGGACTAGACCAACTTTGGTGAATGATTGAATGAACGAGGCGGAATCGGCAACAATGCGGAAATCGCAAGCCATGGCCAAGCTCATGCCGGCACCGGCTGCCACGCCGTTGACAGCAGCCACGATTGGCTTTTCCATGCGGCGAATTTTGGTGATTACCGGATTGTAGCGGCGGCGAATGGAATCACCGAGCGATGGGCGTTGTCCGGACTCGTGAGAAATACTGCGTGATTGCAAGTCTTGCCCGGCAGAAAATCCACGACCGGCGCCAGTCAGGATGATACTGCGGACAGTGGCATCTTTCTCTGTTTCTTTCAGAGCATCTTGCAATTTGAAAGTCAGCTCGTCGTTAAATGAATTGAGTTTGTCTGGGCGATTGAGTGTAATTATCGCTACGCTGTTTTTCTTTTCGACGAGAAGAATATTTTCTTCGGACATGGTTGTGCATAACTCCTAAAAGTGGTTTGTGGTTATTTGCCTGTGAAGTTGGCTGGGCGTTTTTCCAGGAAGGCACGCATTCCTTCTTTTTGATCTTCAGACGAGAAGAGCATGTAGAAGTTCTTGCGTTCGAATTCCAGACCTTCGGAAATAGAAGTATCAAATACTTTCAAGATTGCTTCCTTAGCCAATTTGACAGCAACTGGAGATTTCTTGGCAATTTCTTTCGCCATTACTTTTGCTTCGTCTAAGAGCAATTCGGCTGGTACAACTTTATTTACTAGTCCGGCAGCCAGTGCTTCGCTAGCGGTAATTGGACGGCCGGTCAAAATTATTTCCATGGCTTTGTATTTGCCAATTGCCCGTGTCAATCTTTGTGTGCCACCAGCACCAGGAATTACGCCGATGTTTATTTCTGGTTGACCGAATTTAGCTGTCTCAGAAGCGATGATGATGTCGCAAGTCATGGCCAGCTCGCAACCACCGCCGAGAGCGTAACCGGACACAGCAGCAATGATTGGTTTTTTGGTTTTGCGAACTTTGTCCCAAGTGGCAAAACGATCCTTGAGCATAATGGAAACGGTTGTTTCATCTGACATTTCCTTGATGTCGGCACCAGCAGCAAATGCTTTATCTGAGCCTGTCAAAATGATCACGCGAATTTTGTCGTCATTGTCAAACTCTTGCAATGCGGCAACCAGTTCTTCCATCAGTTCATGACTTAAGGCATTCAGTACTGTCGGTCTATGTAAGCGGACAATACCGATTTGTTCTTCTTTTTCCGTTTGAATGTTTTTATAGGTCATCGTCATCATTATCGTTTCCTTGTATAACTGTTTTGCTTTGCTGATTATGAGGGGTCGTTTGTCGCGATGAGGGCGGGGAAACCCCGCCCCTACGTGATGACGAATTACAACTTGGTGCCGCAGCTGCCGCAGAATTGGAAGGACTTGGCCATCGGTGCTTGGCAGTTCTTGCAATTGTTTAGAGGCATACTGGCAGTAAAGGTTTGGGCTGGGCCAGCAAACTTGCAATGAATTTGCGGATACTGCATTTCTCTTTTTTCACGAAATGCGTGCAGCCCTTCTGCTGTCTCGTGTGCACCGGCGTGCAGGGTCAACCAATCACGAGCGTGACCGATGGTCATTCCCCAAGAAAAATCACGCCAGAAGTTGAGTTGTTGTTTGGTGTATCGCGTACATTCTGGCAATTTGTTGTAGAGCTTTTCTGCCATTTCCGCAACGGCCCGATCGAGTCTATCGGCTGGCACCACTTGATTGACTAGTCCCCAACCAAGAGCGGTTTCTGCATTTATGCCTTCGCAAAGCAGTAGCATTTCGCGGGCGCGCCGATCGCCGACTATTAGGGGCAGCCATTGCGTGGCACCACCGGCAGCGACAGAGCCGCGTGCAGCTCCCACTTGTCTAATCGTTACGTGCTCAGCAGCGATGGCTAAATCGCAAGCCATGTTCAATTCATTACCGCCACCAACAACCATGCCGTTCAAACGAGCAATTGTTGGTTTGCCAATATTGCGCAAGCGATCATGCATTTCGATAAAGGCATACATCCATTTGTAATAATTATTTGGTTTCTTGAGAATCTCTTCTTGTTCAGCCAAGTCCGCGCCGGTGCAAAAGGCGCGATCGCCTGCACCAGTTATGACAGCTACGGAAATATTGTCATCAACACTAATGTCCCAATAGGCTTGACCCAGCTCAACCAGTGTTTGCATATCAAAGCAATTGAGCACTTCTGGTCGATTGAGAGTGATGGTGGCGACGTAGTCTTTTTTTGTATAGATGATTCTTTTGAACTTGAACGATTCCGGTGGTTCGCCAGTAAAACGAGTTTGTGTTTGTTGCATGATGATTATTTGTTTCGTGGGAGAGGAAATTTGGGCGGGGGATACCCGCCCATGGTTACTTACTATCTAACTTACTAGCTGATTGGACTGGGAACTTTTTCCACTTGGGCAAAGTGCATGGAAACAACTTCGCCAGCAAAGCTCATCAAATCTTTAGCAGCGGCTTTGCCTTCTGGAGAAGACATGGCGGCTTTCAATACATCCAAATCGTCGAAGTAAAGTTCGGCAATTAAATGGAAGTTTGATTCACCTTGTGGTGCGCCAATTACTTTAGAAATTTCGACTTTGCGCAATCCTGGCATTTTATTGGCCAAAGGTGCGTGAATATCAAAATAGTGTTTGTCAAAAGCGGCCGCATCCGCTGGCTTCTTATACAGGGCAACTAACTTAATCATGACTATCTCCTCGTGTTGTGTGGTTGTTATTTATTCGCTCCGTCGCCTTACGGCTCCTCCGCTCTACTGGCGCTCGCTGCGAACCGCTCTTCGCGGCTCTTTGCTCACTTGCTTGGGCACTCCGGCTCACTGCTGAGGAACCCCTTCTCGCGTTTCAGGATTAGCTTCCTGAGCTAACTGATGCAGGAGCCAGAGTTCCTTTTTCTTCAGGTCAAGCCAACCTTTATCGAGCACGGCTTGAGTAACGTAACCTTTGGCAATCTTGCCCATTCCGTTGAATGCCTCTACATCGCAGATGATTTTATTCTTCAGTACTTCCGATATGGTTGCTCTGATTTGAACTTTCATGCCAATCAGAGTTGGCTTGAGATGAGCGACATCGACGTGACAGCCCATAGCTTCCTCGTGCTCTTCCAAGAAAGGCAGAATGGCTTTGCGCGCTACCCACTCCATGTGATGCACGAGTGAGGAAGTGGAATAAATTTCGTGCACAAGGCCATCTTCGAATTGTGCGCGCATGCGATCAGCAACCGTAATTTCAATTTCAGCTGTATGTCCAAGTGCTAGTTGAGCAACCATCGTCTTTTAATATCCTCCCATTTCAACATTCAGCAAAATAACTTCATTCATCAAAGTTCAATTAACTCGTCTATCAATTACTCTTATGGTTTTACCTTCAGAGCGCGGTAGCGACTTTGGTGGCACAAGTGTAATCTCCGCAGTTAAGCCCAATAAATCCTTCACCATACTGCCTGCCTTGTGAGATAGCGCGTCCAACTCTTCATTTGTGTGCTCAGCGCTCACTTCTACCAGAATCTCCAATGTGTCCAAGGCTTTCTGACGATCAACAATCACTTGGTAGTGTGAAGACAATTCTTTGAACTGCTCAAGCACGCGTGCTACTTCTTGCGGATACAAATTGACACCGCGAATAATCAGCAAATCATCGAGGCGGGAATTAATTCGAGCCATTCTCACCTGCGTTCTGCCGCAAGCACAAGGCTCCGGAAGCAAACAAGAAATATCGCCTGTACGATAACGTATAAGTGGCAAGGCTTGCTTGGTCAGGCTGGTCAAAACCAATTCACCTTCAGCACCTGGCGGCAAAACCTTTTGTGTTTTTGGATCAATAATTTCCGGCAAAAAATGATCGTCCCAAATGTGCAAACCATTTTTTGCCGTACATTCAATAGCCACACCGGGCCCAATAATTTCACTCAAGCCATAAATATCAAAGGCGGAGACTTTCAGACGGGCTTGCAATTCTTCTCTCAGTTTTTCACTCCAAGGCTCGGCGCCAAAAATGCCAATTTCCAAATTGAGCATGTCCGGCTCGATACCCATTTCGTCCATCGTGCAGACAAGATTGAGTGCATACGACGGTGTGCAAGCAAGTGCCCGTGCACCAAGATCGCGCAAAAGCATAACTTGCTTTTGACTTTGCCCGGAGCTTGCCGGCAAGACTGTGGCGCCTAGCCGTTCTGCGCCGTAATGCAAACCAAGCCCACCAGTAAAAAGTCCGTAGCCAAAACTATTTTGCAGGATATCGCCAGCCCGCACTCCGCAAGCGGCAAGCGAACGAGCGCAAACTTCGGCTAAGAGATCGATGTCTGCCTGGCTATAGGCAACGATAGTTGGTTTGCCTTTGGTGCCGGAAGAAGCATGAAGACGGACAATCTTTTCTGGCTTGGTGGCAACCAGACCAAGCGGATAGTTGTCACGCAGGTCGAGCTTGTTTGAAAATGGAATTTGTTTTAAGTCGTCAAGCGAGCGGATGGAGCCTGGTGCCAATCCTGCGTCCTGATAGCGCTTTTGAAAAAATGGCACATTGGCGTAAACGTAATCGAAGATCTTCTGCAAGCGCTCAGAGCTTTGTTGAGAATCTGAAAAAAAATTGTGCCCGTTGGCTGGCATCTTATCCCACATGAAAACTTCAGTCTCTACTTGCACCAAATCAGACCAGATTGGAAAAAACCATCATATCCTCTCAGAAAGCCCCTTGTCCTTAGATTTATAAGTCGCTCTCGCACTGCATATAATTTGTTTCTATTGGGCACAATATTGACGAGTGAGCCCCTATATTCATTGCTGTTTTGCTACATTCTGAACCACCCCTTTGAGCGAGGCAAAAATGGGCTTAGGAGACGATAGAGCTTCCAAGGTCAAGAAAATTGGTGAATTGCTGGTTGCTGCCGGAGTGCTAAAGCTGGATCAGCTGGGCCCGGCATTGCAAGTTTCGAAAAAGACTGGGCTGCCCTTAGGGCGTGTCTTGATCATGAACCACCAATTGAACGAGCGCGATTTGGCATCGGCTGTGCAGGCACAAACGATGATTCGCGACGGCATCTTGGTTTACGAATTTGCTGTGAAGGCGCTAAATCGGGCTTTTGCCAGAATGGCGCCATTGGATGCCGCCTTGCAAGAGATGGGTTGGACTCCTAAAGCGGACATGAGCGAAAACGAGATGGCACATTTGCTTCTCGGTTCGCAGCTCATTACGGAAAAGCAATTGGAAGAGGCGCATCAAAAGGCAGTGGAAACGCGCTTGCCGCTTGGTCGCATCCTTGTGCTTTGTGGTGCATTGACGCCGTCGCTTCTAGCTGCGGTATTGAGCCTGTTGGTTTTGATGCGCGATCTAAAGGTCACTCCCGAGCAAGCTCAAGACTGTCTCAGGGCAATCAAAAACCAGCGTGTCAGCTTAGACGATGCTTTGGCTGAGCAGGGCTTCCGCAGCAAATCAGCGAAGAGCACTGTGCGTTTGGGAGAATTGTTTGCTTTGGCTGGTCTTTTGGCAGAGTCCGATATTATGGTGGCAGTGGAATTAGGTTTGGCTCAGGAAGTTCATCTGGGGCAGGTTCTAGTCGATCAGCAATTGGTACCGCCGCATGCACTGGAGGCTGGTCTCGAACTGCAAAAATTAGTGGCAAACGGCTCGTTGGAAGTAAGTAAAGCAGCCGAGATTTTGCGCTCGGTGAACGCTAGAGCAATTCCCTGGGAACAAGCGGCAATGGAGCTTGGACATACCGTGCGAGATACGCGCGAAGAGACAGGCAAAGCTGTGGAATTTTTGAAGCTCGCTGGTTTGATTACGGAAAGTGTGATCAGCAAAGCCGAACAAGGCTTAGGCAATTACGATAACGACATGCGCCGCGCCCTGATGGCAGAAGGCTCAGTTGATCAACAAATTTTTGAAGCCGCACTGAAATGCCAAAAGATGATCCAAGAAGGATTGATCAGAACACCAGAGGCAATCATTGCCATTCACTATTGCGAACGCACACGTGTCGGTTTAGAAGACGCGCTCGAAGAGTTAGCTTGGGACGTTCCCAATTCTGGGTAATCTATTCGATAACGTCGATGCCTGGAACTTTGAGTCCATAGGATTCCAATAATTCTTTGGTTTCCTTGTACCAAACTTCACGCACTACGTGATTGTCTCTTTGTTTGAGTTTGTAAGTTTGGAAGATTTGGTTTGAATCAGTGTGTGGTTTGCCAAACACTTTGTTCACTTTCGGGAACCAAAATTCCAAAGCTCTTTGAACTTCTGCTTTGGTTTCTTTGTCTTCGGCAAGTTTTTTCACCCAAGTTTCGCCGTGCTTAACGTGCATCCATTCTTCTTTTTCAATTTGGATCATCGTGCGCGACCAAGGACCCCAGCTGCATTCCGCTGCGTCTTGCAATTGGTGACCGGCAGCTCTGTCCATCAAGAAGTTGAACATAACTAAATCAGCCCAAGTTTTGATTGGCTCGAAGAACACTTTCATGCGGTTCTTCATTTTGTCTTCGTCGATTAGTTTGTATATGTCTATTCCGAAGCGTTCCAATAATTCGTACATTGCTTTGCCGTGACGCACTTCGTCTTTGACGATATTGGCCATCGCTAACTTCTCTGCAATGGTTGGTGCATTTTCAATCCAAGGCACATAGCCATAAGCACCGGCTAACTCGGAATCTGCCTGCGCAATCATCAGCTTCAGCAAATTATCTTTATAGTCCTCGGTGATTTCATCCAGGGATTCTAATTTCTCTCCAGACTTTATTTTCGCCATCATTTGCTCATGCTTGGCTTTTTCGTCTATAACTGCTGTTGACATTGTGCTTTTACCTCCGACATGCAAGACCAATATAGCATGCAGGCATTGTCAAGTGAAGGTTCAAAGGCGGATATCAAAGCGGCTTTTGGGCCTGCCCGGGGGCGACCAGGGGCAACGGCACATCCTGCGTGCCTTTTGGCGATTCGACCGTGGCTTGTAAAAATCTAAATTTCGCAATCTTCCAGGACTTTAGTGAACCCCGCCGGACCACCGTTAGCCGAAGCAGTGCCTGCTTCAGTCTGGGTAGTTCGGCTTCCACATCTTTAGTGGGCACTGTCTGACCGGACGCTGCCGTAACGCTTGCCGCGTCCGCAGGAAACAAATAATTGAGGGCTAGATCGCGCATTTCTTTTTGAATCTCTACCGGTGGTTTGCCGATTAGACCAGGAGCAAGCGTTGGCCTGAGCCTGAGCGAGAATCCCTTATATGAATCGGACTCCGGGTGCTGGGCAAATTTAGTCAAATCGGACTGGCTCATGGTTTTGCCAAACGCCATATCCAAGGGCAGGAAATAAATTTTGTCTTGATTGAAGGTTAGAGGCACATCTACATATGCGGTTTCCGGACGATCCCAGGGCCAAATATATGCAGTATCTTCAGCAACTTCCTTGGTCTTAAATGCACCCTGCTCGAATTTTCTTCCCACCATGAAAGCCAAGTTCGGTTCTTGTCCGGACTCATACCTTATATATGAAATGTAACCACCCTTTGGCGGACAGTTGCAGGTGTTATCACCAAACGAGCGGACAATTTCATTGACTTTGCCAGTCCGCATTTTGGTAAAAAAGGCGGTAGCATCTTCATCCGGCCCTTGTTCCGTAAGATAGGGCAGACCATAGCCCAAGGCTAAGAGGAGGCAAATGGAAAATAAAACGATTTGGAATTTCACGCGAGATGTCCAACTTTGATTGCCATCATCAATTGTGATTAGTCATCATCGTCGCCAACAGGAAAGCCAACAAAGTCAGCGGTTTTGACGACTACTTTGGCGCAACCTGCACCAACTGCTTTTACGGCACCGAATAGACTACCGGATTTTTTAGTTTGGCTTGGCTGAGTGCCGTCTTGGTTCTTGGCTTGTTCTTTGGCCTGCTTTTGTGCCAGTTTCTTAGCGCGCTTCTCGTCTTTCTTGGGGTCCCAGCGCAAGTCAACTGGAATGTCGTTGCCCAGAAATGCTTTAGGGCTCGCCCCGTCAATTACAGTTTGGTAAGTTGGCACAGCATCGGCCGATCCACCAGTTGTATTTCCAGATGTGCCGTTAAGAGCTTGGCTTGCTTGATTGCCTTGGGCATTAGCAATTGTCCCGAGCGAGACAATTGTGATCAGAGATATATTCAACGATGTTCTGTAAGCTTTGTTCATTGTCGATTTGCCTTTGCGGTGATTTGCCTTGGGCGCCACTGTCATTTAATTATATACGCTAATATAATTGAGCAATTGTACAAGTAAGCTGTTTAAGAAAGAGGTAGGGCTTTGTTAGTAACGCTGTCAACACCAATTTTTTCGTTGTTCATATTTGCAAGTCTTGCCGCCTTCTTCTTCCCCTTTCTCAAGAACAAGCTCTTTAAGCAGCTTTCGCTCAAGTCTTTTTCTAGCACTGCGCCAATTGCCGGGGCGGTTCTGGTGGCATTTTCTGTTTTGTTCGGCCTGGGCAATTTGTTCTCGTTGAACACGGTAAATTACATAGCCTATTTTGCCCTTGGCTTTGCTGCACTCTATGCGCTTAACAATATTGGTTTAACTGCAAGGCTTACAGGAGTTGTACTTTTGTTTGCTTCTCTCATTTTGACATTGAACCTGTCGGGTCAAGTGGACAATCTCAATTTGGTGGCAATTGCTTGCGGTGCTATGGCCTGGAAGCTAATTGAGAATCTCTTTTGGGAAGCACGACCGGTTTACGACGATATTGTCCCGGCTCTAGTTTGGTTGTTGGGTGTCTATTGGATCCGCATCGGTATTGGCGGCGATGCACAAGCGGTTCAAGCAGCGCTGCTTGCTGGCGGCTTGTCTGTGATGATGCTTTTGCGTTTATTTGAAACACCGTTTCTTTCGGATGACAAAGTCTATCTCAAACGCTTGATGCTCTCGGCAACAGGCGGTTTGGGATTTTTGATCGTGATTACCAAGCTGATAGTCAATCCTCAGTTTGCTCAATTGGCAATCTTGTTTGGCGGCGGACTGTTTGTTTCCTATCTTCTGCAAGAGCTGGAAGAGCGGGAAAAGACTTTTGTGGAAGGACTTTATGCGCTTTTGTTAATTGGTGGCGCCACTTTAGTTGCATATAGATTTTTTGGAACCTTTGGATTGTTGATTCTGGCTGTCACCAGTCAAATTGGCAAAGGTGAATTGTTCGCCCATTATGCCGGCTTATTTTGGATTGCCCGCGTCATGTTGCAAACCTATATTGTTGCCTGGGTAGCAAATGTGACTGGCATCAATACGATGCATCCTTATGTCGGTGCAGCACTTTATGGTGGCATGTTGCTCGTTGTGATAATGAGCCTGACGGCCCGCGATGTACAAAGCCGCAGACTTTACCTTCTTGCATTTCTGGCTTCCGGATCTTTGTTGCCGATATTTAGCAATTACTTCTTGCATGAAGAAGCAACAGCGTCTTTAATTCAAGCTGCTTGCGTTGCCGCCGTATTAGTTGTGGTTTTGGCACCGGTAATTTATCAAAGCGAATTACCGAAGCACGGCAACATCATTCTTTTGCCAACCATGCTTTCCGGTTTTGGCTCGCTTGCTAATGGTTTGATCCCAATTGGTAATACGGTGACGACGACAACCAGAATAACTTCACTGGCTTACTCTGTTGCTTGCTTACTTGTGCTTTCTGTAATCATTGGCATGGCCATATCGCGCAAATCAGGGGGCAAGCCGGTAAATGTCGCGGGAAACTAAGACCTGTTTTTCTCCCTTTTGGCTAAAAACGTCTACTTGTAATTGACTCTTGTTAGTTTGCAAAGCTTGAGTGCGGAGAACAATGGCTTCGCCGTTTCCTTTCTTGCCGATGATTTTGACAATTACTTTGTCCGGATTCCAATTGGCTTTTATCTGTACAGGGTTTGGTAAATTGTTCTCAAAGCAAAGATCGGCTCTGCCATACCAAACCGTGGCGTCAAGACCGGGGCTGACTGTTTTGATTGGTCTTGTATGGGCTGTGCGTTTGGTAATAGTGAGACCAGACTTCAACGCCGTCTGGTAAAGCAAAGAAGAGACCAAGCATATGCCACCACCTTCGGTGCCGGGGCTATCTTGATTTAAATAGGATGGTGCGGTCTTGTAACCTCTTGCTACGGTACGCTCGCCGACAACTTTGTTGAACGAGAATTTCTCACCAGGACGTATGACATAGCCGTCAAGAGAATTGGCGGCAAGTTCAATATTGGACTTTTGTGGCCACGAAAGTTGCGTGAGCGAAGATGCGCTCACCGCTAGCTCTTCGGTAAACGGTTGGCAAAGATAGACAACCAGCAAAAGCAACAAGCAAAAAAGCGCCGGCAGCAAACAGGCAGCCTGTCTGTTGCCAATGTGCTTTGCTGATCGATCAGTGCTAGTGCTTAAGTTCATTCGTTATTATCTACGGTTTGGCATCAATTCTACACATAATGTGTTGGTTCTTGGCGCCCGGAAGTCAAGCCCTGGGGTGCAAGCTCGAATCTTGTCGTGCCAATCACTTTGCGCAGCAACAACCGTCCGATAAAGTTGTGAACTTTCAAGACGTTCGTTTGCGTTTCCGAAAACGAGGAGCTAGCGAACCAATTGCGTACCAAATGCTAACAATACCCCAGTCAGGGGATTGAACATTTTGTTGTTCAACCTTACCCTTAGACGAAATTTACCTTGCCGTCCGGAGAATTTCCTATTAGTACTTCAAGCTTCCTCAACTATTGTCGCTTTATATGTTCAGCAGTGTTTGCTGGATTACTCCTCGGAGCTTTGGCGGCACCAGCACATGCTCAAATAGCAAATTTGACACAGACAGAAATTGGCAGCCCTGGTGCGACCCAGGCATATACATATAGTAGTGGAACGTACACTATATATGGCGCCGGTTCTGGCGTCGGAAATGCGTCAGATAGTTTTTGTTTCGTTAACACACCGACGACGGGCAACATTGAATTAGTTGGTCGGGTTGCATCGCAAACGAATACCAACGCATTTGCGCCCTCTGGATTTATGATGCGAGCTTCGCTTGCTGCCAATAGCGCGCAAGCAACTATTGCGGTTACGCCTCAAAACGGTGTTGTCTTTACAGCTCGTACAGAAACTGGCGCCATTGCCACTACTACACTTGGTCCTTCTGTTGCCGCACCAGTGTGGCTCAGGTTAGTCCGAAGCGGTACAAGCTTTGCAGGATATGAAAGTGCCGATGGATTATCGTGGACACTTGTTGGGAGCTCTGAAATAGCGACTTTTCCCACTATCTTTTATTCCGGCTTTGCAGTAAGCAGTAATGTAGTTGGAACTTTAAGTACAGCAACTTTTGATCACGTCGTCTTAATGACAAGTGTGCCTCAGCGTGCCAGCAATCTTTTGCTCTGGCTGCGAGGAGATGCGGGAGTAGTATCAAGTTCTGGAAACGTGAGCCAATGGACTGATCAATCTCAGAATGGAAATAATGCGTCACAAACAACTGGCAGCAATCAACCTACTGTTGTTACCAATGCCCTAAATGGATTAGGGACTATCAGCTTTAATGGTACGAATCAGTGGCTGTCGCTTGCCTCTGGCTTTGCGAATTTTACGCAAGGTGCCAGTATTTTTGTCGTAACAAAGCCAACGTCAATTACTACAGGAGTTCGGTTTTTAGATTTCGGCAACGGCCAGACTAATAACAATATTAGCTTCAGAGAACAAGCATCAACTGGTTTCAGTCTTTATTCATATAATGGGGCAACTGCAAGCAACGTAACTTCGTCAACTGGTCTCGGTACTGGTTCCTATCAATTGCTTGAGGCGATTCACAGCGGAGCCGGCAATGCAACTTTGTATTCCAATGGAGCACAAACAGCTCAGGGAAATCTCAGCAATATAAACAATGTAGCAAGAACCGGCAATTTTATCGGCAAGGATTTCAACACCACGACTTTCCTAAACGGACAGATAGCCGAAATTCTTGTTTACAATTCGGCGCTGACAAATGGCGATAAGGCTGCTATAGAGAGCTATTTCAAGAGCAAATATAACGTTGGCAATGCACCGACATTGGCAGCACCGGTAATTACCCCGGGCGATAGCGTGTTTTCCACAAGCCCGCAGGCAGTAAGCATATCTGCTGCTCCTGGCGCTTTTATTTATTACACGACAGACGGATCAACACCAACGACAAGTTCGACTCTGTACACGGGACCATTCAATATCTCAAGCTCAACAGTTGTTAAGGCAATAGCGGCAGGTCCATCGTACACAGCCAGTGCGGTTACAACTGCGAATATTCAAATTGATACCTCTACACAAAATGTGCCCCGCACCGATATGAAGATCTGGCTCAAGTCAGACAGTGGTGTGGTTTTGAACGGCTCAACTGCAAGTCAGTGGACTGATTTGTCAGGGAGTGGAAATAATGCAACGCAAGCTACTTCCGCAAATCAACCAACTCTTCAAACGAATGTAATCAATGGTCTGCCAGCGTTAAGCTTTGATGGTTCAACTGACTTCATGCAGTTTCCAAATGGCTTCGCCGATTGGAATGGTTGCAGCATCTTCTTGGTTACAAAGCCATCAGTTATTACAACTAATCTGCGTTTCTTTGACTTTGCCACTGGACTGAATTCCAACAATATAAAGATTGAGGAAATAAATCCGTCAGGGCTTGAATTTGATGTGAACGGAGTGGCAAACCCCAGCGCTATTACTTCAAGTACTGGTTTAGGTACTTCCAATTTCCAACTGATAGAAGCAATACATTCAGGAAGTGCCAGCGGACAAATATTCTCCAATTCTACCCAGGTAGGACAAGGTTCCCTTATTAATATTCCGAGCGTCACCCGTACAGGGTGCTTTATCGGTAAGGGTTACAGTGCCGGCAATTTGTTCAATGGACAAATTGCAGAGTTCATGGTTTACAACCGTACGTTAAGTGATACAGAGCGCGCTTCCGTCGAAGGATACTTCTTCAGTCGTTATGCAATTTACATTAGCCCACCTGTGATTAGTCCGGGCAGCAGCGTGCAAACATCTTCACCAGTGTCTGTGACCATAACCGCTGATCCTGGTGTGGCAATTTACTATACGACCGACGGCTCAACACCGACGATCAGCTCTACTTTATATACCGGCCCGTTCAATATAACGACAACAACAACCGTAAAGGCAATCGCTTACCGAGCATCAGTACCGCAAACAAGTAGCGTAACTACATCTAACATTCAAATTGACGCGCTGACTGCAAACGTTAGTCGTGATGGCATGATGATGTGGCTCAAATCAGACAATAGCGTGACGACAAGTGGAACAAGCGTGACCGCTTGGGCTGATGTTTCCGGATCAGGCAACAATGCCACACAAGCAACGGGAACTAACCAACCGACACTGCAAAACAATTCCATTAACGGCTTACCGGCAATTGTATTTGACGGTACAAACGATTTCATGCAATTGCCGCAGGGGCTTGCGAACTTTACACAAGGCGCAAGTATTTTTGTCGTAACCAAACCAACGACAATTGCTAGCGGAAAACGTTTCTTTGAATTTGCCACATCACCGAGCCACGACAACATAAGAATTATTGAGAGCGCGCCAACCGGGGCGCAATTTGATGTAAATCTCACTGATGGAACGGCAAGCAGCGTGCTTTCGACAAATGCCATTAGCACAAGCTATCAATTGATCGAGGCCATGCACAATGGTGCCGGCATTGGTACATTCTTGACTAATGGTATTCAGGGTGCACAGAACACTATGAATAACATTCCTAATGTAACCAGGACAAACAACTATCTTGCTCGTGATTACAGCGGTACTAGCACCAATTACCTCACCGGTGAGATTGCCGAAATCATCATGTACAATCGCAAGTTGAGCACATCTGAGCGTGCATCAGTAGAAGGCTATTTAATCACGCGATACGGCCTTCCAATTAGCACACCGACGATTAGTCCAGGAACTAGTGTTCAAGGTTCTGTTCCGCAGGCTGTGACAATTACGGCCGATGCTGGTGTTTCAATTTACTATACAACCGATGGTTCAACCCCAACGACCGGATCTACTCTCTACACTGGACCATTTAATATAAGTGCAACGACGACAGTGAAAGCAATCGCGGTGCGCACAACTCCTTCTGCAACCAGTACAGTTGCAACGGCGATTATCACCATCGATTCCTTGACGGCGAACGTAAGTCGGAGTGACATGGCGATTTGGTTGCGGGCTGACCAAGGAGTAACACAAACCAGTAACAAGGTCAGTCAATGGCTAGATATTTCAGGTTCAGGAAATACTGCTGTTCAGCCGACCGGCGCAAACCAACCAGGTTTTGTCAGCTCCGATATATTGATTAACAACCTACCTACAATTTCATTTACGTCCGCCTCATCGCAGTACATGAAATTCCCGATAGGTTTATCTAACTTTACCCAAGGCGCTAGCGTCTTTGTTGTGACAGTGCCGAGCAGCATTACTGCCGGTGCAAGCTTCTTTGACTTAGCTACTTCAGCTTCTCACGACAATCTGAAATTGGCGGAAAGAACAACTAGTGGATTTGAGCTGGACATCAATACATCTGCTGGCGGCACAAGCAACGTAACGTCAACAAACACAGTATCAACCAGTGCATATCAGTTACTCGAGGCCGTTCAAGATGGACAAGGCGCCGCCACCTTATATATCTCCGGAGCACAAGTTGGACAAGGTTCAATTAATAACGTAACCAATGTGGTGAGAACGGGTAACTATTTAGGAAGCGCATACAATGCGCAGAATTTCTTCTCAGGAAAGATTGCAGAAGTGCTGATCTACAATCGCCCATTGAGCGCGTCTGAGCGAATATCAGTTCAAGGATATATAAACAGTCGGTACGGTGTTGCAATTACAACTCCGACAATCACACCGACAACCGGAGTCTATGCGACAAGTCAAACTGTCACAATAACTGCCGATCCTGCGGTAGCGATTTACTACACAGATGACGAAAGCACACCAACAACAAGTTCAACGTTGTACACCGGGCCATTTTCGGTAACCTCGACAAAGACAATAAAAGCAATTGCCGTGCGGACAAGTCCGTCTGCCACTAGCGGTGTTGCAAGCCAATTTATTCAAATTGACGCAACCACTCAAAATGTGAGTCGTAATCAGCTAATAACCTGGCTCAAATCAGATATTGGAGTAACGTTGAATGGTTCAACGGTAAGCGACTGGCTTGATCTTTCGGGAAGCAACAATTCCGCAACACAAGCTACCGCAGGAAATCAGCCAACATTCCAAACCAACCAAATTAACGGCTTGCCTGCATTGAATTTCGATGGCTCAAGTGACTACATGCAGTTCCCGAATGGATTTTCGCAGTGGACTGATGGTTGTAGTATCTTCCTAGTCACTAAGCCAACATCAATCACAACCGGTCTGCGCTTCTTTGACTACGCAACAGGACTGAATGGAAATAATTTGAAGATTGAAGAGGTCTCGCCTAACGGCCTTGAATTTGATGTTAATGGCGTGTCAAATCCAAGCAGCCTCATATCCTCAACTGGATTAACTTCAGGGACATATCAATTGATTGAGGTCGTCCACAATGGTGCGGGTTCAGCAACACTTTTCACAAACGGCAATGTCAACGCAACAGGCTCATTAAACAACATTTCCAATGTAACTAGAACCGGATGCTTTATTGGCAAAGGGTATAGCGGTGGCAATTTATTCAACGGACAAATTGCTGAGTATCTTGTTTACAACAGGGCGCTGTCAAGTACAGAGCGAGTAAATGTCGAAGGATATTTGTTGAGCCGTTATCAGTTTGCCATCAACCAACCGACAATTACCCCAGGGACTGGTGCTTATCCTGGTCCACAAACAATTACGCTTACAGGTGACCCTGGGGTCACGATGTACTATACGTTGGACGGTTCGACTCCAACCACTAGCTCTACTCAATACACCACTCCTTTCACCGTTTCCACCTCGAAGATAGTCAAAGCGATAGCCGTTAGAGGAGGAACCCAGACAAGTTCAGTAGCTACTGCATATATTCAAATTGACGCAGATGCCACTTCCGTAACCTTCAACGGATTGCAAGTCTGGCTCAAGAGCGATCTAGGAGTTGTCACCAGTGGCTCAAACGTAAGCAATTGGCTAGATGTATCTGGCAATGGCAACAATGCTGCACAAGCAACCGGTGCTAATCAACCAGTGCTTACAACAAACGCAATCAATAGTTTGCCAGCGGTAACATTTGATGGAAGCAATGACAATTTGGCATTTTCTTCGCCTGGTTCTAACTTCAATGCTTTTGCCTCCGGCGCAACTGTATTTGCTGTCTTGAATCCGGCAACGAGTGGACCTCATTACGTTCTTGATTTAGCGAATGGTGCTACAAGCGACAATTTAACCGTCAGCAATAACGGCACAACCTCTACCTTTAGTGTCTATCGTGGCAGCACGGGCAGCACGCTAAATGCCACAACTTCGCTAACACTTGGTCAGTTCCAATTGCTTGAAACACTTCAAAGCGGATCGTCGACAGGAAACATTTTTGTTAACAGCACTCAGAAGGCATCTGGCACGTTGAGCAATCCGAACAATATAAACAGGACCATGAATCATGTCGGGTCTAACTACAATGCAAGTGCCAACTTCTATCAAGGTGGTCTTGCTGAACTACTCGTCTATAATCGCCCACTCACAGGAGCAGAGCAAGCCGGTGTGACCGGATATTTGCTCCAGAAATATCAACTGGGTCTAGCAGCACCATTGCCACCAACAATATCTGTTGGAACAAGTTCTCCCAGTGCGCCAATTCAAGTTGCTATTTCTGCTCAAAACGGTAACTCGATTTACTACACTACAGACGGTTCCACACCAACGACAAGTTCTACTTTATACACGGGACCTGTGAGTGTTTATTACACTCTGACGCTTAAGGCAATCGCCGTTAGAAATGGGATCTCCAGCAGCGTCTCAAGTGCTACTTACACTCTAAATTCATCATTTTGGCCCGCTCCAGACGCAGGTGATCCGACTGTACTTAACATTAATCTCCAATTGCCACCAAATGCCCAATAACGTATATAACAAATGAGAATCATGCAAAAGAAACACAGATATCAGAAACTCGGTCGCCAAATCATTACATCGGTAATGATGCTAATGCTACTTGCATCAACAATGCCAGCACAGATGGCATTGGCAGTCGAAACAAGAAGTAATAAGCCTGTGCATGACGTGGTAATACCAACCACACCTCAAGTGAACGTAAAACGAGGGCCACGAAGTGTCTCAATCTTCAAACCGCAGTTAAGTTTCTCTGCTCAACCGACCGATCTGGAAATATCTACAGCACGTGTTTTTCCGGAGCCGCTGGCCCCACTTGCCGGCAAACCGGAATTGGGCGAGGATCAAGCGCTAGCGAATGCGTTAACAAATTTCAAATCCAGAAAAAATCCTGATGATGCGTCGGCTCTGACAAACTTTCTTTCATCACATCCACACTCACGCTGGCGTCCAGCCCTTGAGATGAATCTCGGATTGTTCCAATTTGATCGTGGTTATTTAACAGATGCACTGACCTACTGGAACTCTGCTTGGGAAGCAACTAAAAATGAAACGGATCGTGCGGTCAAAGCTGTTGCCGATCGCTCAATTGCCGAGTTAGTCACCCTTGAGGCACGCCTTGGCAGACTTGATGAACTGCAAAAACACCTGGGAGAAATCAAGAACCGCACACTTTTGGGTTCTATTGAGACGAAAGTTGATGAGGCGCGTGGCGGTCTGCAATCCATGTTGCACAGTCCTGGAACATCTTTCAAATGCGGTCCCTTTGCACTCAATTCAATTCTCAACTTAGACAAGAAAACCAATGGACAACATCCAATACTCAAGGGAGTGCCTTCAACAAGAAACGGTACCAGCCTTGCTCAATTGAAGGATTTGGCCGACAAAGTTGGGCTCAAATATCAAATTGCCAAACGAGCAAAAGGAACTACCTTTGTTGTTCCTTCTGTAGTGCACTGGAAAGTCGATCACTTTGGTGCAATCACAGCATTTAAGAAAGGCAAATACCAAATCAAAGATCCGACTTTCGGCACAAATGCGATGGCGTGGATAACGCCACAAGCGTTAGAGTCTCAAACCGATGGCTACTTTCTCATACCTGGCCGTGAACTTCCCGCTGGCTGGCAAACAGTAAGCAAGCAAGAAGCAGAATCTGTTTGGGGCAAGGGAGATTCACAGAATCAAAATCAAAAGGCCAAAGGGAAAGGTTGTCCCAAAACAAATCCACCACCTCCTCCGGATTGTAACACTGGGATGGCCAGGGCAGCTGCTTTCACAATGCAAGCCACTCTGAACGTTATGGACACACCGCTTAGTTATAAGCCGCCGGTTGGGCCTAAGATGGATTTTACTGTTAACTATAACTATCTGGAAGCGGACCAACCTGGAACATTTACTTTCCCAAACTTTGGCCCGGACTGGAGTTTTAATTGGGTCGCTTATCTTCAATTGGACTCTTCTCTCAACGCCCAGGTATTTGCTCCTGGGGGCGGCTCTGAAATCTACAATTACACATTGCCGGACAATGTTAGCAATCCGTATCCGCCCAATGTGACCTCGCAGGCAATACTTAGTGTTGTCGGCGTTAACGCCTATCAAAGACAGCTTCCAGATGGTTCTATTGAGGTCTACAATCAACCTGATGGTACCGGCAAAATCTTCATGACCCAGATGATTGATCCCCAAGGAAACTCTGCCTTCATTGTGTATGATGCAAATTTCCGAGTCACCGCCATAAGAGATGCGCTTGGTCAAGAGACTTCTATTACCTATGTGTCTAACACAATTGGCAATGTTGGCTATTACAAAATTTCGAGGATTACCGATCCATTTACCCGTCAAGCAAATTTTGCTTACGACCCAGGCACGACATATTTGGTATCGATCACCGATGTCATTAATTTAGTATCTCAATTCGTCAGCGATGCCACCACATCGTTAATCACTGCCATGACCACTCCCTATGGCACAACTTCCTTTTATCAATACACGCCTCCTGGTGGCACTGCGCCTACCAGAGGATTGCGTTTCAATTTCCCTGACAAATCTTCTGCTGTACTAGAAAACTGGATTGGTGAAGTTAAGTCATCCTATTATTGGGATCGCGAGCAGGCTGCGCTTTATCCGTCGGATCCAGGCAATATGGTTTACACCCATTGCACCACGACGAAGTTTCTGTTTGATGCCAGCCAAAGCATCGAATCGCCAGTTATCAACTTCGTTAAGCCACCCTTAGAATCTGCCATCACTTATACGACAGAAGGTGAAACTGGTGGAAATTACCTAGGCACTACCAATCGACCAATTCGCATCTCTCGTTTGGTCAAAGGCAACGGGCCAACCAACGCCACTCTGTATGGCACCGTAACCGCTGGTGACGTACTTACAATCACTGTCAATGATTCAGGACTACCAGGTGGACAGCAAGCAATCAATTACACGGTTCAGCTAGGCAATACGCTGATAGATATTGCCACAGGGCTAAAGAACGCAATTAATGCCAACACAAATCTGCAGTCGATCAATGTTTCGGCAACTTCTTTGAATGAAGTTGTCACCATTACGTCAAATTCCACAAACACTACTACCTATTCCCAATCAACCAGTGCTGGTGCAACTGAAACCATTGTCTTTGGTGCAAATGTCAACATAACTGAAACCGCCACCATAGGTGGAACTGCTACGACTGGTGACGTGCTTACTCTTTCTGTCTTTGACGCTGGTCTTTCTGGCGGACAAGCAAATGTCAATTACACAGTGCAATCGGGTAACACTCTTACTGATATTGCCACCGGACTAAAGAACGCAATTAATGCCAATACAAGCCTGCAAGCCATTGGTGTAAGCGCATCATCCTCTGCGGCTGTGGTCAACATGACTTCAACGTCGGCTAATCTTACTAGCTATGCTCAATCAACAAGCACCGGAGCTACAGAAACCATTAGTCTTGGTGTTGCTTCAAACAGCAATATGCAGGCATACAATTACCAGTTCAATGCAGCAGGCCTGGTCACTCAAGCAATCGATCCGATTGGCAGAACATTTTCCTACCTATATTCCGCCAACAACGTAGACTTGCTTGAAAAACGCGAAACCAAAAACGGAAATAATTTCCTGATTGGCAAATGGATTTATAACAACAGTAAGCATGTGCCAAATACATACATCGACGGCTCTGGTCAACAGACTCAATATGCGTACAATAGTTTTGGTGAACTGACCACACTTACAGATGCCAACAGCAATGTAACAACGCTTACGTATGATAGCGATGGTTACCTCACGCAAATAAACGGCCCACTTTCCGGCAATCTGGACATTACTACTTTCACTTACGATTCTTTTGGGCGACTCCTAACAGTCACGGACTCTGAGGGCTATACGCTAACTTACAGCTATGATGCTGCAAACAGGTTGACGCAAGTTCTCTATCCAGACACAACCACCGAGCAAATTATTTACGACAAGCTTGATGCTGTTATGTTCAAAGACAGAAATGGTCGCTGGACAACAAGAAACTACGACTCTATGGATCAACTTGCCTTTGACGTCGATCCGCTTTCTCGTAAGACAATTTATTCCTGGTGCAATTGTGGCTCGCTAGCAACCTTAACCGATCCTGCCAATCATATAACGACTTGGGAGCACGATCTTGAAGGACGCGTCACTCGTAAGATTTACGCCGACAGCACGGACATTGATTATGTTTATGAAGCTTTTACCAGTCGGCTGCAATCAAAAACTGACGCTCTCAATCAAACAACTAACTACGTTTACAATCTGGACAATACGCTCTCGCAGATGAGCTACACAAATCCTGTCAATCCAACTTCTACCGTTAACTTTACCTATGACCAAAACTATCCGCGCATCTCAACTGTGCAAAACGGATGGGGCACTGTAACTTACTTTTACAACAACTACATCACCAACCCCTTCGCTACTCCGACGACCGGTGGCGGCAGGTTGGCATCAGTTACTAACAACGTAATTTCTAATTCCACCACAACTTACACTTACGACGCCCTCGGTCGCACAACCAATCGCTCAATCAATAGCTCAACAAATTCCATTACGTGGACTTACGATGCTATGAGTCGCATCACCGCCGAAGCCAATACTTTAGGTAACTTTGCATATCAATACGTTGACAATACTCCCGGCTCCTCCAAAGGAACGTTACGTCTTTCCTCAATCACTTATCCAAATAGCCAAGTCACCAACTTCAGTTACTACAACAACACCGGCGATCAGCGCTTGCAACAAATCAGCAACTTAAATCCCAGTGCTCAGATTCTTTCTCAATTCGGGTACACATATAATTCGGCCGGGGAAATTAACCAATGGACACAACAACGTGGCACAAATACGGCCGTGCAAAATAACTTTGCTTATGACCTGGCAGGACAATTAATCACCAACCAAACCGTCATCGGCAATCCAACTCCTCAATACATTAATCAATATTTCTATTACGCTTACGACCTTGCCTCCAACCGCACCACAGTCCAAGTTAATGGTGCGCAAACTGCCACCATCGGCGGCACTGCCACCGCAGGCGATACCGTCACAATTACCATTATCGATTCCGGTCTGTCTGGTGGTCAAATGGCTATCAACTACACCGTTCAAGGTGGAGACACACTAACATCCATAGCCACTGCGCTAAAAAATGCAATCAATGCTGACGCAAATCTGCAAGCCATTAATGTCAGTGCCGCGTCCAATGCCGCTGTAGTAAGCATTACCGCGCAATCAGTCAATGCAACCAATTTCACCGGCTCTACTAGCGGCGGTGCGACAGAAACTGTCACTGTTGTCAGAAATACCAATGTAACCCAAGCCACCTTCAACAATGTCAACGAGCTTACTGGTTTGGCTGCCGGTGGATCAACAAGATTCCAAGGTACAACCAACAAAGCTGTGAAATCGGCATCAGTTAACAGCACGCCGATGACTCTCACCTATTCGAAGGCTTTCATCGGCAACACAACGCTTAGCACAGGCTCCAATTCCGCAAGCGTTCAAGCCGTTGATGGTGGCAATAATACCGCGACTTTGAACAAGACTGTCACTGTTGATACCGGAAGCAGCACTTCTCTGACTTACGATAGCAATGGCAACTTAACGAACGATGGCACCAACACATATCAGTGGGATGCTGAGAATCGCTTGGTCCAGATCAATTATCCCGGCTCTGGCAACAACAGCCAATTTGCTTTCGACGGACTTGGGCGTTGCGCAAAGATAATCGAGCAAACTGGCGGCAGCACTACAAGCACTAAACAATTCATCTGGTGCGGCAATCAACGCTGTGAAGAACGTGATGGCACTGGTAGCCTCACAAAACAATTCTTCTCTCTTGGACAAACTGTTTCCGGCACCAATTATTTCTATACCACCGATCACCTTAGTTCGGTCCGCGAAATGACTAACTCTAGCGGAACCATCCAGGCACAATATACCTACGATCCTTACGGCATAGGAATTATCATCAGCGAAACAGTTCCCGTTGACTTTCGATACGCCGGGTATTACAGTCATTCAAGAAGTGGGCTGAACCTTACTTTGTACAGAGCTTATAATTCTATACTTGGAAGGTGGTTGAGTAGGGATCCATTAGGCGAGAGATTGACCGGATCGATAAGTATGGTCAGTCCGGATAATGAATCTGCGGAACCACAAGACTCACATATCATCCCAAATCTTTACGCTGCCGTTCAACCACTGCCTACTGCCCCAGTGGCCAGCGACAGTACTCGGAGTAATCTTTATCAATATTGTGGAAGCAATCCAGTTGGGTTCACCGATCCTCTAGGGTTAGATCCCAATCCTGTGATCAATACGCTCATAAATATTGGCAAAACTATCGAAAATGCAATTCACATGGTTAATCCCTGGCAAGGGGCGTATGACCGTGCTAGAGACGCCGGTATGCCAAGAAATGCGTGTCCGATTCCACCAGGTGCCCCAGGGAACGAAAAGCCACCTAGCGGACCGAATCCAGGTCTACCACACGTCTGGCCGGGTACTGCTCCTTGGGCTCCAGTGAATACCGCACCAAGATTCTATCCACCCAATACCGGCTACGCATAAACTTTCAAGTGAAAGCTTGCTAGATTCCGGGATCAACTGCACCGTATCCATGTGGTCTTATGTAGCTATAAACAAATGTGCCTATTGAACACACCAGAAAACATATAGTAATAATTGCCAGGCACCAAATGAATATTTTGGTTAGTTTTGCCATCATCTTTACTCCCACTTCCACAAACAGCGTAGAACACAGGAAGCGGAATCGTCAATGGTGAAATCACGACCAGTGAGTTTTCGCGGCAGAATACCCAAGAACCGCATAACCAAGACCTTCGAAAGGAGTCGAAACTAGAATGAATTTGCATGAGCATCAGCTTCTCAAAGTGTTTGTCTGCTTATACCTGCTAAATGCAATTTATCCGTGTGGAGGTAAGGAGGCAACTCAGGCTTCCGGGAAACCTGGTACTCAGGACACACGTCCGTATGCCGAGCACGCAGTAGATCACTATAACAAGGCGGTAGAATTTCAACGTACCGGTGCATTGGTTGAGGCCGTCCCAGAGTATCTGGCAGCAACCAAAGCAGAGCCTAGAATGGACGAAGCTTGGACGAATTTGGGACTAGCGTATTTGGGCTTGAACAGACTAAAGCCTGCCGGTAATGCATTTCATCAAGCCCTACTGCTTAGACCAACCCGGGTGGTAACTATTAAGTATCCGTCCGGTGAATTACAGGTTAACTGACGCCCAGGCATCTGGTAAGAGCTGATTCAAATCCGATTCGCCTTGTGATAAACGAGTTAGTACATCAAGCAAATACGCTTGTGGGTTGATGTTGTGAGCTTTGCACGTGGCGACGAAACTGGAGATGATCGCTGCAGTCTGACCTCCGTCTCTGCTTCCGGCGAACAACCAATTTTTTCTGCCGATGGCGATCGATCGCATTGCTCTCTCGGAATTATTGTTGTCGATTGTTAGCTCTCCATCGCAGAGATATCTGCACAGTGCCCGCCAGTTGTTTAGCGCATACGTGATTGCTTTACCAAATCGAGTCCTCGGTAACGAACGGAGTTTTTGATTGTTTAGCCATCTTTTGAATTTATTGAGAAGGGGAGCGGATCTTAGCAAACGAACTTGACGCCGCATGCCTACATCTAAATCCAAGGCTTCCTTTTCGATGCGGTAAAGCCCCTTGATCATCTCAAGTGCCTGCGTTGCTGCTTCTTTGTCGCTGTCCAAGCACTCAAAAAACTTTCTTCTTGAATGTGCCATGCAAGCAACTTCCAATACGCCGCCAGCATCATATATGCAGTCGTAACCGGCAAACGCATCCGCTTGCAAATATCCCTTGAACCCGGCTAGAAAATTCCTCGGACCGTCTCGCTTTCTTGATTCAGTGAAATCATAAATTGTAAATTTGTTTTTTGTGTCTCCGATGTAAACCCAAATCCTCGCTTCCCGCATGTTTCTCTTGTCTTGCCGGTCTTGCAGTCTAATCGAAGTATCATCCGTCCAAACGACCCGTGACACCAAAACTCGCTCTCTCATTCGCTTGTACAACGGCTTCAGAATGCCAGCTGTGGCTGCCATCCAGTCGCACATCGTTGAACGTGCAATCTTTGCACCTTGTCGTTTGAATATCCCTTCAAGACGGTTCAACGGCAAATGGTCCGCATATTTGCACGTCGCAATGTAAGCAAGCATTCCAGAAGTTGCTAGACCCTTTTCGATTGGCTTGTTCGCACCGTCAGCAACAATCACTTGTCCCTGACAATCGGAGCAGGCGTATTTGCATCGCACGTGCTCGATCACGCAAATCGATGACGGCACATATTCATATTGTTCGCTCGTATCTTCGCCGATTTTCTTTCTCGTCTTCCCACAGTCGGGACAATTCAACTCCGATTCAAAAAGCTCATACACAACTTTCTTACGCGGCAATTCACGCGACGGCTTGCCCCTGCCATGTTTCTTTTTATTGCTTGTCTCTGCCTTCTCTGGCGACCGCTCTTCAGGTATTTGCTCCGCTTCTGTACTTTCAAATAAAGTTAACTGACCAGCTACAAATGCCTCTGACTTACGACCATAACGAGCACGCAAGAGCATCTGCACTTGATGGCGCAATTCTTCAACCTCGCCATCGCGCCTCTCAAGCTGATTGTACAACTCAGAAATAACCTTCTTCAGGACTTTTGTATCTTCTGGGAGTTGATCAACTGGCGACATTGTGGTGGCACATACGGTGGCAGATTTCGCCTCCTATTCTACCGTGCCGATAATATTTTGAACACACTAAAAATATCTGATATCAGACAGCCATTTTTTAAACCCACAACTGGCTTGAACGTGGCTGAAACATAATCTTTAAGATCAGACACCCGACCCCGAAAGTGCATACCTTTTTTGCTTCTTGATAGATTGCAAATCCACCCCATTTAAGAGCATCGAAAATGACGTTGAATCGATCTCAATTCCACCACCAACATTGCCTGGCAAACTAAAAGATCCACGCTGCAAACGCTTGTACCAGATAGCAAACCCATCACCATCCCAATACAAAACTTTCACGCAATCCTGATTCTTGTTGCGGAAAACAAACAGATGACCGGACAGCGGATCTTCGCCAATGTGCTCACGCACCATTTCCGAAAGCGTGTCAAAACTTCTGCGCATGTCAATCGGCAACACACAGAAAAATACACGCACCGATGCGGGAAAGTTCAACACGTGGCATCAAGGCTCTTTACTAATTCGGCAATTGCACCCGGACTCATTGTGCCGGCTCGAATGATATTTCCATTGCTAAGCCATATTTCCACGTGGCTGATCTCTGCCCGTGTGCCGGGTGCCCGACGCACAGTCTCTTCCTGACTGATTCGCACCGGCACAAATGTCGAAGATGCCTGTTGCGACGTTTCTCTCTTCGACTCTGTCTTCGACAGACGATCCCGTTCACGAATTACCTTCATCCAGCTGTATAGCGAGGTAACTTTGATGCCAGTCTGCCTGCAAAACGCAGATGCCGACAGCTTGCTCTCCTTGCATTGCTTGATCAGCTCGCGCCATTTCTGCTCTTTCTCGAAATCTCTTTTCGCAAATGTCATTGCCTTGCCCCTCGTGATAGAGCAATCTTGACTCATTTAATTTTCTTTGCAAAGATGTGGGTTACCGGACGCTTACATTAATGGGGGACTACTTGATTCTAATTTGGGAACAATGTGATGAAGTAGAACAGAACGCATATATACAGACAACCATATGGTAGATTTATGGTCTTTAGCCGAGTTCCCGCTTTCAGTCGGGTAATTAAGCTGGTGCTGCTCCCCACAATTGAGGAAATCGATGTGAACGACCTGCGGTTGGAAGTCTGGAAATACCTGGACGGACTTAAGAACTGGCAACTTGACCTCGCCAAGGAACTTTTGCACACGCCAACTTTTACCGATGTTCAATTAGAATCCGCGATCAACATGTTGTTGAGTGCGAGTGGGATTTCTGTGCCTGGGGCGCGGACACCAGATCCGATTTCCAGAGATCAGTATCTGGGAATCAAGTCTGATTCGGCCAGGGTTCCTAGTGTTTTGAGGTTGTACGAACTTGAAAATGTTGCCGCCGTACAAAAGGGCCAGTCACTGGATTTTTCGCCAGCGGGGCTGACAATTGTTTTTGGGAACAATGCCGCAGGCAAATCTAGCTATGCGCGTGTATTGAAGCAATCGTGTAGAACTGTGGATGAGAAAGTAAAAATCCTTGCAAATATCTATGAAACTCACAACGGCAAAGAGCCTGTAGGTATCGCGAAGATCGATATCAAACACGGAGATGAGCCGGCGGAAACAATCGTCCGCTCAATCAATACTCCACCGGAACCGCGATTGCGCTCTATTAGCATTTTTGACTCTAAATGTGGATCACTATACTTAACGGCAGAAAACGATGTGGCCTATGTTCCGCATGACTTGGTGATAATTCAGCGTCTAGCTGTAAATCAAGATCGCATGAAGAATGTATTGCAAGATAAAGTAAAACTCTTAAAGGCTCAACTGCCTTCATTTCCGGAATTCGTTGATGACACAAGTATAAAACAGAAGCTACGGGATCTATCAGCTCAAAGCAAGCCTGACGATTTTACTAAGCTGGCAGCCGTCACGGACGATGATACGAAGGAACTGGCAAAACTGGAAAAAGAACTGGTTGAATTGACGCAGGCTGATCCATCAAGGGCTATAACCCAAATCCAAAGGCGAATTTCGGACAGCGCTGACTTAACTGAGAAAATCAAAGCCGTGCAGTTGATACTTACCGAAGAAAAGAAGAACGAAATCAATGACTTAGTGCAGAAGTTAAAAACGGCGCGTGATGCCGCTGAACTAGCCAGAGGACAGAATTTCGGCGATGAATTAGTCGCAGGTGTGGGATCAGAAAGCTGGAAATCTTTGTGGTCGGCTGCGCGCGAATATTTCTGCCATGAAGCTTACCCCAATTCGACTTTCCCACCCGGAGCAAACACTGATCAGCGTTGCCCACTGTGTCATCAAGAAATCACCGAGGAAGCAGGGAGCCGTCTAAAGAGGTTCGAAGAGTTTGTCTCCGATAAAACCGAAGCAACGTTGCAAAAGCAGCAACTTGCGTTGCAGCAAGCAAGAGCTTTAATCAGCTCAATCGGCATAGACAAGATAGAGTCGCATGCTTTATGCGCGCACTTGAAGGAAGAAGCGGTGGCAGTTTGGAAAGCTATCGAAGGCTTTTGCACCGGCATGAAGACTCGGCAAGCCGACCTGATAAAACAATGCAACGATGAAGTTGAAGATGGAAAGATCGGGTTAGCTCCTGGGAATCCAATTGATGTCCTGGAGAAATGGGTGGAGAGTCTCAAAGCGGAACTCAAAAACAAAGAAGGCTTGCTTCAACCTGGTCGAAAGGACCAATTGCAAAAGCAGATCTCGGAATTGAAAGCGCGGCAAAGTTTACAAAAGCGAATTTCTGATGTACTAGACGGAATCACCAAGCATAAAGAGCTACAAGTAATTGAAGCGTCAGTGCGGGCCTTGTCGACAACGAGCATGACGACAAAATTGTCTGAGTTCATGGAGCAGGCAGTGACTGCCGAACTGGGTAAGTGCCTAGATGCGGAAATGAAGGCCCTGAATTGCGCGGACATACCAGTAAAGGTTGGCAGTCGTGGCGAAAGAGGAAAAACCAAGTGTCACATAGCATTGAAAAGTGTTGACCAGGCAGGACTTGCCGACGTTCTCAGTCAGGGTGAACAACGTGGACTTTCTTTGGCTTTTTTCTTGGCTGAGGTAGGCTCTGCGCAGCACAACGGCCCAATAATCCTTGACGACCCGGTCTCTTCGTTAGATCACCTGCGGAGAACTTATGTTGCAGAACGGCTGGTCCAAGAGTCGCGGAAACGCCAGGTGATCATATTCACGCATGACATTGTTTTTCTACTTGATTTGCAGAGCGCGGCAAAAAAGTTTGACGCTGAAAGTAGTATGGTATGCGTGCGCAAGGTCGGCAAAATGAGCGGCATCGCGAGCAAGACACTGCCATGGATTGCACAAAACTGCAAGGACCGAAAAGGTTATTTGAAAAATGATCTCCAGCGTCTTGAAGCGCTAGAGCGGGCAGGGGATGATCCAGATAGATTCGAGCGAGAAATGAAAGCATGGTATGAGCTGCTGAGAGAAGCCTGGGAGCGAGCTATTGAAGAACGCCTATTTGGGGGCGTTGTAGAACGTTTCAGATACGGAATTGAAACACAGAAGTTCAAGAATGTGAATGTCACCGAGGAGAAGATCAAGCTTGTCACCGATGCAATGGCGGCCACCTCGGCTCGGTGCCACGATGAGAGTTCTGCTGTTAATAGGGGATGCGCGACAGCTGCCGAAGCCGAAGCTGATTTGAGTAAGTACGAAGAATTTCTAGTGTTGTGTCCTGTGAAGTAAGCATCTACAGCTGCCCAGAATACACACGCTTCCAGCTATGGTCTGGTCCTTTTGGATATCGCCACCAGACCTTCTTTCGATATTGCTCCGGCCTTAGACTGCACTTTTGCTTTGAAAATGATTTATTGAATGGCACAGCAACCCAGTTTAGTGAAAATAATGCCAGAGACCTTCACGTCCGATAAGCTTGATTATGTTTCGTTCGCAAATCCAGATTAAATTGAAGAAGGCAAGCCATGTTTATTATCAGCATTGACTTAGCCATCTTGCTTATCGTGGTACAAAGCTGGTGTGAAGAGATTTACTGGGTCAGCGGTAATGGCAAATACTCGGATGCACAACAAGATTGAGCAACTCAAAGAGATGCTTATGAGTGTGGCTACTCACGGATACGTAGGCTCTGCTGACTATGAAAGCTTGCGTAATGAATGGTTAGAACATCCGACTCTGAAGGACAAAGTTCCAGAATGCATCAAAAATAGCTGTACATTAAACGAGTTCCGGTATTTCATAAAGGATTTTGGTGACTTCCAACAACGACGCTTTCAAGTTAGAAAGCTCTTTCGACCAGTGTTGTCAGAATTTAAAAGACCAAGCGTCAGAATTAAGCGTGAGCCAATCAAAGGAAAACTTAGCGTTTATACAGTAGACACCGTGGAAGAGGCCTGGAAAGATGCACTTAGGCGGCGAAAATCCGCTCCCGAAGAAACACTGGTATCTGCAAGGACGCTCATGAAATCAGTGTGCAAGCATGTCTTGCAAGAAGTCGGACACTCTGTCGAAGATGAATCAGATTTGTTCAATCTGATCAATACAGTAGCATCACATTTGCCCTTGGCACTTACTAAAGACTCAGAACAAGCTTTCAAGCAAATTATTAGCACCTCTCTGTACATTCTAAAAGACCTAGAGGATTACGTTCGGAGAAGGAAGGAAACGAACAACAAGGAAAGGCTTCCACGGCTATCACAACACCATGCGGAATTAGCGATAAATATCGCAGGTTCTATATCGACGTTTTTGCTGGCGACACTAAATGACAAACAACAGAAGGAAAAAAGCGGATCGCCGAACGAAGCAGAATACGGAGAAAGTCAAGCAGGAAGCCGGAGGCGCCTCGAGATTAGAATGTCGTTTAAACCGGACTGTCGTCCACTATTCGTTTACCTTGAGCACGTCTAAGGTCGAATAGGCGCGGACTTTCTTGGTGTACATGCCCTCAAGATTGACCGGATTCATTTGCAGGGTACCAGGAAGTTCCATGCGGATCATGGTTTGGAATTCTGATTTACCGGCAGGTATGCTGTTGGCAAAGAAGACAATGCGATCGTCAAGAACGTCTTGATGCGTCCACCACCAAGAACCTAAGTTCATGAATGTATCGTCTGCTTGAACTTCGACGTTAGACTCGCGTGGATCGTTTGAAACAACTTCGCCACCTGATGGTAAGGCTGCATCAAGAATCACATAGGGAACACTGATGGGTGATTCAATATAAACCTTCATCATGATTGTTTCACCGGCGTGCACTTGCCCATTAGTTATTTGCTCAGTTTCAAAATGCGTCTTGCCATCGGAAGTGGTGGCAACTGTTTTGAGGCGATAAAACTTGCGGTTAACTTGCAGACCATGTGGCATAGCCTTTTCATTTACGTGATCACCCGGATTGAGTTTGCGCCAATAAGTTAGCAGCGTGGACCAGTAGAGTCGTCCGGCACCAAGTTTTGCCAATTCAAGATTTTGTTTCGTGAGAGAAACAGGTACAGGCACCGTGGATTCTTGCGCATAAATATTGCTCAAGTTGAAAGCAATACTGGCTAATTGGGAACCCGAAAGATTTACCTGGGCCGTGAACGCTGGGCTGATTGACTTACGGCAATAGACTTCTTCTTCCATCAAAGCGCGCAAGACTTGCGCTGTGGTTTTGGTTGTATCCCAACCATCTTTGCCGCGTTGCACGAGCAGCCATAATTTAACAGGCTCGATCAAATTAGCATCACTGGGATCCATGGACAGCGCTGCCCGTAGTGCTAGGGCTGTCGTTTCCACTGCCGTGAAGCGATAGGTGTAATCACCATATTTTTTGGGATCAATGCCAAGTTTGACCAACATGGCGTCTGTGTGATCCCAATCTACATAACGATCGTTTCTCTGGCAAAGTTCAACAAGTCTGCGATAAACAAGGGAAGCTGATTTCTTATCACCAAGTTGGCTAAAGGCAAGCGTCAAATAGGAAAGTGCTTCCGGATATTGAATTTGCGTCTTCGTCAATTCCCAGGTAACAATTTCTGCTGGTACTTTTGTTCCATATAACGAAAGGGCATATTGCATGCAGGCTAAATCAAGTAAGCCATCGCGATCGGAATTTCCCATGCGCGCATATTTGGGATCTTTGAGTTGTTGCCAAAGTGTTTGCGTGGATTTGAGCAACCATTGCTTGGCCTTTTCTCTTTGGTCGCCATCAATATATTCGTTGAGCTGGTTGACGTAACTGGTTTTCTTGAGAAGCGATAAGCCTTCCATTACGTATGCAGTCAGATAGGGACTGCTTTCATCAGATTGCCACCAGCCCCAGCCGCCATCTTCGTGTTGGTAGTCTTTTAGTTTTGCTAGTGAGTCTTTGCAGACCACAGCAAATTTATCCAGGTCTTTTTGAGCTAGGGGAAGACCGAGTGAATCATGCAAACGCATTGCCACTATGGATGGTACCAAGCGGCTTGTGGTTTGTTCCGTGCAACCATAAGGATAATCTATTAAGGACTTGTAATTGCCGACGACTGGCCCAATTGAAGATGCTGCCAATGTCAAATCGCATTTTGCTGTATCCGGCGAAGCATCGCTTGTTAGTCCCAGCGGAATAACTTCACGTGCTTGTTCGGCTGTGATCAAGCCGGACTTGGCTGCAAATGTCGTATAGCCAAGCGGCCGCACTGGCAATTGCAATTCCATGGCATCGGCTGCTGTTTGACCGATGGCCTTAATGGCGATGGTGGCTTGACCGGGCGCAATTACTTTTATGGGCCAACTGTAACGTGCTGCCTTGTTCGGTTCAACGACAACCTTTTGGAATAATTTGTTGGCAAAGCGGAACTGCGGGGTAGCTGTAAGATCAAGAGAAATTTGCTGGGCATTGTCCGTGTAGTTGTGGACAATTGCGGTAATCAGACCTTCATCACCTTGACTAAAGAAGCGCGGCAAAGCTAAGCGAACAATCAAATCCTGAGTGGAGATGATTTTGTTGATTGCTTGACCGACTCCAGCCGTGCCATCAATTCCGCGCACGGTGGCTCGCCATGTCGTTAAATTGTCCGGTAATTTCACAGTGGCGAGAGCAATGCCTTGACTGTCAGTGACAAGCTCTGGCATCCAGGCGGCTGTATCACGAAAGTCCTTGCGCACCTTCGGTTCGATTTTGTCCGGACCGCCAGAGTATTGTTCTGGGAATGTGCAAAGCGTGCTCACCCAATTATCGCGTCGCCGCCAGAAGAAGCGTTGGATATTTTCGGCTGTCTCCGGACGAATGGCATAAATGCTTTCGTCAACTACACCTAATGAAAATTCGCAGTTGGCTGCAGGTTGTCCATTCGCCTCTTGTGCTTTGATCTTGTAAGTAACTGTTTCGCCAGGTTTGTATTTTGGTTTGTCCGTCGAGACAGCTACATTGAGGAAATGATCTTGGGGCGAAACTTTAATTACTTCCGACTCGGAATAATATTGGTGATTCTTGCCGACATAAGTGGCAGTGATGTAAACATTGGGCGCATAGGTGGTATCAATTGGGATTTCAATCATCTGGGCTGTCGCGTTCATCACTACTGTTTTATACATATGAATCTTGGTAGATTCAATGGCGATAATTGCTTCCGCGGCATCTTTGCCATCGGTTGGTGCGGTGATCATCACTTTGGCGATTTCACCGGATTTATAAACAGGCTTGTCTAACTTAATTGCCAGTGCTTGGCTTTGGGCGCCACTGCCGGAGACAACATATGGTGAATTTGGACTGGCAATCCAAATTGAATTTTGATCGTAAATAGTATGCAATTGAGAATCAGTTGCTTCGCCAGTTATGTAATAAGTGTCTGTGGGAAACTCACCTTTAGTTTTGAAGACAAGTGTGCCTTTGCCATCGGGTCCGGTGGTGGCACTATATTGTTCTTCCAGTTTTGTGCCCTTGTACTCGTAGTGCACTGAGTCATACAAGTAACGAACCAGTTTGATTGTCACTTTCTGATTGGCTTGTGGTTTGCCTTGATAATCCACAGCCGTAAAGTTTACGGACATGGGTTGTCCGGCTGCGCAAACATAATTTTGTGGTTCGATAAACAAAGCAAAGTTGCCGGCGGTTACCGACGCTGTGCCGCTGCCGACAACGGCAATTCTGCTTAAGTCGGTGACTTCTGCTTCAACCTTGTAGCGCTTGTCCATATAATCGGACGACCAAGGACTGTCTTTCGGCAAAGTAACTGGCTTGGTATCAAACTCGACAATGGCCTCACCGGAATTATCTGTTTGGGCAACGCCTTCTGTTATGAAATCGCCACCATAATCACTGTCGCCGTTCCAATCATCAAAGTAATCGTAATAATCAGGACGCGGCATCAGCTTATAGCGACTGGTCCAATCGGCAGAAGCATAAACAGAATACTTCACACGGGCGTTTGTAACCGGCGCGCCAAAATAATATGTTGCTTTGATTTGGGCTTTTAATTTTGAACCTGCCACCACTCTTGACGCCAATGGTGTGACTTCAACTAAATATTCGGGCTTGCGATATTGCCCAACTTCAAAGCGCTCATAGTCGCTTGTGTCGTCAGGATATTTGATCGTCATCTGATAAGAGCCGGTCTTACCGGATTCCGGCACCTCGAATGTACCATGGAAAGTACCGTGGTTATTTGTGCGTAGAGTGCCTTGCCAAACTTTGTTGTTATCCGGATCTTCAATCACTACAGATAAAGGCAGTCCGGTGGCCGGTGTTTGGAAACCATTGGTTGTGAGCACACGGCTAATGCCTTTGTAATAAACAGTTTGGCCTAAGCGATAAATTGGTCTTTCTGTATAGAAGTAAGTTTGATAATTGTAGGACTTGGGTCGCGCGGAAGAAAAGCCACCATAAGCCAAATTGTCGCCGTCAACCCCACAAAGAATGACGTTTGATGCGGATGCCGGCATAACGGATGCGGGAATGCTGACAAAGCCATCTTGCCCGGTTGAGAAATTATCCAGAGCAAAGCGTGTGTACGGTGCAGAATTTTGTACGGCAACAATAGACACACCGGACTTTGGCTTAAGTGTATTTAGGTCTATGGCTCGCACTAAATATTGATCGGGTGCTTGTTTGATGATTAGGCCCGTGTCGCTGACTGAAAACCACAAAAGCGACTTTTCTGTTTTGCCGCTCGCCGCTGCTACTTCGGCAACAGCGAAATAATCGCCAGCGTCTAGTGGATTGTCTAGCTTGAAATCCGAATGGGACCAATCTTCATAGTTGTTGTCCAGCTTTCTATTTATGGTTACAGCCGGAGCATCTTTTTCAAACGACTCGTATGTTTCTTTGTTCGGTCGATAAACAGTTAAATCAGAAAATATTTCCATGTCGCCTTTATTTTTACTGGGCTGGCGACAAAATGTGAGAAAGCGACGCTTGTAAACTTTCACACTGGCAGTAATGCCACCAGTTGACTCCAACCAGAAATGTGGCTTTTCTTTCGTCGTGAAAACGCGCGTGTTGGAAGCAAGTTGGGCAGATGGCTCCAAAATTGACATGGCAATCGGTGAGCGCAAATGTTGCACCTTGCCCTGATCAATAAAGACACCTTCAATATATTGAGTCGAATATCCAGTGGCGCGAATTTTGACAGCATACTCACCGCAAGGCAATTGATCGATGCGAAACGCCCCATCGCTATTCACCCAAACACCGCGTTCAATTGAATCGTCACCACGCGGACCAGTGGCAATGGCATAAACTTTGTTCTGACCAATGTCATAAGTCATTTGCCCAAAGCCTTTTTGCTCAAGGGCAATTCTACCGTCTACCGAACCAACGGGTTTTTCAGAGGCAATTGCCACCAGTGCAAAAAGGAAAAATGCCAAAAGCAAAGTTTGCCAGGCGAGGAAATTGTTTTTCTTAGGAGTTATCAGCATAATACTTGTATATTTTTACCTGTATATTCGCGCTTTGATTCTGTACATTTGGCATGACTCTTTTGGCTTAATTCCCGCCTTGAGTTTGCACTTAACTAATTGATAAAAAGCATCACGAGTTTCCCCGGGCAAGATCACACCGGACTTCCCGCCTGAGCGAACCAAAAGCCCGTCTTGCAAGGGGTTCTGTCCCGCTAACGATTTGATGGCATAGAAATCTTCAACAACAGTGACCTGTGGTGAGAGTTGCGCATATTCGCTGGCTTTGACTGGCCGGTAGCGATAGTCTTTGGTGAGAGCGGCGATTGTTGTGTAGACGGTGGCTGTGACAACATTTTTATATTCCGGCTCGAGAGTTCCCCAGCAGGCGCGAGTCTTCCCTTGGCAACTTAGTGTCACGAAAACACCACGGGGCTTAGCAAATTCGCCCGGCACCGCCAAGCTGTCCGCAAATTGGCTGGGGCTTATTCTGTCCGGGGCGTTCTCACTGAAATAGAGCTTCATGGTTTGGCGAGCAATTTCTGGTAATTTAGGAGATGATGAATTGATAGACCGATGAGCGTCAGCGGTTCCGGCTGAATAGGCGAGAACCAGACAAATCATCGCAGTGCCAAAATACATTCGCCCAAGTGTCATTTGAATTTGCCAGTGACCTAATGTGAAAAGGGAATTTAAAGTGCCAGTAGTAACGGAACATCAATCGCAGACTGATACCAATTTTACTGGTAGAAGGCAGTTTCTCAAATCGTTATTTGGGCTTGGTAACATCCAATCTGCAAATGCGCAGGCAGCTATTGCAGCAAACGCAAATCAAAATGCACCAAAAGCGGCCACCGGAAGTTTCTGGTGGGCGGATTTAAAAACGGGGCAAGTTGGCTTCCCGACAGGCACCAAGCCATGTGTGGCTTCTTTGGGATCGGTTGCGAAGTTGATATCGACGTGTGCTTTTCACGAAGAGAATTCAATTTCAGACAATAGGACATTTGAGTGTCGTGGCAGCGTTACAATTCATGGCAAAACCTATCATTGTCAAACTGCACACGGTAATGTCAGCTTAATTGAAGCACTTGGCCAATCATGCAATATCTATTTTGCTCATGCTGCTGACACAATCAGCCCAGCGGTTTTTCTTCATTACGCTAGACTCTTCGGTTTTGCTGAGTCTTGTTGCGAGCAAGCATCGGGACATTTCCCGGAAAAACCTCTCGCCGATGTGCAAAGTTATGTTTTGGGATTGTCACCGGACTTTCAGCCGCAGGCTTTGCAATTGCTTCAACTGGCAGCCCTGATTGGCACCAAGGGGCACCTGACTCAATTGCACAGTGCTGAGAAGCCTTTGCCCGTTCCTTCATTGCGGACAGTGAGCTTGAAAGAATCGACATGGTCTCTCTTAGATCAAGGCATGCGCATTGCTTGTCGTGCCGGAACTGCCAAGAATTTGGATCCGGAAAACAAACTGCAGATTGCTTGCAAGACCGGCACAGTACCGCATGGCAAAACTTTTGAGTCGTGGATTTGTGGTTATTTCCCACATGAAAAACCCCGCTATGCGTTTTGTGCGCATGCAGCGCAAGGTACTAGTCAGGATGTTGCGGTGCCAATTGCGAGAAAGTTTTTGTTTGCTACAGAATGGCCATAAAAACAAAATGGCCGTAGAGGTAGATTGGCTTTAGAATATTGTCTAAGCTTTAGTGGTATCAATGGTATTGTCAAGCAACGCGTGGGAGAGAATTAGATGAATTGCATTAGTACAAAGGTTTCAATTTTGGCGGCTTTGGTTCTGGCTTCCGGGTCTACTCTATCGCCTGCTTCGGCTGCAACCTGGAAAATCGACCCGGCTCATTCTCACGCGCAATTTTCGATTCGCCACATGATGATCTCTAATGTTCGCGGTGACTTTAGCCGTATTTCGGGCGTTGTCGATTACGACAGTAAGAACATCTCAAAAGCAAAAGTTTCTGCCGATATCGATGTTTCAACAGTAGATACCGGTGAGCCGGATCGCGATAAGCATTTGCGTGGAACGGACTTTTTTGATGTAGGCAAGTATCCAGCCATGATGTTCAAGTCTAAAAAGGTGATTGGTGCCAAGGATGGCAAGTTCAAGTTGGTTGGTGATTTGACACTGCACGGTGTAACCAAAGAAGTTACGCTTGATGTAGATGGACCAACCCCGGAAATCAAAGATCCAAAAGGCAACGTCAAAATTGGTGCTAGTGCCTCAACGAAAATCAATCGCAAGAACTTTGGCATCACCACAGGCGGCATTATGGATAATGGTGGCGCGCTAATTGGTGAGGACGTGACAATCAGCATTGATTTGGAAATGACTAAGGAAGCGGCATCGGTTTCCACTAACAGTTCCACGAAGTAATTTGGAATAAGCTGCCAAATGCGCTTCGCCAAACTATTTATTGCCCTTGCTCTCCTCTTGACGGTTGTGCAGCAATCTTCTGTTGCTGGTTCGGCTGCACAACTTGGCTCAAACACATTGATTCAGGTCAATCTCTTTCAGTATCGCGAGCCGGTGACAAGCATAATTGTTGATGGACCGTTTAAAGTTAGTGGCTTCAATCACGTGGCGCCGAAAGGCAGATACGATATTGCCGCAACTGACGATCATCAAATTGTTATTGGTGCCTTAGGTACTAGCCCTTATTCGGCTGGCAAAAAGCATCACGTTTCATCGGTATTATTGAAAGGTCGCCGCTTCGATCTGGAAGGTGTTTCGCCCAATGGTTTGATAGTGCAGTATGCTCCCGGCTTGACGAAAACTTTCTGGGGAACTGTGAATGTGCGAATTTCAGCAAATGGCAAATTGCAATTGCAAAATACAATTGATGCAAAAAAATATGTCTATTGTGTGGTTGGCAGTGAAACGCAGGCGAATTGGCCGATCGAAGCGCTGAAGGCGCAAGCAGTGTTGACGCAAACACGACTGGCTCGCTTTAAAAATGGCGATAAGATGGTCGACTCAACCGAACAAGAAGCCTATCTTGGATCCAAGTATGCAAGACCGGAAGTGCGTCAAGCAGTTGATTCTGTCTGGGGCCAAACACTGAAAGAAGGTGGCAGACCGATAGTGCCATTTTATTGTTCAACCTGTGCTGGTGGCACGAGCAAAGCCACAGATGTTTTTGGTGGCAAGGCGCAAGAGATGGTTTCAAATCTTGGCGTGAAATGTGATTATTGCAAAGCGTCTCCGTTTTTCAATCTCACGACGAGCCAGATTCCCCAATCGGCATTGCAAAAAATGGATTGGGCGCGCGAAGGCTCAAACAATATTCCCGTGATCATTAGCAAAGACAATATGAACCGCCCGCTTTCAGTTTCATTGCCAAACGGACGATCAATTTCCGGCTATCAATTCTGGTTAGCCATCGGTCAAAAATTTGGGTGGGATAAAATCCCCGGCACTCGTTACGAAATCGAAGCCGCCGATGATGGTGGCATCAAACTCAAATCAATCGGCGCCGGCCACGGAATAGGCCTCTGCCAATGGGGCGCCGCCGGCCAAGCCAACCTCGGCAAGTCCTACCGCGAAATCCTCAAATATTATTTCCCTCAAGCTGTCGTTGGGAAATAACCAAATGTCATCCTGATCAGTAAGATACAAAGTAAGTCGTTTCCGTTGATTCGGGTGTATAGCGATCATGGTTAAAAAAGATAAGTCTTATTTCGATCCAAGTGATCCAAATGATCCAACTAATCTAGTGATGACCGGATACAAGTTGAAACCGTCAGCGGTTGCTGTACTCGAAGAGCGGCTCAAAAGGGATCCTTCGAATATAAATTGCCGCCTCAAACTTATGGGCTATTATTTCAAGACTTGTCACGAAGTAAAATCTGATTCTAGAAAGCAACTTCAGTGCGTCTTGTGGATGATTGAGAAAATTCCCGATCATGAAACGCTTGGTACCCCATGGGCAGAGGTACATAAGGAATGCAATCCCCAGGGCTACGATAAGTGCAAGAAACTATGGCTAATGCAACTGGCTAAGTACCCCGACAACGTAAGTATTGTTACCAATGCTGCAAGCTTCCTTCGTCCTGATTGGCGCCTTGCGGAAAAATTGTATGAGAGAGCCATTGCTTTGGAGCCAAATAATCCATTTTGGTATAGAAAGCTGGCATTGCTTTTGCAGCGTGCTGTCCGAAAGAATAGCCCGCGGATGAGGAAGGCACTCGCTGCAATGCAAGATGCAGTGCGAAAGACTAAAGAGTTGTATAGACGGCGTTACCTATATGACCACCTGGCCGAAATTGCCTATGAGGCTGGCGAGTGGTCAGTTGCAGAAAATGCAGCAAAGAAAAGTCTTTCGCTTTCAGGGAAGATTCGGAAGGACTGGTATGACGGGAATGCGATACATAATGGAAATTGCATCCTTGGACGATTGGCTCTTCGCAGCGGCCAACTGAAGAAAGCAATCTCTCATTTAGATAGAGCCGGCCAAACTTATGGGTCCCCGCAGCTCAATTCGTTCGGTCCAAACATGCGCTTCGCGCAGGAAATGCTCCGCGCTGGTCAACGAGAAGCAGTAATCAGATATCTCAATGAATGTAAGCGCTTCTGGGAAGGAAAATCTGAAACGCTGTCCGATTGCATTGCTCAGATTGAACGTGGCAAATCACCGCGATTGCCGCGAGTTATATAGCTCGCCGCTGCTAACAGCAAAATCAATTATATAAAGGCTTTCTTTCTCTTGTGCGATTTGACAGATGACGTCTCAATCTTTACGGATAGATTTTTGCTTACGGCGCTGAAGATGGCGGCAATATTGTTCATGCTGGGATTGCCTCGCTCGGAAAGCATTCGATGCAAGCTTTTCGAAGGTGCTGGTATTTCTTGAGCGAGAGCCTCAAATCCAATTGTGGCATTTACTAGATCGCGAAGAATCAGGCGAGCTGTTTCCGGCTCGCCGTTAAGAAACAGAGTGCTAGCTTCATCCAGTAATGCTTTAGCAAAATCTGGATCGCGATTAACGCGTTCAATAATCGTTTCTTTAAAATCGCGAGTAAGTGCCATGTTCATTTCCTCTTATTCTGCTTGGTCTGTTCCGTTTTTAGTTTGGCTTTTCGTGTCTTGTACTCTTGATGAAGTCGTTTTGCTTCTTTTATATCGGCATCCTGCCTCATCTTCGTTCCACCACCAAATAAGATAATTAGCTCATTGCCATCTCTTGCTAAATAAATACGGTAACCGGGTCCCCAATCAATTCTATATTCTCCAATACCTTCGAACCATTTGATTGATGATGTGTTGCCCATTTCCAGGCGAAGCTTCGCCGTAGCCACCTTTGCCGCGGCTTGTGCATCGAGCGAATCAAACCAAGCCTTGTAAGGGTTTGAACCATTCTCTAGGATGTATTCTTCGACTCTCACTTGTTGATAGTAACACATGTGTTACTATCTTGTCAATCCTGTGATGGCGAATCTCTGTTTGATATTGCGAGATCAAACACGCCTTGAGCAACTAATTCCGCGATTGCATAAGCCGCCGACTGTGGAATCAATAAAGCTTCAATGAGGACATTCGAGTCAGCAAACAGGATGGGCGTCATTTTAGATTGGGATATCTTTTTGTCAGGCGTGTTGCTCTAAGCCGATCAGCCTCTCGAATGATCTCCTTTGCTGTAACGCCGGCTTGCTTGATTGCTTCCTGAGCTTTTCGTGCAGTCTCGGCTAAGACTTGGTTCTCTGGTAACAGAACAATGCAGTTACCGATGACCATTTCGATCAGAGTGTCGCCCTTATCCAGACCGAGTTCTTTGCGAGCCCTGCTGGAAATGGTCACCTGCCCTTTAGTGGTCATGGTCAGACTGCGTAATCTTGCTTCTGTCATATTATGTTCCTACTTTTCTTACTTTCTTACAAGTATACCAAATATTAAACCGATGCACGGTTTGACCTTCGGGCGATGATACCGTTTTGCCAGCGCCTTGTGTCCTCTTTGACGCGTGAAGCTATTTGAGCTACAATGTAGCTCATAAAGTGGAGTAACCAAAATGCCTGCAAATGATGTTGTTCGAGCTCGTATAGACAAAAAAATTAAGGAACAGGCAGCGGCAGTTCTGGCTGCTATGGGACTAACGCCGTCTGATGCTTATCGAATGCTTATGACTCGCATTGCTAAGGAAAAGGCAATGCCATTCGAGCCACTTGTACCGAATGCAAAAACCATCGCCGCCATGAAAGCCGCTAGACGCCGCGAACTTACCAGTGCCAAGAATCTCGATGATCTCATGGCGGATTTAGATGCGGACGATTAAGAGAACCAGTCAGTTCAAACGTGATTACAAGCGTGAACGCTCCGGTAAGCATGGGAAGAATTTAGACGAAGCACTTCGTAAGCTTCTTAGTCTGCTCATGCTAGACGAGCCATTAGATGCAAGATACAAAGATCATCAGCTTAAAGGTGAATGGAGCGACTTTCGTGATTGCCATCTCAAGCCAGATCCCGTATTGATCTACCGCAAACCCGACGGCCAGACTCTGGAACTGATTAGACTAGGCAGTCATAGCGAGCTTGGTTGGTGAATCTCATTGGTATCAAATTTATTTGTTCATTGAATTAGACAAGAGCGTTCTTTCTCTTGCGCGATTTGACAGATGTCGTCTCAATCGAATTGCTACGAAATCAGTTTGGCAATAGCGAAGGCTGCGGATGCGGCGATGCCGCCGATTAGCATGGTTTGGATTCCGGATTTTAGTGGCTTGGTGCCGGTGAAGAGGCCTTTGGTATAACCGAATATACCAAGGGCTGCGAGTGTGAATCCGACTGAGGAATATAATGCAGATTGCGCATTCGGAATTAGCATGTAGGGTGCTAAAGGAATTAAGCCACCGAAGACATAAGAAAGTGCGATGGTGATGGCGCTGTTGCGCGCACGTTTTGGATCTGGCTTTTCAATGCCAAGCTCGAAGCGCATCATAAAATTCACCCAGTCGGTCGGGCGTTTGGCAAAGGCATTGAGAATCGGATCGATTTCGTCATCCGACAATCCGTATTCGCGAAAGACTGCATGGACCTCGGCGCGTTCTTGTTCGGGGATTCGCTTTACTTCGTCTACTTCTCTTTTGCGTTCTGAATCGTAATGTTCGGCGTCGCCTTTAGCGGCAAGATAGCCGCCCAACCCCATGGCAATTGATCCGGCAGCAATTTCTGCAAGGCCTGCTGTGACAATAATTTCTGTTGAAGCGACTGCGCCAGATAATCCAGCTGCCAGTGCAAAAGGTACGGTCAAGCCGTCGGCCATGCCAATGACAATGTCGCGGACGACTGCTGAGGCAGTAAAGTGGCGTTCGTCGTGAAGAGCTTGGGGCATGAGACGTGCTTGACCTAAAAGGTAAAAAGAATACTCGGCTATATTATGACTCATGGTGTATAGTTTCGAGTGATCTTCTTTGCAATAAGGGATATCTTCATGTCCAACCAAAAAGGTAAACGCACTTCTGCTAAAGCTGGTCAGTTCAAGGAATCCGTGATTCGCGAGATGTCGCGCGTTGCAGCACAGCATAATGCAATTAATTTGGCGCAGGGGCTGCCGGATTTTTCTTGTGCTATGGAACTGAAGGAAGCAGCGAAGGACGCAATTTTTGCTGACATCAATCAATATGCCATCACCTGGGGTGATAAGTTATTTCGCGAAGCAATTGCGGAAAAAAGTTCTCAATACTTAGGAATGAAAATCAATCCGGAAACGGATATAACGGTCACCTGCGGAACTACGGAAGCAATGATTGCCACCATGATGGCAATTGTCGATCCGCAAGACGAAGTTATCGTATTCGAGCCGTTCTATGAGAATTATGGACCGGATACAATTCTCAGTGGTGCTACACCGCGCTATGTGACTTTGCATGCACCAGATTGGAGTTTTGATCAGAAGGAACTTGCGGCTGCATTTAATTCGCGCACCAGAGCGATCATCATCAATACGCCGCACAATCCAACCGGCAAAGTTTTTACGAGAGAAGAACTTGAGTACATCGCTTCCCTTTGCCAAAAGTGGAATGTGGTGGCATTCACGGATGAGATTTACGAACACATCCTATACAGCGGCAAGAAGCACATTGCAATCGGTTCACTTCCTGGTATGGAAGATCGTACGGTAACGATCAATGGCTTGTCCAAAACTTATAGCGTCACAGGTTGGCGAGTCGGCTGGGCAATTGCTTCGGCAGATATGACTCAAGCAATTCGCAAGGTCCATGATTTTCTCACGGTTGGCGCACCGGCACCACTTCAACGTGCCGGAGTGACGGCATTGAAGATGCCACAGAAATACTATGATGATTTGATTGACGAATATTCTCTTAGACGCCGAATGATGCTGGAAATTCTGGAAGAAGCCGGTGTCAAATACTATGCACCGGATGGTGCTTATTATGTTATGTGCGATATTTCTAATTTTGGTTATAAGACGGATATAGAATTTAGCCAGTATCTAGCAAAGGACATTCGCGTAGCTGTCGTTCCTGGCTCCAGCTTCTTTGCTGATGCTGCAAGAGGCGCTAAATATGTTCGTTTTTGCTTTAGCCGAAAAGAAGAAACATTGAGCGAAGCCAGAAAGCGGCTTGTGAAATTGTCAGCGGTTGGTAAACTATTGGCATAGTTACATATTATTGGTAAGGGATTTATGCAAAGCGAAACAACCATTGTCAACTTAAATGCACAAGCGGCAGCCTACGTTTGCCCGGAATGCCAGGCTGAGAGTCGTGCCACGGCGAAGTATTGTCGCAAATGCGGAATTGCCCGCATCGAGAACAGTGTCGTTGCGAGTCCTGCCGAGCAATTTGCCCCGGAAGCCAATTTTGAAACAATAAAGCTCGATTACAGCCATGTTGAAGCGATCGCAACCCTAAGCGAGACGACCACTGACTGCAACAGTGAGCCTAGTGATCAGTCTAACGATCAGTCTGATGATCAAATTGCCGAACAAGTGACTGTGCAAATTGTCCAAAGTGATCCGGTACGCGTCCCGGAACTTGTCGTTGTGGAAGATGAGGGCTTTAGATCTAAGCTGGTGCTTAGCTCAGATCTTGGTATCACATCACAAATTGCTACCGATCCAAATATTGTCGCTATTGTTGCTGGTTCTCAGTCACAGCAGTCCAATTCGCCTGAGTCAGCAATTGTGAGCAATGTGGTTTTAGAAACATCGCTGCAAGCCGTGCCAGAAAAGCCAATCACACAGCGGCAATGTGCCTCGTGTCAAACACGCATTCGTTTGTCCGACAAATTTTGTATCTGGTGCGGAACAAAACAACCAGCAAGCACAAGTCTTGAGTTCAAGACATGCTCGTTTTGCCTCGTGCCGATTCCAACGAAGGCAGCATTTTGCTCGCTTTGCGGCATAACGGTTGAAGCGAATTACAATCAAGAAAGCGCACAACAAAACGACCAACAAGAGGATCCAAGCGAGAATAGTCCAAGCCAAAAAGACACGACTGAAGAGCCAGTCTTTTTCTATGAGGACGATTGGCTGACTAAGAATTAGCGCAAAAAAAATTGCCGAGAGAGGGAATTGAACCCACGACACAAGGATTTTCAGTCCTCTGCTCTACCAACTGAGCTATCTCGGCACGTTATTGGTGTCTGGCGCAGCCCCTTGAATATTGGCCGCAAAGACAGCAAAAAATATTACCACAAAGTTTGCTAAAGTACCGAGCCGCTTGAAGTCTGGGCGGTGCGATTGTAAAGCCCAGCGACCCTTAGGCCGGCTCTTTCGCGCCGGATTAAAAGGTCTGCAACTATTTTTTGGCTAGCTGGCTGACCGCCGGCTTGGTAAACCAGAGTGCCGGTGACGCCAACCACCACAGAGCCATCCGGATTGACAGCTTCCGCGATAACGGAGGTGGGCTGAAATGCGGCAACCAATGTGCCGGCGACAATGCCGTCGGCTACAGGCTGTGACCAATAAGCTTGCTGGAAGGCGGTTACCGCTTGGGGGCTCATCCATCCAAATGCTTGTTCGTGATTCTTTTTGCCTGTCTGCTGGGAATAATCCATGGCGCTTGTCAACCACCAGTGGACAAAATCGGTTGCCAATTTGGGGTCTACGCCCACTGCTGCTTGGCTGCCCATTTCAGAGGCTCGATTGTCTTGTGCTACTTGGTTACTGCCGTCGTCCTTGCCGACTGAAGGCTCGTGGTTTGAATTAGAATTCATGCCGTTGTAGAAGAAGGCCATAATGCCAAAAATGACAAGAGCCAATAGGATCTTGTCGTGAACGATGCGTCTAATTGTTTCTCTGGCTATTTCGTACAGCATAAATTGCTATGGGGCTCCGGCTCGCTGGGTTTGTTGACAACGCCCAGGTAAGTCTAATTGTCAATGTTTTGAGGAAAAAAGCAAGATCTGGCGTGGGAATCCCACCATGCGAAAGCCGTTACCAGCGTAACGGAGCGCTTAAAAAAAATTGCTGCTAATTTTGTTATCAGAAGCTAGAATAATGCAGTGCGAAAGTCAAAAAACGCGGGTGATGTCGGCATGTCTGTTGAAGAAACAAACACAGAACCAGAAAAAGATGAGCTTCTCGAGGACGAAACCGGTGAGCAGTCATTTGCCGTAGAGGGTGAGACTTCACCGATTGCCTATTCAACCGGCAAGTTTGCCGCTTATACCGTCAATTTACCGACCGAACAATTGGCTGCCTTGCAATCAATTTGGCTTGAACTGAAGAGAATGTATGGCACGCACTCGCCCGATAAGAGTGGCATGATCCAACAAGCAATATCCGAATGGCTGAAGAAATGGGATGGTCCAGATCGCCAGCAGCAATTGCGCGAATTGTTGGAGATTAGACAAGACACCCGACGCCGGCAGTTCAAGAAGCCGTAGTCACAAAATAAGATTTAGATCGCCGAACTCGTGCCAGAGATAACCAAGGGAAATTGCTTGGTTGTATGACTGGAAGATTTGTTCTTTAGGCAAGAAGGCATTGAGTAAATCAAGATGACTAGCAACTTTGGGCTTGAGGTTTGGTCGTTTGCTATGATTTGGACCATGGATGCGGGGCTTAATCACTTTGTCAGTTGTGGTTACCTAATTGGTTGCCAGACCCGCTTGCCGATCGAGCACTTCCCTGAGCTTGCCGGAAAGCCGGTAATTTCCATTGCCCACGACATTGCTCCCCACCTTCCCGACACTTGGTGTTTCAACCAAGAAGAAAATGATGCAGTTGCAGCAATTCTTCAAAAGTGGCAGTTGTCTTCTGCCGACTTTCCGGAGCTGCGAAAGTATTGTCTCGAACAAGTACGCGCAAATGAGATTGTTTGGCCATCATATTTTTCTTCACTGGATACTGCTCGTAATTTACTAAGCAAATTCTTTCAGCAATCAGAATGTCAGCTAAGCAAGGACATAATTGGTCTTGGTGTTTTGGACAAGCACGCAAAGATCATTCTGGATGAGCATGCGAAAGCTGCCGCAGGTAATGAGAATTTATACTCGCCGGAATGCGAGCTCTTGCAGCAAGGAAAGCCGTGTGCCGCTGGTGGAGAGATATTAGGATTTGAGATTGCCTGTTTTGATCAATCGTGCGGATTCAGTTGCAGTTGGCTCTGTAATTATTTGCAAAGAGATGCGAAGGAAAAACTTTCCATTGATTTGGGTGAGTTTGGTTTGATTCGAAACTTGAAGGATGCAGAGCAAATGGCCGACTATTGCAATCTTCCAGAGACCGCAGCCGAGCCCGGTCTATGGCTACCAGTAATGTTGGTGAAATACGGTCCGTAAACAGCGCGACTGGAATTAGTCGTGTTTGAGGTGGCGATATAAGTAGTAGCCGAATCCTGCGACAACGAAAAGAACAATCGCCAAGTCAAATTTGTGCCAAAGTCCGGTGAACATTTCCATGTTCTCGCCGAATTTGATTCCGACCCAGGTGAGGAAATAGCACCAAATAAGTGAACCGATAAAAGTGAAGGCTAAGAACATGCCGAAGTGCGCTTTCAGTACGCCGGCAGGAAATGAAATGAAGGTGCGAACGACAGGCAACATCCGGCAGATGAAGAATGTGATATCACCAAAGCGGTCGACCCAACTATCGGCATATTCCAAATCTTTCGGGCGCAACAAAAGATAGCGACCGTATTTTTCTAAAAATGGTCTGCCACCATAAAGACCGAGGAAGTACGAAGGAATTGAGCCAAGCACGCAACCAATTGCACCTGCCAATGCAGCAAGGTGAATATTCATTTTGCCTTGCTGCACGAGAATTCCTGCAGTCGGCATAATTGCTTCCGATGGCAGCGGAATGTTTGCCGATTCAATCGCCATCATAACCATCACGCCCACATATCCCCAAGAGGCGACGCCATCTTTGATGGCATTCAAAATGGGATCTAACATTTCATGAATCACGGTCTGTACCTCTTAGTAGGATCTTTGCGGCGCTCAACCCATGGTTGTGACACTTAGCAAATTTTACTCGGGCTATAAGATGGAATAATTAGTCTCACCTAAGTATGTAAACGCGATTCGGCGCGATAATTCCAGCAGGTCGGAAATTTCCGCGATATCAAGTGGGGTGAAGATTATCCTTCAGCAGGCGTTGCAAAGCAGTATAAGGCACTTTACCGTGGCGACGGCAGGACATGTCGATCATGGTAAGACCTCTTTGCTTAAGGCGCTGACCGGGCACGATCCCGATAGGTTAAAGGAAGAGAAGGAACGTGGCATGACCACGGACCTTGGTTTTGCCCATCTCAAAATTGGTGACGATGTAATCTGCGGCTTTATCGATGTTCCAGGTCATGGCAAGTTTCTCAAAAACATGATCGCCGGTGTGGGTGGAATTGACATGGCACTACTGGTGGTGGCAGCAGATGAAGGCGTGATGCCTCAGACCAGACAGCATGCAAATATTCTGAGTCTGATTGGTGTTAGCTGCGTTGTCGTTTGTTTGACTAAGGCGGATTTGGCTGATGATCAACAAATCCAGATTGTCAAAAGTCAGGTCGAGAACTTGGTTGATGCACATAATTTTGAATTGATTGATTGCCTTTCTGTGTCGAGTAAAACGATGCACGGATTGGATGAATTGAAATCGGTTCTTGGTCGAACTCTTGTTGAATTTCAAAAGAAGAAGGTTGATCAATCGGCAAATGCCGAGGCTGCGTTTTTACCAATTGATCGTGTGTTTGCCAAACCTGGATTTGGCACCGTGGTTACAGGAACGCTGGTTGCCGGACAAATTCAAGTTGGCGATCAAGTCGAAATTGAACCGGCAGGAGCGCGGGCTCGGGTTAGACGATTGGAAACATTTGGACAGGAAGTTCAATCTGCGTTCTCCGGTCAACGACTGGCTGTAAATTTGGCGATACGGGCAGATGGTGCCAATAAGGAGAAATTGACGCGGGGCGATGTTCTGGTTGGCAAGGAAATTAGTCCAACAGAAAAAATTGTTGTCGAACTGAGCGGCAAGTCGCCAGAGTCGCCTGGATATAAGGCAGCCGATCATGTTGGCGAGGCAGTACGTGTTTATCATGGTACAGCAGAATGTCCGGGACGACTGTCGTGGGTCGAAAGGCTTTCTGACGATCAAAGCGACAGTCGTTCCATCGCTCAAATTGTTCTATCTGTGCCTTTGGTGGCATGGCCATCCGATCGAATGTTAGTTAGATTTGCTGACGATACCATCGATGGCGGTCATCTCCTCATGTCTGATCGTCCACGCTGGCTGACTCGGGTAAAGATGTCTGAACTTGCCACTTTCTTGTTGGCTGGAAAGTGGAGCGAGGCAATCGAATGGTATCTTTCTTCAAGTCCACAATCGGTTATTCGCTCTGAGAGCTTGGAAAAATTTCTCGCCCCAAGATTTCTCGAGAAGACCGTTGACGAGTTGATTGCTTGTGAATCCATAATGCAGATTGATGAATACCTAGCCAGCCGAAAAGCTGTTGCCGGTTTGTGGCAAGGGCTGGAAGGGCGTTTGCAAAAGGCTGATTCGGAGGCGGGACTTTCATTAGAAAGTTTGCGGTCCTCAACTGGTTTGGATCGTAAGGCATTTCAAACCTTCGTCGATGAACTGACGGCAAAAGGCAAAGTCCTGAAGGAAAGCGATAAGTTGCGTTTGCCGCACAAGAAGATTTCTGAAGAAATAAGATCAGAGAAGTCAACTCTGGCAGAAAAAATACTCAATCAATTGAACATTCATTTGTGCTTAGAAATAGATGAGTTAGCGAAGCAGTGTCAGTGTACAGTTTCGCAAACGCGTAGCGTTCTTACCTTTTTGTCCGAGAATCAGAAAGCCTTTGTTCTTGGTCATGAGTTCGCCGCATCAAAGGAAAGCTTGAACTTGGTGCATCGAGAAATTGCAAAGTTGTGGCAAGCTAAGAAAGACATTGCTCCAGGCGATTTACGAGCAGCGCTCAATACGTCAAGAAAGTATGTCATGCCATTGCTTGGGTACTTTGATGATCACCAAATTACAAGGCGACTTCCGTCCGGACGAGTTCTCTTGCGAGGAGTTGATTAAAGCGCAGGTTATAATGTGGGAAACGTTGGTTAAGGTGCTTCTGATGCTGTCAATTTTTAAGAATGCGATTGTGTTGGCAGCGGTGACTGTGATCACATTTGGATTGATGCCGCCGGCCACTCAAGCACAGCTTAATGGTGGAATGGGACTTGGGCAGCAAGATTTGATCCGGCAAGTGCAACAGACTGCCGCCTTTCTTCGCTACTATCGTCTAACTCATAGCCAATTCCCCAAACAAATTCCTGAGATTGATGATCTTTTGTTGAACGCCTACAAAACTGTCGGCATGTCGCAGCCTGATAGCAGAATCATTCCGCAAAGTAAGAGTGTGTTTCGCACGTACTATCAGTTTGCCTATGCTTGCGATCCGACAATACGAGGCATTCCGATTATCAATGGACAAAGCAGATTGGATAAAGCTTGGTCCGGAGCTTGGATTTGCGATCCGAACACCATTGTGATTCTCACTGATGGCGCCAATCAATTTATTGTTTGGGCTACTGCTACCAACCTCAAACCAATTGAAGATCCAAATACTGGCTATCCAATGGTGATTCATGAGACTGTAGAAACCAAAAATGGTTGCTGCAATTAATTGCGTGTTAACCAAAGTTCTCAAGGTGTTGACGCGCAAGATTTATGCGATTACCCTGGTATCAAGTTTGGAGAAGAAATCTTGAATCGCAGCTATTACTATTATTGTTTTTTGGAGGTTCACCAGGGCTGAGCACGCTTTCGCGTATTGATTCTATGGTGGACCGCAGTCATATCTGCGGTCTTTTTGTTTTTTGATCTTACTTATTTGTCTTTTCAGTTCTATGTCTACTAATAAGGACCGGTAAAATCGTGCGGAATTGCTATTACGGCTATGCATATCAAGCCAGAGGGGAGCCTCGGGTGACATAGCCGTACTAGCAAATGTCAGAAGCCGAACTCCCACCACAGGGTTCGGCTTCTTTTTGTATGCAATTCTACACCGAAATAAATTTTTTACAAAAACATTTTTTGAAGAAAGCGAGAAATTGTTATGAATGTGAGTTTGAGTAGTCTGGTTTCGCCGGTGGCAATTGCACCGGTAATTAAATCATCAAGTGCTGTAAATCGAATCAGCGCAAGGCAAGAGCAATTAGATAGCGAAATTTCTATGGGAATTGCCAAAAGAATATTAGCTGAGGTAATGACTTTTCGCCGTGTCCCGGAGGGTGTTAGCGTATGTGGTTTGGGGTGTGAAAAGTGCGCTTCACTACCATTGCAAAGAATTATCTCCGCTGTCAAAAAGAATGAGCCTGTAACCTTTATATTGCCGGCCTTCCCAGGAAAATCCCCAAACCCTGAAAAAGTTCTGGGGCCTCTGCCAGATTTTGCTGAAAGACTTGCTCTTAATTTCTTGGGCACACTTTGTCAGCGAATAAGAAACATTTATGCACCGGGTATTAGAATTTTTCTGTGTTCAGATGGAAGGGTTTTTAGTGATGTGGTTGGAATGAACGAAAATAATGTGACCGACTACCAAGTTGAGCTAAATAGACTTATGAAGGAAATGGCTCTTTCGGACATAATAATTTTCAATCTTGATCACTTTTATAAAGGACTTAACTTTGTTCAAATGCGTGACGAACTCATGAAATGCTTTGGGCAAACCCTGGACTTTCTCAAGCTCAGGATTCGCAACGGTGCAAATCCATCAGCAAGCATTGATGAACAAGAGGCAAATCGTATGTACAGTGGAATTACTCGTTTTTTATTTGAAGATGCCATTCATGCGGGACAAACGAAAAGTCGTTCCGCCGTCCAAAAAGAGGCTCGCGCTAAAGCATATGAGGTCATAAGAAGAAGTAATGCCTGGAGTAAATTACTTTTCGAGCATTTTCCTGAGGCAGTTCGACTGTCTATTCATCCACAAACTTGTGGATCAAAGAAATTAGGAATTCGTTTGATAGGAGATGAGAGCTGGATGACTCCCTGGCATGGCGTCGCTGTTGAAGGCAAGAAGGGTTTTTCCTTGTTGAAACGCTCACAAGCTGAAGCTTTAGGCGCAAAACTAATTTATTCTTCTGATGGACGGCCCAGTCACTATCAATTAAGGGGAGAGGTGCAAAATGAATCATAGAGTTACTCATCTGAAACCATTTGGTGTGCTCGTAGAGCCTGAGAACGAAAAGGCGAAGGTGCAAGATCTGGATATAGAGAACTTGCGTGATTTATTTAGGAAACATCAACTTGTTTTATTAAGAGGGTTTGATACGTTTCAAAATGCCGAGGACTTTTCTAACTATTGCGAGTTCTGGGGAGAAGTTAGTCTTTGGCCATTTGGAAAGGTACTTGAGTTAATTGAGCAAGAAAATCCGGAAGATCACATTTTTGATCATAGTCACGTGCCACTACATTGGGATGGTATGTATCGACCACAAGTGCCTGAATATCAGATTTTTCACTGTGTGAAAGCGCCTTTGCCTGGACAAGGGGGAGCAACAACTTTTTCAAACACAATTTTAGTTTTGAAGTTCGCCTCTTCTGAAGTAAAAGCAATTTGGAATAAAGTGATTGGTTCTTATCAAAGAAAAATGGAATTTTATAACAGTAAGATGCTATCGCCGGTTATCACTAAGCATCCCCAACGGGATTTTTCAGTAATTCGCTACAATGAATATCCCTCTGAAGATAAAGGTCATTTTGTAAATCCACCAATTCTTGAATTTACCGGCATTAACCATGAAGAGTTAGATGCTTTCCATCGAAGTTTAGGAAAAGCTCTTTATTCACCGGATTGTTTCTATGCCCACGAGTGGCAAACTGGCGATGTAGTCATTGCAGATAATTTTTCGTTATTACATGGTAGAGAAGGATTTGTCTCTAAGTCCCCTCGTCATATTCAACGAGTTCATGTTTTGAGTAATCCTCCTTTTGATAATCCTGGTTTGGAGTCATACCAATGAGCACACAAGTTGCAGACATTGTGATTGTTGGCGCCGGCCCGGTAGGGCTCATGTGTGCCTACCTGGGACACCTTTGTGGTATCAATGTTGTTATACTCGATAAGTCTGATGGTCCTTTAGAGGTAGGCAGAGCTGATGCGCTTAACGCACGCACTTTACAGCTTCTTGAGTTAGTTGATTTATTTGATGAACTCTACCCATTAGGAAAGACCTGCAACACCAGTTCTGTTTGGGCAGACGGAAAGTTTATTTCCCGACAATCGAAATGGTGGGAGGCACTGGAGGGTTGTTTGCACAAACACTTCCTCATGCTTGGACAGTCCCATTTAGAAAAACTGTTAGATAAGCAACTGAGAGAGACTGCTGCAGCGGTAAAACGTTCAACATCCATTGCAAACATTGAGATCAATGAGACGGGATGTCTCACGACCCTTTCAAATGGAGGGCGCATTCAGTCAAGATACATTATTGGTGCGGATGGTTCACAGTCCTTTGTTCGGAATCATTTTGAAATACCTTTTGCGATCACGCGACCACAAATTGTATGGGCCGTAATCGATGGCATCATAGACACAGACTTTCCAAAAGTTCCTGAAATCATCGTATTTCAGGCAGAAACATCAGACGTGGCTTGGATTCCCAGAGAAGGGGAAATCGACAGGTTTTACGTAAGAATGGATACTAAAGACTTTGCCATGCAAGATGCAATTGACAAAATCAATCGTGCAATGCAGCCTCATATT
>JAGVKG010000031.1 GCA_020050685.1 Candidatus Obscuribacterales bacterium | reverse complement strand
TCAATGTCGTCGCTGTCAACGTAAAGTTGCCAGAGCGCGTAATCGTTCCAGCACCATCAGCATCCAAGGTCATTGATCCGGCCGATAAGTTCCCACCAATTGTTATCGAGCCACCGGATGATGTTGCCAGTTGCAGAGTACCAGTTGTCGAAAATGCACCAAGGCTCAAGCTGCCTGAGTTTGTCAAATATACACTTCCGCTAGTACTAAAAATCAACGTCCCTGCTGCCGTTTGAATAGACGTTCCGGATTCACCTAAATCTCCGCTATCAGATACTAGGCTTACGGTAGTGCCAGTTAGCGTGAAATTTCCAGAACGTGTAATGGTTCCCGTTCCATCTGCATCTACGGTTACTGTTGCGCCACCGCCCACATTCCCGCTAATAACAATGTCGCCTGTGCCACCACTGACCGTGGTCAAGGATGCCGTACCTCCCGCCTGGGTTGTGACAACACCACTTGTTATGCTTCCACCTGAAAGCGAAACACTTGTACCACATATAGTTCCATTATTTGTAATCGTGCCCGTGTTTGCCTCCAATGTCAAAGTGTTGTTTGTGCAACACAGAGTGACATCAGATTCAATTGTAATATTGCCATTTGTGCCGCCAGCTGTTGAAATGAGCACCGGTCCATCCTCGAAATTCAACACCGACTGTTGTACTCCGGCCGTCTTTCCAAAGACTAAGGCTTGCGAACCCGAAGGTGCAATTGATATAGCCCCGCCATTGCTGTCAAAAGTTGCTGTCGCTCCATCATCAAGCGTAATGGTAAGCGCATTGCCCGCTCCTCCGGAGTTTACGCTAATGGCGCCATCTGCCGCCATTGACGAGCCATCGGCAAGACTCAATGATGGTGTACTAATTACCATAGAAGTTGCACCAACCGCATTTACAGTAAGTTGCGCATTTGCTCCCAAAGAAATTGAACCGCTTACATTTTGAGCATTCAGGTTAACTGTGCCGCCTTGCCCCATATCAAATGTTTGGCTCAAGGCAAATGTAAAAGCACCAGCTCCCGTCAACTGCAATGTAAACACATTACCGCCAGTTGCTCCAGCAAAAACAACACTGCCACTTCCGGACACTCCAAAACCGCTAGTTCCCTGCAAGACAATCGAGCCGTCGTTTTTGTTTGACTTAATTGTTCCGTCGTTGACTAAAGCTACGCCATTCACTGTCATCGAAATGTTGCCTGTAGAACTGACGGTTACATCGGTATTAACACTGGTAGCAGCATTTGTAGTGGCAGATGAAACCAAGAGTCCGTTAAGGCTTAACTCTGCCGCCCCTCCTGAAGTGTCAAAGATCAATGCAGAACCGGATGTGGGACTGAGGACGATATTGCTCGCTGCAGAAGAGATAGTCGCAATGCCACCACCAGGTGCAGTTAGTGTCAGTGCTGCAGCCGACTGAATGTTAAAGGCGCTGGAAGAATTGTTGAGAATGGTCGATCCGGCACCAAAAGACATAGCTTCAGTGGTGATGAAAATGCCGGACGCATTGTTTATGGTTTGTGTAGTCGATGCATTAGTAGCGATAGACGCTCCAGCAACATTGACAACAATAGACAGAGAACCAGTGGTATCAAACGTGTTATTACCAGCAAATGTCAGTACATGCGCTCCGGTTATCTGTATAGTAATTCCAGCGTTGGCTGCCTGATATGTTCCGCTGCCGGCTAATGTCAAATCATTGCTCAATCCCTGCAAAGTGACAAAACTAGCAGTGCTGTTCACAAGTCCATCATTGGTAATGGTGTCATTGTTAGCTCTAAGCACCATTTGACGGTTACCCACCAATTGAACATTAGCATCAATGTTCAACGGAGCATTTGTTGTCTGTGCCGTTAAGCCACTACTATTGGAAACGTGATTCAGTATGGCGTTTCCCACGCCACCAGTTTTTGCAAAAGTAATAGATTGCCCGCTGGCTTGTATCATATCAAGCGTTCCAGAAGTAATTGTTGCTGTACCGCTGTCTGGCAAAGTAACGACAAGTGGATTGGCACCCCCAGAAGTTAAGTTCATGTTGCCAGTTGTGGTTAGTGCTGCTCCACTGCCAAATGTTACCGATGGCGAAGACACGTTGAATGTCGCACTGCCACTATTGTTGTAACTGGAGCCTGGTCCAAACACGATGGCACCACTAGCATTGGTGGCATTCCAATTCACATTGAACGTTCCATTGCCCGTGTAAGTTCCATTGTAGTTGAGAGTATTGGCACCAGTAGCAGTAAACGTCACTCCTCCGGAAGTGCAGCATGTAAAATTGCCGTTGCCATTTACAGTCAGACCAGATGTACTTTGAATTGTTACTTGACCAGATCCGCTAATGCTTATGTCACCATTGTGAGCCAGGGTACTACCGTTGACATTCATGGTGATGCTGTTGTTGGAGAAGACAACCGCATCTGCATTTATTGTTGTCAACGCGGATGTCGTAATCGTTACCGGCCCACCATTCAAACGCAGCGTTCCATCATTACTACCGGCAGTTTTGGCAAAGGTTAAGGTCTGTCCGGCGGTTGGCTGAATGACAATGCCAGCTCCACTTGTGGAAAGCGTTGATGTTCCCGAATCTGTAGATGTGATTAGCAGAGGGTTAGCTGTAGAAAAAGTATCTACAGTTATGCCCGTGCCGGTTGTTTTATTGGTAGTTACCGTCGCGTTTGCGGCAAAAGTAATTGATTGACTGCTAATTTGCGCAGCGCTGGTTCCAGAAACAGTTTGAGTCGTGCCGCCAAAACTAATCGAACCACCGGACTGTTCTGCCATAAATCGAACCGTACCTGTTGCTCCGGCATTGAGAGTATAAGTTGAATTAACGGTTAATTGTGTTGCACCAACTGCTCTCAGTTGAATGGTTGGAGAAGTTCCACCAGATTGAGTCATGCTGCCGTTGCCCGCCAAAGTTAAGCCGCCAGCAAAGCTCTGAACATCAATGGTGCCACCAGCAAAGGACGACGTGATCGAACCATTGTTGGTGAGGCTGGGAGTAACCAGGAAAACGTTTCCACCTGTACCCCCTGCACTAATGGAAGATCCACTTGGGATAACAATGCTAGATGTTACGCTACCATCTGACTCCAAGCTGACTGAGCCAGCCGAAGAAGTCATTGTTCCTACTGTCAGAGTTGCTCCTGCTGCTTGCGGGTTGATAAGAATTTGCGATCCCGAGGCACTGGTCCTACCAATCAATTGTCCCGCTCCAGTGACCCAAACAATTTTGCCGGACTGATTGAAGTTTATTATCCCCAGAGTGCCGCTGGCAGAATTAGCAGAGATAGTCCCAGTCAGTGTGGTAGTAAGGGATGTACTGGCCACCGCTGAATTATTGGTAATAGTGATGGTGCCTCCCGTACCCGTGCCCGGCGCATTGGAAGAAATAGTTCCAGTCACCCCACTATTAGTTAGTGCCGCACCAACTACAAAGGGCTGCGCAGACGGAAACGAGGTATCATCATCTCTGTAGCTAAAGCTGATGTTGCCACCATTTCCTGTGCCCACACCATCTGCATTGAGACTACCGTTGACTTGCAAATTACCAACCGCACCCAAACCAGCGCTAAGCGTATAAGCCGTTCCTCTACCATTAGTTCCCAGTGGAGTAGCGGTGACAGCGGACGGATCGAAGGTCAGATGTCGTCCAGCACCAACAGTGATATTGCCACCATTACCAGCCGATGAAGATATGGAACCGCCTGTTGCGGAAAAGGACAGTTGCCCCGCACCAACCACGACATCGCTTGTTGCACCACGCGTGGTTACACCCAGCGTGCCGCCATTTCCCGTACCGGTCGCATTGGCGGAAAGCGTCAAGTTGCTACCGCCCGTAATAGTCAATACTGATGAACTAAGACTCAGCGTGCCACCATTGTAATTGCCTGGTCCAACCGCATTTACAGCCCAAGTTCCATTAGGTACTGTGAGAGTACCGCTAAAGGAAGTGACAGTAATGCTGCCCCCAGCTCCACCACTTGCCGATGGGTTGACTGCAATATTGGCGGTCACCGGTATTGACAAACTGCCAGATGAAAATGATAGGGAAACTGTACCACCACCGGCTCCAGCGCTTGTGCCACCATTGGCAGAGACAGTTCCCTTTACTCCGGCAGTGGTGGCACTACTATCAATAATGTACGCGCCGCTTGCAAACGAGCTGCCCAGAGTTACTTGTCCACCATTTCCGGTTCCCGAGCCATTGGCCACAATATTGCCATTGACAAAATAGGTGCCAGTAAATGAGTTGACAATCACCCTGCCTCCGGAATTACCGGATGTAGATGCATTATTGGTGATAGCACCGGTAGTAATTAGCCCCTGAGCATCAGCAACGAAAATTACTGTCGTTGGAGTTGTCGCACTGTTACTGGCAGTCAACGTACCGGTAGTAATCGGCCCAAACATAAGAGCTTGACCAAAGCCTGGAATACTGAAGGTGCTGAACGAGCCAGTCACAATGGCACCATTTCTTATAGTCATGGTGCCACTGATATCGGTTCGGTCGGCGACGATGTAAATGTTACCCCCGCCACCAGTTGCTCCAGTGGTATCAACATTACCTACTGTAATTCCTGGATTAATCATAGCCCCGGAGTTAGACGCCAAAATCTTCATATCTCCATTTGTCCCAGTACCATTGCCGCCACTTGTAACCGGTGCGGCACCCAGCAAGATTGGTCGATATTGTCCGCCTTGATAGGGAGTAACAAATGTAATTCCTCCACCACTACCATTAGTAAATGTGCTAACGCTGGTAACTGAAGTGATACCACCTCCCACCGTTAAATCAATGGCGTTGGTTCCTTGCCCGCCACCGGAAAAGGTAATGGTAGATGTGCTGCTGTTATATGTAAAATTCGAATCACCAATCAAGAGGATACTGCCACCATTCCCGGTGCTAGAACTCGTATTGATTGTGCCGATACCAGCAGCTGAAACAATTCGTTGGCTGCCAACTACTGCCAAGTTCCCACTATTGCCAGCTAATGCTACTGTGCTTATTGAACTGGCTAAAGTCAATATGCCGTTAGTACCGGAGCTGTTGTTAGCCGCCAAGGTAACGCCACCACCTATGCTGGTCACAGCACCATTAAGTGTTAAGTTGCCAGCGGTCGTGACAAGGTTGATACCATTTGCACCAGTTATCGCGCCAGTCGTAACATTGCCAGCCGCGGTCAAAGTAAAAACATTGGCTGCCGTTCCGCTAACGGTACCGGTCCAATTAGTCTGATTAGCATTAACAGTACCACCACTGCTAACCAGCGAAATGGCGGATCCACTTAACGTGCTCGTAGCACCGGATATGGTGAGGTTGCAGCAGCCAGACTGAATATTCAAACTAGAACTGGCGCTGATAGTCCCTGTATTGGTTAAGCTGGTGGTCGTAAGACTCAAAGTTCCTGCGCTTGTGCTCATCGTACCAGCACTAGTAATAGTATTTATATTCATACTCACATTGCCGGTTGCAAACGTAAGCGTTCCACTCCGGCTTAGTGATGGTGCGTATAAGGAAGTAGACAACCCAGTAACGGACACTGTGCCTGTTTGGCTAATACCGCCCGTTCCAAGAGCAAGCAAGCTAATCGGCGCCGCAGTTCCCCCTCCAAACGGAGAGGCGCTAAGGTTGCCGGACAAAGTGATACCACTTGCACCGGACGACACAATATTAGTGTTGTAACCATTGTTTTGATACGCCGCTGCACCGCCCACGGCGTTGTCGGCAACGAAGCCGCTAAGATAGATATTGCCAGTGGAGGCCAGTGGGACCAAGGTGCGGCTGTCGCCACCAAGATCAAGCGTGATGCTTACCGGCGTACCAGATGATCCTATGTCCGAAGTGTATACGCCAGGAAATATGGTGACATTACCCGCTTGAACAAAAACAGTAGTAGAAGACGTAATAGTGCTGGGATTACCATTGTAAAAGAGATACGGGTTCGGCGTGGTGCTAGCACCATTGGCACTAAAGAGCGTAAATTGAATGTTGGCATTGCCCGTTGGTGAAGCTCCATTTATACCTGAGACATTAGCGCCCAAGAATATTTGACCAGCACCACTTGCTGCTGCAGAGCTTGTATCCACTCGTCCAATCTTCACGGCATTGCTGTTCGACGAACCAGACGAAATGAACAAATTGCCACCAACCGAACCAGCACTGCCCCCAGTGGCTGTAATACCATTGTTGGTTATGCCATTGGCTCGATTAACGTTGATTTCATTGAGAGCAACCAAAGAGACAGAACCCGCCTGAGAACCAGTTGTCGTCCTCGTCATCACGCTACCGTTAACGAATATGCCGCCTTGCAAACTAAGCAGCATGACGTTGCCACCATTGCCTGCTGTGCTGGTAGCGCTAATATCTGCCGTTCTAATTGACGATCCGGCATTCATTGTTACTGAACCTGCATTGGTTGCCCCAGTGTTGGCAAGCGTATCCAGGTAAGCTGTCGAAATAGTCGAGCCAGCGCCCAAAGAGATTGCTCCCCCATTTCCATTCAAACCGTCTGTCAGCAAGTAAAGCGATGACAAAGAAGAACCAGCCGAAAGGGTTACACTTCCACCTGCTCCGCTGTAGCCAACTGCCAGCACATTGCCAACGGCAAGTGAGCCGCCAGCCCTCATGGTTAGATTTCCGCCACTGTTATTGTCGGCACTGGTTTGAATATCACCACCAGAAGAGGCCAAAACAACTATGTGAGAACCGGCATTGATATTGATCGCTCCGCCCACTCCAGATCCTTGGCTGTGAGAATAAATCTTGTCCACCATTACCGACGAACCGGCGTTTAGCGTAACGGCACCTCCTGCGGTACCTGTGCTAAACGAAAAGACAGAGCCTGCAATTATTGAAGAACCGGCGTTTAGGGTAACAGCACCACCAGCACCACTGCTAGCATTGACACTAATGCTGGTTTGAGGCATAAAGACATTTCGACCGGCATTGACAGAAAAGTTGAATCCCGGTCCAGAAATGCCCCCAAGGGCAACAATGTTTGCATCATATAAAGAATTTACATTGAGCGCCGCGCCCAATGTAACACTTCCGGTCGTAAGCAAACCGAATCGGCTTGTATTACCCGCCGTAGCTAACACGCCATTGGTGACTAAATTGCCACCCAAAACAAAATTGATGTTATCACCGCCTGCCGTTGAGACAGGATTTACCGAGGTCAATTGCAATGATGTTCCGGTTGCCCCGATGTTAATCGGCACAACCAATTGTGTATCCCCATTAGTATTGACAGTCAAGTTTATAAAAGATCCAGATGCCGATTGATAACCGCCTGGTCGTATATTTATGTTCGCCGTAGGAGTAACGTTGAGGCTCGATGGTAGAGTGGAAGATGCGCCATTCAGACCATATGAAATATTTGTGCCAGCCGTACCACCTGTCTGAGTAAATGTACCATGAGTAATATTTGTGGGATTCGGTGCCGAAGTACCAGCAGACGTCAGAAGGATTATATTACCGGCCCGATCTCCGGTGCCGTTATTCGTCGCACTGGTGTTTATCGTACCTGTTGTGATGGCTGTACCACCTGTACCGCCACTTGAAATAAAGACGCTACCTCCCAGCGCTGTAGTACTCGAACCATTGGCATTAGCTCTGGCAGTAATAGCACTAGAGGCGCTTATTGCACCGGATGCCACCAAAGCAATTGGTCCGGCAACTCCATTTAAGCCGGTGGCATCCGTTGTAACAGTACCGCCAACAGTCAGGTTCGTAGAACTAGTATTAGCTGAAGAATTAACTAGTTGAACCAATCCACCACTTGTGCCAGACGTATTGATTTGTCCCACCGTTAATGTAGCTGCATTTCCGGAATTGCCTGTCCAAGCCACAATCTGTCCGCCGGTACCACTGCCTGTACTGGATGTATCAATGGCTGAAGTAGTAATGCCATTAGCAGCACCAATTATGATGTTTCCACCATTCACACCATTGGCATTCAAAGCCCCTACGCTCACAGAACCGGTACTACCCATCAAAAATATATTGCCACCATTGCCGGTGCCATTACCATTACTAGAGAGTGCTCCGGTTATAGCTATCGAAGTACCAAAGACATTCAAATTGGCACCACTGGCATTTACCGAACTGGCATTACCTGTTAGTGTTCCACTGGCGATGGTAACTGTAGAAGCAGAGCGTAAGCTTAATGAAGATGAGGCAGAGATACTTGAACCGGATTGAGACGTAAACGTACCTGCGGCATTAAGCACAACAAAAGCACCGGACACACTTCCAGTCACAATCGTGTTACCAACCAAATTACTATAATCAAAAACATTTCCCGAGGACAGTCCTGTCAAGGTTCCAGTCTGAAGGTTCTTGACGTAGACATTGCCTGCAGTCGCTATGGTCAAATTACCTGCCGTCACTTGCACGCGATTGTCGTTCGATATCGACATGATGTCACCGGAACCAGAAGCCATCGTCAATGTACCGGTCTGCAATGGCCAGCTCGCATAAATACCTCCCGACCCCTGAGCAATAAGTGTCAGCGATGTACTGGTAGTGAGCGTAGCGTTGGTCACAAAAATCGAGCCATTGCCGACAGTTTGAATAGTCATATTGGCCGGTGATACACCAGTTGGCACAACAATCGTCGTATTTTGTCCTGAGAATTGGCAGCCGGCACAAGCAGTAATTGCACCTGTGGAAATTGAACCAGTTGAATAGAGTTGGATAAAACTGTTGGAAGTTGTCAGACTGCCTGCCGAAAGTCCAGGCGATTGCAAGACGCCACCACCAAAATATCCGCTGGCAATGTTGTTGTTTGTTATAGTCACAGCCGACGTTGAACAACCAGGACACATGATGTCCGGTGAAGCTGCCGCCAAAATAATATTGCCATTCCCACCGCTCGCTCCTGTCGTATCTATTGCGCCGGTAGTTATGGAAGTTGCACCAGACGTAGCACCTGCCACCATCATCACATTGCCATTAATTCCCGCACCGCTTCCGCCTGTCGCAATGGAGACGCCACCTAACAAGGCTATGATGCCAGAGCCGCCTCCCGATCCGGAATTAGCCAAGAACGTCAAGTTGCCACCATTACCGGCCGTACTGAAAGCTTGTAAGGTGGTGGCACCTACAGTTTGCATTATGCTCCCACCAACGGCGCTTGCTCCAGTAACAAGAATAGATGTCCCGGAATTCGTCGAAGTGAAACCAGCACCCGCTAAAATATTTCCGCCCGAGCCTGTGGTGGATGATGTATTGATATTGGAAAATGTAATGTTGCTGCCGGCAAGCATGAGAACAGAACCGGCTCCAGCTGTGCCGGGACCAGTGTTTATACTGCCGCCAACAGACATGCTAGCTTCCTGCATAGTACCTGCGGCAATTGAACCTGAAGCAATGTCTCCCAACGTGTTAATTGTCAGAGTACCTATTGCGACCGGCGTGGCGGTTTGCAAACTGACAGATCCACCTGTTGTGGTAATGTCACCAACCGTCAAAGACGTTCCCGATTGAGCACCAGCAATTATCGATACGGCGCCACCATTGGCACCAGTTCCTGATGTGTTGATCGCTCCACCAGTGCCACCATTTTGCAGAAGCACATTTCCGCCCGTGCCACCGTTTGCTACGGCAACTAATGTAACACTGCCTCCAGCTGCCGCCCCTGACGACGAATCAATCACGGTTGCTTGAGTACTGGTTTGAAAGTCGATATTTCCACCTATGCCACCAACAAAACTCACTGTTATTGTTCCAGTAGTTGCTCCTGCCGGATCAGTACCACTAAGAGAACTTCCGCCGCCACCACAGCCGCTTACACAATTTGCTCCGGCAATCAACAAAATATTCGCACCACTATTTGTAATTTTGGCAGTACTGCTAGTGGCTTCAATATCACCACCGGCTACAAGAGCCAGACTGCCACCAGTAATGGTGAGCGTGCCGGCAATATTGATGTCGCCAGTATTGGCGTAAGTTGGATCGCCGGTAATACACTGATCGCCGAGCACAAGCACCGAAGTAGCAGCACTTATGTGTGCTATTTGCGCGGAGGTATTCACTTGCCCAGTCAGTTGATCGACATTCACATCAACAGCACCGGCTCCGGAATACAAATTCAAGTTTTGGGAAAAGTAATTGCCACCATTGAGTGCAATATTGTTGGCTAAATTAAAGCCACCTTCACGCACATTGATGTCGCCAACCAAAGCTTGGAAGGTTCCACTAGCACCGTTGACTAAAATATTTGCCGGCAAGGAAGAATTCATATTGATGTTGCCTGCCAGCGAAGAAATCATGCCAGAATTAGTTATACGTGCCGACAACAAATTGACATTTCCAGCCGCTTGCATAGTCGGCATCGAACCTTGCATCTCATTTACGCTTACAGACGGCAACGCATTAACAATCGCGCCACCAGCAGCAAGATTCAGATCGCCTGAGCTAATAATTGATCCGGCATTGACTATGTCATTGACTGCGTTGAGATTCAGCCCAAGATTGGCAACCGGTGTTGCACCGCCGAGCATACCGCGCGGAAGACCACCGGATGGTATCACCGTTGTAATCAGCGCTCCGGATTGATTGGAAATATTCAGAGCGGAAAGAGTAGCGGAGGTGACTTGTTGATCTGATGAAAAGGCATAGATTCTGCCCTCGTTGGTAACGTTGCCGGATGCCGCCAAATTTGGCAGATTACCAAAGTCCTGGAAAAGCTTTACTCCGGATGGCACGACCAAATTGCCGATTTCTTGGGCTAGCTGTCCGGATAAAGTGAACCGGCCTGCCATGGCATTACCTTGTGGACCGAGCTGAAGGGTTTGGCGTCCGCCACCGGCAACTTGCGATGCGGCGACCATTTCAGCAGGAGTGAGCAAATCTTGCGCATTCACCTCCCGATTCATACCACCTACATTAATAGTGACAGGATTAGTGCCAATATAATTGCCCGCTGTCAGGCTGGCAGTGCGGGACGAAAGATCAAGATTAACACCGGCGGCCTGTCCGGCCATCGCCGCGCCCGCTGCGGCTCTCGATGCACGAAAGCCACCAACCGGAGCCGGTGCTTCAGAACCAGCCCGGGATTCCCAAGCCAGAGTGGCATTTGGCATTGCAAGCTGCAATGACAAAACTAAGTAGAGGAACCACCTTCCTGGTCTTTTCATAGTCGTCTGACCTGCCCCACCCTGCTGGGAGATCAATTGGTACGACTCAAAGGTTCAAATGCTCGCCGCCAAGCTGAGTCATTTCAATTACAGGATATTTCCTGCCAAAATTGTCCAATCGCTCCCTAGCCCTTACCAACGCTCATCAAAATCATACCCTTGACAAGCACTTTTTAAACTTAAAACTGGCTACGGGAGGCTATTTTGGGGCAAATCGCCCTAGTCGTCGGGTTGAATTAAACAACCAGGCGAATTAATTTGCCAACAGGCTTCCGCGCTACTTCGGTACCTTAAAAAAGGCAAATCTGCCAAAGCTACTCAAAGTCACTTTGTCCTATTTATTGTGCGACTACCTTAGTGTCCAACCGTCGAATATGGTCCATGATTAGCCGTCGTCTGAGCTAAGCAAGCTGCCATCTTAATTAGCTTTTCAATCACGTCGCGATCATCTGAGTTCTTGCTGCGCATTACTTGCGACAGGAGTTGGTTGCTTTGCATGAGCGATACCAACGACACTTCCGCTCTGGCAACTGAAGCTCCCACCGAAGATGAGCTGCTCGGCAAATCATAGATTCTTACGCGGCGACGAGCAGTTGGATCTTCTTTCACTTCGCTCGTGACGATTCCATTACTCGACCCAAGAATTAATTCCTGCCCCACGGTCGCCTCAACGAAGGATTGACCCGAAACTGCTTTTACCGCACCACCAGACAATTCCCAGAGGTTGCGCACTTTCACTATTCCGTCGGCGGTACTGATTAGAGCAATGGTGCCGGGATCAACCGTAACCGTATATTTGCCACAAATAACTTTGCTTAACTTGCTGGCGGAAACGAGAACTTGGCCACTCTTTAAATCAATCGCGCCTGATTCATCCATAGCAATTGATGTATGACCCGAATATCGAAGCACCGCACTATCCGTTGCAAGTATGCGCGTCTCAAATGATGCACTGGCCAAAGCATCCGAACCGGTGTAACTTACAGGATACAAATCATTGGCATCAGACAAGCTATCAACTCTGCTGTCTTTCTCTGGCAATGCACTGATTTTGGCCTGTAATTTCGCTGGTTTCTTTTCTTGTACCGAACCGACTACAGAAGCACCAGTCATTTCCTGCCTGATCTTAGCTACTTGCTTGCGGGCCGAAACAAACATATTGCCCATATTGCAATTCAAGAGCAAATCTTTTTCTGCCATTTGCTTGCGATCGAAACGATCTTTCTTTACTTGCAAACCATGAAAAGCAATCTTACCATCAATAGGTTCACGGTCTACACCATCCACGGCAATCAGTTCTTCATCGTTTAGAGCCTCATCAGCTACAGTGAATTCTTCGCCTGGTGCTGCCACCAAATTCTTATCGTCACCCTTGGCATGAAGAGCAAGTGATGCGTCCCCACCAGCCAAATTAGACACTCGCAGCACACCATTTTTCTTTCCTTCGACAATTGCAGCACTGTTTGGCGGAATATTTACAGTGCCCAAATTCGTCGTCACAATCATCAGCTTGTTTCCAGTCATCGCGAACATGCGTCCTTCACGCAAGTCGAGCGTGCGGTTCATAGTTGGTGCAAATTCCGTACCGCCACAACCAAATATAACCGAGTCGTCATAACCAAAAACAAACGGTTGACACTTACCGGAGACAAATATATAGGCCTGCTTCATGGCATCGCTGTTCGTACTATTGGCATTGTCCGACAATTGTTCCATCTGTACAATATTATTTACACTGTTAGTAACGTCGGCATCAGCTGTAGTTTGTCCGGTATTGCTGTTGTTCTGATCAGTCGGAATGATGATCGTACCGGCTGCCGCGCTCGGTATAGTTGGTGTAATCACCACAACTGGCGTTGACGAACTGCTCGACGGGGCGGCCGGTGCAGCAGGAGCTGGCGGTACAGGCGGAACAGCGCCAATCGCAGGCCCGGCAACCAAGAAAATCGCTCCGTTAATATTGATAATACCCGGTGGGTCTATAGAAAGAACACCACCGTTTACAGTAACGGCGGAATTGGTCAAAGCCAAACTGCCACCAGCAGCAACTTTCAATTGTACCCAAGCACCATTGGTCAAGTTACCACCGATTACCATCGGCGTGCCGGTGGTATCAGGTCCGCCAATTGGATCATACGTGCCGGTCTTAACGCGATCGTTGACCGCTGTATCTTTGAGATAAGTATTGTAGTCCGGCAAAGATGAACCGGCGAAGATTGCAATGCCACCACCGATGAAGTCCTCGGTAGTTACGCCATCAATCACCACTGTTCCCGGTATGGAACGAGCGATAGAAGTAACAGCTGTGCCAGCTATGATGTCCAAATTATTAGACGACTGCATCCAGACATTTCCTGCTTGAGCAAACAAATCAGCCGGCGCGTTGATGAATAGGCTATCTGCACTAGATAGTCCAATGCTGGCACCAAAGCTATCGATGATCACGCTATCTTCTAATGTGATATCACCAACTGTGCTGGTAATCGTCACAGAGCCTGGGCTGGTGATGCCTTCACTATAAGTATAAGCAGACATATCGGTGCTAAATGGATCAACCAATAGACTAGTTTGCCCACCAGCAACCGTAATTGGAGTGCCACCAACAGTACCTAGCGAAACTGCGGTTGCTCCCGTAATCACAACATCGGTCGCAGCAGAAAGACTACCATTATTCAAATTTACAGCACCACCTGTCGCTGTGATTGTCAGTGTATCCAACAACGCATCGATACTGCTTGCACCAAGATTAGTTATAACATCACCGGATCCCGTAGCAGCAAGACTAACAGTGCCAGCGCTCAAATTATCAGCGAAAGTCATACTTGATGTGCCAGTCGTTTGCAAATCGAATGTGCTGGTAGCACCAGCCGCTGAAGCTCCAACTGTTACATTGCCGCTGCCACTGGTGGCCGTCAAGTACACATCACCCGCAGTATTAGCAGTGAGCGCATCGGAAGTAACACTAACTCGTCCACCACTTACACCAATGGTGCCTGTTACCGAAGACAAGTTAACACCAGATCCACTAACAGTACCAAATGATGTGGCAATTTCACCGGAACCATCAGCCGTGAAATTAGCTACTCCACTGACAGTAATATTAACGTCGAATGTAATGTTGCCATCACTTGCCGTGCTCACATTCAGGTCACCGCCGGTGAAGGATAACGTACCGTCAGCACCTGATTTGGTAAACAGGATGTCTTGCGGAGAACTGATAGTAATAGAAGCACCACCAGTTGAAATAGTCGCGGGTGTGGCATCGGCAGGAGCATTAATTGTAAGCAACACTGCACCGTTCGAGCCGATATTGACGCCATCGCTGCCAGATGCAGAAAGTGAAAGGCCGGCACCAAAAGTGATCGTCCCGGCATTAAGTTCAATTCCGGAACCAGCAAGATTATCTTGCAAGAGAGTTCCGCTAATACTGAGAGTGGTTGCCGTAAGAACAACTGAGTCTCCCCCTCTCTTTGGTATTCCACCTGTTAATGAAAGTCCAGCCAAACTAGTAATACTCAAGGCTCCGCCGGCATTGGCAATTGATACCCCTGTTGTAGTAATGGTATTTGTGCTGGTGATAAATATATCCCCGCTGGCTGATGTTTGAATCGAACCGCGAGCCACAATGACGTTGTCTGTACCAGTGCCAACCGATCCATCAGCCGCTGTTAAAACAATCAGTCCGCCAGATAGGCTACCAGACGTATAAGTGATATCACCGGAAACCAAAGAACGTATGGCCACTACATCGCCGCCGCTAGTACCACTATTTGAAACAGTTCCATTCAAGACGATATTGCCGTCAGCCAATAGCTCTATCTCTGAAACAAGCGGGCTTGGACCTCCTGTTCGAGAGGTTCCAATCGAACCGTTATTAGTGATACTGCCAGCAGCAATACTAATCTCCGCTGCCATTGCTGGTGTCGTAGCCACAGCAACAACGGCAGCGCCACTAGCCACTGTAAATAGCGAACCAGCCCCTCCAAGGGTTATGCTTATATCCCCACTTGATGCCGTTATCGAGCCAACCGTCAAAGATGAGGTCAGAACATCAATTGAATAATTTAGTGTTGCAGCCCCGGTTAAACGTCCAGCAAAAGTGTCTTGAGTAATATCAACGGAAGAATTGGCGCCGGTAGTTCTGATATCAATTGCCCCTGTGCCGCCACCGGACAATGTCATTCTTCCCGTACCAGCAATGATCAAATTGCTATTACTCAGTGCATGCGAAATATTGATGCTGCCGTTCACTCTTGTCGATTCCAAGTTACCATTGTTAGTAAACGTAATTGGGCCGGCAACAGATGGGGTAAACGTCACGCTCACATCACCATTCTCACCGACCAAGTTGACATCAGAATCAATTGTCAATGACGAACCACCAGTCGACAGGTTCAACGTACTGCCACTAAAGGCAATTGTTCCTTCACCGACACCAGAAGCCTTCGAGATTATTATGTCGGCGGTACCAGCCTGTTGCATTATCGACATAGTTCCACCGGCACTTTCCACTCGTGCCTCCCCATTTGCCGGTGCTTGAATAGTATACGTAGTACTAAAGGCGCCCACCTCCAACCTAATTGCTTCGCCGCTAACCAAAGTACTCTCTATCAAGGAATTAGCACCAAAGTTCACTCCCAAAGATCTAAATATAAGCGTCGATTCGCCGGTGATAATTGCGTCATCGCTAAGCCTAATAGACTCACCTGTACTTTGTAATAGAACTACACCGGTCGGACCGCTATCAAACGTTTGACGATCGCTAATGGTAAGCGTACCTCCACCGCTGACGAAAACATTCATACTAGATCCTGCTCCGCCGCCTTCAACCCTCCAAGCTCCAGTACCAGATATGGCTAGATTAGTATCAGCATTGAAAAACATCTGCGCATCAGCATCCAGAACAATCTCTCCATTATTTGTCAGAGACGTATTGTTTCCAAATGCACTCAACTGGAAGAACATGTTTTGAGTGGCTTCCAATTTCACGCCTGTGTCAACAGTCATGCTGGTATCAGATGCTCCTGTTCTCCAAATTTCCAATCCGTCTGTCAAAAGTGTTGCAGTCCCACTTCCGACAGATTTGGCAAAAACCAGATCTGTCGAGACGCTGCTCAAGCCAACCCTAGTCGAAGCAGACAATGTGACCACCGCGTTGGCCGGTAGTGTTACAGTGAACGTTCCAGCCGATGTCGAATCCAGACTGATGGTTGAGGGAGAATCAATTGACGTCGCCGAACCAAAAACAATATTATCCGCATTCAAAGCAAATGAAGAGCTGCCGGATAGCGATACGCCATTACTCAATTGAATCGAACCGGTTCCAGCCGCGTTGGCAGTCAGTGTAGCCGCGCCGACAAACTGAAAGTCCGAATTTATAGTAAGCGCACCACTAGCAGCAATCATTTGTGTCGAGCCGGTTAGAACACGCCCCGACGCCAAGCCGGTTCCGCTCACAGTCAATGGTCCGGTCTGGCTGAGAACAACCAATACGCCGGCAGTCAGCGGGGCATTTAGATTTGCGCTGCCGGTAACCAGCGCCAAAGTTGCACTCGGCAGACTACTCGCAGCAGATACTGTTATGGAATTTGCATCAGGGGTAGTAAATGTAGCTTGCGAGCCCCCTGGTGCAGAAATGCTGCCCAATAAAAGATTGCTGTTCAATACAGTTACGGAAAGTATAGAGCCGCTGGTCATATCACTCGTCACTTCGCCGCTAATCGAGGATTGAGTAACAGTGATACCAGATCCGAAACCACCATTGAAGTTTACGGTATCTCCGGACATAGTGCCTGTTGCCAATGGAGTCGTAACCACTACGTCTAAGCCGCTGATAGTTAATGCGTCAGCAGCGCTAATACTACCGTCATTAACCAAACTCAGAGCAGACACGGTACTCGCTATATTCACATCACCGCCGATTGCGCTTATCGTGCCAACAGTCAACGTACCAGAGTCAATTGAAATTCCAAAATCGACCGCTGCACTTCCACTCAGTGTACCTGTAATTCCTGCTTGAGTGACATCTACGCTGCCGCCACTGGCGGTAAAGGTTACAGTCAAGCCGGAAATTGTGCCACCAGTTGTTGGTGTCGTCACAGTCACACTAGATCCACTCATTACGAATGTACCAGCAGCACTAATTGCACCATCATTCACCAAGGCGGTCGATTGCACGACAATGTTACCATCAGTTCCCACTGTCATACTGTCTGCAACTGTTAGGGTATTATCAGCGCGCAAATTCAATGTCGACGTAGAACCAATATTAAAGGTGCTCGATTCATTGAAGTTTATAAATTGGCCAGACTTCAATGAAACCGCAGAACTGGCCCCTGTGTTAAATGTTTGAGCGGCATTGATATCGAGATTGGTTGTGAAAGTTTCATTACCCAAAATGATACTTGAACTTGCACCGACGCTAATCGTATTAGACGCATCCAAAATGACATCACCGTTTCTGAATTCAATTCGACTGCCAGCACCGAGTGCTTCAAATGTATAAGGTGAATCTATAGTCAACAGGCCTGCTGAAACTTCTATTACACCGGCAGGGGCAGTCACACTGATTGGTGCAGCCGGAGTACCAGTCATGAGGATACTTCCACCGCCTATAAGAACAGCGTTCGTAGCTGTAATTGTACCGTTATTGCTCAAAGTACCGTTGAGCGAGTTGATAGTCATAGAAGCCGCGCTCAAGGTTGCATTGCTTGCTAAATTCAAATTGTTTGTATCTACGATCAACTGCCCAGGAGCATTTATAGCTATGCCGGAAGCAATATTGACAATGCCAGAACAACAGCCTGCTTGCACTCTGACCGTCGACGTGGATCCAATATTATATGTACTCGTCTCATTGATGTTCACAGTCGAGGCCGACTTCAACAGAACCGTGGAGTTGGCTCCCGTATTGAATGTTTGAGCCGTGTTCATGTTCATGCTGCCCGTGAACGTTTCATTTCCAAGAATGATACTTGAGCTAACGCCAGTTGAGAAAATGCTCGAAGCGTTGAGATCGATATCGCCACGACTAAATTCAATCCTGGTTCCTGTGCCCAAAGCTTCAAACGTGTAGGCGGAAGCCAATGTTACTGGTCCAGCTTGAACTTCAATAAATGCGCCGTCAGCGGTTACGCTTATTGGTGCAGTCGGCGTGCCATTCATAAGCAATGTGGAACCTGTGAAGAGAATGGAATTGGTAGCCGTTATCGCACCATTGTTTGTCAGAGCACCACCCAGAGATTCAACCAGGATCGTCAACCCGCTCAAAGTTGAGGCATTACCAACTGTCAAATTATCCGTATCAAAAATCAGAGCACCCGGAGCAGCAACAGACACCCCATCAGCAACGTTCACTTGTCCCGAGCAACATCCAGCTTGGATTCTCAAAGTCGACGTTGATCCAATATTATATGTATTGGTTTCATTGATATTTACAGTGCTGGCCGATTTGAAGTGAACCAAGGAACCGCTACCGGTATTGAAGGTCTGCGGCGCGTTGACATTGATTGCTCCTGTATATGTTTCATTGCCGATGATGATGCTTCCGCTTGATCCAGTTGAGAATGTGCTGGATGCATCTAGATCAATGTCGCCACGATTGAACTCAATTCTCGCTCCTAATCCCAGAGCCTCAAACTGATGCGCCGAACTCACAGTCACAGGACCAATAGTGAAGAGCATAGTGGCACCAGGTGCGGTAACACTAAACTTACCATTGTTTGTACTATTCAAAATCAAACCATTCCCGCCAATGGTTAGGGAGTCTGTACCACTGATTGTGCCATCATTGGTAATGTTATTACCACCCAGCGATAGGTTGAGTAGCACATCGCCACCACTCAATTCAGCGCTCGTATTAACGGTAAGTTGAGATGTGTTATTCACGGTGGTCGTACCAGACGAAGCTTGCACGGTTCCGTTGATGATGAGAGTCGGCGCAGCCAAAGTCAAATCTTCGCCGGCTGTAATTGAACCGAGCGTCAAAGTACCGATTGCAATTGCGAGAGCATAATCCGCATCAGAGGCTCCGCTTACAGTACCGTTGAACGCTGCCTGTGTTCCACTCACTGATCCGTTTGCGCTTTGCAGAATTATACTTGAGGCATTAATAACACCCGTGCTTCCGGAAAGTGTCAAGCCAGACGGCGTGGAGAATCGCACCACGTTGGCAGTGGACGATGTAATAGTTCCATTGTTTGTCATTGTCGTGGCCGTGATATTAACTTCGCCTTCGGCCGTCAAAAGCGTTGTCGCGTTATTGACTATCGTAGGCGCAACAAGTGTCAAATTGTTGTTCGATTCTTGAGTAGTACCAGCAGCAAAAGTGATAGTTGCACCAGATTGGAATTGCGCCGTTCCAGTACCTACGTCGAATGTCAGTGAGCTATTAACATTCAAATTGGTGGCGCCAATCGAAGCAATATCAACCAAGCCATTAACAGTGGCTATTACTCCTGGCGTACCTTGAATGGTCAGAGCGCCACCAAATCCGTGAATGCGTATAGCACCACTTGCTGAGTCATTTGCGAGCGCTCCATTGTCAGTGAAAGTCGTGGTGTTGATATTCAACTCAGAGGCCGAACTATAAAGTGTTGCACCAGTATTCAAATTAAGAGTAGGTGCATTGACCGTCATGCTTGCACCTTGAATGACAGTTTGTGTCGATCCAGGATCGAAATTAAGTGTTGTTGGCGAAACAAATTGCGCGGTACCACTGCTTCCTGGATCCAATGTAAGTGAAGTTTCTATGCTGAGCTGGCCGACTCCGATGGCTGCAATATCAATCAGTCCATTGCTTGCCGTCGTAGATATTGTGCCGACTGCAGTACCTTGAACAATCAGATCATCATTCAAACCGTGTATGCGGATCTGTCCACCGCTTCCAGTATCAGTAAGAGTACCGTTATAAGTAAACGTAACAGTAGAAATATTTAGCAAAGGCGATGCACTGCTTAAGGTTGCACCAGTGTCAATCAATACCGTAGCACCTTGCACTGTCGTGCTATCGCCGCCAGAAACATCTAGGGTGGCGCCAGCGTCAAGCGAAAAAGCAGATTGTGCAGATAGCGTTAAATCGGAATTTGTACCCAACGTAAATGTCTTAGCGCCTTGCAATATCAAATCAGCCGCAGAAGTTATTGACACTATAGAATTCGTTAGTGTTGCATTGAACGCACTACTTCCAGCCAATGTCAGATTGCCGATCGTACTAGAAACGGAAAGTGTGCCGCCGCTCGCCGTGAGGCTAGCAATGTTGAGCGATCCGGAAGGCACGGACAAGGCCAAGGTTGTTGCTGCTTGCGCGGTGATTGGACCACTAATTAGGCTCTGCGTCACATCAACACCAGCGCCACTTACGAATGCCACACTCGTGCCAGTCAAAGATCCGGTACCTGTAATTGAAAGGTCTCCAGTGGTAGCTTCGATTTCCAAAGTCGTGCCCGCCGTAATCGCGCCGGACAAACTAGCGCTGCCACCACTCAAGTTTATTTCCAAACTGCCATCACTGGTCAAAATACCAGTGCTCGGCATTTGTAGAATCGGACTTGCTTGATCGGATGCAATGTTCATGATCGCAACGGAGGAACCAACGCCAACCGTAAAGTTATGCGTACCGCCAATGATTACTTGCGCTGTGTAACTGCCTGATGTTACGGAAATGTCCAGAGGATTAACTGCTAAAAATCCTTCCAAGTTGACGGTTACATTTGCCGGGATATTTTCACCGGTAAGCAGAGCTTCCAGCACGGAAGGTGTAATTGTGATGTTTCCACTGGTTGCCACACCGCTGCCATTTACCACCAGGCTTCCGGTGATCTCTCCTAGCACAATCAACTGTTGAATCTTTGTTGTGATGGTCGGATCAGTCAAATCCAAGCTTTCTAAAGTTATAACAGGACCGGGACCTTCGTTGATAGTCACATTTCCGTCCATTGTTATTACGCCAGCACTTGGAGCATTGAAAACAACAATAGTATTAGGAGCATTCACATTACTATCCGGAGGATTGGCCGTCAACCCGTTTGCACCATAGAAAATCTGGCCTGTGCCCGTAGGATTGGAAATAACATTGGTTGGTGTCGTTCCAGCGACAGGCTCTGCCGGGATTTCCCCTACTACTATATATACGTTGCCAAACGCGCTGCCCAGCTTCCTGGCAATCACAGTTGAATTGGTATCGAGGAAAATGCTTCCTTGAGCGGTATCAGCATTTTGCAAAATCACATTGCCTTTGTTAGCTGTAATGGTTGCTCCCGGAATGACTGTAAGCGTGGTCGGGCCAGGTGCAGGGCAAACGCATCCGGCAATCAGTGTAATGGAACCATTGGCGTTAACACCACCGGCATTGGTTGTAATTGTTCCTACATTCAAGCTGGAATTGGTGGTAGTTACGGCAAATGTCGTGGCTGCCGCACCGACAATCGGGGACGTCATAATATTTTGCGTAACGCTTACCGAACCAGCGGTGGATACAAATGAAACGCCACCAGGAGAATTGATTGATTGGTTTCCGAATCCGGTCACAACGATATTCAAATCGTTTTGAACAGTAATTGCACCCGTGCCGGAAACCACTAGAGTGTCCGGATTAGTTGGCGTTCCGCTGCTGGGAATGTATGGCGTTGTATCGATTGATAGAATACCGCCGCTGTTGGCAATTTCAATACTCTGATTGTTAAATGGTGTGATTTCGGCACCGGTGTCAATCGTCAAGGCACCACCAGCATTGGTAATGCTGGTTAGCCCGAGCGAGGAAATCCTGGCACCGTTAATCATAGCAAAGTTGCCACTAGAGTTTGAAATTGTAATCGCGTCGGACAAATTGTCATTGCTGACCACGGCACTGTTGGAAAAAATGACGTCGCCTGTGCCATTATTTGTAATATCGATCGTAGTCTCAGCCGTTATAGTAGTAATCCCATTTCCACCAGAGAAACTAAAACTGCCGACATTGCCAGGATTTGCCGTAATTTGGAGAGAACCATCGAACGACATCATTTGAGCCGAGCCGGAAACACTGATATTACCAAAGCTGCCGGCTTGAGTAATCGTCGCATTTTGGAAAGCGCCAATGAACGACTTATCAGCCGCGAGAATGACCGCAACTGAATTTGCAATGATATTGCCATTGGAATTGGTGAGATTCATAAATCCCGTGCTATTGGAAAATAGGACGCCCCCCAATAGTACGTTAATGTCACCATTGGAGTTCACAACTGTCAATTGTGCTCCGTTGATTTGCCCGTTTGCAACAAGATAAATACTGCCGTTGGTATTAGTAACATTGACCACCTCGCCATTATTCCAACCCAACTGGGCAAGAGCGTCAACCTGAATATTGCCGCCACTATTATTTACATTTATGGTCGAATTGGCAGCTGAGATAATGCGCGAGCCAGGCATAAGAATGATGTTACCGGCATCATTTGTAATATCCAGAGACTGCCCCGAATTTTGTATGTACATGAAAAATTGCGACGAGTTCAAAACTATATCGCCTGTGGAATTTTCAATGGTTATATCTTCATTACTACGCAAGGCGTCGCCATTAAAGACAAGGCTGCCTCCACTGTTGGTGATATTTACGTCGTCTTCCACGGTTAAACCAAATGGAACGTCTATATTCACAACAAGTTCACCGGCAGTATTGTCAATTGCCAGATTACCATTGATAGTGTCGCCGACTATTGGCGCTCCCAGCGTCACGGATGCTGCCGTTACACTGTCATTCAAAACAATCAGTGCACCGGCACCAAACACCTGGGCAGAGGCAGCAGCATAAGTAATACCGCTAATATTTTGAACAGTATAGGGAGAATTAACATTCAAGGTGCCGCCTACACCGCCTTGGAATAAAAGATTTCCTTGAGCAGAAACGTTTACATCACCGGTAGCCGAGGCAATATTGGCCATGACGGAACCGCTTGTCGAAGTAATGTTTAAAGTCGGAACGGTAATGATACTCATGAGGCCGACCGTCAAACTACTCGTATTCTGAATAGTTATAGAGTTTCCAGCCGTCAACCCAAAACAATTCCCACAGCCAAAGTGGGCTGTGTTGAATATAATATTGTCGGCACTCAGACCGCCGGAATTGAGAACAATAGAAAATGATCCAGACGTTGAAGCCGTAATTGTGCCGGCGCCAAGGGCAGCAGACAACACAGAAAGATTAGTAAAGTTGATATTTCCACCCGTATTAGTAAGGGTTATGTCACCACTGGATGCTATACTGCCTGGCGTCAGCACTCCGGAATTTACAGTCACGACAAAGTTACCAAACGATGATGAACCGCCGATTGCGCCGTCAATTCTTTCTTGGCTGATTAACACATCGCCACCATCTACGGTTAACGATCCGGAAAAGGCGCCAGTACCTGTAATTGTTGAGATGTTACTGGCTGTTGTAGTGCTTGTTCCATCCACCGGCACGCTAATAAGACTATTATTTTCCAGCTCTCCATTGCCTGATTGCAGCGTTATGTTACCGGCATTGGTAACTTGAATCGTAGCTCCCACACCAATAATTAGATTGGCGCCAGTGCCACTACCAATGGCGTCCGAACCGTTCAAGCTCAAGTCTCCTGGTGTAGTTGAATCCCCTGCAACTTGGATGGTTGCTCCCGGCAGAACAGTCAAGCCTAAACCCGTACCATTGATGTGCAAAACACTGGAAGCGCGTGAAGAGCCGACATTTAATCGCACGACCTCATCAGCAGGCGGCTGGGGAACTGTCGGTGAACCGCCGCCGCAACCAATACAAACTATCACGGCCTCAACTCCAACATAGACATTACCGCTTGTATTTACAGTCAAATTGCTCGTGCCTGAGCTGATTGTGAAATCTCCGCCGGTTGGGCCATTCGGTCCACCAATATCGCCGGTTCCCGAAGTCAAGTTTATTGTGTCGGCATCAAAGGTGAAATTATTGAATGTTTGGAAAATGGTGCCAGAACCATCGGTTGTCAGATTGATTGTACTGCCTGCCATTATCACATCGCCGTCAACAAGAATATCTCCATCACAAGTTGTGAGAAGATCAAGTGTGTTGCCACTGCCTGCAAGGGATCTGCCAAGCGTCACGTCATCCTGATACTGAAGATAAGCATTGCCATTTGTTTGAGCTTGGAGCGCATTTGCCGCGTTGTCAAAACTCTTAGCAAAGATTCTTGCCGCCAACGTGCCAATATCTCCACTCGACGAAAAGAGGGCAACGTTATTACTTTGAAGATAACCGGTGCTCATAGAAATATTGCCAGAACCATAAGCTTGCAAGACAGCCGACGTAGCCGCTGTTATGTTTGCGCTTAAGGCAATATTTGCATTGTTGGCATACGTCTGCACAAAGAGGCTTGTTGTTGCCGAGACAGTTCCACTTAAGCTAATACCACCATTGCTTGTCAGAGAAAGAATCTGACCACTGGTAAGACTGCCAGACGAATTGACCGCAAGTGCTGGGCCTGCCTGATCGGAAAGTACATTTATGACACCATTTGCCACACCACTTGCAGCTTGAAACTCATGCGTTCCGAATATCGTTACCTGCGATGTTGTACTTGTACCGGTAATATTGAAGTTCATAAAATCGCCAAGACCAAAATCAGTCAAGGTCACGGTTACACCGGAAGGAATATTCTCCGCTGTCAACATCGGCGCCAGTCTGCCCGAGGAAATAATGGCATTACCGCCGGTAGCAAAACCGCCACCATCTACCAACGTCCCGCCAACAAGGCCGAGGCCTTGCAAAGCAAGAATCTGGTTTACCACAGAAGGATCATTTTGCAAATCAAGGCTCGTCAGCAATGGAGAAATGCCGGCAGTGGAAGCATTTATTGTTACGCTGCCACCAAGAGAAATATCGCTTCCACTTACTGCATTGAACACAACATTGCCGGTCTTAGCATTGATAGAGTTAATTGGTGCAGAGGCTGTGATTCCTTGTGAGCCGAAATATATTTGACCACCACCCGTGGTGCTGGTGGTCACAGCTCCAGGTGTTGTTCCTAATACTAAAGTAGTAGGCAGTGCACCGGAAATAATATAAATATCGCCAAATGCAAGAGCACCATTGAGAGCGGTTAGGAAGGAGCCGGTACCCAAGTCAATTTGTCCGCCTTCACAAGTCTGAATTGTAATTGTGCCACCATCGGAAACTATTGTTGAATTATTATTTACGGTTATGTTCCCACCTGTAGCATTGTTTGAAAGCAAGCTAACGTTGCCGTTGCTCGCCAATATCGTGTTGACGGAAAGTGCACCGTTGCTCAATGCAACCGAAAAACTTGTTGCAGCTTGCCCGCCAATTGCCGCATCGAGACTCTGCTGCACGACTTCGACCTTGCCAGTGGTGCTTATTAGTCTTACTCCAAAAGTAGAATCAAATGGATGATTACCATTGCCGCTCATGGTCACATCACCCTCTGCCTGAACCAAAGCTACTCCACTACTCTTGACGAGAGCAAAATCGCCAGGATTGGCGGTAGCAACTGTATCCATAGTTACTGAGCCACCGGAATTGTAAATCATTGCCTGATTGGACGCCCTGAAACCACTGCCACCGGAAACACTCATATTACCTGCCGAGTTGCTCACGAAAATAGAACCCTTGCTGGCATTGACACTAGCAAAATTAGTCAGGGCAAAGTTTCCACCACTGTTGTTGATGTAAACATTGCTGACATCAACTGTATTACTGATCAAGTCTGTGGCATTTATTGAAGCTCCATTGGAAATGGTCAAATTACCGCCAGAATTGCTGATGGTCAGATTGCCACCAGCATATGGATCCCAGAGGAACGGGCCAAAGATGCCCTCCACGAATGTCGGCTTATCGGCTGTCACATCAGAAGGTAACGTAAAAGTCAAATTGCCACCACTATTGCTGATTTCCACATCCGCATTCACCGTATAAACTGAGGAACCGCTAAACGTCAAGTCACCTTCATTTTGAATTGTCACATTACCGAAACCAGCAACGGTGGAATTGTTAAAACTGGATGGACCAGCGCATGCGCTACAGGTAATATTGATCTCGCCTGAACCTAAGACGGCAGCCCCGGTCTCCATGTCCAATGAACCATTGGTAATATCGATGTTCACGGATCCGGCGGTGCTCGTATAAGAGAACATGTTGCTGCCCATTCTGGCAGACAGTCCTCCACCGACAGCTGTGTCGACAACCAAAATTGAAACATTACCACCGGTCAGCACGCCGGCAGAAATGATCGAGCTGAAATTCATATCGATATTTCCCGCACCCGTATGGGTTACTGATGCACCGCCACCATTGGCAGCAATATTGAATATATCAATTTGTCCGAAATTATTGATTATGAAATCACCAGCAGTACTCTGAATATCACCACTAAACAAACGCGTACTGCTGCCGGTTATGCTTATGCTTCCACCCTGCACCAAGCCGTATTCAATAAAGGTACCGCCAGAATTGGAGAAGCTCACCGCGCCTGCCGACACCAAATTGGCAAGCGATAGGAATCCGCCTCTGCCACCACCAAGAACCATATTGCCGCCAGTATTCGCTATACTAATACCTGGTTGCGAGCCACCGGCTCCACATGCAGTACAACTTTGCAAGACACCAATCGTGCTGGTATTAAGGAACGTACCGCCGGTATTGCCAATTATTGTCTCGCCGTTTACCGTCACTTCCATATTGGCATGAACAAGCATAAGCCCTGGTTGTAATCCCTGAATCTCAAGGTCACCATTGAATTCCATGCCGGAACCCGTAATAGTGACACCACCGGGTGGATAGGCAATAGTAGACATACCACCTGTAACCGCATTACCATCAATGGTAACATTCATCGTATCTCCCGCCACGTTCAGCGGATCCACAGGCACTGCTGTAGATAACACCAATAGATTATCCATTTGCATGGAGGTCGGTGCCTGCCAGTAAGTGACGCCAATGCCGCCATTGTAGGTAACAGACAACGGCGCGGGGAAACCGGAAGGTGCTGTTGCTTCCAATGTACCGGCAGTAAAATCGAGAGTGGAAGACAAATCTAATAAGAACAAACCAGAAGTTGTCGAAGCACCAATATTGACTGTACCCTTCAACAATGCTGATGTAGCCACAACCGATCCGTTCGGTGCATTGAAGTTAATCGTGCCAGTGCCTTCCGTGCCAACAGAGCCGGTCCACATACCGCCGGTTCCAGATATACCCAAATCACCCGTGGGGTTTTGGATGGTTATATCATTAAGAGCATGTATGGCCGGATTGCTTCCCGTCATAATGGTCGGTGAAGTGTTGTTATATAAGTAGCTTGTCTCAATGGTTATGGTATCGCTTGCATCAAGTTGAGCGTTGCGATCGACAAGAACAGTATGCGATCCGGAAGTGGTCAAATTGATATCGACACCAGCTATTCGCCCTATTGGGATTGCCGTAAAGGAAGTCGGACCGACATTGGAATATAAGAAACGAAGATCACCATTATTAGCAGTCAGATCTATCGTACCAGTGGATAAAATATGTGTGGCATACAGCGCCCCGTCGGTCACGGTCACACTAAAACTTGAGGGAGGAGTGCCATCATTTGTAAACTGAACCGGCCTGGAGCCGAATCCGACACCGGCAACCGCATTAGAGCTGGCTATCAAGCCGTCAATTCGGCTCTGGCTGACGTTTACCGAACCGCCAGACAAACTAACCAAGCTAACAATGCCCTGCGGTCCATCCCGACTTTGACCACTATTAGGCATGCTGTTGATACCAAGCATACCGGTGCCGGTCACAAGCAAATTGCTATTTGACTCTACAGCCACATAATCGCCCATTACTGAGCCATTATTGGTAAGCTGCGGAGTGGTGAGTCTAACCGAGCTGTCATCGCCGAAGGACTGTATAGAAGATCCTGACGAAATATCCGTGGAAGTGCCTGCGGTAATATCTACTGTACCACCATATATAATCGCGCCGGCAGTCACATTTAAGACACCCGGTTGTACCAGTTCAAATGTCCCATAAGTGCCAGTATGATTATCAGCCGAAGATGAATTGAGCGTAAGTGGTGTCACCGAGTTTTGCAGATATACATTGGCTCCAAAGGCAGACAATTCATTAATAGTCATATTTATAGATTGCCCTGATGCACCGACATCACCAGTATTAGAAGTCAACTCAAGCAAATCCGCCGTCAGCATAGTGCCAGCTGATTGTGTGATGGCGCCACTGCCGGAGGCTGTGAGAATCATGTTATCTACAGCGTTAATATCATCGCCAATATCGATTGTACCCGTTCCGGAAATGGTCTCTAGCCTGACATTCTGACCCGAAATAATGCCTGTTGTGGTTAAACCACCATCCTCAATTAAGACAAAGTCTCCACCGGCAGATGATGCCGCTAAAGTGAGATCGCCAAAGTTGTTCTTTATATATAGATTACCGGAGCCACCAGCGGTTGCTTGTAGACTGCTCACTTGCATAGACAGCAAGTCATTAGCTGATCCGATATCGCCACCAGCGTCTGTACTGATTGTCAGAGATGTAGCCTGAATTGAGCACCCCCCACACGGGCGAACTCCTGCGATGCTTCCAGCGTTTGCAGTCGTTGCCAGAACCATAGTGTCAGTTGCCGTTAGCCGCCCATCGATATTGATGTCGCCGTTGGCACTGACATTCAGATCGCCATCACTTGCCAACGAACCTGTACCGGCGATAACCAACACCGGTCCCGGTTGATCGGAGGTAATCGTATACACCGCTTGCGAGCCACCACCTGTCGTTGTATATTGATGTGTACCGGCAATGAAAACGCGATCAGTTGTACTGGTCGCTGTGACATCCACCGTTAAAGGATTAGCAAGTGTAAAGCCTTGCAAACTTACCGTCATATCCGACGGCAAATTTTCAGCCGTGATTGTCGAGGCAATATAAGGTGAGGTAATTGTGATGCTGCCTGTCACTACATTACCCGCTCCAACATTCAGGGTACCGGTTATTACGCTTAAACCTAGCAAAGTTTGAATCGTACTGATTGCCGTTGGATCGTTAAGAACACCACCGGTTTGACCGAAATCCAAGCTGGTAATTGTCGGAATACCAGATCCTTGAATGGCATTTATGGTGGTTCCGCCACCAAGGAAGATATGCGTATCATTTAGCGTATCAGTGTTGAAGATTACTGTGCCACCATCAGCATTCACCTGATTATTGGGTGCTGTGTCGGAAATGCTATTAGTACCAAAAAATATCTGACCACCATTGATGGCATTTGGAGTAGTGTTGCCCGGAGGTGTACCGGCAACTGGTGCGCCGGGTACAGGACCAAGCACAAGATAGACATTTCCCAACACAACCCCAAGCGTAGTGGCATTAAGGGTTGATCCTTGCCCAATGGTTATGAATCCGTTGGTCGTATTGTTGTTTTGCAAAGTCAAGTTACCCTCAGTGGCCGCCAATGTCACATTTGGCACCACTGCGATTGTATTTCCATTGGCGCCTAGAGCTACGCTCAACGACCCGTTAGTGGCATGCATATTACCAAGACTGAGAGACGTGGCTGACTGCAAGCTCATCGCAATTGACACGCCTGTAGTATAGACAGTACCAAGCATATCGCCCACTGTATCGCTGGTAACAGTAATTACCGTGGCCGGGTTAGGTGTCACCGATACTCCCGGTTGAGCATAGTTGAGGTTGATCGTACCGTCAACACCGGTTGCAGCACTGGCATTAATGACATTGTTCAAAGGAATGTTCAGATTGCCGCCGCTATTTACCAATGTAATCGTGCCACCATTGCCTGAGCCGGCTGCATCTGCCAAAATAGATCCGGCCACACCATTTGTCACAGCCGTGCCGAGCTGCTCTACAGCAAAGTCTCCTGCTGCCGAGTTAAACAAAACCGTTATATCTCCGGCGTTACCGCTAATACCTAAGGCTCTTGCATTGATGCCGCCGTCAGTCACAGCGACATTGCCTCCTAAATTAGACAGCAAAATATTTCCGCCGTTTGATGATCCGGCCAAATTGCCCGTATCAGAGATACTAGTAACACTGATAAGCTGAATATCGCCTGTTTGCGTGCTTACCGTTATATTGCCACCATGCCCGGTATCCGGTCCACCATTGGCGGAAATAATCATAGCACTCACACCGGCATCAGCAGTCACGTTGATCATACCGCCGTTGCCAATTTCTCGGGAAGCCGTATCCAACGAAAGGGCAATGTCTACTTGTGCACCTAGGCTAGTTGCCGTCAAAGTTATATTGCCACCATTGCCTCCCCCTGTCGTAGCAATGTAAGAGGAGCTTGCAATACTTCCGCTGGCCGAAAGCATTGTCACATCTCCACCATTGCCGCCATAATCAGAAAAACCGCCATCGTAGGTTGCGCCGCCTGCATCGATAAAAAAGGAAATGTCTATATTGCCATTTGCATTGATGTTGATATTTCCACCATCACCCTCAGTGCCAAAGGCAGATGTAAACAAGAAGCTCGTTTGCACGCTGCCGTTGGACGATGTGATATTCACATCTCCGCCATTGCCAGAATCAAGAGCGCTTGTAGCTTTAAAAGTACTGGCAATCAGTCCATCAGGCGCTATAACGTCTATCCGCCCGGCATCTCCTTCTGCTCCATTGGACACCGTAACTGATTGGGCTGAGCTGCTGACAAAACTAATAGTGGCGAGACCAGCCGTTTCTATTCTTATATTGCCGCCATTGCCTGGCGGTGAGCTCCCTTCCGGAATAATCGCACTGCGTCCTTCCGCCCGGAAGCTGACCGGCCCGGCAATTTCTACCGGTGCCACAACAAAGATCATGCCGGCATTGCCACCTCCCAAATTTGGCGCATTGAAGACACAAGCTGAACTATCCAGAAATCCGGTGGCAATAATCGAACCGAAATCGGATTGAACAACGATATGGCCTCCGTCTGTTTGTTCCGCCAAGCCGTTGGAAGAACCAACTGCATTTATTGAGACTATGTTTATATCGCCGCCGGCCCGCACGGTAACGGAACCACCATCACCATCGCCGCTGGTGGGATTTGATCCCAGTGCTGCAGAATCAATGAATCCACTCACATCAATTGTGTTTTGGGCAGCCAAGATAATTGAATTGCCGTCGCCGCTGTCAATGCCACCGTTTGCCCGCAAACTCAATAAATCTATCGTGCCTGCCTGCACCTGAATCCAACCAGCCTGTCCTTGCGAATCAGAAATAAGAGCTTGACCGGCCGAACTATCGACAAAACCAGTTCCAGTAATGCTGCCAAAGGCCGAGTAAAGAAGGATGTTACCACCACTGGCAGTGGAACCAGTATCTCCACCACCTATAGCGTTAATAGAGGTGAAGTCAATACTTCCCCCGTATGTAGAAAGTAATACAGAACCGCCCGTACCAGTTAGATCCCCCGGCGAATCAATGAATCCGCCCAAAGTAATGTTTGCCGAGCTGGACATTTTCACAGAGCCGGCATTACCGCCTGCCGTACCACCAGTAGCAACATTTTGAGTCGAGATGTTACCGAAGTCAGAATTGAGAACCAAATAACCACCATTACCTGCCACGGCTCTGGTGTCAATATCTCCAGTAAAATCCAATCCGCCAAAGTTGGTGGTATCAACATAGAGATTGCCACCACCAGTTTGCAGCGCGTCTATTTGATCGATATCAAAGTCATCGCGTATTGCCACAATCATATTGCCAGTTATACCGGTTATGGAAAGCAGGCCTAGAGAAATGGTTGGTGCCGAGAAGGAGCCATCGCTCAAGACGACCAGTCCGTTGCCATCTGCGTATATTTGATTAGCCGAAACAAAAACATCGAATAGTCCGGCTGGAGTTGTAGCTGCACCAAACGTTGTACTTGTTAGCGTACCAGCAACAAATGAAGTTGGATTAAGCACAGACAAAAACAGATTCATATTAGCGCTGGCGTTAACAGTGCCTCTCATATCATCTTGCGTGGCAATGATTGCTCCACTTGTATTGAGAAAATCGATGGTCGGCGCCTCCAAAGCCCCGGCGCCAACTAGCACCATATCACCGGAAGTATTCTGTATCGCAATGCTATTAGCAGCATTAACAATGCCGTTATTTTGAATGTATGCCATTCCATTGAACTGAATGTCATTTGCACTAAGAATGCTTGAGCCAAAATCGGGAATAAACATCGAACTGGCATTATTCAACGAGGTAAAGCTCACCAATCCGGAAGCTGATGTGCTCTCAATCGTTGCTCCCGCTGCAACAAAAATATCGCTACTGGTTTGAACCGTAACATCACTTGCGGATGTAATGTTCCCCAGAGTGAGAACTCCTGAATTAGTAGATACGTAATATTGAAGCGCGGACTCACCGGAAAGAGTACCACTTATACGATCTTGAAAAATAAAGACCTGATTGTTAGGACTGGATACTGTTATCAAACCGTTTAGCGGATCGGTTGCCACTCTGCCGGCCCCAAAAGTTGTGAAGTTCACATTGGAATTGCTAGCTTCAATGTTTATGCTGCCACCTGAACCCATATTGGCAATCAGTCCATCGTTGACAATGACTGAGGCTGTAATATTGATAGAACCACCACCGGCTAGCGTTGCCGGAGTAACAATTTGAACTCTTTCCCCAATGTTCACAGTTTGATCATCGGTAGTTAAGTTTATAGTCGGTGCCTCGACATAACCGGCCGGAAACATGAAGAAACTAATTGAGCCCAAGCCATCAGTAGAAATATCAATTTGATTGTTAGCATACAAGCTATCGTTCACAGAGATGTTGGCATCGTTTCCAGTGTTAGCCAAAGTAATGTTATTGGCAAATATCGCTCCGTTAGTGAAAATTCCAGAAGTTGAGTTAACTGTAAAGTCACCGGTAGCCCGAGATACAGACGTGCCACCAACATTCACAGAGCTTGCATCAATTGACACGGTACCGGTCGCACCAGTTGCGTTGAGCGAACCCACCCCCACACCACCAAATCCGACAGCACCGGAGAACGCTTCAATATCGATGTTGCCATTGGTAGTTCGGAAGTCGATAGCCAAGGACACATCACCACCATCAGTACTACCGCCCAGTCCCGTAAATGAAATTAGTGCGCCTAACGGATTGTACGTAAAAGCACCGCCGGCCCGAACAGAAATTTGCCCATCACTGCCCGTAGCACCACTTAAGTCGACCAGTGCAGGTTCAGCCAAATAGGTGGTAGTCAAACCACCACCAGCCATAGCTGTGAAGTTGGCCGACGTATTAGGGCGCCAATTGTCATTACCTTCAAACAAATAGCCTAGGTCTAAATAACCTGTCGCTAAATTTACCTGCCCGCCTTGTTCGCTGATGCCGATACCAGTGTTGTTCACACCACCAATAGTAATTGTTCTTCCGGCTCTGCTCACTTCACCAGCAGAGACAAGCACAAGACTATATGAGCCGGGTCCACTACCGGAAAGATCAATGTTGCCAGCAACATTCAAATTCAATGTGTGGAAGATGTCTCCAATTTGCAAAGTACCGGTTGTAATTCCGGCAAGTTCTGCCGGCGTCAGATCAAATGGCGCCAGCGTACCGCTTGCATCAGCAATCGCCACGTTCATATCGCTTGTCGGAGCTAACATGACAAATCCAAAATCACCGGCATTGATGGTATTGCCGTTCAGAAGAACCGGTGAGCCCCTCAATTCAATTCTGGCATTGCCAATGCCACCAGCTGAAAGATCAATTGTGTCATTCAAGGTTAGGGATCCAGCAGCTGTAGCTAACAGAGTAACCATAGTGCCAGTGCCGCTATGAGTAAAGCTTCCCAGACTAACATCAGCGTTGCTGCCAATTCTGACAGTTTGGAATTCATCCAACGTGATTTCTTGCCCGGCACTTGTAAAATTTCCACCGCTTGCCAAATCGAGAATAAAGAAGTCGGAGTGCGAAGACAAATCAAGATCGCCAATCACAGACATGTTGTTGGTAAACTCAGTATCACCAATCGACATTCTAATCGGGGCAGTTATATTAGCGAAGTCCGTCGCAGTGATATCAAAAGTGACACCACTTTCAGTAGCGCCACCAACATTTACATCCATCAAACTTGTCGGCCTGAGGGTCACAACACCACCAGCAGTAACGCTGTTGCCATTGAACATTACCGGCGAGCCATATAAATTGATTGTGCCCCAACCGGAAATGTTGCCGTTCAAACTTACCAGCCCCTGAGCATTGAGAGTCAGCTCATTGCTTAAAGTACTAGTCATTGTTCCAGTCAAGATATTACCAAGGGCAGTAATGCTGCCAGACTTGCTTGACCAATTGAGTGTGTTGCCATTGTAATCATAATTGCCGGCTGAAAGTATGTTGAAGAAAAAGCAGTTGGGGGCGTTAAGAGTAAGATTGTTATCCAAAATAAAACTTGTCGTATTGATCAAATCACCAATATTCACCGTATTTGCCTGTATCTTGGTTAAATCCCCAGTAGTCAAATCAAAAGTGACACCGCTTTCTGATGGTGCTGCCAAAAATATATCCATCGGGGTGGAAGGATTAAGTGTAACGACGCCGTCGCCTACACCAGCGTCAATCACGTGTCCAAGCGGCAAGTTGAATAAGATGGGAGAGCCTTGCAAAATTATTGTGCCGTCTACTCCGCTGAAGGCACCAGCGGTTGCTACTATTCTCTGATTAAGTGTCAACGAGCCTAGTGCTGTCACCGAAATAGTGCCGCCTTCGCCATCGATTTCATCAAGCGAGCCAGTGCCGCCGGCGGAAATAGTCAAATCTTGTCCACCAAGCGTAATTAAGTTTGTCGCGCTCGTATAATTGCCTGCAGTTAGCAAAGCAAGGTTGAATGCACCAGGAGTGCCATCCGGCAACGACACATCAACATTACCCGCCAAACTCAAATTCGTGCTATTTGTGTCATCACCAACCGTTAGGAAATTAGCTGTTATATTAGCCAGGTCGGAAGCAGTTATATCAAAGGTGACACCACTTTCCGTCAATCCACCGACAAAAACATCCATGGCAACTGATGGGTTGAGAACAACAGCCCCGTCTACTCCGGAATTAATTGACTGCCCGTTCATCATTAAAGGCGCACCCATTAGTGTGATTGTGCCGCTGGTTGTGCCACCATCCGAAACATCTATTGAACCGTTCATTGTAAACGTGCCACCAGCAGTGATATCAATCAAACTTCCCGATCCGCCTATAGCATCCGTATCGACAGTCCCTAGAGCATCAATCATCAAAGACCATTGTTGCAAAAGGATGCTGTTGCCGCCACTGGTGAAATTCCCTGCGCTGAGAAATTCCAAATCATAAGCACTGGGATCACCAACGGTAGCCACCAGACTTACTGTATCGGCAAGAGTGATGCTATTCGTGTTAACTAGATCACCAATGATCAACCTACCGGCGGTGATGTTGTTGAGATCATCGGCTGTTATGTCAAATGTCACACCGCTAGCTACAGCCACTGCCACATTTACATCCATGAGCGTGGACGGATTCAATGTTACCCAACCATCTCCGGCAGTAATTGTATTGCCATTAAGCAAAACAGGACTGCCCACAAGTGTCACATCCCCGCCGACACCTAAAGCCGCCGTAGTGACAATTTCACCATTCATGTTGTAGGCTCCAACAGCAGTTATTTGCACAGAACCACCATCGCCACCATTAGTGCCACCAATTGTCGTTATATTGCCCGTATCAATTGTAGTGTTTGCCGTCATCACCACCGCACCACCATTGCCTGTGTTATTTGCGCTGGTTATAACATTTGCTACGGATATAAAAGTGGCTGATTCCAACGTAACGCTACCGCCGTCACCCGTAACCGGCGGGGTTGTATTGATGTCACCAGTAAACGTGATGCCATCAACCGTAGTGACTATGTGCACATAATCACCAAGTCCAGTGGCTTGGTATCCGGCACCGCCATCATCAAATGAAGGCACGACAATATCCAACGGTGGATCATTTTGTACATTTAAATGACCAAGCACAAAATCGTGAGTGCCATCAGTTACTTTCAGAAAAGCAGAACCAGCATCAACAAATACTGTGCCACCAATATCCTGGACATTTAAATCGAAGTTGCCTTTACCCGAATCAAAATTGATTGTTGTGCCACCAACAACGGAGCCTCCATGCACAATCAAATCTGGCTTAACCATATTGCCCAGTTCATCCACTATCGTCTCGTTGCTAGTAAAAGACAAGTCTTGAGCTGCCTCAATCAAACCATTGGTATTTTCAACATGGAGAATATTGGATGCCAAATTGGTAACATCAATCTTTCCAGTCAAGGATTGAATCAGCCCGGCGTTTACCAAACTGGAAGTTGCCAGCGCAAGATTGCCGGCCTCGGCAATCATCTGCCCTTGGTTGATAATATTTGGTGCCTGCATGCTCAATCCATTGGCTGCTTGCATAACGGAATTGGCACCGGCATTAAAAATCGATCCGCCTGCCGACATACTCAGACTACCCGAGCTCATAATTGTGCCGTAATTGAAAATGCTGTCCAAGGCGCTGAGTGACATATTCAGTACGCCGCCTGCCATTGCCATGTCCGCAGGCATTCTTGTGGTGATTAATCCGCCGGTTTGATTAATTATGTTGGCAGCACTGAATGCAGCCATCGCCACTTCCGCATTGGAAGAAATGCCAACCAGCTTGCCGGAATTCGTTAGATTACCAGTCACATTTAATGTGGAGTCCAAACCAAAATCGTGAATCAAGCTCACACGATTAGGGACGACAAGATTACCGATGGTCTCTCCCATACTAGGCGTCAAGGAAAAGCTGCCGCGCACCGCATTACCAGAAAGTCCCAACTGCAAGCTTTGAGCCCCACCGGTCAAAACCTGCGTGGCTGCCACAAATTCCGCAGCGGTCAACATGTCGGAAGCATTAACAACTCGGCTTGCCCCGCCAAGATTAATCGTCACGCTATTGGCCAAATTTAGGGCAGATGCACTAATATTGCGCTCGGCAGAGGATAAATCCAGATTCATACCCGTGGCCTGAGCGGCGGCTTGAGCCTGAGCTTGCGCAGCGGCTGCCGCTCTGGCAGCTCCGAATCGCCCAGTTGCGGGCGTCTCCTGCGCTCCTGCTTCAGCTATTCCGGCGCCCATAAAGGCTGGAAATAGACATTGTGAAAGGACTAACAAACAAATGAGTGAGCGTTTCACTGTGTTCATAGCCGATCCTCAATGACACGAATAGAGCCGGCAAGCCAAACTCGCCCAGGCTCAATTCTTGAACTATCAAGGTCAGTAACGAACGCCACGTCCCCCTACGGATTATTGTTGCCAACCTCTATAAGGTAGATACCCTTAAAGTAGTATGTTTAAACTGCTTGAATTCGCCCAAAGGCTCACCTTGTCACGGATGCAAAGATTGCCTGTTCAAAACGAGGCTCCCATTGGCGCTTTCCGGCTTCTTAGCCGAATGACAATAGACCAGTCCGGTTGCAGTCCTCTAAATAAGACAGAGCTCGACCTCTTTACTTGTTGGCGGTGGTCGAATAAGGACCGTGGCTGGCCGTTGTCTGTGCCAGGCAAGCTGCCATTTTGATCATCTTTTCGGCAAGCTGGCGATCGCTTTCATTCTCACTCTTGACCAATTCGGAGAGAAGTTTGCTGTTTTGAATTAGGGAGACAATCGACACTTCGCTGCGTGCCACCACATGCGCTCCAGGTAAGTCGAACAAGCGCACGCGACGTCTCGCCACAGGATCTGCCTTAACTTCTGCCGTTACCAATCCATTTGTTTGTCCCAACACTAATTCGCCACCGCTGCCAACTGCAACGCTCTTGCCATTGGCGACAACGCTCACTGCATTCGCGGTTTCTTCCCACATGTTTCTCACTTTGACGAGTTTATCGTTGGCATCGACAAAGGCAATTGTGCCAGGAGCAATCTCCACAACATAATAGCCGCTCTTAACATGTATCTTCTTGACTGCAGCAACCAGCATCTGCCCCTTTTCCAACACCACAACATCCGATTCGGCAAATCGTACATCCGTGCTGCCCGAATATTTGGCGATGGCAAAGTCGTTGAAGATGGTTCGTGGTGCACTCACTCCGCCGGCAATCATTTCCTTGTCACCGCTGAAGCTCACTTTATTGAAAGATGAATTGGTGCCACCGATTGCCGAAAGTTGAGCATTAACAGGCAATGCGGCCTTGAGAATTTTGTTGTTTGGCAATGTAGCTTTTGGTGAACCACCGGATCCGCCAGGACTTGCAGCAGTTACTGCACCCATTTGTTGTTTCAACTTATCAACTTGCCTTTTGATCGAGATGAACATATTGCCCATGTTGCAATTGAGCAGCATTTCACGATCAGCCATTTGCTTTCTATCGAATTTTTGTTTGCCAACACTCAGTCCAGCAAAGGCAATCTTGCCGCCAATTGGTTCGCGATCAACTCCATCAATTGGTATCAATTCTTCTTGTGCAACTGACTCATCAGAGATTACTACTTCCTCTCCCGGCGGGGCGGACATATTCTTTGTTGTGCCATCTTTACCAATCACCGATACTTCCGCTTGTTGTCCCGCTAAAGAAGCCACGCGCAAAACGCCAGGGTACATATGATCAATCACTGCAGCACTATCCGCCGGTACGTTGACATTACCAAATCCAGTCGCAATCACCAAAACTTTGCTCTGAGTTATTGCCACCATCCGTCCTTCGTTTAGATCGATTGTTCTTCCCGGCGAAGGCTTAAACTCAGTGCCGCCACAACCAAACAATGTTGAATCGTCGTAACCAAACACAAATGGTTGGCAACTTCCTGAAACAAATATTGTGCCGCTGTTGACATTATTGGAATCAGCCACTTGCTCCACTTGAGCAGTGCTATTGATTATCGTCGCCAACTCATTGGTCACGCCGGTTTTACCTGTTCCGGTTTGATCCGTCGGTATTATGATTGGATCCGGCCCCTTAACAGGCACGGTCGGTGTAACAATTACCACCGGCACCACAGGAGGTTGAGCCGGTGGCACCGGCGGTGCCGGCGGCGGCGGCGGAATGGGAATTAGCGCCGGACCGACAACTAAGAAATTGACTCCAGCCAAGGCAATTACGCCGGGCGGATCTATAGAGAGAACCCCGCCATTGACATTGACAATTGAATTTGTCAGAGCCAAACTGCCCAGCGCTGGTACAACCAATTGTACCCATGCACCATTAATCAGATTACCTCCAAGCACAAGTGGCGTGCCGGTTGTATCCGGTCCACCGATTGGATCGTACGTACCGCCGGTCACACGATCATTTACGGCGGTGTCCTTGAGATATAGATCATAGTCCGGCAAAGAGGTTCCGGCAAATATAGCTAAACCGCCGCCATTGAAGTCAGGAACAGTCACGCCATCTATGACAACAGTACCGGTTGTTGTACGAGCGATGGAAGTAACCAATGTACCGGCAGGCATGGTCAAGCTATTGGAAGCTTGCATCCAAACATTGGCTCCCTGAGCAAACAAATCATTGGCATTGCCGAATGTCAAATTATTTGCGCTCATCAGTCCAATGCTCTCACCAAAAGAATCAATTATCACTCCTTCGTTCAGCGTGATGCTGCCAGTCACGCTAGTAACCAACACACCACCGGGACTAGTTATCGCGACATAGTTGAAATCACTCATGCTTGTGCTAAACGGATCCGCCAAATCAACTAGATTGTTGGCACTGGAAATAATGTTCACCGTAGTTCCAACCACGGCAGAACCAATAGTCACATCTGTTTCTCCGGTCAGGAATATATCCAAACCGGCAGTAATACTGGCATCACCGACAACGGTCAGCGAACTTGCCGCCGAAGTAAGATCCACCGTTCCGGAGAGGGTAGCAACGTTTCCGGCGAATAGCGAGCTAACGTTTGCTGTCACCGCGAAATCTGTGGTGGCAGATCCGCCAACCGTTCCAGTGATCGTATCTTGTAAGGCAGAAACGGAATCAGTGCCACTTACCAGAGTAATAGTAGGACCATTGAGTGTACCTACACCGGTGATAGTCAAATCATCAGCAAAACTGGTTATTACAACTTCACCACCTCCCGCAGTCGATTCTATGACACCATCATTAGCAATGGAGCCTGCATTTATGAAAACATCTTGTAGACTGCCTTGAATCAAACCGGAACTATTGATGGTCGGCGTAGTAATAGTTACCGAGCCACCTGTGCCAACTATTGAAGAGGCAAGGGCCAAATCAACACTGGATGCACCATTTGCAACGCTGACAGTCAAGGAACCGGCGCTCGATGCAATCGTACCAACTTCCAAAGTAGTGTTGCTGCGCGCAAGCAAGACTGCAGTCGCCGTGCCAGATGCATTTACAGAACCAACTAAGTTTCCGGAAGAATTACCAGTAACAGTTACTGAACCCACCAAGCTATTAAATGTAAGGGAGCCACCTGTTCCCGTTGTCAAATCAGCAGACACTAAATCATTAAGAGTAACATTCAATGCACCCAGGTTATTTGTGATGGAAACATTGCCAGATGTACCACTTGCGGCTGTGGCCAAAATTGTCCCTTCTGCACCATTAGTAGTTCCCACAGCAAGAGTATCAATTACAAAGGCGTCGCCGCCTGCAGCGCCAAAAATAATATTTACATCTCCGCCATTACCGAGGCCGGCGCCAGCCGAATTTATCGCAGCACCGGTGGCACCGGATACACCAAGGACAGCAATCAAACCAGCACTGGCGGTTAAGTTAATACCACCACCGGCGCCAGCACCACGGGCACGTGAACTGACAAACGAAGTAAATGTCATATCCCCAGTTGTCGTGGAAACACTTATGTCACCACCGTCACCAGATGTGGCGCCACCATTGGTAGCAAGCGATACGGCACTAATTCCCGTTGCTGCTGTTAGCGCAATCGTGTTGCCACTACCTGTGGTGTTTGCCAATGAGGTAACAAATGAACCAAGAGTAATAGAACCGGCTATCGCCGTAAGATTGATTATCCCGCCGCTTCCGCTATCTGTATCTGCTGTAATGGAAGCACCAATATTTATGTTGACATTGGCGGTAATAGAAATTTCGCCACCATCAACGCTACCAAGATTACTCGTGCTAATTATGCCGCCCAGATCCGAACTGACAGATCCACTGGTAGAATTGACCACAATAATCGGTCCAATCGACGCACCGGTTGCTGAGACAACTAAGCCCAAATCAATATCACCAGGTGCCGTCATAGAAATTAGTCCGGCATTGATAGTTCCGGAAGTTGTCGCACCGAAACCAAGAATAATGCCACCACCCGTGGTGACTAATGTAATATTATTTCCATTACCGGCCGCACCCAAACCAAAGGCTCTCACCACGCTGCCAACTGAAATTCCTGTCGCGGCAGATAGATCCACCAATCCGGCTGTTCCATTGCCAATTGCTGCTGTACTGACACTTGCCGTGACATTGATGAATCCGGTTGCAGAATCTATGTCGATTAGTCCGCCGGCACCACCGGCAACACCACCTTCTGCTCTCGCATTGCCGATAGTCACATTGCCTGTCGACACCACAACTATGCTCCCTGCATCTCCTACCGCAGTCACCAAGCCGCTTGGCGGCTGAGCGGACGAGCTAATGAAGTCTGTCGTCATCGCCCCGGTAACTGTAAACAAGATATCACCACCGTTGCCTCCGGCAATACCGCCATCGGCGCGAAATGACGGAGCTGTGCCAGTTTGACCGACATCAACTGCATCAACAGTAATGGCACCGCCATTACCGGTATTGAGTAGAGCTGAAGCACTAGAAGCGCTTGAATCAACGAACGGAACCGTAATAACTCCATAAGGCGTGCCAATCACATTGCCACCAGTGCTTGTGATTATTATCGCATTGCCATCGCCACCAGCATCACCACCATTGGCTCGCAAAGAACCAAAACTGATATCATCGACTGCCGTGATTGTTAGCGTTCCAGCAGTTGCATTGGCTGCAGGTGAGCCGCTTGCCGCAGCTGCAGAACTATCAACAAATGTTGCCACGGTAACGGACGCGCCGTTTGAGACAAGCGCTATGTCGCCACCACCAGTGCTAGCTGTTCCCCCGATTGAATTTACAGACACAAGGCCCACATCTGAATCCGCGGTAACCATAATATTGCCGCCTTGATCATTCCCGCGGGCGCGACTATCAATAAAACTTGTATACGTTATCGTGCCACCTGCCACAGTCGCATCAAGTGTTATATCACCACCTCTTCCGGACAACGCTCCGCCGATAGCATTAATTGAAGTGCCGTCGATCGAAACACTAGCCGTAATTAAAACAGTACCAGCATCTCCATCATCACCAAGTGCGGAACTATCGATAAAATCCGTTGTTATACTTCCGCCCAATGTTGTAAGCGTAACTGTGCCACCATTCCCGCTTGTCTGACCGGAAGTGTTAATGCTGCCAGTCGCGATATTTATACCGGCGCTTACATCTACTGCCACACCGGCGCCATCACTAACCGCAGAACTATCTATAAATCCCGTAATGACATCACCTGTAATTGACTGGACTGTAATCAGATGAGTTGGGCTGGCTAAATTAGCCTGTGCTCTCAAACTTCCGACATTGATGGTTCCATTAGCCAGTAGGTTGATATATCCCGCAGTTTCAACTGTTGGGATAATGCCGACCGGCGTGGCAGACGTATCAATAGAACCTGACGCGGTGATTGTGTTGCCGAGGAGATCAACTGATCCACCACCAATTGCTGAAATTGTAGTGACAGCAACGTCGGTTGCCGCACTCACATAGACATTACCGCCAACAGCGCTAGCGCCAAGTGCATCACTCCTCAAGGTTCCTGTCATGCCCACCAAGCCGAGGCCACTAATCACGCTGATGTCGCCACCATCGTCACCGGATGCGCCTCCCGCTGAATCAATCTGTTGCCCAAAAATATTGCCCGGAGCTTGGACAAAGACATTGCCACCATCACCAGTAGAATCGCGATTGGAGAATATGTCTCCCAGGGACAAGCCACCGCCAGTGGCAACAAGGTTGAAACCAGAGTTAGAGGAACCATCGACATTACTATCAATCTGTCCTTGCAAAACAGACACGCCGCCATCGGCATCCAAACTAATGGTGCCACCAACATCCAATTGGTCGATGCCATTGCCTGTAATATTTATTGAGTCATCGTTAAATACGGTAGCATCCGCACCAACGCTGAGAATTTTTGCATAGGTAATATTCGGGTTAGCCGAAAGTGGTTCCTGCGCTTCAATCGTCACATCACCCGTATCGTTGAGTACCGCCAAATTACCTATCGAACTCAGGTTCCCCAGGCTGACAATATTCAATGACCCACCGGAATTGGAAAGGAAAAGATCGCTGCCAAATCCCACCTGCGATTCCTGACTTATCGTTAGATCTCCCCCAATGTTAGTAACGCTTGCAATTCCACTCCCAACACTGGCTTGTCCTGATATCGTCATGGAGCCGCCATCGTTAGAAACAATTGTGTCGCCATCAAAAGAACCAATGGCGGCGCTATCAACAATGAAATTGCCGCCTATGTTAGTGACGCTAGTCAAACCAGTCGAAGAACCAATGCCCGTTCCACCAGCGATAACCAGATCTCCACCTGTATTGCTTACGCTCGTCATTCCATCAAAAGCGCCAATACCGGCCCCACCAATGAGGAACATGTCTCCCCCGCTGTTAGTAATAATAATGTCGCCAGTGCTGGTATTGATCTGAGTCACACCAGTAAGCATAAATGTTCCATTGCTGTTATTTATGCTCAAACCCAAAAAGCCAAATATGTTTGAACCATTAGAAGCAAAGTTACCAGCACCGAGATTTTCAATCAACAATGAACTGCTGGCACTTAAGCCTGCTGCACTTGCCACCAAAATATCACCACCCGTAACACTAACAACCAGGTCCGTACCAGCATTAAGCCCTGTACTCAGAGCGGTAAATCCGCCGGACAAATTAGTTACTGTCAAACTAGTTCCTGTGTTCATTGATCCGGATATAAAAATATCGCCACCGCTATTTGTCACGGAAGTAAAATCGCTGCTATTGAAAGCACCAGTAAAGCCAAGACGAAAACGCCCACCGGTATTGGTTACTGTTATATCGTTAGCCGAGATACCATTTTCAGCCACAAACATCATGTTCCCACCAGAGTTGTCGAATGTCATTGATGTAGAAGAGCTAGTAGTGGCGTCACCATTCAACGTCAGGCTACCGCCGCTATTTTGAATGAAAACGCTATTGCCGGTCAGCCCGCTGCCCCCATCTGTACCGGTATCTATAGCCGTATTGCCGGTTCCAGTAATTGTTATATCACCACCAACAAATGTTCCCACACCAACTAACACGATCATGTCGCCACTGTTGTTGGTAATATCCAAATTCGCCCCCAGGGTAACGCTTACTGTTCCGCTGCTCACTGCCGCAATATCATTGCCCGAAGCCGTTTGTATATCATTGCCGCTGATGTATGCTTGACCAGCACCGGCGTAAACCGGGTTCAGCGTTGTCGCACCAACAGGCACGGCGCCCAAAACAAATAGGCCATCATCATGAACGTAAACAACAAAATTTTCCGTGTCACCGGAACCAGATATACCATTTACAGTACCTTCCAAAACATTCTGGCTGGCGAGCACTTGCCCATTGGTACTATTGAAATTGATATTCGGCGCAGCCAATCTACCGGTACCACCAATATGAAGATCTCCCGAGTTCAGAAATGTAATCTGGTTGCCTGCAGAAATGTCTGCGCCATTGTTATTGAAGTAGCCCGTGTTGAATGTATAATCCGTCAATGCTGATGGAACACCAACAACAAAAGTAATCACGGAATTCACATCCAGTGTACTTATGGTCACTGCACCGGCCGTGCTCGTCGGGCTTCTGCCGCTACCCACTTCGATGTCGGCGCTTACATTTGTTATAGTCAAATCGCCCACTGCCGTGATGTTACCTGGATTCAATACGCCCCCAACAACAGTCAGATCGAACGTGCCGCCGGCCGATCCTTCCACAAGCCCGTCCATTGAAGCTTGATTGATAGTCACATTACCAGAGGCATTGAACGTTATCAACGAAGAAAGCGTGGCACTGCCACCAAAAGTTCCGCTGCCGCTAACGTTAATATCACCGGCAAGATTTTCCATAAGAAAGTTTGTTCCAGACCCAGCACTAATCAATCCATTGTTTACCAGTACACCAGTACCGGGGTTGATAGTCAGTCCACCGGTGCTGCTAGAAGCGGGAATCTCAAGCCTACCACCCACGCCTACCGACACCGATCCCCCAACATTGAAAAGAATATTGTCAGCAGTAACTGCAGCCCCGCCGGCGACCGCAAGATCGCCACTCTGAGTTACCTGAAGGGTACCAATCAATCCGGCTGTACATGTATTTAGTGTCAAATTGCTACTAGTGTTATCGATAAATACACTTTGAGTGCCAAGGTCCAAGACGCCAATTCCAGTTGTGCCCCTCACAACGTTGGCGGAAAGTACGTTAGTCGCCGTAAAAATATTTGCTACCAAGCTGCCGATGTTTCCCGTGTTAGAGGACAAGACCACACTTGGTGCAGTCAACACTCCGGCTAACTGATTGATATCACCATCGCCGCTGGCAGCAATCTCAATTAAATTGAAAGCCGTTATGCTATCGCCAATGGCAATATGGCCAAATCCTGATCTTGTCTCGAGAACGACGCTGCCGCTACCAACGGTAATAGTGCCGCCTGTCGTCAGAACATTTCCGGAGGAAGCAGTAAACATCACTCCGGCAACTGAAGGCGTAGGACCGAGGGTTACGTTCGAATCCGCAGTTACTGAAACAGTGCCAACACCATTTGCCTGCAGACCATCGAGAGTGACAAAGCCGGTTGAAGCGGTACCTTGATTTGCTTGCACTGTTATGTCGCCAGCACCGGAAGTAACGAGACTAACATTTGCCATATCAACTTCGCCACCGGTTATGCTACGTCCGGTGATCTCAAACAGTCCGCTACAGCTACTGCAAGCAATCGGGGACACACCACCAAGCACGCTAAACTCAACACCGGCAGCTATGGTTATTTCTCCACCCTGCGCGTCGAGCACGGTGGAAGGCGGAGCCACTGCCGTAATATTGCCACTGGCTAAAGCAACAAAATCCTCTCCTCCGGTTGCAGAAAGCATGCCGGATATATCCAAGTTACCACCAGCTGCATAATAAATCGGGTCACCAGTCAAATTCATATCATCAAATTTCAGATCGCCCTGCAAAGTACCGACGAACGCCGTTCCACCATTCACAGTCACGCCACCATCGATGCGATTTGCCTGTACATCAATATGTCCATCGGCTGTAGTGAAGTCCAAGGCGGAAGCAGACAAATCTCCGCCTCTAAGCGTAATCGAGGATTTTGAAAGCACTTGCCCTTCATCACCAAACACAGTGCCTTGGGTGAGAAAAGATAATTGATTTGCCGCAGCAATCAAACCACCACCATTTTCCACTATCAAACTATTGCCCGCGAGATTTTGGATCATTGCTGAGCCCTTCAAGGCTTGCATCACACCAGTGTTTGTCAGCATTGCTTGGGCGGCATTCACATTGCCCATTTGGGCAATCATTTGTCCGGCATTGGTAATGCTTGCAGCTTGCGTGTTCAAATTGTTTGCTGCAAACATAGAAGGCGCCGACCCAACTACACCTTGGGGCAAAGCATTGACGATGGAGCCGCCCGCATAAAGGTTCAAGCTGCCGGAGCTCGCGATAGTACCGGCATTGACGATGTCTCCCAAAGCAGACAAGGAAAGATTCAAACTCGAAACCGGTGAAGTCATGCCCGCAGGCAAGACCGATGTGATCAATCCACCAACTTGATTGTAAATATTGGCGGCACTGATGCTGGCACTAAGTGCTTCGGCTGTTGATGAATAAGCAACCACCTTTCCCGAGTTCGTAATATTGCCGCTAAAACTTAGCGTCGATGCCAAACCAAAGTCCTGCACAAAACTTACACGATGAGGTACCACCAAATTCTCGACACTCGATGCCAGGCTTCCAGTCAGCGAAAAACTACCGCGCACGGCATTCCCATCAGCACCAAGCTTGAGTGACTGCATCCCGTTTGCTAAAACTTGCGATGCCGCCACCAATTCCGCCGGTGTCACCATGTCGCCGCCACTAATCAGGCGATTTGCGCCGCCCACATTTATCGTCACACTTTGGGCACCAAGAAATGCACTAGCATTTAAATTGCGCGCCGAGGAGGAAAGGTCCAAATTCAACTGCCCGGCTCCGCCAACAAAGCCACCGCCCGCTGCTTGCGGCTCAGCCGCTGGTGCGCTTACTCGCCCGGTCCTTTGCGCCCATTGGCCTCGCTCAGCCAGAGCCGCGTTTGGCAAAGTGACTTGCAAAAGCAGCAAGAGTAAAACCAGCGACCTTATCAGCAACATAGGCGGCAAGCCCCCGAGAACCATTTCCGATTGGGCAAGCCCTGAGACTAAAGTGATTTTCGGGGGACCTTAGCGCAGGTTTCGCCGCGGTCCATTCGGTCAATCACTTGTTGCCTGACACTCAATTTCTGCCCGGGCCTACCCTACACGGTTGTCATACCCCGCGAGTTTTATTTTCAAACTTTAAGTATTAATAGTAATAAGCCTATAAATCCAAATGATTTAGTAGTCTGATAAAGCCATTTGCCAAAAAATCACAACTGAGAAGGTTGCAATGAACTTAATTACCAAAAATTGGAAGCTGCTCGTCGTCCTGGGCGTCTTCGTCTGGTCGGTGCTCACACTCTTTCAAGTAGTGCCGCTAAGCCAATTGGAAGATTGGCAACGTATGGCAAATTTGCCACCCGGCGATCTGCAAAGAGAGGTCTTGAAGCGCGTCGAGGCCACACCTGGCTACGACAAAATGAACAACTTTGAAAAGGAAGACGTGACCAAACGTGCTTTCGACGAGGCTCAACTGGCTAACAATATTCAAGTCATTTGCAAATCGCATGGCTATGCTTTGTTGACAGACCTCAAACTTGGTTTGGATTTGCGCGGCGGCAGTCAACTTTTGCTTCAGGCTTTGCCCTCCAAGCAAGTACCGGAAATCACGCCGGAAGTTATGCGCGGCGTTGAAACCGTGATCAATAACCGGATCAACAGCCTTGGTGTGTCAGAAACAGTTTTGCAAAGAGCCGGTAAAGATCGTTTGGTTGTGGAAATGCCTGGTGTGAAAGATCCCCAGCAAGCCAAAGACCGCATCGGAACAACGGCTTTGCTCGAGTTCAAAGAATTGGAAGTCAGCCCAGAAGGCATGGCTTTCTGGAAAGATGTCGCCTTGACCGGCGCTGAATTTAAACACGCGCAAGCCGTGCCAATGGTTTCCGGCGGTACGTGGAGAATTCTTTTTGAGTTCAAACCAGAAGGTGCAAAGAAGTTTGGTGCTTTGACTTCGCGCTTGGTCGGCAGACAAATCGGTATCTTTTTAGATGGAGAACCAACCGAACGCGGACCTGATGGCAGACCTTTGCCACTGGAACAATATCGCGGCATCACAGTGCGTGAGCCAATTGTTGGTGGAACCGGCGAAATCACCGGCAACTTCACCAAAGAGCAAGCAATTGATTTGGCCGTCAAACTCAATGCTGGTGCTTTGCCTGTACCGGTGAAAATTTTGGAAGAGCGCACAGTTGGCGCCACACTTGGACAAGACTCAATTCAAAAAAGTATGATCGCTGGTGCAGTCGGCATACTTTTAGTTATGGTCTTCATGCTCTCGATTTATAGAGTGCCAGGCTTTGTGGCAAACATTGCTTTGATCCTCTATACGCTCACAACTTTGTCAATCTTCAAAGCAATTCCAGTCACGTTAACCCTAGCCGGCATTGCTGGTTTCATTCTGTCAGTCGGTATGGCTGTCGACGCCAACATTCTTATTTTTGAACGAACAAAAGAAGAATTGCGTGGTGGCAAAAATCTTTATTCTGCAATCGAAGCTGGTTTTGGCCGTGCCTTTTCATCGATCTTTGACTCCAATGTCAACAGTTTGATTGCCTGTGCGGTGCTGATGTTATTTGGCACATCGATCGTCAAAGGCTTTGCCGTTACCTTGGCAATCGGGGTTGCTGTCTCGATGTTCTCGGCAATTACAGCATCTCGTGTATTCCTTCATATGGTGCCTAAAAAATTAGGCTTGTTCGGTATGAAGTACGAAACGAAAGCACCAAAAAGTTCACTCACAAGCAAGGAGGCCGTATGAACAACCTCAAAATCGATATTGTTAAATATCGCCGGATCTGGATCGGCATTTCACTCGCTATTACAATTCCCGGACTAATCGGCATCATTGCTTGTCTCTTAACGTTCCACGCACCACTTAAGCCTGGTATCGACTTTACCGGCGGATCAATTTTGCAATACCAGTTTGATAAAAAAGTTGGACTGGATGATGTGCGGCAAGTCTTGAGCGAAGTTGGCTTCGAAGGTTCGCAAGTTCAGCAAGCCTACATTTCAGATGCCGAAGTTATCGTCATGCGCACCAAGGCAATTGAAGACGAAGCACAAAAGCGCAAGCTGGACGAAACCCTGCAAGCCAAACTTGGCACGTTTAAGGTGCTATCGGTGGACAAGGTTTCGGCTACAGTTGGTCCGGAACTTTTGACATCGGGCTTGGTGGCACTCTTCCTCACCTTTGCCATGATGGTGGCATATATTTCCTACCGCTTTAAACTTGACTATGCGGTGTGCACAATCATTGCGCTTGCGCACGACGTACTCATTTTGTGTGGTGTCTTCGCCATTCTTGGTTTGGTCGTGGGCATGGAAGTAGATAGCTTGTTCATCTCCGCCATCTTGACCGTAATCGGATTTTCAGTTCACGACACGATTGTTGTCTTCGACAGAATTCGGGAAAACGCCAAGCATGTCGGCAGCAAAGCTACCGATCCAAAAACCGGTCTGGAATACCGCAAGACGTTTGGCGACATTGCCAACGAGAGCGTCAATCAAACACTGGCGCGATCAATTTACACGTCGCTCACAGTTGTTATCACCTTGACGTCACTTTATCTTCTCGGCGGAGTGACGACGAGAGACTTCGTCTTGGCAATGCTTATCGGTATCATTTCCGGTACTTATTCTTCGATCTTCAACGCCAGCTGCTTGCTTGCCTGGTGGCGCGAGTACAAGTCCAATCTGAGACTAAAGGCTGCATAATTTGTTCTATAATATGTCATGGGTTTAAGACCTGTGCCAATAAGACAATCCCGATGGAAATAAATGCATGACTGACGACAAGAATGCCATTTCAGATGAAGACAAGTGGAATCTCTTGACCCGCCGCGAGCGTCTGGGCGAGATCTTACTGAAGCACGGCAAGATCACCCTTAAGCAATTGGGCGAGCTCATGCAGGAGCAGGAAAAGTCCGGCAAGCACATCGGCGAGCTGATTTTATTGAAGGGCATTATGACCCGCGAAGAAATCCTCGAAGCGCTCAATTGGCAAAATCGTTCCGATTTGGTCAGCCTCGAATCAGTAATCGAACTCAAAGAAAAACACAAAGAGTAGTGAGACAAAGACGAACTCCTAGCGGAGCAACGACGACTCAGCGTAGCGGAGAATTCCGGTGAGGAATTCGGAGTGAAGCGGGCGCACGTGCGGAGGAGCCGGCAGGCGACGGAGCACTTAAAAGAGGAACCGGTAGGTGACGGAGCGCTTAATTCAATCAGCACTTATCTCTGGGGCCGCTTCAGGAATTGGGCGGGCTACGGCAATTGCATTTGCTCAGCAAGGTACCGCGGTCGGATTGATTGATATAAACGCCGAGGCTTTGGAGCAAACCGCCAATGAAATCAAAAAAGCGGGCGGCAAGGTTTTTTGGTTAGCCGGCACGATAGCCTCGTCAGTAGACGTAGAAGAATTTGTTTCGCAAGCCGCAAAAAAGTTTGGCCGAATTGACTTTCTCTTCAACAACGCTGGCGAAGAGTTCATTTCTCCACTTGCTGATACAAAAGAAGAAGATTGGGACAGAGTAGTCGACACCAATCTCAAAGGAACGTTTTTGATGAGCAGAGCAGCACTGAAATACATGCTGCCGAATAAATTCGGTGTGATCATCAACAATGCATCAGATGCCGGATTGCGCGGTATCAAACTAAATGCCGCTTACAGTTCTTCCAAAGCAGCAATCATTCATTTGACTCGCTCGATGTCTCTCGATTATGCCGCAGAAGGAATTCGCACCAATTGCATATGCCCAGGTTGCATTCGCACACCACTGTGTGAACGTTTCAACGCCGAAGTCGGCGCCCGAAAAGGAATTACCGGCGAGCAAGCCTTGCAGGATTTTGTCGAAGACAACATTCCCATGCGTCGCGTCGGAACCGCCGAAGAAGTAGCGAAGGTCGTGCTCTTCTTATGCTCAGACGATGCCGCATACATTAACGGTGCCATTTTGCCAATAGATGGCGGGCTGACTGCGGGCATGTAAGCGAGAAAGTCGCTTGCCGTGATTTGCCGGAAAATTAAATTCCGTTATGATTAACAGGTCAAGATTGCAAACGGGGCACACAATAATGAACAAACAAAAACTGTGGACATCGGCAACACTTTCTTTGTTGACGGTAGCCTGTCTATCATCCAATTTCTTCGCTCCCTCGTTTGCCCAAGACATGGTTTGGCGAACCTGCCAACAAAACGGCTTGCGCTTGCTTGGCGAAGGCAACTTGCCGCTGGCAGAACAGAATCTCAAAGAAGCCGTCAAGGAGGCAGAAAAGTTAGTGCCGCAAGACGAAAGACTCTTGGCCAGTCTTAAAGCTCTGCAAGAAGTATATAAAGCAGAAAGCAAACAATCAGATGCGGCAGCCTTGGACAAACGCATCGCCCTGCTGCAAGCAAAATATCCGAACTTCAGTTTGTCGAATGAACCACAAGCGGTCAGTGGTATGCAAACCTCGCCTTCATTTCCACAAGAATCAGCACCAAGCAATTCTGCGTCCAATGGTTCTGCCGCTAATGCACAACCGCCACTAACACCAATGACCGATTTACAATCCCTCAACTCCGGGCCGACAAATTCTGCTGCCAGATCAAATGAAAGTTCAATTGCCCAATATCCAAATCAACCTGGTCTATCGACAGGACGACAACTAGAAGAAGCACGTCATTTAGAAGGTCACATTAGTTGGGTGGATAGTGTCACATTTTCTCCCGATGGTCGAAGAGCCTTGTCTGCTGGATCTGATGGCACAGTTCGCTTGTGGGATCTGGATTCTGGACGACAGATTTTTGTTCTGCAAGGACACGATGGCGATGTCAATTGTGCAGTCTTTTCTCCAGATGGAAAACGCGCGCTTTCTGGCGGCGACGATAAATCAGTCAGGCTCTGGGATTTGGAGACCGGCAAACTTTTACGTCAACTTGATGGTCATGCGAACATAGTTTCGAGTGTAGCCTTCTCTCCAGACGGAAATCGCGCACTTTCCGGCAGTTACGATCAAAGTGTTCGCTTATGGGATCTCACAAGTGGTACACAAATTCGTCGCTTCGATGGACACACAAGTCCTGTTGAATCAGTGGCAATCTCGCCTGATGGCACCAAAGGTTTATCCGGCTCCGATGATAAATCGGTTCGTGTTTGGGATTTGCAAAATGGCACGGAGCTACATCGCTTCAATGGTCACACCGGATATGTTCTTTCCTGCGCATTTTCTCCGGACGGAAAATATGCACTGTCGGCCGGACGCGATCTCGCCATATGCATGTGGGATATACAAAGCGGCCAACTTGCACATCGCCTGGAAGGGCATAGCGACTGGGTCTTAGCTGTGTCTTTTTTACAAGACAACAGACGTGCCATATCCGGCAGCTTGGATAAAACGATTCGTCTTTGGGATCTGCAAAGCGGAAAAGAGCTTGCACATTATGATGGACTGATATGGGGAATCTGGGGCATGGGCTTTTCACCTAACGGCCAACAAGCCCTAACCGGCTCCGACGACAAAAGCATCCGCCTCTGGAATTTGCGTTAGCCGTAGGGGCGAGGCACGCCTCGCCCGCGGAAAAGCACGAACAACTTCTTATACAACTATCCACCAACATGTCATCCTGAGGAGCGCGCGGCGCGACGAAAGACCCCTCATGCTTCGACAAATCTTGATGTAACTGATTGGTTATTTTTCTGATTGGCTACAACTTCATACATTCAATATGGTTACCAATTGCTTGCCGGGTCAATTCATCGGACTCGTTCCCTATCATTGATTCAAGAGTCTTTTTTGCCGATAAAGTTCCCTGTTGAGCAATTGCCCAGGCGGCATGCTCCCTCAGCATGGGGTTAGATTCCTTGTCTATAAATCGCCGCAGTACTTCCAAGGCCCCATCCGGCTTCTGATTTCCCAGCACGACCAAGGCATTGCGCAAAAGCCCGCGGCGCTTTGGCCGACTGAGAGGCGTCTTACCAAATCGTTGCTTAAACTTTCCATCCGCACTGTCACTTGGCGCAATTTCATCCAATAATTCCAGCAAATTCAAATAGTGACCGGTTCCAGATTGTGGAAAAAATTCCTGCCACTGTGTCTCCGGTGGTTTTTGATTGTAGGGACAAACTTCCTGGCAAAGATCGCAGCCAAACACCCAACCGCCCAGCTTGGATCTAAGTTCAAGCGGAATTGCACCTTTGTTCTCAATTGTCAGATATGAAATACATAGACCCGCGTTAATTTCGCCCGCATCCACAATCGCATCGGTCGGACAAATATCCCCGCAGCGAAAGCACTGCCCGCATGTACCTTTATATGGTTCATCAGGCTCCAAATCCAAATCGCAAAATAGCTCTGCCACAAAATTGTATGAGCCTGAAAGCTTGGGGCCGATGATCAAAGTGTTCTTGCCGGCAAAGCCAAGTCCTGCCAGGCTTGCCATGCCCTGTTCATAAAGCGGCACGCTGTCCGTGTAACCTTTGCCGGAAATTGGCCGGCCGATACTTTCCTCAATTCGCTCCTTCAATGCCAAAAGCTTGGCCGGCAGCACGCTGTGGTAGTCAAGCCCGACCGCATATCGAGCAACGCGACCAAATCCTGGACCCGGATCCGGCGGTAATTCCGTGTAGTAACTTGCTGAAACTATGATCACAGAACGCGCTTCTGGGTACAGGAGGCGGGGAGATGTCATAAAATGTGGGGTACGCTGCAGATAATCCATATCAGCGGCAAAGCCTTTAGCAAGCCAAGCCTCATACTCGGCTCTTTCCTGCTCCATAGGCTCAAGCCCACCAATTACCGTTCTCTGGAAACCTAGAGACTGAGCAATATCAACAATCGTTGCCTTCAAATCCAAAATAATGTCCATGAAAGAAACTGCAAACCGCGAATATACTTTAGCCGATTTCGAATACGAATTGCCAGCCGAGCTCATCGCGCAAGAGCCGCTGCCAACGCGAGATCAATCGCGTTTGATGTTTGTCGACAGGAAGGCTCAAACAATTTCGCATCATCAATTCAAGGATATTGCTGATTTGTTGAAGCCCGGCGATGTGCTTGTCGTGAATGACACTAAAGTGATACCGGCAAGATTGACTGCGCGCCGATCAACCGGTGGCATCATAGAAATATTGCTTATCAAAGCTGAGCCACACACCCTAGGCGTTTGGCAAGCAATGGCCACACCATTGAAAAGATTGAAGCCCGGCGAAGAATTATTCATCGACATTTCGACGCACACTGTAGGGGCGGGGTCTCCCCGCCCTCAAGGGCAACAAGAAATAACGCAGAACAACGAGCTATCAATTCACGTAAAAGACATAATCCACACCGAACAAGGCGAGAAGCGCTTGCTCTTAAGCCTCGGATCGCAAGAAAACGTTTACAAGATTTTTTCTTTAGCCGGTTCTGCTCCATTGCCTCCCTATATTCACCGGGACAAAGATGGTGACGACTCAGGCGAAGCGAAACAAAGACAATCCGATCTCAATCGCTATCAAACCGTATTTGCTGAAACACCGGGAGCCGTTGCCGCACCCACGGCCGGATTGCATTTCTCCGATCAATTGCTATCCAAACTAACCAATCGCGGAATCGAATTGTGCAAAGTCACATTGCATGTTGGACCAGGAACATTCAAACCAATTACGACAACGCTGCAAGATCACCACATAGAATCAGAAGAACTCTCCATCAGCGAATCCACAGCCACTACCATCAACAAAGCCCTCAAAGAAGGGCGCCGCGTAATCGCAGTTGGCACCACATCCTGTCGGGCACTTGAATCCGCCGGCAAGACAGGATTGCTTGAACCAGTACAATCAGACAAGACTTCTTTGTACATCAGCCCCGGCTACGACTTCAAAATCATCAAGGGTCTGACAACCAATTTCCACCTAAGCAAATCAAGTTTGCTAGTCTTGGTCTCCGCTTTCGCTGGATACGATTTGATCATGTCCGCCTACAAAGAAGCTATCGATAAAAGATACCGCTTCTTCAGCTACGGCGATGCCATGCTAATTTTGTAGCAATCCAATCCCAGAAGTTTGATTTCTGTGACTTATAAAAACTTTTGATGAATTGGCGCACAATGATAAACTAAATAGTATTACCATAAGGTGAGACCAATGAATGACAAGGCTGATTTACTGAAGCGGATTACCGTAGAGCCTGGCAAATGCGGTGGCCGACCGTGCGTGCGCGGAACGCGCATGCGCGTAGTGGATGTCCTGCAACTATTGAGCTCGGGTGCCGATCACGCCGAAATCCTACGTGATTATCCATCACTTGAACAAGAAGATATCCTTGCATGCCTTGAATATGCTGCTAGGCAAACAGATCATACCGTCCTGCAATCCGCATGATCTATCTCATCGATAATCAACTTCCTCTCGCTTTGGTCGGGCATCTTCAAACGCATGGATTGAATGCGATCCACGTTTCGAATTGCGGACTCGAACGTGCCAGCGACGAAGAGATTTGGAATTACGCGAAAACTCACAATTGTGTGATCGTGAGCAAAGACGAAGACTTTCTCCACTTGTCTGGAAAAGATCCGAGCGGTCCTGTCTTCGTATGGGTGCGACTGGGCAATTGCCGTAATGCTGCTCTTGTTGCCACCTTTAACAATATTCTTCCGGATCTTCTGGAGGCAATTAATTCAGGCGCAAAAGTTGTAGAAATCCGGTGATTACCATAAAGCCATAAGCGCCTACCAAGAAGCAATTAACAAAAGATATCGCTTCGTTGGCTATGGCGAAACCACCATCGAGCTTCACAACTCATAGCTCGGCCCCTTTTGAAATTTCGATCATGACATGTGTTGTGAAGCATGATATCGCCTGTGCCCTTAGAAAAAGATAAAGGGCACGCTGGCGTCTCAGAAACAAGAGTTTTTGAGAAATTGCAAATTATAAAACAGCCTACACGCGATACTCTAATCACTAATTCAAAGGAGATTGTATGGCGGTTACCTTTAAAACTCCAGTGGTCGCAGCAACAACTACGGCTGGCAAGAATTGGCCAGTTGCTGGTCTGATTGCTTTTAGATTTGTCTTTGCGTATTTTCTCTTATACAAGACTGCCACAACTTTTTTTTGGCTGCCTTACGACAGGCTTGTCGGTAAACAACTCGATCTCATCTGGCACTCGCTCGTTCCCTGGGTTGCCAAACATATCCTCAGCCTCCACAAAGACATCACCGTTTTCACCAACGGCAGTGGTGATACCACTTATAACTATGTGCAAATTTTGTGCTTGCTCATGTTCGCAAGTATCGCAACAGGTGTCTGGACAATTCTCGATCGAAATCGCAAAGAATATTCGCAACTTTATGAATGGCTCAGGATGTTTGTTTCATTCCTGTTAGCCGGCACCCTACTAACTTACGGCATAACCAAACTTGGTCAGTTCTCCGTTCCAGCAGTTACCACACTTCTCGAGCCCTACGGCAACTCTTCTCCCATGGCTCTTCTTTGGACATTCATAGGCGCGTCCAGAAGCTATTGTATATTTGCAGGATTCGCCGAAGTGCTCCCAGGAATTCTACTTCTATTTCCGCCCTTGCGCACACTAGGAGCAGTGATTGCTGCTTGTACACTGACAAATGTGTTCATGCTCAACATGTGTTATGACGTACCCGTTAAGCTCTTTTCCTTGCACTTGCTTTTGATGAGTCTTGCTATCTTGGCACCAGATCTGAAACGCTTCTTCAATTTCTTTGTGTTGAATCGACCGGTAGAGCCACGTTTCGCTGCACCATTATTCAAAAATGCAATTCCCAATAAAATCATATTATTTGTGCAAATTCTTGTAGCTATCTACTTAATCGTCACCCCGATTAATTACATGATTCGTCAAGGAACAGAGGTTAAGGTTGCTTCGTCACACTCACTATATGGAATTTGGGGTGTAAATCAGTTCTCATCCGCAGGACAGCAAACAATCCCCGATAGTTTAAAATGGCAGCGCCTTGTTTTTGAAGAATCAGAAGGGGTTTCCGTGTTAACAGCAGATAACAAGCTCAATCTGTATTACGGAGAAATTGACAGCAAAGTAAAAAAGATTGAATTACGGGGCATGGACCAATCTGAAGTTGGTGCGCCACCGGAACTTGTCGGTAAGCTGAGCTTCACACAACCAGACGATAAGACTTTAATTCTGGATGGGACTTATGCTGGCAAACAAGTCCATGCTATCTTGCATCATCAAAGCACACCGGAATTCCTCCTACTCAATCGTGGCTTCCACTGGATACAAGAACACCCATTCCAGATTTGAAATCCAGGCACCTTATTGTCTATCTAGCAAGTACAAGCGGAGCATGTTCAATGCTTCGTTAGCTGTGCGGTGGCGAATTTCAGCGCGGGACATGTCCTTGGAAAAGTTTAGAGTCTTGTCGGTTTGGTAGTGACCGGCAACCAATGCCACGTACACGAGACCGACTGGTTTTTCTGCAGTGCCGCCATCGGGGCCGGCGATTCCGGTAACACCGATACCAATATCGGCAGATGCAACACGAGCAGCACCAGTTGCCATTGCATGGGCACATTCAAGACTGACAGCACCTTTTGTGTTCAGTATGAATTCGTGTACACCGAGCATTTTTGCTTTTGCTTCATTGGAATAAGTGACTAAATTCAGCTTGACGTATCTTGAGCTGCCAGAAATATCGGTCAATCGCTTGCTTACAAGTCCGCCCGTGCAGGACTCGGCTAAAGCAACCGTCAATCCGCGCTTGACCAAAAGATCTCCAACAACGGATTCTAAAGTGTCACCATCATATCCATAAAACAGCGTGCCGCTCTTTCTCTTGATCTTTTCGATCACGGGCTCAGCGAGTTTGCGTGCCGCATCTTCATTCTCCGCCCGGGCAGTTACGCAGAGACGGCACTCACCGGTGCCGGCGTACGGTGCAACAATCGGATTTTTCAATTCAAACAATTCCGAGTGCATTTGAGCCAGTGCCGACTCACCAATGCCATAGTGTTTCACTTCGCAGGACCAAACCACACCATCACCAAATGTTTTGACCAAATATGGTCTGCCGGTTTGCGCCCACATTGCCTTCATTTCTGACGGCACGCCAGGGAACGTCAACACATAACGCGCCTTTTCCGGATCATTGATTTGCCGCACGCGCAAAAGACTTTCATCCAATTTCCAGATGATACCAGGGGCGGTGCCGACCGGATTAGGTAAAATGTCAGACCCGTCCGGTCGATAAGCCTGGCGACGATTGGACTCAGGCATAGACATGCCTCGCTTGGCAAACAAAGATTCGATTAGATCCATCGTCGGTTGATCGAACACCATTTCCCGACCGAAGAACTTTCCCCACGATTCGATTGTCAGATCATCATAAGTCGGACCCAAGCCACCAGTCGTAACAATCAGATCGACACGATTGAGCGCTTGGCGAAAAGCCTCTTCGATATCCTTGCGGCAATCACCAACGACAGAATGCCAGCGGCAGTCTATGCCTAACGCTGCCAACTCTTGCGACAAGTATTGCGAATTCGTGTTGAGGATTTGCCCGAGCAAAATCTCGGTGCCAATGCAAATAATTTCGGCCGTTGCCACCGCTTACGCTACTGGCCAAACTCTGGCATGTGGTGCGTACTCACCATCAACCGGCAATATCATGCCACCATGCCCGCCCTTACCCGGCTCCGGCTCTGGAGCATTGACGTTATAAGTAAAGATGGCGAAAGCGCCTATTGCCTGTACGATAACAAAGCAAATAAAGAAGAAAGTTAGCCAGCGTCTGCTGGGATCCGAGTGCGCTTCTTCTGACATTTCAATTCTCCTGCGACCAATCAAGCATCAATAATTCTACCAATCAAAAGCCTTTTATGGTTTTGAGAAAACCCATCGTAACATCCTTGTTGTAAGGCGCTCCGGGCGGCTGCATTCCGTAAACGAGAATACTCTTCTGGGCTTTCTTGCTACAAATACAGCCTACAAGCCCCTCAAATTTCGTACCGCTCTTGTCTTCCATTACGCCAACTATGTAAGGCATATTTTCGCCACCGACTGTCGTTTGCGCCTTTTCTTTTACTTCCTGAAAACGTGCCGAGGCTTGTGGCGTGTTCAAACCGCTATCGTAAAGCTTGTCTACTAAAACCTGGGCATTCTCATCGCCTTTGCTCGGATAACTGATGAGAATAATCATTTGGTTGTCCGGCTGATGATCAACAGTTATGGTGTTGATACCAAACATGCCGAAACCCATTGAAAACTTATAGCCTGGCGGCAGGGGAGTTTCGATGTTGGCGATCTCTCTTGCACAATTGATGAGTGCATTTGGATCTTGCGCTTCCTTGGCAACCTTTTGAAAGAAGACCGCCATGCCAAAGATCAAAAGAGAAGTACTGATCATCGCAGCCAAAACTAAACCGATGACGAGTTTTGCCCATGTAGGCAATCTCTTCTTAGTTACATTTTCTGATTGGGGTATCACTTAATCGCTCCGTCGCCTATCGGCTCCTCCGCTCTTTTTGACGCTCGCTTCTGATTGCTCCTCGCAATGCTGCGTTTCGCTGAATCTTCGTGCTCATGTCAACCTTTTGGCAGTATATGCTCTTGGTAAGCTAAAAATGTATTGCTCAAGAGCATCGCCACAGTCATCGGACCGACACCACCGGGAACCGGCGTGACGAGTGAGGCAACTTGCACAACCTCTTGAAAATCCACATCGCCCACTAATTCGAACTCGCCGCTTGCCGCCACTCTGCGATTGATACCCACATCAACCACAACCGCTCCGGGCTTCACCCACGATCCTTTGACCATACATTCTCTGCCCGCAGCCACTACAAGTATGTCCGCGGCTCTTGTAATCGCTTCCAAATTCTTACTTTTCGAATGGCACATTGTCACGGTGGCATTTTGTTCTTGCAGCATTAATGCCACCGGTTTGCCCACAAGATTCGAGCGGCCAATCACGACGGCATTCGCGCCAGCCAACGGTATGTTATAACGTTCCAGCAAAACCATCACGCCTTGCGGTGTACACGGCCGAAGTCCCGGCTTACCAGCCATCAACAATCCAAGATTGTACGGATGCAAACCATCTACGTCTTTATCCGGACGCACAGCATGCAAAATTTTGTCAGTCGGAAGATGCCCAGGCAATGGCAGCTGCACCAAAATGCCATCCACTTCATCGCTATCATTCAATTCTTCAATTGCATTCAATACCTGAGCCTCCGTGGCATCTTTAGGAAATTGATGCAAATAACTTTCGATGCCCGCCTTTTTACAAGCAGCAACTTTGTTCTTCACATATACCTGGCTAGCAGGATTGTCTCCAATCAAAACAACGGCTAAACCCGGAGCGCGAAAACCACGTTTGCGCACTTCATCGATTTTAATTTTTAACTCTTCACGACAAGAATTCGCACACGACTTGCCATCAAGCAGTTGTGCAGTTTGTTGGTTCGGCACGACGATACCTCCGCTTAAGAAAAGCGTAGCGTATGTGCAAGCAGCATACAAGCCTCTATGACAAAGTTTGTCGCACTGGCTTTGTGAGAGGCAAAAGAAGAATTAAAAATGCTGGAAGCTCTGCAATAAGTCCAGTTCCATTTTCGCTTTGCCAGCACCTTTTGCGCTCACACCGGATTTTTCTGTCACGGTGCCAATTGCCCAAAATAAATTCTCAGTCTCCGGCGCTTTTGAGAATTCATTCCAAATCGCTGGGTCAACAGTGCCCACCAATTCATAATCCTCGCCACCATATAAAGCCCAATCAAGCGGATCAACTTGAGCCGGTTTGGCAACCTCTTTTGTTTGGCTGTGAATTGGCAGACGATCCAAATCAATTTCCATTCCCACACCGCTGCCGCGAGAAATTTGTACAAGCGCGTCAGCCAAACCATCACTTGCATCCATTAATGCAGCCTTTGCAGATCCAGTCTTGCTGACAAGCGACCACGCGTCGGCAAGCCGCGGCCTTGGACGGCAATGTCTTTCCAGTAAGTAGGAATACTTTCCACAATTTGACTCGCCAGCTTGCAAAAGCCAAAGTCCGGCAGCGCTTGCACCAAAATCGCCAGTCACTACAACCACATGGCCCGGTTTTGCACTCGTGCGCTTCAAGCAACCTTGCTCGTGCACGTCTCCCAAACAAGTAATGGTAATGACAAGTTGTGGACCGGCGGTGAGATCTCCACCAATAATTTGGCAGCGGTAAGCACGCGCACAATCAATCATCGCTTGATAGAGCTTTTGAAAATCCAAATGCGGAAGCATCTTGGGCATTGTCAAACTGACAACAAGCTGCCGCGGGCGGCCTGCCATTGCGGCAATATCGCTCAAGTTGACAGCCACCGATTTCCAACCCAAATCAGCAAAATCAATTTGTCCGGTAACAAAGTGTGTACCTTCAACCAAAGTATCGCAAGTGACCAAGTGCCCATTGGGAAGAATCGCGCAGTCGTCACCAATGCCCGTGTCCCCAGTCCACTGCTTAATCTCTTCAATAAGCTTATGCTCACGCGTTTGTAAATTCATATTGCCTTGAGGGAAAATGGAGTGCCAAATGTTACAATCAGCATTTGTAGTATGTTCAGGGTCAAATGTCCAGGTAAACAAAAGTGTTAGACATCGGCGGACTAGTTTTTAGCCTTACACAGCTTATCTCAATGCTGGTAATTGTTTGGTGCCTACTTTCCTGGTTTCCAAATATTCGCTGGTACGAGCAACCATTCAAAGGGTTGGACCAAGTTGTTCAACCAATTGTCGGACCGTTTCGCCGTCTGATTCCGCCAATTTCTGGCATTGACCTTTCACCAATGATTGCCATTCTCGTAATTCAGTTTGTTGGCAGTGTTGCAAGACAAGTATTTCCCTAGAGGTCCTGCAGATGCTCTCACGCAGACGCTTCCTCCTTAGCACACTTGGCTTTTCGTTCCTGCCCGAGCTTGCCCTGCCGGCATTGGCAAAGTCCCGCAAGGCAGCGCCGGTTAAGGCCGGGCCGCACCTGCTATCAAGGCAAGCTTGGCCGCCGGCAATTGTTCCGGACCATGTTGGCATAACAGACCGCAACTACACTTGCTTAACTGATGAGTTTGGTCATTTAGCGATTGTCGATTTAAAAAGAGCCAGCGACGCAAAAGTTGTCGGTGAATTAACCGGTCTGGGCAAGAAAATTATTGATGCCGCTATTTTGACCCATCGTGCTTACATTATTTCCGTAGTCGAAACAGCAGTCGGCGAAACTCAACCAATGCTCACGGCAATCAGCTTAGCGCCATTTGACGAACCGTCTGTGCTTGCCAAAATTCCGCTTGAACAATTCTCCGAACCAACTTGCATTAGTGCTTATCAGGACATGGTGGCAGTTGGCGGCATAGGCCGGAACGGCGAGAACCTGATCAACTTTTTTACAACCAGTTCAAAACGTTCGCGCTTGGTTCAACCACAATTCTTGTCTGCTCTCACCGTGGATGCCACTATCGTGCGCATGGACATGGCCAGCAAGAGCCTGGTGGTTTTGGAATCCGGCAAAACCGGACAGCTTGATTACATCAGCCTCTTTTATCCCAGCTCGCCACAATTACGCAAAAAAGTTATTTTGGACGGCGAATATACTGCTTTAGCACGCATTAAAGATCTTGTTGTGGTTGGCGGCAAAGCCCCAGACGGACCCGACTGCCAAGCCACCCTCGTTTCACTCGAACCGCAGCCACATGCGGTACAAACCGCTCGTCTTATCGGCTTAACCGATGTATACGATATAGTACTACAGAAAAACTATTCAGCCTTGCTTGGTCAACGCGGAACGGAATTGGTTTTTGTGCCGCTGACAATCACCAAGACAATGGAGCTTGATTGTGCAACACCATTGGTTATTCCTGCTGCCACCAAATCTGCCGGCACCCGCCCACGTTTTGCCGCTAAAGAACGCTTTGCTTGCATTGCACCAGGAGCCGGCGGTGCTGAAGTAGTCAGCTTCGATAACAAGACAGGTTGGCAACACATTTTCTCCTACAACATTCCTCACTTGCCCGCATCGCAGGTTGCTTGCTGGAATGATCTCGTCGTGCTTGCCGCTGCCGATCTCAAACTTTATGACATTGCCAAACCAGACAAGCCGGCTTTGCTAAAAACTGCAGCACTCACCGGATCAATAAGATCCATGGTCGGAGCCGGTAGCTTTGTACTTTGTTTGAGCAAGGACAATTTATCGTTGCGCAAGATTGAAAACATCAGCGAAGTGATTACACAAACGACAATCGCGGGACAGCAAGTTGCCTTTGATACACAGAAACAAAAGGCTTATGTAATTTCTGCTCAGGGCAAAAAGGTTATGGTCAATCCATTTTCCGTTTATGCCAACAAGCTAGAACCCGATACTGCCTTTGAAGTTGCTCAAGGTTATCGCCGCGTGCAAGCGAGCGGCGGATATCTCTGTGTGGCCGGGCTAAACGATATTGCCTTATACGGCATGGGCGACACGCCAGAGCTTATTGGCTCACGCCATTTCGACAATCTAGCGATTCGTGATGTGGCAATAGCCGATGAATATTTAATTGCTACAGCCATCGATAAGAATTCAAAAGGATTTTTGCTTGTACTTTCCAAAGACGGCCAGGAATTGAAATTACTTGGTTCCACCGATCTTAAAACCGACGGTGTTGCCCTTGCGGTTGCTGGACAAACTGCCGTTGTCGTCGGTAGCGGCGCCGAAGGAAAAAATCTGGCATCAATTTTTCACTTCTCGCAACCCTCAATGCCAAATGAGATTGCCTCCTTCCCTGTGATTGATGCAGCCTCCGCCGTAGCAATCAAAGAAAACCTGGCGATTATCGTCGGCCGCGGTTTGGAAATATTGAGTCTTAGCTAAGCGAAATCGTCGGCAAGAAAGATCGGTACACAATTGCAGTGTCACTTTTGTTTGGTATCTGTTGCCACAATATCAAGATCCGGCGGATACTTCTTGCCTTGGGCTACCATGTCCTTGGTTGGCTGTAGAGTCACCTTAGGAAGTTGACCTGCATCTGATGGCATTGGGCCGATATTCTTGCACATATACTCATACGGGTGGGTATTGCCTAGCTCGTCAGGGGTATTTCGACGGTCTTTCGGAACAAATGTTTTAAACGTCATTTTGATATCCCCATTTTTATCGAGGGTAGCCCGTAACAAAGGCGCCCCAAGTTTAAATCCGGGATCCCAAGGTCCACCAACCAGATACTTTCTAAAATCCATTTCTCCAAAATTGCCATGGAGATGAAGTCCTTCTTGATCGCGCGTCACTTTCGGGGTAAATTTTTCATCTACACTAATGTGGTGAAGATTTACTTTTTGCTTGGCATTGATCACGTCATTTTTTTCGATCTCGCGAGATTTCTTGTCCCGTATGTGAATACTTACTGTCGATCCCGGCTCAATATCTAATTTTTGCACCTCAGAAAAAATGCTGGCAAAAAGCTTGGCCAATTTACGTTCATCATTTGGAATGGGTTTATATGGAATTTGTTCTGTGTTGCTCGTAGTAAATTCAATAGGTGCACTAGCCTTCTGGTGTCGAGCACTAGACGGCTCCCGCTCAAAGCTTTCAGAAAATTTCTTACTGGGTTGATTTTTAATCTCAGGATTGGACTCTGGACGATCGCCGTTCGACATATTCAAAATCCTCGCGTCATTAGAAACGTCAACACAGATAAATATGCAAGCAAGTCAGATGTTAGTAAGTCGCACCCTTTTTATAGTTAATCACATAACACGATGCAAAGATCAAGTTAAAAACGGGCAGAACGGGTAGAAAGAATCTAGATTAAATCCCCAGCAAGACTGATCTGAATCAGTCCGACACAAGCGGCGGCTAGTGGAGACTTCAAAATGAGCGTTACTGAACCCAAGACCAGGCGGCGATTTCCTCGCATAACCTCGGCAGCCTTCGAGCATCCACAAGACACACAGGCGCTTGCTGCAGTTAAAAAGTTGCCTATGATCGATAAAGCCTTTCGCAAATTAATGGAGCTTGGGGTTGAACGCGTCTTTCGCATTCAATTAATTGGGCAGGCAATTCATGTAACGCCAAAGCAGTGCCCAAAAATTTATCGCCTCTTTAAGGAAGCTGCTGATATTCTCGATATGCACGAGCCTGATTTGTTTTTGACGACAAATCCGTATGTTAATGCCTTTACTTTCGGCGTCGAGCGCCCATTTATCGTCATTCAATCGGCATTAGTCGACTTGTTGGACGAAGATGAATTGATGGCAGTGCTGGGACATGAATTAGGCCATGTTAAATGTGGTCACGTGCTTTATCGCTCAATTGCCTATTTCCTGGCGCAATTAGCCAGCCGCATGCTTGGGTTGGGCGGAATTGCCTCAATGGGACTGGCTGTGGCACTATTTGAATGGTCGCGCAAATCAGAGCTGAGCGCCGATCGGGCCGAACTTCTCGTCGTGCAAGACCCGGATATTTGCTTACGCTTACATATGAAACTGGCAGGCGGATCCAAAACAGTCTTTGCCCAAACCAATGTGCAAGAATTTTTGCGCCAAGCAGATACGTATGAAGAAATGGACTACAGCTCGCTCAACAAAGTTTATAAACTCTTGCAAGAACTTTGGCTCGATCACCCAATTCCTGTGGCGCGCGCTAAAGAATTAAAGGCTTGGTCGGAAAGCAAACAATATCAAGAAATCATGGCAGGGCGTTATCCAACCGAAGACCCCGGTATAACAATTCGTACCTGCGTGCATTGCGGTTCTAAAATCAGCCCGTCATTTTTCTTCTGTCCCGACTGCGGCAAAAACGCCCGCATCTAGTCTCTAGCTGCTGCTGCAAGAAGAGCCGTTGCCACCTTCGCCTGTAGATCGATTTCCTTCGAGCTTGCCACCACAAGAAGGGCAAAAGGATTTGTCCAAATCTGCAGGCGCTTGGCAGTGCGGGCACTCAGCACCAGGAGTAGGTCTGTATCCGGCTTTCGCTTCCGATTTTCTCGACGTGCAAACATCGGGATTGCTCTCCATTTCCATAGCTTCCAACTCGGCTTGCAACGCTGTTATTTCGCGTTCGCATTCAGAAATCTCGATTGTCTTTGAGCGTAGCGCTTCGTCGGATATGTCAATGTTTCGTTGATACTTGTCAAAAATGAGGTGGCCAATTTCTACAAACAGGGCAGCCTTTCTCCGCTCAATCACGCGGATTTGGCTCGAGATCGTGTATGACTGAATCATCTCTGATGTCTTATTTTGAACTTTGCCAATTTCTCGGTTTAAACCTGTTACCAACTCATCAAATATGCCCATTGCCTATCTCCTCTTTTTTGGATCATAGCAGTTTGCTCAACTAAAGACGCCTTATCCAACACAGTCACAAACTTATGTTAAATCGGTTTTGCCGATGACGTAGACTCACCTCCTGGCGCGCCGGTTCCCTGAGAGCCAGAATCCTGCGATATATATTCCAGTGATACCGCACCAGCCAAACAGACACGATTGCGCCCGGTGCGCTTTGCTTCGTACAGCGCTTCATCAGCCCTTTCAAATAACGATTCTGGCTCATCTGCGTGTTGTGGATAACAGGCCACGCCAACGCTGGCCGAAATTGGGCCCAAGCCTTCCACCGGAGTCTCATTAATTAGTTTGCGAGCCCGCTCAGCTATTTGTGCAGCCATAGCTAAATCTGTGTTTGGCAAAAGCAAACAAAATTCCTCACCACCATAACGTGCCGGCAAATCAACAGCGCGTGAAGATTGTTTCAAAAGTTTGCCAATCGAGCGAATCGCAGCATCACCGGCTTGGTGCCCGTGCGTGTCGTTGATTTTTTTCAAAAAGTCCAAGTCAAAAACCACAAGCGAAAGATTTTCCGAATAGCGCTTAGCGCGCTCAAACTCTAAATGATAAACCTCCATGAAGCGACGGCGATTTGCCACACCAGTCAATTCATCCATAACTGCTTGCTGTTTTTTCTCCGCATGCAACTGGGCATTCTCAATACCAACGGAGAGCTGATCCGCCAATGCGCCCAAGAGCGAGAGATCGTCTATATCCCATTCCCTCGGCACAATCGCATCCTGCAAAAGCAAAACCCCCAAACTTTGATCTCTCATGATCAAAGGCACGATTAGTCCAGAGCGATAATCTAATTGTTTGAGAAACTCCAAATCAAAATCGCCTTGGACAGTCTCATTCGGATCAGCCAAATATTGCGGAGCCTGCTTGCTGGAAGCAGCGCGCACAAAGTGCAGTCCATCAGCTGAAACAAAGTGTTCGCGAATTGAGGAAATGCCGGAGCTATGATATTCATAAATTTCCACAGTCTCGGGAACTTTTTCCAAACGCAAAACCAAACAACGACTAACTTGATAAGTAGAGCCAATGTTGTCTACCGCGCGTTGCAATACAGATTCAATTTCCAAAGAACTGCGAACCGTGTTGGAAATTCCATAAACCAAGCGCTCGCGCTCGGTGTGTTTTGTGCGCAGTGCATCTTTTGCCATAACATCATGAATGAGCTTTCTGGTTTGCTCTTCCATGGAAACAATTCTGTCTTCCAGTTCTTCATATCTTGTCCGCAAACGCTGATTCTCGCGTGACAGTTCCCGATACTCCCAAGCGTGTGTGATCACCAGGCTGCAAGACATATGCGACAAATCTTGGCAAAGAGCAGCAAGCTGACTTTCCTCAACACCGGCAATTAACAAACAGGCACAAAGTTCCTTCTCGTAATACAAAGGGTAAACACAGAGAGGACTGAGTTCTTTTGGCACAGCACTATCAAGCTCATCCTCATCCACTTCCTGGAATTTTTGCGATGCTGCATCCGGCAGCGTGTCACGAAATGACTCTGTCAGTTCCTGCACAACCCCAGCCAACTGCTTTTTCTTCGCACCAAAGCATTCCCGATCGGAAAAATCTTCCAAATCCGGATCCCAGATCATGATCGCCACCGCTTCAGCCGGGCTGGCAGAAACGGCAAACTGACCGATAATCTCCATTACCTCCTCCAAATCGTTGGCGGCAAGGAGCTTCAGATTGTGCTCGGCAGGGTCACTCATGTTCCTTCTTAAGTGCAAATATTGGTCCAATATCTTATGGCCTTGATATACCCAATCCTAATAAGAATTGTATATTTTGATTTTGGCAGGACATAAACATTGCTATGCTGGGGATTACACATTTGGGAAGAAAAATTTACAGCGCCAGAGGAAGACTATGAGGAATTTCTTGTGTCGGTGCACTGGCTTATCGCTTGTCCTGATTTGTTCAGTGATATTTTGCACCAATCAGACACTAGCTCAACCATATCGAAACAAGGCGTACGACAAAGGTGTGATGCATTATTCCAACAAAGAATATAATGCCGCCATCAATGCTTTTGATGAAGCCATCGGTCTTAATGACACCAACACTCTGGCCTACATGATGCGCGGCAAAACTTTCTTCCAGTTAGCCACTTATGACATGGCGATTAAAGACTTTACACACGCAATCGACTTTGATCCGCAAAACGCAGAGGCTTACCTCTGGAGAGGCAAGGCGCATGCCAAAGCCGGCGAGAAAGAACTTGCCGCAGCCGATTTCAAAAAGGCGCGCCAATTAGATCCAAATCTTGCGCACAAGCACAAGTAAACTGGTACTACATATGGTACCTACATATATTCGGTTCCATTTTCAAGTCAGCAAGTTCCCGTGGAGGTTTTTATGATTGGTTATCAGCGATTTATTCGGATGGCAATACTTTCTGCCTTAACGGTTAGTTTTGGTTGGCAGCCATCACTTGCCGGTGGCAATGGCAAATGTGCAGCCCATGCCAAAGGTGACAATATCTGTGCTCGCGTTGAACGACTGACAAAGCGAGTCGACTTTCAATTACAGCAAGGCACAATTACAAAAGATCAAGCAGCCAAGCTACGCGCCGACATTTCCGACATCAAGAAACAAGCAGATGGGGCAAGAACGTCTAACAAGGGCGCTCTTAATCCGACTCAAATAGCTGATTTCGAAAATCAGTTAAACCAACAACTTAGCATCATCGACAGCTTTGGCGCTGCCGGCAAGAGAAAAGTAAAGGCGGGTAACGTCGTGGGGGCTGATTGGACGCCGGGCGAAGACGGTGCACAAAACGCCGGCAAGCTCAAACAAAAGATGAAAGTTGATCAGCGCCGCTTAGATAGGCAATATCAGCAAGCCCAGATGCAAATCAAAGAGCAACAGCAACAACAATACGAAAAGGAAATGTTGAATGAGCTCGGACAGCAACGCCCGGCAATTCTGCAAAACAAAAAGGACATCAAGAACATCCGCGACAGTTCCGGTGCCAATTAGGCTTCCAACAAAGTCCAAGCTTTCAGGAACAAGTTCTCCATTCTGGTAAAATGATGTCTTTAGAATTCATCATTTGCCAAGGAATTTCAATGGAGATCTCGACCCAGCCACCGCGCGGTACAAGCGACATTTTGCCTGGCCAATCGGACGATTGGCAACGGCTGGAAAGTCTAGCAAAGACCCACCTGCAAAGAGCTGGCTATAAGGAAATTCGCACGCCCACCTTTGAACATACCGAGCTATTTAAACGTGGCGTCGGCGAGACAACCGATATTGTCAGCAAGGAAATGTATACCTTTTCGGACAAATCCGACCGCTCCCTCACTTTGCGTCCAGAGGGAACTGCCGGCTGCGTGCGCGCCTTTCTCAATGCCGGGCTGCATAGACAGAGCCCTCCAGTAAAACTTTGGTATCAAGGTCCGATGTATCGTTACGAAAGACCTCAAACTGGTCGTACAAGACAATTTCATCAACTGGGTATTGAAGCTTTCGGCTCTCAAGGCCCGTTAATTGACGTGGAAGTAATTGTCGTTGCCTCCGATTTTCTCAAGGCGCTCGGGATTGAGGATTTCGAAGTGCAATTAAATTCTTTGGGCGATGCGGCTTGCCGCCCGGCTTACCGCGAACTCTTGCGTGAGAAATTGCGCGCTCGCTTAGACAAACTTTGTGCGGATTGCCGCGACCGCTTTGAGCGCAACCCACTGCGCATGCTCGATTGCAAGGTGCCAACCTGTCAGGAGCAATACAAAGACATTCCATCAGCAATTGATCATTTGTGCGATGACTGTAAGACGCACTGGCTCAAACTTGTGGAATTGGTGCAAGCACAAGGCATCAAGCCGGTAATTAATCCCCGCATGGTACGCGGACTTGATTATTACACACGTACAGCCTTTGAGTTTGTCGCCAAAGATTCTCGTCTCGGCACACAAAGTTCAATTGGTGGCGGCGGAAGATACGACAAGCTCGTAGAAATGTTTGGTGGCCCACCAACACCCGCAGTCGGCTGGGCTTTTGGCGTCGACAGATTGCTCATGCTCTTGCCGGATAAATCACTTTCCGCTTTGCCTGTTTTCGTCGTCTCCTCAAATCCGCAAGCCGCCCTGGCGACGGCTACGGAATTGCGCCGTGTCGGCATTCAAACAGAATTGGATTTTGCCGGACAGGGACAAGCTGCTCGCAATTTTTCCAAACAAATACAACAAGCCAATAAACTGCAAGCCTCGTATGTCGTAATTCTCGGTGAGGACGAGCTAGCCAAAGGCGAAGCAACAATTAAGGATATGAAGGACGGTTCACAGAAAGTGGTTTCGCAAAGTGAACTTGCTTCTTATTTGGGTAAGGTTATTCTAGAGTAACAGTTACACGGACAAGCGCAAAGGAATTCAAAAGGCATGCCCTGGATTAATCAATCAAGCCAACCCTCAACCACGGAACGCGTGATTGGCGGTCTTTGTTATCTGACATTTGGCTTGCTTGGACTTCTCTACATCATTATTTCCGGACGCTCCTCGCAATCTCCCTTCTTTCGCTTTCATTTTCTTCAATCAATTGTCTTAGGCATTATTGGCCTTTTGCTTTCTTGGACCGCTCAAGTCTTCATGAGCTTAATGGGAGGGTTGCTCTCCATGTTAGCTGGCGCAATCGGACCAGCAGCAATGCAAATTGCTTTTGGTCTCAATATTGCTTTTGACGCAATCACGAAGGCATGTTTTCTCTTGTTGATTTACGGCATGCTCTTTGCCTTCCTCGGTAAATATGCAGAAATTCCCTTTATCTCCAACTTAGTCAGACGACAAATGTGATTACAAAATGGCAGAACGAAAGAAAACCCAAATAATTTGCATAGCCAATCAAAAAGGCGGCGTGGCCAAAACCACAACCACTGCCTATCTTGGCACAGCTCTTGCACGCCTGCACAAAAGAGTTTTGATCATCGACTCCGATCCACAATGCAATCTTACCTACAGCATGGAGCTGCCAGAGAATTTGCAGGAAGTTGCCTCAGAAAATAATTTGGCGGCCATTTACGAATCAGGCTTGGATGCACAATCATGCGTGCTTGCCGTACGAGATAATTTACATCTGATTGCCGCATCACCGGATCTTGTGATGACGGAAGTAACTCTGGACAGCAATCCAGAATCACTTTCTGCCGAACCGGAAGCAATCTTGCGTCATGCGCTTGAGTCGCTCAAAAATCAATACGATTATGTCGTCATCGATTGTCCGCCTAATCAAGGCATGCTCACCCTCAATGCCTTGGTGGCAAGCACTTGGGTGATTATTCCAACTTTGTGTTCTGTAATCAGCTTAACTGGTCTGGAGAGAATGCTTGAGCAGGTGCACGAAATTGTTTATGGCGATCCACCGTTAAACGAAGACCTAAAAATCCTTGGCGTATTACTCACCAGATTCCGCCGAGATCGCACAGTGGAAGTCGATCTGGAGGCACGACTGAGATCGTTGGAAGAAGAGTTCATGGTTTTCAAAACAGTAATTCCTGATCGCAGCCAGTTTGAACTAATGGGCGAGTTGCAAGCCCAGACCGGCCGTCACTTGATGGACCTTTCGATGGTCAGCTACTCGCTTCTGCCTTATCTGACATTGGCAATGGAAGTGGAAAAGCTGCTTTCTCCCAAGGGTGCTGCCCTCGGTCGCACCGACCAAGCAAAAGACGAAGCAAGGCATTGATATATATTAATTTCGCAAACCAAGAAACCCTTTTTGGTTGGGTATAACTTAATTGGTAATTGCTTACGCGGTTAAGTATGCAAATTCAGAAACGAGCGGCTGGCAAACAGAGAGGGCTATTGATCATAGCCCTGGTTTTGGCGTTCTTTGCTAACCACTTAGCCGCCTATGCTCAAAGTTATGCCGAGCACATGGAGCGTGGTCTTGCGCTCTACAAGCAAGACGAATTTGACGACGCAATTGTTGAGTTACAAAAGGCCAAGTCGCTTGCTCCTCGCCACCCAATTATCCGCTTGGGTCTGGCAAGGAGTTTTGAAAAACTGCACCGCTATTCGGAAGCAGAAAGTGAGTTTCAAGAACTGATTAGTCTTGAACCGACCAATCTCGATAACACAATCGAGTTAGCCTTTTTCTACCTCGATCAGGGGAAATACCAAAACGCTAATTCTCTCTTTCAGGAAGTATTGAACAAAGACAGAAGCAACAAGGAAGCGCTTTGGGGAGCCGGCGTTTCATCCGAAGGCATGGATGACCTGGGTGGTGCGCAAGAGTATTATCAAAAATTGGTCAAAGACCATCCTTCAAGCACTCAAGCCAAATCGGCACAAGCAAGATTGAAGCGTCTCTCAGGCGCAGAAAAAGCTGTAAGCACCAATTCATTTTTTCCCATTGACTCAGACCTCGGCCTGGCAGGATTAGGTTGGTGGAATTTAAAACATATGCCGCTTCATGTCTATGTAGACAACGGCGATGGACTGCAAGGTTACCGGCCGGAAATGCGCAATTTTGTGCAAAAGGCATTGGACAATTGGAGCCTCGCCTCGCGCGGCGCCATCACATTTATCTTAGAAGGTTACGACGGTCGCAACGAAGCAGAATGGGCCAGACTTGACGCAGCCAAACCGGTATTATCTCGCTTGCAATCTCGCATGTCGGACATGCCGCAAGACCCAGTACCTTGTGATATACACATCCATTGGTCAGACGGGGTACAGCTGCGCAACGATCGCGCACTGGGTCTGGCGTGGACAAGCCGCATCCGTGATGGAAACCCGATACTAAACAAAGCACACATCTGGATTGCCACTAATGCTCTGGCCGATGGCAAACCCTTGCCGCAAAAGAAATCTTTTGTTTCGCCGGCAATTTTAGAATCGCAAGATCGCATGCTTGAGGAAGTTATCACCCATGAATTTGGACATGTGCTTGGTTTGCCTCACTCGTCCAATCCCAACGATATGATGTGCAGTGGTGTTTATGGTCTGAATGCGCGCGACTTGGTAGAACCGCGGCATCTCTCCCCAAGAGATATTAAGTCATTAGCTGAGCACTACAACAATTTTGAAGGCACAGGCATTCAGCTAGCTACTCGTCCCTCAACCTTTATGCAAGAAGCTGCACCACCCAGCGCAGCACCGAGTACAGCCCCTGGCGGAACCACAGGCTCACCACCGGCTGGCGAAACACCACCCGCCGGCGGCGAAACTGCTGGTACACCAGCAGGTACCTCCACAACTACATCGACCACACCGGCTGCCGCCGAAGAAACAAAGCCAGAAGAAAAGGCAGACGAAAAGGTGGACGAGGAAAAGGCCAAAGAAGAACAAGAGGCACAAGAGAAAGAGAAAGCCGAACAGGAACGCAAAGCAAGGAAGACCGACACCTCCACACAATCTTACAGCGCTCTGAAAGACGCAATGTTTGATTTAAACACCAAAAAATATGATCAGTGTTTAGAAAAGCTCAATCGCATCCTCACCCGCAATCCCAATCAACCGGATGCTCACTACTTACGAGCTGTTGCCTATGTCATGCTTAGGCAATACAGCAATGCCGCAAACGACTATCGCAAAGTTATGCAACTTTCGCCCAATTCTGATCTGGGACAAAAAGCCCGCGAGGGTTTGCGCAAACTTAATTTTTAAAAACTAGACTGCCTTTACTTTCGCCAGGAATTCCAAAAGACCAACTGGATCATCGGTGATGATCCCATCGGCATTAGCCTTCACTAGCTCCGACCATTCCCTTGGTGCATTTGGTGTCCAAGTATTTACTGTTAACCCCGCCTGATGCGCGTCATCAATTGCCTTCTTCGTTAGGCTATGGTAGCTCGGATGCCAATGCGTCGCACCAAAACGTTTTGCATATGCACCAATATCAACAAAAATTCCTTCAGCCAAAAATGCCGTTGGCAATTCTGGAGCCAGCTTATTTAGTCTGGCAAGCACAGTGTGATCAAAAGAACTAATCACCACGTTGTCTTTATGACGATAACCATTCAAAAGATCCAGCAGATCTTCTTCAATTCCTGGATACTCATAAGGAGCATTTTTGATTTCGATGTGCAATGTTAGTTTGCCATCAACCAGATCAAACACTTCTTGCAGAAGGGGAATTTGTTCACCAACAAACTTTTCATCGAACCAACTGCCAGCATCCAGCCTGCGCAATTCTGCAAAGCTAATATCCTTGAGCAAACCGACACCATTGGTGGTGCGTCCAATATCATCATCGTGAAATACAACTACCTCGCCAGTGGAGGCGCGCTGAATGTCCAATTCCACTCCGTCAAAACCGGCTTGGCAAGATTTAGCAAATGCCGCCAAGGTATTTTCCGGAGCCCACTTGCGACCACCACGATGAGCAATGATTTTCGGCTTCTGAGAAGACATGCTAGATGATATCAACCACGCGCTGCGGGTTGAAAATGCCAAAGCGCAAATGAACTTCTAATTTTGGCGGATTGACTACAACTTTTTCTAATTGTGCTTCCATGCCATTTTCAATTGCATGCAGACCGACAATGTTTTTGATAACCAGCTTGCCTTTTTCGCGAGCAATTTCAAACTTCACACGATCCTTTTTGCGGATCACCCACTTGTTCCACTTCTCATCAATGGGATGCTCGTTCACTATGTGAATGATGTTCGAATGGCGAATCACTTCTGCAACGTGTCCGGACAAAACTTTGATTAGTCCTGGAATCTTATCTGAATGTTCAAAGGCTTCGATCAGAACTTTGTTGATCACATAGCCCGACATAGACGCGCCTTCCGGTCTCTCATGCAAGAAATGCATGACAGCAGAAAATGGATCACTTGCCGTTTTCAGAAGCCGCTTAGCTCCATCAACAAGCTCGTGCTCAATATGAACTATTTTTTCGTGTACGATTTTTTGCACACCTTGATTCTGTTGTCGTTCGGTACAGATACAGTTCACAGAAGACCTCTCTGACTATTCATATGCGGGGCGGTTCAGATCTGGACCCACATTCTAGTGGTCTTCATTCTACCAATTTACCAAATTCTACACACTTGAGAACTTACTCAAATCCGGACATTATGCTGGTTTCATTCGCTTGACAGCACAACCCGTGCCGCAGAACCACTTTATCATCATAATTGGATAAGATTTTTCTCACGTTTATCGAATGCCAATCAAATAGCATATTCCGCATGTCACGTATTGCAGCTATTATCCCAGCCCGCTTTGCATCCTCTCGCCTTCCCGGCAAGCCGCTAATTAAAATTGCCGGCGTAACCATGGTCGAGCGTGTCTGGCGGCAAGCCAAGCAAGCCAAACTGGTCGACGAGGTAATTGTCGCCACCGAAGACGAACGCATCGCCGAAGTAGTGCAAGAGTTTGGCGGACAGCATCTAATGACAAGTCCGGATCATTTATCCGGCACAGACAGACTGGCCGAAGTCGCTAGCCTCAAGCCCGAGTTCGATATCTTAGTAAACGTCCAAGGCGATCAACCAATGATCGATCCGAATGCTATCGATGCCGCCATTGCCCCTTTGGCTAAAGACAAGTCCATCCAGATGTCGACCATCGCCGCTCCACTTGCTGATATTCGCGAGGCTGACAATCCGGATACGGTAAAAGTGGTGCTTGATGCTCAGGGATTTGCCCTCTATTTTTCCCGTTCGCCCATTCCTCATTTCCGCAATGAAGCAATTCAAAATCAGTTGCCATATCTTGGCCACGTCGGGCTTTATGTTTATCGTCGCGACTGCTTGCTCACATTTGCCAAGCTGCCCCCAAGCTTGCTCGAACTTGCCGAATCTTTAGAGCAGTTACGCGCTTTGGAAAATGGCATTCGGATAAAAGTCGTGGTGCAAAAGTCCTGTTTCTCGCCGGAAGTAAACATTTTGCAGGACCTGGACAAAGTGGAATCGGCGCTCAAAGCTGCGAATTTATCCACATAAGTTGTCCTCGACAGCCAGTCACCCTTATAATCACCCTTACGTTCAGATCATCGGACCGGGTTAGAAACGCCGTTGGCATGAGGAGATTCATAATGCAATCGCGCAACACGCATAAACTCATTTCCATTGCATCAGCAGCCGCATTTGCGTGTGGGGCTTGGTCATCCGCGGGCTTAGCAGCAGACCATGGCTCAAAAGCACCGCGTTCGGGCATCTCGTACGGAACACCATATGCGGTGCCAGACAGAACTATGGAACCGAAAAACATTCCTGATTTTGCCACCGATGTTCAACCTTCCCAACAAACTTCTTCTGCCGGAGCTTTACTGCAAGCTAACCTTGCTTCCACAACCATTCCAACGGACACACGTTTGACATTGGTTGTCGAATGTCCCGTTGACGCAAAAACCAGCGTGCCTGGTGATATTTTTGAAGCTCACGTTAAAAACGATATGTTTGTTGGGCGCACTTTGTTGCTCCCACGCGGAAGTTTGATACGCGGACGAGTCTCGGAAGTGACAAAGCCGCGCTTAATTAGTCGTGCAGCAAAAATTGGTTTGCACCTTGAGCAAATTGTTACGCCGACTGGCGAAGTAATTCCTTTAGACGCTGGTCTCGAATTTCAAAAAGGAAAAACGAATGTGCGCGGTCAACTGGACCCTGGTACAAGCTTAGGTACACGCGTGGAATCAGACGTAAAGACTGTCACCGGACTCAATTCCAAAGGCGCCACTCGCGGTGCTTTGATTGCCGCCAACGTCGCCACACTCGGTGCACCAGCAGTTGCCACCGTCATTGGTAGTTCCGCAGTCGCACTCTTCCGCTCCGGCGACAACGTCAGCCTAGAGCCCGGCCAAGAATTAGAAATCTTGCTAACAGGCGACCTCGGCCTGCAAATCAATTAGCAATCTGGTGGGGCCGGTTAATCTTGCGGCTGCAACGGAAAGGATCAAAATCATAACCCGGTGAACATCGAGCAAATTGACCTACTAAGTATCAAACTAGTTTTACGCGGACTGACTCAAGAGGACAAACGCAAGCAAGGTTGGGATTTATACAAGCAGCTTTATCTATTGCAGGCTGGAAAAAATATTGGCATTCACACACTGCATGATGGCGAAAAGGTCATTTTTCACGGCACAACATTCGACCACGCATTCTATAAATCGAGCAACTATACCCTCTATCCGAAGCGTAAAGACGTGCTTGACGATGAGAGAGTAGAGCGTGTCAGATGGATAGGACATCTCATAAAAGGGGAGATACCTAGTTCGTCATGCTGGGAAGTTGTATCAGCCAGTGGTCGCCCCGGAACGCCAAATCGCGTCTACGTAGCGCAACGGGAAAGCTACCTTGTCTGGTTAGAGCCACGCTCGAACACAGACGAGGTTCGATGGAAATTTATGAGTGCGTTCCCAGCTTTTCCGAAATATATTAAAAACAAAGTTTTGGTCGGCCAATGCATTTGGAAGTACGTATAAAGCCCATAAAAGCCTAAAAATAGCCTTAAATCCGCTTTGCAGAGAAGACACAGCATGCTAGGATATATATGACTAGCTCTAATAGGTTAGTCCTTCAAAACCTAATAAAATAGGAAAAGAAGATATAAGGTAGCCGGGTATTCCCCGGTGATGGGCTTTTGATCCCGTGAGCCGATTTGATCACGGGATTTCTTTTTTCCTAATTCACACAGCAGTAGAAGCTAGGGCCTTCTTGGAGTCACGCATGACCTCTATGTCTAGGGCACAGGGCCTCTTCTGCAGGTCCTTTTCATTTGTTCCTCTAGTAAACTCAACGCGCTCACCTTGCTTTAGGTCGTTGAAGTCGACATTTAGAACCTCCGAGTAGAAGAAAAACAGGTTTTCGCCACCGGTATCTGGTGTAACAAAGCCGTATCCAGGCTTAATCGAATGAACAGATCCATTTTCTCTTTCACCTGATTGTTTTGGAAACAATTCCGCGCGTGGCATTACTGGAGCTTTGTTTTTTGTTGGCCTATAAAAAAGGCCATTCACCAGGTTGTTTTCCTTGTTCGATTTATCATCGATGACTGAGTTCATCATGGTGGGATAGGTAACTTCGTTAATTAGATTCTGAGCTGTTACAGTTTGTCGCTCATACCCTTGATTATCCGTGAATTTAAAATCCCATCCCAAAACCATTACTCTGGCTCCCAAAGTATTTAGCTTCCGAGCCAGAGGAACATAGTCGCCATCGCAAGCAATAAGAACTACGACATCAAACCGTTTTAGAATTGCTAACTCTAACGCTTCCAGCGCTAACCATACATCAATGCCTTTCTCACCCGTCGGAGCTAAGGGCAGGTAATGGGTGACAACCCCTTCTCCAATAAGAACCATGTCAAAGACGCGCTCCCTATAGAGCAAATCACGCTCTTGAGCTTCATCTGCGGGTAGTCTGCCACGGAAATAGTGAGCGTCAACGATTTGACAGTGTCTAACATCAGTTGACTCCGCATCCGCTACCTTTTGCCTGATATAGTTATGCAATCCTTCAATGCTAATACGGGCACGCCGGTCGTGCTGATAGCAATAATAGTTGCTAACATGTAGAAAAAAATTTCCATCGTAAAAAACGCCAACACGAGTTAGTTTCGCAGAATCCGTCATTTTTGTAACCCTCAGGCAAGGAAGCTTACTAAACTGACATACCCTGCTGAAGAAGCTAAAAATCTCCTTGTTTCCTGATGTTGCCAATTATTGCCCGATAATAAGTACTATATTTCATTTTCATGAGCGACGCCCACAGAATGAGGCTTTCAAGGCTTGTACCTGACGGCCATTTGCTTGTTTTTGAATTACGAGGACAATTTTGCCATTTTGGTTGTCCGATAATTCTATATCAAAAATTATCCGACTCAATTATGCGCTTTGTTATAAGCCGCTTCACGCTGAGACCCTCTTTTTTATTTGTCCAGAGGCCAGCAGCTTTTATATATGGTATCGTATATGATACGTATGTTTATTTGTTCTCGAACAATTGGTGGAGACGGAAATATTTTTCTAGCTTCTCAAGCTCGTATTGCTTTATGCCATTGACTTTACCAGCGCGAGCCTTATCAAATAATTCACGTAAAGCAGTAGCACGGTATCGCTGAAGAACGCCAGATTTACCAGTTCTTATAGGATAGTGAAATTTCGGATTGCCTTGAATACCAGCCAATCTGAAGAGATATCCGAGCCTGCTGGCAGTTAGTTCAACAAGCCCAGCCAAATCCGCAGTCGTGCACGGATACCAGGCTTCAGCGGGCAATGCACTATCAACATAAGCAACATCCGCCGCATCTGGATCAGAGAAGGGACTTATCACTAGATCAGGGGCTTTATCATGCACTACTTTATCTTCCATTTTTGCAGCTAAGTTAGCAACACTATTGCTAAGACGCCCAACTTGACTTGAAAGGGTTTGATTGGCTTGTTGTTGAGCCTCAAATTTGTTTGCAAAGAAATCTGCAAGTGGTTGCAATTCAGGCGTTATATTGAGAAATTTCAGTTGCCCAGTTTGACTGTCGGCAGGCATTTCGGCTGCTTCGGCAACGTTACGAATTCTTTCGGTAAAATTGTATATTTTTTGCTGGGCTTCATTTTCTCGTTTTGACATCAATCACCTCATTCATTAGTTACTTTCTTTTTTAATTCGGGACTACTCTTAACATAAGACTGCAATACGGGTTCAAGGAATTGCGCGATCCGTCGCATTTCAAATTCTTCAAATTGCACCCCTGGAAAATATTGCTGCATGAGCCGTTTAATAGGGTCATTGTCATCTGTTACGGGCCCAGTTTCATCCTGCACCAAAAAAGTAATCGAGCAGCGAAGCACCTTTGCCAACACTGGCATCTCCTTAATAAGATCAACTTTTCTAGCGCCTTTCTCAATCAAGCTAACTTTCGCTTGATCAATGCCGAGCGCGTTTGCAATCTCTTGCTGCGAGATATTTAGATCCTCGCGGCGCTTCCGAGCACGTTGCCCAAATTCATGCCACTCCATTCTTCCATCCTCCGTATATGTGAAAAACATATATGCGCTTATCACATACCATAACGCAAAAAGGCTTGACACACAAGAGATATTTTCGCATAATAATATGCGATTATCGAATATATCTAGGAGCGGCATTATGGAGCCACCTGAGAAGAATCTTCAAACACCAACGCTAGCAAGTCTTTTCACACCAATAATGCAATGGGCCTTGCAAGCTCTGGGATTTGCAGCAGTGGTTTTGGCAATGAGCCAAAATATCGATCTGGACTTCAGCGCAGAAAAAATCAGGACAAAAATCCATTATCGAGGCAACATGCTTCTCGACTTACAAAAGCAAAAAGAAACCCAGTAATTTGACAACGGTTGTAAATCGGACTCCGGCAATCCTCTATCTTTCTTTCTTCTTCGGCTGTTCTTCCTCATCCGGTTCAAACCGTCGATCTCCCTGGTGTATCAGTCCGTCCGGTTTCGGTAATTCTCACATGCTCAATTGTGGCCGGTCCAAGCTCGATGTCAATTTCCTTTGTTGTGTGAAATGCTCTCGGTCTGAAAAATACTCTTGTACCTGGCTGCAAAAATATGATTGTTGCGTCAACATCGCCATAAACTTTCTGTAGCTACATATAGTCTTGAAAGCCCAGCACCGCTCCGATGCCAGTTTTGCGAATGACTGTTGACGTGTCGGTGAATCCTGGTATGTGTCCAAAATTGGTAAATTCGTCAAGCATCAACGCAAGCGGATACGTGAAGTGTCTTTCCAAAGCCAGGTTTAAAAAGTAATTGAATATCAAACTGATTAGGGCTTTCAAGTCTCGTCGGCGTGGCGGCACCGAAAGGTAAAACATGAAGAGCTCGTTTCATGACTGCTCGGCATCAACATCAGATTTGCATGTAAGGCTGACGATCTGTTGCGTCAACCACGGTGTCAACTTTTGCACAAGCCAGGGGTAGCGCCAGTTTTCCGACGAGTTCATTTTGATTGCGACATATTCTTCTTCGGCGGTTTTGCATGGGCTGCCTTTTAGCATCTTGCGCAAACAATTCCGCCCTTTCATAAGCGTGGTGCGCACCGCGTGCAAGATGAGTATAAACAGCATGCCTTTCTGCGAATCGGATCTACTCTTGCGTTTCCCTTGGAAGAATTTGAAATCAAAAGTTCCGCTAAGGCTTCGGCTTCGAGTTCAACTCGATTGCTTGTTTCTTACTCTGTCGATCGGGTTGATTCTGGTTGAAGCCATATCAGTTGGATTGAACGTACAAATTTTGTGCCCGGCTTGCTGCCTGGCTGCTGCCGTTCCGAAGTAAAGATCCTGCATGTCCTCCATGTCTGAGGAGCGCGAAGCGCGACAAAGGACCTCTCATGTTTCAACAAAACGCTATGAGAGATCCTTCGCTGTGCTCAGGATGACAACATAGCTATGCGTTGACAATGAATCATTCGTTACAAATTCAATTGCTTGACGTAAGCACCAACCGGCTTCTTGTTTAATTGGCGGCGCACTAGAGCTAAATTGCTCTCAAACGTCTTGTTGCCTGGATCCAGAACTAACGCTCTGAGAAATTCTTCTTCCGCTTCTTCCAGGTATCGACTCTTTTGATAAATCACGCCGATATTGTTGTGGACACGCGCACTTTCCGGTGCAGCATCAGTACTGATTGTTAAACATGTTTGGAATTCGCGCAGAGCTTCTTTCAAATATCCGTTGCTGGCAAGCAAATTACCCAGGTTGTAATGTGCAGCCAGAGAGTAATAGTTCATCTGGATTGCTTTGCGAAATTCAGTCAAGGCTTGGCTGTCCTGACGTTTTTCTCTCAAGAGAATGCCGAGATTAACATGAGCATCAGCCATGTCCGGTCTCAACTCCAAAATCTTTTTGTACTCGTCAATTGCTCGATCTGTCTGACCAGTGAGCTGATAAACAAGCGCCAACTTTACCCATGCCTGGTAATAATGCGGATTGCAATCGAGCGCTTGTTTGAATTCATCGGCGGCTTCATCGTACTTTTTATCAGTTATGTAAGCCAAACCACGTTTGTAGTAGGGAACCGGATCGATCTTCTTTTCTGTATAACTTGCCGACGCTACTTGTTTACTTGCCCGGCCTACTTGCCCGTTCTTAGTTCCCAAGCCAGTTTCTGCATAAGCTCCCGCGCCCACAAACACAAGCACAACTAGAGAAATTGCCGCCTTAGCTCTTCCAAAATTTGTCGAACCAGAAACTTTCACAGAGATCACTCACGCGTCCGAACTCAACCAGGAAATTCTAACTGTTAAACAGGTAATAGACAATTAGATTTGCCATTCAGTAGCCAATAAATTCTCGATATAATGTGCAGATGCAATTAGGCAAATTTATCCCTCCTTCTCTTCAGCCTCAAAGACGCCTGGCAATCATGCAGGCTTGCATAATCGGACTTGCTTCGGGATTATCTGCCTATCTACTTTCTTTCGGCGTTGGACAATTAGGCGCTTGGCGCGTCCACGAGTCATACATTCACTCTGCCAAAATAGTCCTGCCGCTTATTGGCTTTGTCGGCGGACTAATTGCTGGTTGGCTTGTAGAAAAATTTGGACCGGAAACATCCGGCAGTGGGATACCACAAATCAAAGCCATTATCGGTGGTGTCACTTTGCCGCTTAACATGCGCACTGCCTTAGTTAAATTAGTTGGCGGTATTGTTGCGCTTGGTTCCGGATTGACTCTCGGGCGCGAGGGGCCAACCGTACAAATTGGTGCGGCACTCGGCAAAGAGTTAAGCGATCTCATGCCAAACACGCATTCTCAAAAGCGCCAATTAATTGCCGCTGGTGCAGCTGCTGGATTAGCGGCTGCCTTTCATGCACCAATTGCTGGTGCACTATTTGCCATTGAAGAATTACTCAAAGATGTCTCATCACTCACACTCGGCACAGCCGTTCTTGCTTGTTTCATCGCCTCTGTTCTTTCACAAATGCTCGGAGCGCACTCGCTTGATTTGCACCTTTCGCAATCACAAATCTCCACATCATTTTCTCTCTACGAAATTCCTGCCTTTATTTTTCTCGGCATCGCCTGCGGTTTATTTGGTGCCTTGTTCAATCAGGGAATACTCGAATGTCTCAAGATAAATCAATCGCTCAAATGGTTACCACTAACATTGCGAGTCGGTATAGCCGGATTGCTTACCGGACTGCTTTTGAGTTACCTGCCAGATCAATTTTGGAATTACGCAGCCCTGCGCGACATGATCACCCAAGGCACCGCCAGTGGTGACATCGCCGTTACCGCATTTTGCTCGCAATTCATTCTGACAATTCTCGCTTACGGTTCCGGCGCACCGGGCGGACTCTTCGCACCAAGCTTGGTGCTCGGCGCATCACTCGGTTATCTCACAGGCTTCTACAATCATTTATTCTTCGGCATCGGTTCAACCAGCGTTTACGCACTTGCCGGCATGGGAGCATTCTTCGCAGCAGTTGCCCGCGTACCAATGACCGCAATCGTCATCGTCCTAGAGATGACCGCCAACACCGACATCGCACTGCCTCTGATGGTCAGCACAATCGTCGCCTACCTAGTCGGAGAAAAAGTCAAAGAAGGTTCAATCTACGATCGCCTCGTAGTCTTTCTCGGCATCGAACCAAAATCAAAACCATCATCCGAGTCCGCCGACGAATCAGCTTAGTTGGGCGACAACTGATTTTCTAGAATGATTGTCACCGGTCCGTCATTTATGAGGGACACTTGCATGTCGGCAGCGAAAATACCTTTTTCGACTGGCACATCCAATTTGCTTAGGCATTGAGCAAAATATTCGTAGAGTTCTTCGCCAATCTTTGGTTCAGCAGCGGTGATGAATGATGGGCGTCTGCCCTTTCGCCAATCTGCCATCAGCGTGAATTGCGAAATTACCAATGCCTGCCCGCCAATATCTTTGATGGCCTTATTCATCTTGCCCGCCTCATCGGCAAAGATGCGCATATCCGCAACCTTCTGGGCAAGAAACTTACAGTCTTCCTTGGTATCACCTTGCTGCACGCCAACCAAGAGCAAAAAGCCCTTGCCGATTGCCCCGGCAATCGACCCATTAACAGACACTGAAGCCTGGGAAACTCTTTGTAAAACTACCTTCATATCTCTATATTTAAGCGACTATTAACCTTCCGGCATTTTCAAGGTGCTGAATTATGTTACCATTCAATTGTCAGCACTTAGGTGCGGCGTTTTGTTGCCCGTATGACGCGGGGTGGAGCAGTCCGGTAGCTCGTTGGGCTCATAACCCAAAGGTCGTAAGTTCAAATCTTACCCCCGCAACCAATTCAGAGGATCAAGGTCACCTTGGTCCTCTATTTTTTTTGCGCAAATGAAAATAAAGCAAGGAAGCTGGACAGCATCAACGAAAGCTCAGCAAAACGCAGCGCCCCGAGCGAGGGGTGCGGAGTGAAGCGGGAAAACGCGCGGACGAGGCGAAGTATGAGCCGAGGGAGCGCTTATAAATTGGAGCGGGTAGCGGGAATCGAACCCGCGTGTGCAGCTTGGAAGGCTGCCGTTCTACCATTGAACTACACCCGCATGCAGGCAATATATCATAACTATTTGCCAGATCAAATCCTGTTGCGAAAATAAACTTCAAAACCGCCCCCTGGCTAAGCATCCGGGCTCCAGATGTGCGACAATAAAGTCCCTTGACATTGATGCGGGAATTCCATGCAAGATACTGGGCAAGACGCTGCTAAAACCATTCACGTGCAATATTACGCCTTGTTACGCGAAGAGGCGGGCACGACATCGGCTTATTACTACACTTTTGCCGAAACGGCAAAAGCGCTCTATGACGAGCTGAGAGCTGAGCATGGTTTCAGCCTCGCGAGCGAAAAATTGAAAGTAGCAATCAACAATGAGTTCAAGTCATGGGACACGGAACTAAAAGCAGACGATCAAGTCGTCTTCATTCCACCTGTGGCAGGAGGCTGATTTGTTTCACCTTTCTGCCGAACCAATAAATGCCGAGCCACTCAAGCAATTGCTTGCGAATCCTCAAGCTGGCGCGCTAACAACGTTTGAAGGATGGGTGCGGAATCATAATGAAGGACTTGCCGTCAAACAATTAGAGTACGAGTCATACGAAGCCTTAGCAAAAAGCGAAGCAGAAAAAATCATCAGCGAAGCGAAAGAAAAATTTGCAATTGTCGACGCGTCTTGCGTGCATCGCGTAGGATCATTAGCGATTGGTGAACTGGCAGTTTGGGTTGGCGTTACTGCTCATCATCGCGGACCGGCATTTGATGCCTGCCAATACATTATCGACGAAATCAAATCCCGAGTGCCAATCTGGAAAAAAGAACATTACGTGGACGGCAATTCCGGCTGGGTAAACTGCTACCACACTCATGATAGTCATCCCGTAGGGGCGGGGTCTCCCCGCCCTCACCACGACGAATGATCCAACAAGCAAATTAAGTAGGAAAGGAAAAAGGTAATGGAAATCGACATCAGCACACTTTCAAAAGAAGATCTCAAACAATATCGTCTAGTCGATATCAGAGAACCACGTGAATGGGAAGCCGTACAATCTTTTGAATGCGATCGCTCACCACTCAGTCAAATGTCAGCGGACAATTTGCCGTTTGACAAAGAAAGGAAATATTTGATTTTCTGTGCGCGTGGCGTACGCAGCAAAAATCTGGTTGAGCAACTGCATGAGCTCGGATACAAAAACACGCTCTCGGTAATTGGTGGCATCGGTTCAATTGAAGAACTATTCGCGAAGCAAGGCACCAAATAGTGAACAAGCTCGTTGACAGCTTTGGCAGAAAACACACCTATCTGAGAATCTCGGTTACAGATAGATGCAATCTGCGCTGTCAATATTGCATGCCGCCCGAAGGACTTGATTGGAAAAAGAAAAGCGAAATTCTCACGTACGAAGAAATGCTTCGCATTGCTCGCGTATTTGTCGATCTCGGGATCAAAAAGATTCGCATAACTGGTGGCGAGCCGCTTGTCCGAAAAGATCTCGACCTCTTTATCAAACAAATTTCCGAGTTGCCGGGCATTCAAACGATCGCCATGACGACAAACGGTGTATTGCTTGCAGATAAAGCACAGGCTCTCAAAGATGCTGGATTGCAAGCACTGAATATCAGTCTCGATACATTGAAAGAAGATCGCTTCAAAGAAATAACCAAGCGTGATGATTTCCAAAATGTAATTAATGGCATTAACGCTGCTCTAGATCACGGTTTCTCACCACTTAAAGTAAATGTCGTTTTGATCAAAGGTTTCAATGATGATGAGATTCTCGATTTCATTGATTATGTCAAAGAACGCCCAATCAATATTCGCTTCATTGAATACATGCCGTTCAAGGACAATCATTGGTCCGCCGATGGCGTATGCACCTATGCCGATACCAAAGCACTTATCGAAACCAAGCACAAACTAACAGCACTTTCGCTTGAAGAGGGAGCAGTAGCAAAGGACTTTGCCATTGCGGATTATGCCGGCACAGTAAGCTTTGTTACTTCGATGACCGAGAGTTTCTGCGCAAGTTGCAACCGCTTGCGTTTGACAGCCGATGGATCGATGAAGTCGTGTCTTTTCTATCCTGCCGAGCTTAACTTGCGAGATACATTGAGAGCCGGCATCAGTGACGAAGGGCTAGCAAAAATTATTCAGGATGCTGTCTGGCAAAAACCAGAGGCTCACCCGCCCGCCGAAGAAATCTTAGCCGATCAAAATCGCGCCATGATTTCAATTGGCGGTTAATTACACTACAAGGAAAAAATCGTGCGAGACGTTTCAGCCAAAATCAAAACTCTAAGAACAGCGAAAGCAAAAGCCACGTTGAGAGTGAGCCCAAAGACTATCACGACAATCAAAGATGGGCTCGTGCCCAAGGGCGATCCGTTGCCGGTGGCGAAAGTCGCCGCGATTCAGGCAGCCAAGAACACCAGTCAAATTATTCCATATTGCCACCCACTGCCAGTTGACTATGTTGGTGTGAATTTTGAATTAAATGAAGATTCAATCGAAATCGAGGTGGAAGTCAAAGCAATCTACAAAACTGGCGTTGAGATGGAAGCTTTGACGGCAGCATCAGTTGCCGCACTAACCATTTACGACATGACCAAGATGCTCGACGAACAAATGGAAATAACCGGCGTGCATTTAGTGAGCAAAACTGGCGGTAAATCGGACTTCAAGCAACCGTTTAGCAATTCATTGAAAGCAGCAGTCTTAGTCATGTCCGACACGATATCTGCCGGCAAGAAATCGGATCAGTCTGGGCAATTGATTGTCGAGCGACTAAAGAACGAAGGCTTGGATGTCGTCGATTACAAAATTGTTTCCGATGATACGCAAGAAATTATCGATGCCGTCAAAGCTTATGCCGACAAGGAAAAGATCGATCTCGTGGTCACCACCGGTGGCACCGGCGTAAGCCCGCGCGACAACACGCCCGAGGCGATGAAGGACATCATCGAACGCGAAATCCCTGGAATCGCAGAAGCAATTCACGCATACGGTCAAGAACGCACGCCATATTCCATGATTTCACGTTCGCAGGCAGGAATTCGCAATAAGACAATCGTCATCAATTTGCCTGGTTCAAGTGGTGGCGTCAAAGACTCTCTCGATGCGTTATTTCCTGCCGTCCTGCACGCATTCAAAATGCTTAGAGGTGCGGGTCACGAATCTGATACAAGAACAACAAAGGTAGCGTCAAGAAAATGATATCTTTCGAAGAAGCACGTGAGTCCGTTGTAGATCATGCAAGCAAGCTTGGCACAGAAACACTTAGACTCAATCGCTTGTTGGGACGCTATCTAGCTGAACCACTAATTGCCCAAACAGATATTCCACTTTTTGATAACTCGGCAGTTGACGGCTTTGGTGTTCGTTTGCAAGACGTAGCTAACGCTTCGGAAAATAGTCCAACACAATTATCGCTTGCAGGCACAATTTCTGCTGGTGATCCTGGAGACATGGGACTATCGCAAGGTCAAACGATCAAAATACTTACCGGTGCAACTGTGCCTGCCGATGTGGAAGCGATTGTGATGCGTGAATTTTGCCAAGAACAAAATGGCCACGTTCTCGTCAAGCAACCAGCGCAAGCCAGTGAAAATATTCGTCGCCGTGGCGGAGAATTTGCCCACGGACAAACGGTATTGCATCCAGGCACTCGCATTACACCTGCTGTATTAGGACTAATCGCCACCCTCGGTTACGATAAAGCCACGGTTTATCGCAAACCGCGAGTGGCCGTAATAGTCACCGGCAATGAGCTGCTTTCACCTGGAATGGAATTGACTCCAGGAAAAATCTACGACTCGAACTCCTACGCATTACGTGCTGCGCTGGTGTCACATGGGGTGGAGAAGTGTTCAGTGATGCATACAGCTGATGATCTCGCTTCGACCAAAACGACTCTTCAACAAGCGCTAGCAAAAGCAGACATCGTCATATCTACCGGTGGAGTTTCCGTTGGCGATTTTGATTTTGTCAAAGACGCTGCCGAGCAAATCGACTTCCAAACAATCTTTTGGAGAATTGCCTTGAAGCCCGGCAAACCAGTTTACTTTGGCAAACTGGGCAATAAATTACTTTTTGGATTGCCGGGCAATCCTGTATCCGTACTGGTTACATTCCATCAATTAGTCAAACCAGCATTGCTCAAAATGATGGGTGCAGAATCAACCGATGCAAAATTATTTCCGGCGCGCCTAACAAAACCACTGAAGAAAAAAGCAGGACGCATGGAATTTGTCCGCGGAGTTGTGAGAACAGAAAACAACCAACTGGTTGTTCATCCAACAATCGGACAAGATTCACATATGCTTGGTGGTTTAGCTCAAGCCAATTGCTTGATTTATTTCGCAAAAGATAGCGAGAGTTTACAATCAGGTGACCAAGTGCAAGTTGAATTGCTAGAATGGTCGGCCAATTGACAGAGGGCAAACATGACAACACAGAGTGATAAAACGATTCGAGTAGCTTTGTTGGGATATGGTCTTGCTGGATCAGTCTTCCATGCTCCGCTCGTCACTGCCACACAAGGCATGAAAATCGCGGCTATTGTCACATCAAATCCAGAACGCCAACAACAAGCCAAAAAAGATTTCCCTAATGCGGTCATTCTCAACTCTGCTGACGATGTTTGGCAGCGCGCTTCCGAATTCGACTTAGTAGTTCTTGCCACCCCAAACAAAACACATGCACCATTTGCCATCAAGGCAATGGAATTAGGTCTACATGTAGTCATAGACAAACCAATGGCAACATCGGTGGAAGAGGCTAAATCAGTTGTCGAAGTCAGCAAGAAAACAAAACGCTTGGTAACGATTTTTCAAAATCGCCGTTGGGACAATGACTTTCTCACCGTCAAAAAAATTGTTGACGAAAATAAATTAGGACCAATCACACGTTTTGAATCGCGCATGGACAGATTTCGTCCCCAACCTAAAGCACAAGCATGGCGCGAAAGCGCAGATCCCAACGAAGCCGGTGGATTACTCTTTGATCTCGGCAGTCATTTGATCGACCAAGCCCTTGTTCTCTTCGGTCAACCAAAAACTGTCTATGCAGAAATGGATATCCGCCGTCCTTTTGCACAAGTGGACGATGACACATTTATTGCCATCACATTTGAGAATGGCGTACGCGCACACCTATCCGCAAGCGTAGTTGCTCGCATACCCGGACAACGCATTCGCATTTCCGGATTACATGGCACTTACGAAAAATGGGGCGCCGATCCAGAAGAAGATGCCTTGCGCGCAGGCATGCGTCCAGATGATCCAAAATGGGGCAAAGAACCAAAAGAAAAGTGGGGCAGAATTGCCATCACCAAAGACGATCAAGAAATTGATCAAATCGTCGAATCCGTTGATGGCGCCTGGGAGTGCTACTACACAATGGTGCGTGACGCCATCACCAAAGGCGGCCCACTGCCCGTCAACCCCCAAGACGTAATCACCGCCATGCAAGTAATCGAAGCCGCCAAGAAAAGCGCCAAACAAAAACAGGTCGTAGAACTTTCCGGCGCATTGGCAACTTCATGTTGCTAGTCAATATTCGGTAAACCGCCAGCTGCCGTAGGGGCGAGGCCAGCCTCGCCCGCAGTGATCAACATGGTATACGTTAGCAACTGCGGGTCAGGCATGCCTGACCCCTACCACGCCTTAACTGCGTAACTTATCTCTTTCTTGCAGGAGTTGTGCGGTTACGGAGACGGCGATTTCTTGTGGATCGTTAGAACCGATATCTAAACCGATTGGGCAATAGAAGGCGGATTGCAATTCTTCGGGTAAGCCAGCTTCAATTACGTCTTTCTTGAGACGGATTGCTTTGGCTTTGCTACCGATTACTCCGAGGTATTGGAATTTCTTGCCGGAGCTAAGAATTTTTAGCAAGATAGGCTTATCAGTTGTATGACCCATGGTGATCAACAAGACGAAAGCATCATTAGGAATGCTCTCGACTTCACTCGGCATTTCGCTTGTGAGAATCTTTTTTAGCTTTGGACTCTGCGGCAGCTTGTCCAGCCATTCTTGCCTGGGATCGATGCAGGTGATGCGACAATCCAATTTAATCAGAAGATCAATCAAAGCATTTGCCACATGCCCTGCACCAAAGACGACGATTTTCCACATCGTGCAGTTGTATGTCTCGAAATAAAGTTTGATGCCACCACCACAAGTCATGCCCAGATCGCGAGTCAAGCTCCATTGAGCGAAATGCGTACGTTCTTCCCTTGCTTCTAGTAATTGCTTTGCTTCCTCGATGGCGCGCTTTTCGACTTTGCCACCACCGACCGTGCCAAAGAAATGTCCGTCATCAGTGACAAGCATCTTAGCGCCAGGATTTTGCGGAGCACTACCCTGCGTATCAACAACTGTGACTGAAACAAATGGAACATGTGCCTCAAGCAATTCTTGTAATTTCTCAATAAACGTCATAGCAACCAGCCAGCCTAAGCTTTGGTTTGTTTGGCTGAAGCAAGAGCGGATTTTTTGCTTGTTGCCATGCACATAATAATCTCTTCGTTTGTCGCCGGAAGTTTCAACTTCTGTGCCGCTTCTTTGGAAACAGAAGCAATTGCTTGCTTGACTGCAGTCCAAACTGAAATCGCCAGAAGAAATGGTGGCTCACCCACCGCTTTGCTGCCCTTGATGTTCACATCGTTCTTGTCGTTATCAAACAAATCGACATTGAAAACGCGAGGCATATCTTGCACATTGGGAATCTTGTAAGTCGTCGGAGAATGGCTTAGCAAGACACCATCTTCGGATCTTCTCAACTCTTCCGTCGTTACCCAACCCATTCCCTGAATATAAGCACCAGTAATTTGTCCCCGATCAATACCAGGATTGATTGACTTGCCTATGTCCATCCACAAATCTGCGCGAACAACTTTCAGCTCGCCAGTAAATCTGTCTATCAAGACTTCAGAGCACGCGGCTCCTTGCGTATAGTACAAGAATGGCTGTCCCACGCCCGTCTTCCAATTAAAATCGATTCCTGGCGTAGCATAAAATCCACGCTCACCAAGATTTATGCGCTCATGATAGGCAGCGCTGACGATTTCAGCAAAAGTAAGTTTCTTATCCGGACGTCGCTTGTCAAAAACATTGCCATCGGCAAAAACAATATGACTTGGTGATGGAGAAATACCAGCACCATCCGAGGATAAATAATTAGCTGCACATTCAGCCAGTCTTTGACGGATCTTGACACAAGCATCCACGGCAGCGCTGCCATTCAAATCTGTCGCTGCCGATGCGGCTGTTGCCGAGGTGTTGTTATTCTTGTCTGTTGCCGTTGGTGCCATGATCACCATATTAGGATCGATAGCAAATTCATCTGCCACCAACTGTCGAATCTTGGTATTTGCACCTTGACCCATTTCAGTTGCACCGGTTGATACCAGCACCGTGCCATCTTTGTAAATCAAGACCATAGCGTTAGCTTGGTTGAGAAACTTGGTCGTGAAAGAAATACCAAACTTGACTGGTGTAATCGAGATACCCTTGAGATGCGTCTTCGATGTTTGGTTGAATTTTTTGACAGCTTCAAGCCGATTCTTATAATCAGAAGTCTCCGCAACTTTCTTCAGCAATGCCGGAAGCAAGTTGTTGTAAACAATCTGTCCATAAGGAGTCGTATTTCTTTCCTCAATGCCATAACAATTTGCGCTGCGAACATCGAAAGGATCTTTACCCAGGAAAAGAGCAATCTCTTCCATAATGTTTTCAATGTTGACCACGCCTTGCGGGCCGCCGAAGCCTCTAAATGCTGTGTTGGGTGGCAAATTGGTTTTGCAGGCGTAACCATTGATATGAGCATTGGCAATAAAGTAGGCATTGTCAGCATGAGTCATGGCTCTGCCTAGTACTGCTGTAGATAAGTCGTTGGCAGCGCCACCATTCGTATACAAATCGGTCTTCAACGCCGTAATCACACCGTCTTTTGTAAAACCAACTTTATAGTCGTTTTGAAATGGGTGCCGTCCGCCAGTGAAGCTCATGTCATCGTCTTTGTTGTAGACAATGCGTGCCGGCCGTTTTGTCTTATGAGCAACGAGAGAGGCCATACAAGCCGGATGTGTTGCTTGACACTCTTTGCCACCAAATCCGCCGCCCATTCTCTTAGTTATGCAAACAACTTGGTTCTGTTGCAAACCAAGCACGTGGGCAATAACTTCTTGCACTTCGCTTGGATGCTGCGTGGATGAATGAACGACCAAATTATCGTATTCACCAGGATAAACAATCGCAGCCTGTCCTTCTAGGTAAAAGTGATCTTGACCACCACTAATGAATCTTCCTTCAAGAATATGATCCGCCTCAGCAAATCCGGCATCAACATCACCACGCTTGATGAATCGCGGCTCGGCCAAATACTGCTTGCGAGCAATCGACTGATCAATCGTCAGCGTTGGTTCAAGCACGTCGATTTTCACATCGATGACTTTACGTGCAGCGAGTACCGCTTTTCTAGTTTCGCCGGCAATCACAACAATTGGTTGCCCGATGAATTCCACTTTCTCTTCTGCCAACAAATATTCATCGGCAATAATTGGACCAAACTTGTTGTGTCCCTCAATATCTTTGTGCGTGTACAAGCCAACAATGCCAGGCACATTACTTGCACGAGTCAAATCAATAGAAACGATCTTGCCATTGGCAACAGGCGAAGCATAAAAATCGACAATCAATTCGTTTTTGGCAAAAGCCATATCGTCTATATAAATAGACTCACCAGAAACGTGCCCAACCGCCGAATCATGAGCGATGTCTTTGCCTACCGAGCCCATGCCGCTTGCTCCTCATTACACTCATGAAAAAACTTCTCAAGAATTGTTTCAGCCAAAATAAGTCTGAAATCAGCCTCGCCTCTCACATCAGAGATTGGTCTGATTTCACCTCTGGCAATTTTGCCTGCTGCAACAAAAGTTTCTTCTGTGAATTTCTTGCCGGCTAAAAATTCTTCTGTCTTCGGCAGCCGCAGCACCACTTCAGCCACACCGCCATAAGCTATGCGTGCCGAGCGAATTTGATCGTTTTCTCTTTCCATTACTACGGCTGCAGTAAACGTAGAGATATCCAAGTTCTTTCGCTTCGAGACTTTATAAAGCTTGAGCGTGCTCGATTTCTTTGGCAAAGGAATATTCACTTGCGTGACAATCTCGTCTGATTGTAAGTCGAGCTTTTTATAACCTTTGTAGAAAGAATCTGCCTTTACTTTGCGCACACCTTTGCTGCCAGTCAATTCAAATTCTGCATCCATGACATAAAGGAAAGGAATCGTATCCGCAATGGGCGAAGCGTTGACAATGTTGCCTGCCAGCGTACCGGCGTTCTTAATTTGCGGCGAGCCGAATACCCAGAGAATGTCGGCAAACTCCGGTATCAGTTGCGTAACTTTCTCTTCCAACTGGGCAAGCGTGGCTCTGCCACCAACACGCAAGATGCCATCTTCCACATTCAATTCATTCAAGCCGCTGACATTGTTGAGGCTCATGATCACTTTCGGATCAAATCCTCTCTTGTTCATTTGCACGCAGACATCGGTGCCACCTTGAATAATTGTCGTGCCGGCATGCTTCGCCTTAAACTCGACAGCTTCGCTAATACTCTGCGGCCCAAAAAATATTCTCTCCTCATACTGAACCAGAGGCGCATCGCCTTTATGCTTGCCAATCGATTCAATAATTTGTCTGCTTGGATAAAGCGCGCGCAAAGCAATTGCTTCTTCGGTGTTTGTCTCAAGACCAGCACGAATAATCGGCTCATATCCCGTGCAACGGCAAAGATTGCCCGTCAGCGCATCTCTAATTTCTTCTTCGGTTGCCGGCGTCTTGCTTTCGCACTTTTTGTCAAACAACGAACACATCGCCACAACAATTCCTGGCGTACAGAATCCGCACTGCGCACCTTGATTCTGCACCATGGACTTTTGCACACAATTCAATTCGCCATCAACCTTCAATCCTTCGATTGTAATTACATGGCGCAAGTCAAGCTGGTATACATTTTGGATGCAGGCATTTATTGGTCGGTAAGCAATCTCATCGCCACTCACCGCTCCGGAAAGCACCGTGCATGCCCCGCAATCGCCCTCTTCGCAGACAACCTTGGTGCCGGTGGCCGACTGCACATAACGCAGGTAGCTGGAAAGCGGCAGGAAAGCATCAGCGCCCGCAACGCGGCACTCCTTACCGTTTATGTACAAAACAATGTAGTCTCTCATCGGTTTAAAATTCAACCACCTGGCAAATGCATATATATGATATCGTTGCCAACACCCAAGCAACAACAATCCTAGCCCTCAAATGCCCCTATTTAGATTAGAGCTTTCTGAGCTTTCGCCATGAACCACACAACTTTCGTTACTAATCCATTTGATTTCTTTATGAGTACATCCAAGCGCCTCGTTCCCCAGCACATTGAAGACCTCGAGCCTTACAAGCCTGGCCGCCCGCCGCAAAAGCTCAAAGAAGAGCTGGGCATCGACAAGTTCATCAATCTAGCATCAAATGAGAATCCTTTAGGGGCGCCTGACTCGGTAAAAAATGCAATTGCGCAGGCACTTTCCGACTTGAGCCGCTATCCGGAAATTGGTCACGTACCACTGCGGGAAGCACTTGCCGAACGTTATAACGTCAAACTGGAAAATGTGGCAGTTGGTTCCGGCTCCGAATCTATTATGGCTAATATCATTCGCGCATTTCTGCACGGTGACGACGAAGCCCTGACCTCGGAAGGCACATTCATTGGCTTCTACGTCCTGATTGCTGCGCAGGGAGTCAAGCTCAAGCGTGTACCACAAAAAAATTATCGCTTCGATCTCGAAGCAATTGCTAACGCAATTACAGACAAGACCAAAATCATTTATCTCTGCAATCCCAACAATCCCACAGGAACGATATTTACTCGCGCTGAATTTGAGAAATTCATTCAGCGTGTACCACCACACGTTTTGGTGATCTTGGACGAAGCCTACTTCGAATTCACCGGGCAAAGCGATAGCTTTCCTGATTCCATGTCTTATAGGTTAGACAACGTTCTTACCTTGCGTACATTTTCCAAAGCATACGGCTTGGCCGGCTTGAGACTAGGCTATGGTCTGGGTCACGACCATTTAATTAGCTTTGTCAACAAAATCAAATTGCCTTTTGAGCCGAATATTTTAGCCGAGGCCTCAGGGCTGGCAGCACTTTCCGACCATGCGTTTTTAGAACAAACCTTGGCCAACAATAAGACCGGCATGGCTCTCTTAATTAAGGAATTGGCAGCACTTAACTTACGCTACATTCCGTCACATGCCAATTTTCTTTGTCTAGATTTATTAGACACTCAAAAAGTTACCGACTTGCATCAAGCCCTGCTAAAAAAGGGTCTGGTAATTCGCCCGCTGACGGCTTTCGGTCTTCCTACATGCGTCCGAATCACTATCGGCCTACCAGAAGAGAATCAAGCCTTAATTGCCGCCCTCAAATCCTATTTTGCCTAACTCAACCTTTTGGTCGATGCGCGCAAGCGAAGACTAGTCAGATGATATAGTATTAATACTGGGCGGGTAATTAAATAACATAAGTGGTGGGATTTATCAGTGGGGGAAGCTCCTTAAAAGGGCAAGATACACTTGCCTCTTTGAGAGAAACAATTGGTTCAGACAATTGTCTAGAGCAAAGGCAGGACAAGTCTGATGACAAGCGAAAAGATCATTGGAATTGATCTTGGAACAACTAATTCTTGCGTGGCCATTGTGGAAGGTGGCCAACCTATTATTTTGGAAAATTCCGAGGGCACACGTACCACACCGTCAGTGGTTGCATTTACCTCCACGGGCGAGCGCCTGGTTGGTTCGGTAGCTAAGCGCCAAGCGATTACCAATCCGGAAAAAACAATTAGCTCCATCAAAAGACAGATGGGCACCAATTATCGAGTCAAGATAGACGGTGTTGACTACAGTCCTGAACAAATATCAGCCATGATTTTGCAAAAGTTGAAGGCCGACGCCGAAGCCCATCTGGGAGAAAAAATAAGCAAGGCTGTGATCACTGTACCAGCCTACTTCAACGATGCTCAGCGTCAAGCAACAAAAGATGCAGGCGAAATTGCCGGGCTGGAAGTGTTGCGCATCATCAACGAACCAACCGCATCTTCACTTGCTTATGGACTGAACAAAATCAAAGAAAACAGCATCATCCTCGTATTTGACCTTGGTGGTGGCACGTTCGACGTAAGCATATTACAGGTTACCGATGGCGTTTTTGAAGTCAAGTCAACATCAGGAAACAACCACCTCGGCGGAGACGATTTTGATCAACGAGTTATCGATTGGCTGAAAGCCGAGTTCATGAAAGTGCACAACATCGATTTAGCTTCCGACCTAATGGCTATGTCCAGACTTAAAGAAGCGGCAGAGAAAACCAAAATGGAACTCTCAACAGCTATGACTTCCGACATTCATTTGCCATTCCTGGCAGCCGATTCAACCGGCCCCAAGCATTTGCAAACTTCCCTCACCAGATCAATGTTCGATCAACTGACCGCCCACTTGGTTGATGCGACAGTTGGCCCTGTGCATTCGGCACTTTCCGATGCCGGATTGACACCGGATAACATCGAGCACGTTCTTTTGGTTGGCGGCTCAACAAGAATTCCGGCTGTCCAAAAGGCACTGAAAACCATTCTTGGTAAAGAGCCGGAAAAATCAATCAATCCGGATGAGGCAGTCGCCCTCGGTGCTGCGATTCAAGCATCTATCTTGTCCGGTGAGACGCGCGATGTTTTGCTTTTGGACGTGATACCACTTTCGCTTGGCATAGAAACAGCAGGCGAACTATTTACGCGTGTCATCGATCGCAATACGACCATTCCCACTAGTCGCACAATGACATTTACAACCTCCGATGATGGACAATCGATGGTTGATGTACACGTCTTGCAGGGCGAGCGTGAGTTAGCTCGCTATAATCAATCACTGGCAAAGTTCTCGCTTACTGGCATTCCGCGCGCGCCGCGGGGAGTACCACGCATTGAAGTGTCGTTCCAAGTAGATGCAGACGGTATTTTGCAAGTTAACGCTCGCGATGCGGCCACCGGCATCAGTCAAACGGTAAAAGTCACACGCACACAAGGTTTAGATCCTAAGGAAGTAGAACGCCTGAAGAAAGAGGCCGAAACATTTGCCACACAGGATCTGGAATTTAAAGAGCAGATGTCTCTGAAGATCAAAGCAGAATCTCTTTGCGCAGAAGCTGAGCGCTCAATTGAAAAATACGGCTCCAAAATGGATAAGGAATTCATCGATAAGATAAATCAATCTATCGAAGCTGTGAAAACCGGTCTAAAGGATGAGGTTGATCCATCGATTCTCAAATCGCTGGTCGCCGGGCTGGATGTAACCTTGCTCGATTTAGGCAGAGCGATTTATACTGGCACAAGCGGATCGGGAGCGGAGCTTGTTCAAGGCTATGTCAACACAACACCGGAAGCGGATGCAAACTCTTGGTCCGACGACTTATTAGATCAATTAGAAGTCGATCCGGAAGAGAATTAGCTAAGGCTTCGTTTTAACTTTTAATCAACCACGGGCAAGCGGACTGTAGTAAACCAGAAACGCTCGATGTCTTTGATCACAGCAATGAATCTATCCAAATCAAACGGTTTCGTAATATAACAGTTAGCATGTAATTCGTAAGCACGCTTTACGTCTGATTCCTCATTCGATGTCGTCAACACAACAACCGGAATTGCTTTGAACTTCTCGTCGTTTTTAATTTCTGCTAACACTTCTCGACCATCTTTCTTCGGCAAATTAAGATCGAGAATAATCAAATCCGGGCGTTGCACATTGGCAAATTTGCCTTGCTGACGCAAAAAGGCGATTGCCTCAGGTCCATCTTCAACCACATGGAAGTTGTTCACAACCGATCCTACTTTTAGAGCCTCTTTGGTCAGCTCCGTATCGGTTGGACTATCTTCCACCAGCAGTATTGAAAGTGCACGACTCATCTTATTCCCCGCTATTTTGTCGTGGCTCTGGCAAAGTAAAGTAAAAGGTTGTACCCTTCCCTATTTCCGACTGCAGCCACATTTTTCCGCCAAAAGTTTCTACTATTTTCCTACAAACTGCCAATCCAATTCCAGTACCTGGATACTTATTTCCATGCAAACGCTTGAATATAACAAAGGCCCTATCGGCAAACTCCATATCGATACCCATGCCATTATCAGACACCACAAAAAGCCACTCTGATGCTTTTTTCTTAGCGGAAATATGCACGACGGGGCTTTCATCCCCGCGAAATTTTATAGCATTGGCAATCAGGTTTTGGAAGAGGCCAACCAACTTGGCTTGATTGCCTAAAACTTTTGGTAACGGATCGCAGGTTATGGTAGCACCACTATCTTCAATAGCCAGCTTCAAATTATCTATACTCTCGTCCACAGCTTGTTGGCAATCACAGAGAACTAAATTACCGTCTTCTGCACCGACTCGCGCATAAATCAAAAGGTCGTTTACCAGATTGTGCATTCTATAAGCACCGTCACAAGCATATTGCATCAACTGATTCGCATCTTGATCAAACTTGCCCTCATAACGGCGTGAGAGCAATTGCAGAGAATTGGAAATGGAACGTAGTGGTTCTTTCAGATCATGCGACGCAACGGAGGCAAATTGTTCCAGCTCCGCGTTAATCCGAGCAAGTTTATCTACTGTGTGTTCAAGCTGCCTTTGATACATTGCACGTGCCGAATCAATTTCGTCCAGCTTTACACAATTCCAAAACAAGACCGCCGGAAACGACCAAATTGTCAGAACCAAAAGAAAAATCAAAACCATATTGGTGTCAGGCCAACCAATGTCTGGTCCTGCCTGACGCAAGGATCCTAGCAAGAGCGGCAAGACAACGCACATCGACATGACCCGTCTAGCCATGGCGCCACCTAGTCCCTCACTAGCCAACACTTTCGTCAAACCGACATCATAGCGGTACAAAAATATTCCCAAAGAAAGCAGCAGAAAAACCAAGGCGTCCGGCGAAGCTAAGTAAGTAAAACGATCGCTAGAATATAAAACTGGCATGCCGAATGCATAGCCAACTAACGATAACTGGGAAAGCGCGGAAGCAGCAAGTATGAGGTATTGATGCGGATATGTGTCTCGTCCCCACTTCAGATCAATTGCCAAAATCCCGCCGGCAACAAAAAGAAAGGTCAACGCAATGATTGGCGCTTGGTTGTGCAAAGAACGCCCAATCTTGGCGCCATCGGAAAACAATATTTGATCAAGTCCGATGTTCATATGCAGGTAATGTCCTAACAGGCTTGTTACAGCAAAGAACAAAACCAACACTGCCGAAACTTTACCGAGATACCAAAGCCCAGTTACTCGTTGCGACTGTCTAATGCAAGCAATCGCCAGTCCCGACAAGAGAAACATAGCAGCTGTCTTTGCCTGGACTACCACTTCGACTGGTGGCAAGCGTTTCAAAACCAGAATGTCCAAACAAAAACCAATTAAAACCAAGCCGGCAAAAAACATGACAATCCAAATTGCCAGTTGCGATGCAGCCTGAAGATACGCCCGAATATTCATTTGTTTTTTCTGTCGATTCTAGCGAAACCACCAGGTAAATGGTGTGATTTCCGAACAATAGGCTGCTTTGCTGATCAAAAGTCCTTGCTTACCTGTGTCAACAAAATTTGTAATTTTGCCGGTTGGGCTAATTACGGCTGACGGTCCGGTATTGCAAGCAAAAACAAAATAGCGCCGGCTTTCCACTGCGCGCAATACGGAAAAGGCCAGCATCTGTTGACCAATCATTGTATTGTGAAACCAGCACAAGTCACTGATGTTGACTAATAGTGTTCCACCCTTGCGCACACTAGAAGATACAATCTCCGGCGAAATGGCCTCAAAACAAACCAGTGGTGCCACTTGTCCGGAAAAAATCGGCCAGACAACCGGCTTGTCACCAGCGGCAAGTCCTTTACCGGCGGCTGTGCATGTTAGCCTTTGCAAACACTCCGGTAAATATTCAACCAAGCGCGGCATGTACTCACCAAATGGCACTAAGTAACGCTTGTGATAAACATCGGGCAAGAGCGTTCCCGAACTGTTGATGCCATATGCTGAACTAAATGGTTTACCCGACTTATCACGATCAAGCGAGCCAACCACCATCGCCAATTGTCTCTCGGCAGCCAGATGAGTTAAGTAGGCAAGCGCAGTTGATTCTTTTTTCAAATATGTCGGCAGAGCATTTTCTGCCCAAATACAAATGCCTTGAGGACAATTGTTCAGCATGCGTCCATACAAACCAAGCAAATCGGAAATTGTCGGCGGATGCTCGCACTTTTGTTTTTCCACTTCAAGATTGGCTTGCAGAACAGCTAAATTGACTGTCGGCTTAGGAGCATATGTCGTACTGGTTGAAAGTCCCCAAGCATAAATACCCGTGACAAATAATGCCACCACCAGTAAGTTACACAAAGACACCGGCAAACTCTTAGCAGCAAGCGACTTAAAAGTCAGTTTTGTCGTCATGGTGGCAATCAGACTAGCAATAACAACATTGGCAAGCACAATTAGGCAGCCAACACCAATGCCACCAACCAAGCTGGCAATTTGAATCACAGGCACTTGCTTGTATTGCGAATACTCAATCATCGACCAAGGCACGCCCAGAAAGTCATGCGCATTGCCAAGTTTGTTTTGAATAATTACCCACAATAAAGGTATGAGAATAAATGCCGGCAAACACCACTTTCCTTCTACTTTGCCAGGCAAAAAGCTCCCGGTTAAAGGCAAGAGTCGGCAGATAGCAGCAAAGGATCCAATAATCAGTCCTTGATGCACGGCAAGGACCAACCAAATACCGCCCGCCATGAGCATGCTTTCAATGGCCGAAAATCCCAGCCAAGAAAGCGGGTGCAAACCAAGATACCAATTTAAATAAACTAGATTGTAAGCCGTACCAAAAACAAAGCCACGGAAAAAGGCTTGCACAAACGATGGCGAAGAGACGACAAGCAAACAAAGCGGTACTAAGCCAAACCAAGCAACATACCATTGGTCAATGCCAGGCGCAGACAAACCCAAGATGGCCCCGGAGAATGCACAGGCGCTCGCCATCGACCAGCGACTAAAAGCGCCTTGCTTTGATCCTCCAATTGATTTGCCGGACTTTGCAGACTTGAGTGACGTGGATGCCATCCAAACTCCAAACTAGCTTTTGGTGGTGCTAGTTTAGCCTTTAATTTGGGATTTGGCCAACTCCTCTTTAACCCTAGTCTCAATTTCAGCCATTATTTGTGGATTTTCTTCTAAGAATTGCTTGGCTGTATCGCGACCTTGGCCAATTCGCTCATCCTTATAGCTGAACCAGGAACCGGAGCGTTTGATAATTTCAAGCTCAACTGCCATATCAATGACGGAGCCTTGCTTATTAATACCCTGTCCGTAGATGATGTCGAATTCGGCAATTCTAAATGGCGGTGCCACTTTGTTTTTGACAACCTTGACCTTAACCCGATTGCCCACTTCCACATTGTCCTTTTTCAAGGTTTCAATCTTGCGAATATCCAAGCGGACTGAAGCATAGAACTTCAAGGCATTGCCACCAGTCGTGGTTTCAGGGTTGCCATACATCACACCAATTTTTTGTCTCAATTGATTGATGAAAATCACCATCGTATTGGTCTTGCTTACAATCGCCGTCAGTTTGCGCAAAGCTTGGCTCATCAGTCTGGCTTGCAGACCCGGTAAGCTGTCACCCATTTCGCCTTCAATTTCTGCTTTCGGAACCAAGGCAGCTACTGAGTCAATGATCACAAGATCCACAGCGCCCGATCGCACTAGCTGCTCAGTAATTTCTAAAGCTTGCTCACCAGTATCCGGCTGCGAAATCAAAAGCTCATCAACATTTACACCAAGCTTTCTGGCATATTCCGGATCCATAGCATGCTCAGCATCAACAATTGCGGCAATGCCACCGGCCTTTTGTATTTCAGCAGCAACGTGTTGAGCCAAAGTTGTCTTACCGGAAGATTCCGGACCGTAAATTTCAATTACGCGACCGCGCGGCAAACCACCAATGCCAAGAGCAACGTCGAGAGACAAAGCACCTGTAGGTACGGCTTCAATTTGTCCATTACGAGAATCGCCAAGGCGCATAATCGAGCCTTCGCCATATGTCTTCTTGATGGAATCAAGTGCTAGTCCGAGAGCCTTTTTACGCTCAGCATTTGCGCCGGGCTTGCCACCAGCTTCTTCTGATGCTGCTTTTGGATTGTACGTCTTTTCATTAGCCTTGCCATTTTTTTCGACAGTCTTTTCTTTAGTAACTACAGCCATGTCAATCTCTCCTTTTTAGAAACGCTCTATTGCCTAGCTCCTTACCCATACCGTTCATCAAGTGGTATCAAGCAAGTGAAAGTCTCTGGGAATCCAGAGGCATGTTAAATAGACGCCCACCACACCTGGAGCGCTCCGACAAAAATTATAGCGGTTTTGCAGGCGTCCGCAATGCTTTTTATTTGGCAGACTACCCAAACAGCTGGCTATATTCCGGCGCGAGCCTCTGCTTCCACCTATTCGCTTTCCTATTGCCGCATATAAAGTAGACATCTTTTTCCCTGTTTTCAATGCAAATTTGTTGGGTATAAACATGTTGCTACCTAACAAAAGTGCCTGCCTGCCACCCTTACATATAAAGACGTTCGAGGGGGCAAAAAAGTTCAAACTTTGACAACTCAATTTAGATTAAATCCGAGGCGACTATGCGAAAAGTCCAAAATCTCTTCAGTTTGAAAGAAAGCGAAATCTTTGAGTCTTTCAATCCGGTCGAAATGGCGCGCCTCATGGGGATTGCCGAAGAACAGGAACTACCAAAGCATCATATGATCTTTCATTCCGGCTCACCCACTAAAGCCATTTACTTCATTGAGCGCGGACGAGTCCGCCTGGGCCGCAGCTCAAACGACGGCAAGACTGTACTCTTAGCTTTGCTTGGTCCTGGTGATTTGATCGGAGAAGCTGTCTGGGACAATGGCTCTCATGATTGTTTTGCTGAAACTATCGAGGACACGCGGATTTTTGAAATCAGCAAGGAAGCCTTTGAAGGGCTGATAAAAACCAATCCTGAGTTTGCCTTGCGCTTACTGGAAGTGATTGGTCTACGCCTCAAATCCGCCCAGGCACGCATTGAGGATCTCGTCTTTCGCCAAGTGCCAAGCCGCATTGCCCGGCTGCTTCTCAGCCTGGCAGAAACTTATGGCAAGGTCACACCGAAAGGCATTCGCGTTGAGTTTCGCCTCACCCATCAAGACATTGCTGATTTAGTCGGTTCCTCACGTGTGACGGTTACTCAAGTAATTAATCGATTTCGCTCCAGTCATTGGATTGACATTGAATCAAAGCGCGTCACGATCCACGACAGTGCGGCTCTTGAGCAACTCGTCAGACAAAACTAATTCAAATCCACCAAAACTAATTGGGGAAATTTCAAACATAATTCACAATTGCCAAGTTATATATGTATGTAAGCAAGGCGAAGCGGTTACATACATGAACAGATGCCTTGCAGAAATGGAGGTACTAGACTGAGGCTTGGTTTGAACTCTTCCCAATTTCGGACGAGGAGCGATTATAATAATCCCCCTGAGTGCTCGTAGCTCAGCTGGATAGAGCGTCGGTCTCCGAAGCCGAAGGTCTTGGGTTCGAATCCCAACGGGCACGGATTTCATGCTGTCATCTCAAATCTAGTAATTTTCCGGTACTGGTTTTTTCAGTGGAAACATAAGATAAACACATACGTCTTTCAGGTTAGCAAAAGGAAATTTGTCAGGGGGTGAATCAATCATGTTGACGCGAGTTACAGACAATACAAATAAGTCATGGATTGACACCCTGACTAGTACGACCGACGAAGTGCGGGGCTATCAAGTAGCGGACCTGCCACAGGATTTAAAGCGCATTCTGCGAGTCCAAATTAAAGAGTTGATACACTTAGTAGACGAAGTCCAAGGTCATCCCTTTGCCGAAGCTCATGCAAAGCTGGCTTACTATGGACAGTCTGGTTTTACCCAGCAAGTAAGTTTCAACTAAGCAAGCTGTACATCAAATCTAAATGCGCCAATTAGGCAGTACAAAGACATCTTCGATTGATCTGGTAGTCGGACCTTACCGTTCCGGTAAAACTTCGCTTGCTTTGCAAGAGTTGCTTGAGCACGTGAAAGCCAATCCGTTTGAGCCGTCTTTGGTCGTTGTACCTTCCAGTCGTTACCGTGTTTTGACCAGAGAAAAGATTCAGTCCACCTTACAAAATGGCATCTTTGGTCTGCAAATTCTTACTTTTGACGAAGTTTGCAAAATGGTGCTTGATGCGCAAGGTACTTCTTACCGTACGCTGCCAAAAGCCCTGCGTCCAGTGTTAATCTCTCGCGTTTTGCATGAGATGGCTCAGAAGGGCGACCTAAAATATTTGTCTCCGATTCGCAACTTTGCTGGAACCCATTCAGCACTGCTTGAGCTTATCGATTCGTTTCAAAAGACAGCCCTTGCTCCCTTCGACGTGCAAGCCAAACTAAAAGCCAGCGCGAGCAAAGATTCATATCATTTGGAGATTGCCCGTGTTTATCAAAACTACTTTCACGAATTAGACCGCATCGGCTATTTGGACAGTAAACGCATAGCCTTTTTAGCTCGCGAAATCTTGCACTCCGGTGTAAACAATCTTCGCTATGGTTTCTTTTTGGTCGATTGTTTCGATCGTTTAAATCCTTTGCAAATTCAGATTTTCGAAGGCTTGGCGCGCCTATCGACAAAAGCCTGCATAATTTTTGACTATGAAGATGGCGAGCAATTTCAAAAAGAATACCAGTGGAAAGAGGAAAATTATAAAGACCTGGTCACTCTTCTGAACCCGAAAATCACTTATGCAAATCGGAGCCATTACGATTACGCTCCATCCGTGGAAACATCTTCCTTTTCCGATCGTATAGCAGAAATCGAAGCAACTGCCTGGCGCTTGAAAGAGGCTATCGTCAGAGAAAAACGCCAACCCGATGAACTTTTGGTTGTCGCCCGCCACATAAAACCTTACGTTCAAGCCATCGATGCAATTTTTACCAGCGCCGGCTTGCCGTACTATTTGGATTACACACGACAATTGTCCTCATTGCCCCTAGTCCAGTTTTTGCTTCAGCTCGTCAATTTATCGCCAAGCGAATTCAGCCGCAAAAATCTGATTGCTTGCTTACGCAGTCGTTATTTCAATCGGGAAGGCTTAGGCCTAACCGCAAGCGATGTCGATCAAATAGACGATGGCTCGCTCAAGTATCGCCTTGTATCGGGCAGAACTGTTTGGCATCATTATTTCCGCGATCAAGATGCGACCGATCAGGCGGACGCCATTAACAAATTGTTCGACCAGGTCAATCATCCAACAGACGATCTTTCCGCCCAAGGTTTTTGTTTATGGCTGGAGAATCTCTTACAAGCCTTTCTCGTCGTGCCAAACGATTTAGAGTCGGACATGAGCGAAAGTGATGCCTTGGTCCTGCACGACGACAGGTTAGCTGTTGTGCAAGTGCGGGGGATTTTGCGCAGCCTGATTCAAGAAGAAACCATTCTTGGCGAAGAGAAAAGACCTTTTGGCTTTTGGCTTGGTCATTTTGAAAGAGCACTTGAGAAAGCAAATTTGCGCCGCCCACAACTTGCCCAAAATGTAATTTGCGTTTGCGATGCAGAACTGGCACCATCAAAGCGCTTCGATCAGGTTCATATACTTGGACTGAATGAGGGCGAATTTCCTCAGCTCTCATCACAACCCGCATTTATGCGCCAAGATGATTTGGCTTCTTGGAATTCATTTCAAATTAAGATAGACAATCCCAGGGCCCATCCGGGATTCGAATGGGCTTTATACAAATCCCTAACTGACAGAGCTAGACATCGCTTATTTCTCTCTTTCCCGCATACGGAAATCATCGGACAAGAGCTGATGCCATCATTTTTTCTTACAGCCGGTAAAAGCGAGGCAGAAGCAAATATTGCTTTCTTAGATCCATACCACCAATCTTTTAACGCACCGTTGTCTCCGCACAATGCCTTTGTCGCCAAGCTCTGGCTGGAATCAAAAGTTTCAACCGATCTGGAATTCCCCCAATCAAAACTTTTAGCAGACTTCTGGCAGCGCTTAAGAAACATTGTTAACGGCGGTTATGGGCGTGTCTTTTCCGGTGTACAGTCACTATACAATGGTTATCTCACGGATTTAGTTCATGCCAAAGCCTTGGTTGTCGAGATGCCACCACATTGGAGCGCTTCTCGCTTGAGCGATTATGGCAAGTGCCCATTTCGCTTCTGGACACAACACCACCTCGGTCTGGAACCGCGAGAAGAACCGGCTACCGGTCTTAATGCCAAACAACTTGGACAGGCCTATCACTATATTTTGGAAAAGTTTTATTTGGGCTTGGTGGCTCAAGGAGCATCACTTGCCGCAATTGACCCGGCAAAGTTTGAAGAAATTTTTGCTCAGTCACTTGAGCAGGGTTGGCGTTTCCTGCAAGCTCGCCCTGGCTTTCAACCTGGTCCGCTATGGGAATACGAAAAACACGACATCAAGTTTCGCCTTAGGCGCTTCTTCGAAAAAGAAAAAATGCGCTTATTGGAAAACCAATATGGCGTTGTACCCTCGGGCTTTGAAGTTTCCTTCGGCAGAACTTCCCCTGAAAGTTTTGCACCACTGACATTAAAGTTTCCCGAACGCACTGTCACAGTAGCAGGCGTAATTGACCGCCTGGATCTGCCGCCTAACATCACTTTCTCCCAGGTCGGCGGTGCAAGCGCTGGTGGAATAGTTGTGAACATTATCGATTACAAGTCTGGGCAAACCGCCATTTCTCTCAAAGAAGCTTATGCTGGTCGCAACATACAATTACCGCTTTATGCCTTAGCTGTCGAACGGAGCATTTTGCCTGGTAGCAAAGTCACCGAAATGCACTATCTCAGCATTGGTTCCGGCGATTCGGTTGGCTCAATTGATCTAAATGACGAAAAGACACGCGACCTCTTGCAGAAGGTTGAAGAACACGTGCATCAATTTACAAATGGCATTGCAGCCGGTGACTTCCGAGTCGAGCCGAGCAATGTCAAAGTCTGCATCTCTTGTCCGCAGAAAAAAGTCTGCCGCATACAGGAACTTTCTTTTGCCGGCGAGTCCGAGTATGCCTCAAGCGAGGACAGCCAAGATGAGTGAACTAACCACAAATCAAAGACTGGCTGTCGAATCGGTAGACAGCAACGTTCTCGTTTCTGCTGGCGCCGGCTCGGGCAAAACACGCGTTCTGGTTGACCGCTACATACACATCTTGCAGCAAAACCCGGACTTACGCCCCAACAATTTGATTGCTGTTACTTACACAAAAAAAGCGGCTGCCGAAATGCGCAGCCGCATAAAACAAAAAATCGAGACCCTGCTCAAAGCTGAATCTCTCGATGACTCCTCCAAAGACAGATGGTATCAACTGCGGCAAGAAATTGATCTGGCCCCGATTGGCACAATTCACTCGCTTTGCGAATCTATCTTGCGCGCCAATCCGGCAGAAGCAGGTATCGATCCCGGTTTCGAAATTTTGGATGAACTTGAGCGAGCCGAAGCACTGCATGCAAGTATTGAAGAATCTTTACTCAGAGTATCGGCCGATTTAAACGAAGAGCACTTGCTCCTACTTAATTATCCGCCTGACACCATCAAGCAATTGATTGGTTCTTTAGTGCGCTCTCCTCTGCAGTTTGATGAAGCAAAACAAGCCTTGCTTGGTTTATCCGATCAAGATCTGGCTCAACATTTTTCTCTCCTCTTAACGCAACTACAGGCAAATATCATTTTTGAGCTTTCCCAAGATCAAAGATGGCTAGAGAATCTTGAATATCTGAGAGAAAGTCCAAGAGATCCTGGCAAGCCGTCTGCACCGGACAAGCTTGAAGGTTACCGCAAACAAATTATCGCGATTGCCGAAAAGACATTATCAAAAGCACGCGGCTCTGTACATTCGCAAGACGAGCTGGCCGAATCGATTGACGATTTGCGCGCGCTTTTGGCAATCAAAGTTGGCACCGCCGGCGGACCCAGCGAAAAAGCAAAAGAAATGCGGGCTAAAATTGCCGAGCTAAAACTAGTAATCAAACAATTGCTCTCTGATCTACCAAGCCGGATAGATGATACGGACAACGCAGCCTTTGCCTGCATTCGAGCTATGGCTAATTTGGCCAATCAAACAATTCAAATTTATAAGGACAAGAAACACCACCTGCAGAAATTAGACTTTGACGACCTAATCAAACTGACATATGATCTTTTGTCCAAGGCAGGCTCAGAGGCCAAATCAAACTATAACAACAAGCTTGCCGCGATTTTGGTGGATGAATTTCAAGATACTAACCGTCTACTCTCGCGCTTGATCTTGCTCTTGGCTGGAGCAAAGACTCGCATCTTTTTCATTGGCGACGATAAACAATCTATTTACAAATTTCAGGGAGCAGATGTTTCAACATTCAACGAATGGAAACAATTCCTCGCCAGCACCACATCCGAAAATCTAAAGACAAAAGACAGTCTGTCAATTTCCGGCCCGCGCCTTAACATATCACTTTCAGATTCTTTCCGCAGTCATCCGTCAATTGTCGGATTCGTCAATGACATATTCGCCAGACTGATGCCCTTGCCCACGAGCCTGAGCGAAACTCCTCCCAGATCACCCTGGCGGGCCGAATACAAAAGCCTATCGCCACAACGCACAGACGATCCCGATTCCTGTCGCACCGAAGTAATCATCTACAACAGTCCTTCCGAGTCACATACAAGCACCGCCTTCGAAGCCAAAGCCATCTGCGCTTGGATCTTGGAAAAAATAAACAGTCAGGCCGCCGTACAAATATCCGGTCAAACCCGCCCAATTCAATTTGGCGATTTTGCCATTCTCGTCCAACGCAATAAAGATTTCAAACCAATTGCTCAAGCACTGGCTAACGCTGAGATTCCTTATGTTGCGGCAGCCGGTAGCGGGTTTCTGGACAGGCAAGAAATTTACGATTTAGAAAATGCCTTGGCATTCCTAGCTTGTCCTGAGGACTCGCAATCCCTTTTTGCCATACTTAGATCACCAATGTTTGGCTTATCCGACGATCTCTTGCATGGCTTAGCCCAAGGCAGAACACAATCGCTTTGGAAGACTCTTCTCCAACTGAGAGACAATCAGGCATTAGACCTAGAAATTATTGAGAATGCAGTTTTGGTTTTAGCAAACCTGCTCAAACATTCCGGTTCGAAACCTTTGCCTGAGCTTGTCGCTCAAATCATACACGACACATCATTTGATATTAGTCTATTGGCTCTGCCGGATGGTCATCAGAGGGCAAGGAATCTCTGGCGCTTCATTCATCTTGCCGAAGAAAATAGCATGTTGCCCATCAAAGATTTTTTGGTCAGTCTGGAAGACATGCGTGCACTGAATATCAAAGTTGCTGACGCACCATTAGATTCCCGTCAAGCCGTCAAGCTTATGACAATCCATGCCTCGAAAGGCTTGGAGTTTCCGGCTGTCATTCTGCCCGTGCTTAACACTTCAGAGGAAAGAGGTAATCGGCTGATTTTCCATCGTGAATTTGGTTTGGCATTTGATACCACTCGTAATCGCGAAGAAAAACCGGGCTCTTATCGCATTGCTAGATATTTAGACAAAGACATGCAAATTGCCGAGAAGAAAAGACTCTTCTATGTTGCCATGACTCGCGCACGGGATTATCTGGCATTTTTTGCGGCAAGCGAAGCTCGCGATTATTATTCTTTCCGGCGCTGGCTTTGGGATTTCTTACAATTGGAAGACTATGACTTTCAATCGGACAAAAAAATCCAATTGCCTTCAGGATCTTATCTCCTGAAGTTTATTGATCAGGCAAAACTGGAGTCTCTGTCAAAAGATAATCACCTGGTGAGCAATCTCAAAAAGCAAGACCTGCGTCCTGGCTTTGCCGAACTTGATTTGCTTGAACCAATAGCTCGACCAATCTCCGTGCCAAAATCTTCCTGGCAAGCAATGCTTCGCATCACACCAGCCACAAGCGAAATCAAAATTCATCCGACAGTAATTGGTAATTTCTTCCACGCCATCATGCAACGCCTGCAAGGCAAATTGGCCAAACCATCGCGCCAAGACTTAATCGAAATTGCCTCCGGAAACGAAATTGCCATTGTCGAAAATCAGATGTTGGAATTATTGCTTAAGGATGGCGAGTATCTTTTAGACAAATTTTTTGCCAGCCCACTTTTGTCCCTGATGCAAAATGCCAGAACCAGATACCACGAGACACCATATATGGTGGCAGCTGATAATCGAGTAGATACCAGACGTCCCGACTTGCTCTTGCAGGACGAACTTGGTCAGTGGCATGTAATCGATTTCAAAACCGATCATTTCGATCTATCTGACATTGACTTTCATGCTCACAGTCATCACTCTCAACTATCTCAATACGTCCAAGACATTCAAAAAATTGCCAATATCGCCTGCAAACCACACATTTACTTTGCTCAGCACGGCATGCTCTATAGCCTCGGGACCTAAGATTGGCCCTTGCACAATTTAGATAACTGCCGTTTAATTTTAGAGGGTCTTGGGTATGACCAACCTAGTCATGATTGGCTGATAGACACTCTTCGCTGAAATTTTAGAGAAAATGAGGACTTCGCAGATGGCATTATTATCTCTTACGAGGGTCTGGCAGCGCATGATTGCTGTACCCGCGCTTGCCTTGCTTTTGATCACAATGACGATGCCACTCACGGTCTTTGCTCAGTCAGCTGCGGAATATGAGCCAGACACACTATTGGCAATTGTCTCCAAGGACTCCAAGCCCGATGAGATCAAAGAGGCCCTAAACAAAGTATCTGCCAGTATGGTTAATGATTATGACCTCGGTTTCTTGCGCATGTTAAAAATCAAGACGGCTAGCGGCAAAATGGACACAACGGCGCAAGCTCTCAATACCGACAAGCTTTTTCACGGCATCCAGCGCAATTGGCATTTTTCTTGGGCACAAGTAAAACCAAGAGAAGGTGAGCAACCGGCAGCCAATGATCCGCTTTTCCCCGATCAATGGCATCTCTTCAAACTTAATCTTCCGGCTTCCTGGAAAGTTTCTACACCGACCGGTGAATACATTGCCGTATTAGATTCCGGTTGCGCTCACGTACAAGAGATGAGAGGGAAAATGACGGCCGGTGTCGCTACATTACCAAAGACCTCTTATCTTACCGATGACGCTCCAAACGGTGGACATGGTACAAAAGTTGCTACCATTGCTGCAGCACGCACCAATAATGCCAAGCAAATTGCTGGTGTAAATCCCTGGGCTTATATTTACCCAATAAAAATTGGTAATGCCTCCGGCACAGACGACGAACAAATCATTTTAGGACTGGCTCAATTAATTAAGTCCGGCGCCAGTATCGGCTTAATTGGGGTGGGAGCAGCGCCGAGTGGTTGGACCATGCTCAATGACCCGATTGTTTACGGCATGCTTGGTATCTACAGAGAGCAAGGCGGCATATTGTTCGCACCTGCCGGCAATGCCAGTATGGCGATTAAATCGAATCTTGATCCTAATTTGATCCTAGTATCGGCTACCGATCAAAATGGACAGTTGACCAATTTTTCCAACTACGGCAAAGCCATTTGGTTTGGTGCGCCCGGCGTTGGTATTCAGGCAATAGACAGTTCTGGACAAACGGTTTTAATTAACGGAACTTCTGCGTCGGCAGCCATTGTCGCCGGTATTGCTAGTCTTGTTTGGTGCAATAATCCCAAGATGACTAGCACCGAAGTACTGAATATTATGAAAAACAGCGCCTCCGGTAAGGGTCAGCACAACGATCAAACCGGCTACGGAATTATCGATGTACAAGCCGCAGTCGCTCAAGTGACTAAGCCAACTGGCGGTCGCAGGTAAGTAAATACGCTTTCAAAATAAATTCGCCAAACGCCCTTCGCAAACCAACTTATTGATTACGGTTGCCTTGATTCTGGCTCATTTGCTGCCGCAGGCGATCATAAGCGGCTTCTTGCTGGGCATAATTTCCCAGCGCACTTCCTGTGCCTTGACCAAAGCGTGACTGTCCACCAGTGTTAGGCGGTGTATAGCCACCCTTCTTCGGCGCGCCTTGCTGTACCGATGAACAATAATGACACTTGTTCTTGTACTGCGGGTCCTTTCTGATCTGACTGTTCACATTGTTAACGACGTCTTGGGGCACCTGAAAGCCTGCGCTTAATGAAGCACCAGGGGTAACTTGTCCACCAACAGTATTCATGGTTGCCCAATAACCACCATTTTTATTCGGGCTACATCCATACGTAGCACCGTTGGCAGAAGTTGCATAGAATATTTTTGCGTCTGCAGGAGGAAGCGCGACCAGGCTACTTAGACCGAGCAGCAACACAAGGTTTCTCAATTGACTAAATGAACCTTGTGCTTGTTTTTGCGAAACAAAAAACATCTGCCAATTCCTCTCTAACAAACAATCCCAGTGTAAGCAGTATAAGTGACAGATCAGAGTGCCGATCTAGCAGTCTGTCGTCTTCAGTATATACCCCCAAGACAGCTTCGCGTAACGCCAATTTTATCTAGCAAACCGGCAATTGCCCGGCTTTTCCGAGATTTTAATCCTGTCAAAAAACATCTGCCACTTGACAGTAATTCGCCTAGCCAATGCCGAAAAATTGCCGGGTTGGAGTGTCCAGTAAAAAAGCCAGAATGACACCACCGGCGATGGCAGGCGCAATTGGCACCGGCTTTTTCACTTTTCTTTCTTTCGGGCCCGGGGCAAGCATCTTTATCGCTTGAGCCTTTTGTCCGGAAAAAAAGAGTTTGAGCATCAAACCAACTTTCTTCCAGGGCATATCCCAAATAATTCTGACGCAATGCGTACCGCCAAAAATAAAACTGAAATACAAATAGACAAACAAAAGTTCTACCGGGCCAAGAAATGCACCTATGGCCGCTATCAATTTCACATCACCAAATCCCAAATTTTGTTCGTCAGTATTGATCAGTCCGAGCCATTGGACAATAAACAATGGCAAAACACAAATGGTCACTGCCAATAACCACCCGCTCACAGCAGCAATCAATCCATACCAACTATGCTGAGCAAACTGCATGAGGCAAGCAATCACGGCTGCCGAAAATGTCAGGCGATTGGGAATCTTGTGCGTAAACAAATCGGTGGTGGCACCGGAAATTGCCACAAGCAATGCACAAATTTGCAAGAGTGTGAGTGATGTGATCAAAAAAACCTACTGGCGATCTAGTTTTCTTTTATTCAATACTAACGGCGGGACTTACTACGAGTTCTTCAGATGCGCAATAGCATCAATTTCCACACGAACATCTTTGGGCAGCTTAGCTACTTGCACAGTAGCACGTGCCGGTTTGAGTTCGGCAAAATATTCCGCATAAACATTGTTCATTGCTTCGAAGTCATTCATATCTTTCAAATAGACTGTGGTTTTGACAACCTGCGCAAGACTTGCTCCGGCAGTTTCCAATATAGCAGCGATGTTTTTGATTGATTGCCTCGTTTCTTCGGCAATAGATCCTGACAACACTTGTCCTGATTTGGGATCAATGGGAATTTGTCCGGAGACAAAAACAAAATCGCCGGCAACGATTGCTTGCGAATATGGGCCGATTGCTTTTGGTGCGCTTTCACAACAGATGGTTTTCAACATTGAATTCTCCTTTGAACAAATTACAGAGTAGCAGGCAAAACAAATGCAAAATTATCAGGCACCAGGGGTGATACTACTTGAAATGTAATCAAAAACGATTGCACTCCTCATGTC
>JAGVKG010000057.1 GCA_020050685.1 Candidatus Obscuribacterales bacterium | reverse complement strand
GTAGTGCTTACACGGCTTTTGGCAAGATTCTGAATGATGCTAACGGTCTGAGTTCTATTGTCGGAAATCTGACCGCCGCGCATCCTTTAGCCTACAGCTTCAAGACTTTCGAGCATATTCAGAAATCAATTGCACAAAGTCCTACGGCGCAGATATTGGATTTGTTTGGGAAGAATCAAAATGTGCTGGGACTTGGTGCCAAATTGCCACAAACAGCTTTGGACGGCATATTCGCTCGGTCAGCCGAATGGGATTCAATGCGAAAGTCCCTTGAGCTTGTGAACCCACTTTTTGCACCAGTGAATTTTATTTCTATGGACAAGATTCCTGCCGGCGGCATATTCAATGAATTGTTTGCTGCAAAGCAGATGGGAGAACAGCAGGAATTAGACCACGCGGAAGTTATCCTGGCGCCAACAGAAATTACCAATTTCATGAGTTTGCATCATCTCATTGGGCTTGGACTAGCGGATCTGGACAAGGAAGTTTGCCGGGTTGAAGCCCTTGTGCAAAATGGCCAAGAAGAATTATTTGGCACATGGAATCGAATGCTCATTACCATCAGAAAACGTTTGGAGGGATACAGAGAAAGACATGCGAAGCTAGACGACACGCCGTGTAGCCATTTGCGTGAGGCAAGCCCGAGGTCCGCATCTTTGTTTCATGAGCTTTGGCAGATGCCCGGGCAAATGCGGGATTTGGCAATCCTCATCGATCGGTTTTGGGTTGAATTTATTGGCAGTGTTTAGAAGACCAGAGCAATGGCTGAAATCTATGGCCATTCAGCAAGGTGCTTGCATTCTCTCAGCGCCTTTTCTAAGTAGCCTGAATTGATCCTGTCATCATAAATCACATCTATCTTGAAACCGAGAATTTCTTGTAGCTCCTGATCCATCCACTTTTCCATGTCGATTGCATCTAGGGTCCCGCGTTTGACCAAAAAATCAATGTCGCTGTTCTCCTTGTGTTCAAGTCGGGCACAAGAGCCGAAAACACGTACATTGGTGCACTCATATTTTTCAAACACGGCTAAGACCTGCTGGCGATATTTACGCAAGCTTTCAATTTGGTCCAAGCTACTACCTCTGCATTTTCCGATTAGTTTTCTTGGTCGTGTTCTAGTTTTTGATAGATTGCTTCAAGAATCCACTGGTGCCGGCTGGGCTTTGGCTGCCGGCGACCCAGATTTATATCTATTCGACGTAGCAAATCACTGGGCAATCTCATCCTGACCGAATAAACGGTGGTATCAGGACTGGGATCTGCAGTGGTGGCAGCGGCAGATTGAAGTTTCCGGCTTCCGCCAAGTATAAATTTGTCAACTGATTCTGGCTTGCGTCTTATTCCCATGTTCTTATCCTGTTGGTGTCAAAAAGGTACAACAATGACGTCATTTTGATACCTTAGCAAGGTTTGTAATGGAGTCGAATAAGTGCATTATTTCGGAGGAAGCTTTCGTATCGGCAGGCTTCAGCTCAGTGACGGCAAGACCGCTTGATGCTGCGGCTCGAAATGCCTTCCTATTTCCAAGCGATGCGTCGATATAACGCAATTCCTTTGTTTCCTGGGCGATGGTTATCGCCTCATCATTGTCATGCCCGCGAGCATCAGCACGATTGAGGAAGGTAACGGTCTGAAGCTTTTCATTGTATGGTTTGGCTTGATGAATGAGCGCGGCGACTTGTCCAAGTGTCCAAATGTCAAAAGATCCGGGCAAAAACGGAATGGCATAAATATCGGCCACGCTAAGTGCAGCGCGTTGTCCAGCTTCATCACGTCCACCGACATCAATAACGATGTCGGAGAATTTCTTGGTCAACCGCAATACTTCGGTGCGAACAGCTGGACCATGAATTTGGACTGTTGAGTAACCGGCACCACCTTGAAGTGTAAGTTCTTCGTTTCTAACAGCGGTAAAGTCTGTTGCTGATGCTTGTTCATCGGCATCAACGAGAAGAACGTCACGGCCATTTTTGGAAAGAAGAATTGCCATATTGGTAGCAAGAGTTGTCTTGCCAACGCCGCCCTTAATTCCTCCAGCTACGAAAATCATTTGCTTTTCTCCTAGAACTCTTTAAAAATCGGATGTACCACTTTGACGTCACAATGGTACCTTCTTGACGTCCAAATGGCGTCACATTTTAATGTTGGCTGGAAATTTTAATTGTGAGGGCAGAGCTGCACTTGGATTCAGAGGACAAGTGGTGGCATGAGTCTCAATCTTGGTTCAATTGCTAACTAGGAGGAGTGACTCCCATAGCTCTTAACTTGTCGTCGAGTCTAGTGAGTAGTTCATTTGTATCCACGTAGTTTTTACTATTTTGGTTGTCGATCGGATAGAGTGATTGGCGTTCTTGTTCGGCGTCTTTTACTTGTTGTTTGTAATCTAGGTATTGTTGGCAGGCTTGAGGATTGACTTGATTGGCATAGTCCCAGTTGCGTCCAAAATCCAAGTTGCTAATTTGCTGCAAGTGGACAATTTGATAATTTAGATCGTTGACCTTATTGTCTAACGCGATGATTTTGCTTTGCGTGTCGCGGTTTGCATCCCAATACTTTTGTCTTTGTGCAATCAGTAATTCACGTTGACGGAGTAAGTCGTCCGCCGGATTTGGCTTTGGTGGTTCGACAGGCGGTGTGGTGTCCGTGGTGGAACCGGTTGTGCTTGTCGTTGTACCGGTGTCGGTGCCGATCTGCGAAGGTGTTTCAGATCCGGTGCTGGTTGAGTCATTTGGTTCCGGGCTGGGGTGGTGGCTAAAAACGGCGATAATGATGATGAGTACAACCGGAGGCCAGATGAAGTTTAGTATTTTGACTTTTGAAGCTGTTGCTGGTGGCGGGGTTATTGGTTGCTGCGGCTGTGCTTGGAGTAATCTTGAATATGCGGCATGTAATTTCTCTCTTGTCGTTGAGCAGAGTTCAACAAGCTTTGGTGAACTATTTGTGTTGCAAGCAAATACCGCACCAAGCTGCTGGTAGCGGTGCTGCACCTGTGGCATGGAGGCATGAGACGGAAGTCCCAGCAATTTCAAGTCGGCAATAGTTTCCTGTGTTGGCATTGCGTCTTATAAAACCGGTTGTTGCACTTCGATAGGCTATTTATTCCCCGAAATGCTCCCTGATGATTGGGTAGTAAAGAGAACAAATACCTGCCTTGTGTGGCATGAATAAATTGTATCGATTCAAAGCCGGGGGCATTGGGATATGTCGCACTTTACAAAAGTGAAAACAAAGATGACGGATGCAAGCTACATCAAGAAAGCTTTGGACGATCTCGGGCTTAAGTACGACGCCGGCAACGTAAGAATCCGTGGTTGGCAGGGTGGATCTGACCACGCCGAAATTTGTGTGAAGGTGCCGAACTCAAATCACGACATTGGCTTTCGACGTGCCGGTGATGCGTAGATCGGAAGAGC
>JAGVKG010000034.1 GCA_020050685.1 Candidatus Obscuribacterales bacterium | reverse complement strand
CTTCGGCTATTAAGCAGCCTTCAAATACTCCTAAACCGATGCCACCATATTCTTCGGGGATATGGGTGTTCATTAAGCCTTGCTCCCAGGCAAGGCGACATATTTCGCGAGGAAATTCGCCGGTTTGATCATGATGTGCAGCCTTAGGCGCTATTTCCCGACGAGCAAAGTCTCTAGCCAATTGCTGTACTTGATATTGCTCCTCGCCCAATTTGAAGTTGACCATTTCTATTTCTCCTAAAAACCTACCGAAATATTAACTCTCGGTAGTTCTGGGAATAAGAAGTGAAAGAATGATTCTTATCCTCCTAAAGGATGATTATTGATCCCTAAAGTAGCCCTGGCAATCAATTTGCCAATTAGTGGGTTAAACTATTATCGTTACAACTTGAAAGTTTTTATAGGCAAGATTGATCATGAGCAAGCTCCCAACCAGGTTTCTGAGATTTCAACAATCCTATCCAAAAGTTTTTGATTCCTACGAATCCTTAGGCAAGGCAGCGGCGGAGGCGGGTCCCCTGACCAAAAAGGAGATAGCTCTGATAAAACTTGCCATCGCTGCCGGTGCGCGTCTTGAAGGAGCAGTGCATTCGCACTGCCGTCGTGCTCTAGAAGCTGGTGTTACGCCAGCGGAAATTAGGCAGACTATGGTGCTTGCAGTTACAACTCTCGGATTTCCTTCCATGATGGCATGTTTGTCTTGGGTTGACGAGATCTTAGACTCGAAAGCATGACAGTAAGACAATGTCAATGTGAATGACTACCTGATAAGCGCAGCTGCTAAGGATGTCTTGTGCCTTTCCTGCAATCACTTGTTCATCCATAGGATTTTCAGGCAAACGCTTTTGTAAATAGGCCAGACGATCGTTTAGAATGATTTGGGACTGATGATGCAGGACCATCAAAAATAACCTTAGTTATTTGGCCCCATCTGAAATAAGCGTACAAGAAAAGGTGCTACCTTTTCCGAGAGTACTTTCGCACCAAATTTTTCCACCGTGGGATTCCACGATCTTGCGACAAAGATATAGACCTAGACCAGTCGATGCATAGTATCTTCCACTGGAGGCTGCCTGCCAGAAGCGCTGGAATAATTTGGGCTTATCTTCCTCGGAAATGCCCTTGCCTGTATCAGTGACGGAAATTTTCGTTTGTCCATTGGTTTGCTCAACGGTGATTTTAATTGAACCACCTTGAGGTGTGAACTTAAGCGCATTGTCAATGAAGTTTTGCACGACGCGACGCATTTCTTCGGCGTCACATTCAACTGGTGCAAGCTTTTGGGGCAGGTCAGCAGTCATTGTAATGCCCTTACTCTTAGCTAGTGGCATGACTTCGTCCACTAAACTTTCAATCGTGTCAGGTAAATTGTGCAAGGATATAGCGAGTTGTTTAGCACCGCTGTCGTAGCGATAAACATCCAACAAAGTTTGCACAAGTTTGTACATTGCTTCGTTGCTTTGATGAATTGTCTCTAAAATCCTGCTTTGAGAATCTGAGACAGCGCCGAAATCACCCTCTAAAAGCAGTTTGATAGCTCGGTTGGCGGCCAATATAGGAGTTTTCAAATCGTGAGTGAGTGTTGCTACGAAATCCTCACGTTGCTGTTGTAAAAGCACTCGATCAGTAGTATTAGCAAATGTTGCCACCAAGCTCACTGTTTGCGTTTGTTCGTCCCGTACAGGCCACGCTGCCCAGTCCCAATAGCCTGGAGTCTGGCTATCTTTGAGAAATAACAGATCACCAGTTACTTGTTTTGGTTGTCCGGAGCTAAATACATCTACAAATAGCTGCTTATCCAAACCAGGGCATAGTTCAAAAAACGGCCGGCCTAAGACATCACTACGATTTGATTTTTCTAGAATATCAAGAAATTCTTGATTGCATTCGCGGCAGATATAGCTTTCGTCCAGGCTGATAATGCCTATCGGAGCGCCTTCCAGTATGTTTTTGGTTACTCGTCTTTCGGTTTCAAGCTCATGAATCGCATCACGATGAAAGCGAATTGCCTTTTCCTTAGCGTTGAAATAAGCATCAATTGCCAAGCCCATGTCGAAGAAAATCAGCTTGGACAAGGCGTCCATTAGCTGCCATGCCTTTTGCGGTTGATCGGCTAATTTTTTAGACAAGCGACTTCTAAACCAGCCAAGAGCATGGCTGTATGCGCCAAGATACCACTTCGGATCCAATTCAATACGGTGGTGGGTACTTCCGACTTTCAGCCTTTCCTCAACGTAATCAATATCATAATTGCCTTTGGTCAGTCGTTGAAAGTATTTGATTTGAGCAGATTGGGCACGCTGCAATGTTTCCTGATCGGGGAAAAAAGCTCGAGTTTCTTCGAATGAAAGAAAGTGCTTGTACATATCGGCTATTAGCTCGGAGCTATCTGCTTGCACCAATTGATCAAGCTCACTGAGTAAATCTTCATCTTGCTTGCCAATTTGCAGCCAGCGTTTTCTTAGCTCCAGTTCCTTTGAACTGAATGGTAAACCAGATAATTGTGCGTTTTTATCGTTCATAGTCATTCAGGAATCTTTGTCTTGCCAAGGTACTGGAGATTACCAGAGATAAATTGAGTGTAGAATTAGCTGTAAATTTCTACTGCTCGTGAGTTTACTATGCCTAAAGAACAAGATAAAGCCATTCAGACAATCAAAGTGCTTCTGGTTGAAGATCATTTACTGACACGTATCGGCCTAAAAACCGTTATGGAGCGAACTGCGGACATTAAGATAGTTGGCGAAGCTGAAAATGGTGAGCAAGCAGTGGAAAAGGCCAATGAACTTAGGCCGGATATCATCCTCATGGATGTCGGCATGCCAGTGATGGATGGCATTGAGGCTGCCAAGTTGATTCGCGATAAGCTGCCCGAAACACAAGTGATTATGCTCACATCTCATGATAATGATCGAGATATCTTTGCATCCTTGTCGGCGGGAGCCAGTGGTTACTGCCTTAAAGATGTTATGCCAGACAGGTTATATGCCGCAATTAGGTCGGTACATGAGGGTGATGTCTGGTTAGATTCGACTATTGCTAAAAAGGTGATGCGGGATTATTCTGGTCGCCCATCGGCACCACAAGCTGCACCTGCTTCCCCACAAAAGGCAGCGGCTCAACCGGTTCAGTCTGTGGTGACAAGCATGCCAAATTTACCGGAGCCGTTATCTGCTCGGGAGTTGGAAGTGCTTGCCTTGGTGGTCGAGGGACTTTCCAATCAAGGAATTGCTGATCGATTGATAATTTCCTTGGCAACCGCTAAAACTCATGTACGCAACATTCTCAATAAGCTGGCAGTGGACGATCGTACTCAGGCTGCAGTTCACGCCATGCGTCGTGGGCTTGTCTAAGCCCGGCGAAAATCAGTCTTAAGGACCATCAGGCTCAGCTTTTCGGTCGAAGCAGGTCATTTATCTTTGTGAGAAAGTGAATGTGGATGCATTTGTGCATCCACGCTATGAGTTTTTCTATCTAAAGATTGTGGGGTAAACAATGAAAATCCTAATTGCTGTTGACGAAAAAATCTTTGCTGATGCCATTTGTCAGTTTGTCATCAATCATCAATGGGCAAGTGCGCCGGAAATTAAAATCCTGCATGTAGTTGAACCGATATTTAGAGGCAATTACATGAGCGTTCTGCCTAAAGAGGTAATTGACGATCTGGTTGAAGAAGAGAAAAGCTTCAGCAAGGATTTAGTGCGAAAGGCGGCTCTTAAATTACGTGATGCTTTTCACACAACTCATATAGAAGAAGCAATAGTCGACGGCCACCCGAAAGAAGAAATTGTTCGTCAAGCTATTCAGTGGGGTGCCGATCTATTAATTGTTGGGTCGCACGGGCGCGGTGCTATGAACAAATTTATTCTCGGCTCTGTCTCGCAAGCGGTGGCAGCATCGGCTCCAATGGCCGTTTTAATCATCAGACCAGAGCAAGCTGCACAAAAGCAGGAGCCTGTTGCCAGTTTGACTAAGGAGCGTGTGTTATGAAAGTAATTTGTGCAATTGATGATTCGCCTTATTCGCAAGACGTTTTGAAAGCCGTTTGCAAACGAAAGTGGCCTGCCGATTGTCAATTTAAAATATTGACCGTCATCGAACCGCTTGCTCAAGTTAATCAAAAGGATCTTTTGAATGTGCCGGAAGACGTTCTAGCAAAACGCAAACAAGCAGCTCTTTCACTTTGCCAGCGAGCCCGCCGGAAGCTTGAAGAGATGCACCCAGATGTTCATGTACATTTTGAGATTCGGGAAGGACAGCCGAAAGCGGAAATTGTTAGTGCCGCTACAGAATGGTCATCGGATAAGATTCTACTCGGTGCTCATAGCCGCGGAGCCTGTCCACATTTTTTGGCAGGCAGCGTATCGCAGGCGGTAGCTGCACATGCGCCTTGTAGCTTGGAAATCATTCGTCCCAAATTACACAAGTGTGCTTAGGATGGTTTTTGATTTCGGACTAAAGATAATTGACGCTTACCATGTGTGTGGCGCAGGTGTTGCAGGGATCATAGGCTCTGATTAAGGTCTCAAGATTCCCTTCCAGCTGGTCGGATGTTTTGCCCAAGGTTTGATCGACAACTTCTCTTATATCCAGCTCAATTCGAGCCGTGTTTTGAGCGGACGGCGTTACCATATCGGCTTGTAAAATTTTGCCAGCTTCGTCAATGTCGTAGTAATGATAAAGTGTACCCCTTGGACATTCAACGGCACCAGAGCCTGAGCCAGCAATGGGCTTGAGCTTAGTAATCTCCGGGTGAGCAAATTGCGGTTCTTCTACTTCTTGCAGGACTCGGATAATTTCTTGCGCCCTTTCAATCGCGTGTACAACTTCTATGGCTTGGGCAAGATTATTCAAAATTGTGTTTGTATCACCTGAGGCAAGAGGACTTGACTGATAGATATGCTTGGCTTGACCGTCTAGGAGATCATGAAATAAGGCAAGGCGAGCCATGGAACCAACCATTAATGGTTTGCCCCGACCTTTTGATTGTTTAGCGTGGCTATAAGGAACAGACTTCTCGCTGAGATAATCGCGGTAATTTTGGATGCTTTGTTCCCAACCATCTGAAGATTTAACGGTGTCGCCAAAAAATCCATATTTGCCTTTGTTTGGTATCAAAGCAAGAAAAGTTGGTTCTGTTGTTCTTCTTACTTTCGGTTGAAATTGCATGAGCAAGCTGCACAAGTCAATTGCCTTTTGCTGAGCAAAAGACAATTTTTCTAGCAAAGGTTTTAGTTCGTCGCCACTGGGGCAACGGGAAATGCCGCCAACATGCATGTTGACCGGATGAAATGCCCTGCCACCAACTGTTGTTTGTATGGCCGAGCCTAAATTGCGCAAGATGGTCCAGGTGGAGAATTCTTCTTTATGAGCGCTGGCAAATTCCATTAGATCGGGAATATTCAAGAAATCAGGAAGCGCTAAAGCACAGATGTGAGTGGCATGCGATTCAATAACCATACCCAAGTGCAAAAGTTCACGGAAAAGAGAAACGGTCGTGTTGGGGTGGAATCCAAGAATATGTTCAATTGCATTTATGGCAGCCAATACGTGTCCGCTTGAGCAAATGGCGCAAACTCGCGATGTTATATGAGGGATTTCTTCAAAATGGTGCCCAATCACAATCTGCTCAAAAAAACGAGTACCTTCAAAAACATCGAGCTGAACATTTGTCACTTTGCCTTGGTCTATTTCCACATAGACAGCTGAATGACCTTCAACCCGACATATTTCTGGAATTTCAATTCTCTTTTTTTCGCTATTTCCCATTTATTACCTCAAGACTTTTCTAGCCGCACGAAGAGTTCTTTGGGAGCACCAAAGGCTTGCAAGCGGCCAAGCACTTCATCAAGCTGATAACCCTTTTCTGAAAGTATTGTGGCCATGGCTTCCATTTGGGGTTCTTCACATGGTCCCCAGCAACCATAACAAGCAGCACCAACTGATGGACAAAGGGCACCACAGCCGGCAGCAGTCACAGGACCAAGACAAGGCAGGTTCTTTTCAATTAAGACACAACCATTTTCTTTCAGCTTGCATTCCAGACAAACCGGTTTGTGAGTTACATAAGGCAAATGATCTCTCAGGAGATTAGCAGTCACGGCTAAGAACTGTGTCGCATCAATAGGACAGCCGGAAAGTTTCACATCCACGGGTACATAATGATCAAGCGGGGCAGCCGGCAATGCTTCAATGGGAGAATTAGTTCCATAGACAGCGTCGATCATTTTTTGCACCGAGCAGTGATTGCAACCGGCACGTTGGACACAACCCCAAACAGCACAATTGCCAACGGCGACTAGCCAACGTGTATTAGCTCTGAGCTCTGTCAATTTTTCTAGGTCGTGTGGCTGACTAACGGAGCCCTCTACGAAGGTAATATCAACGGGCCGAATTTCATTTTTGCCTTGAGCAAAGGGAAAACTAGTTACGTGTACAAAGGGCAAAAGCTTATCCAGATTCTCCAATATAACTAGAAGTTCACCAGCACAACCTGTCAGGCTATGCACGGCAATTCTTGGTAGTGGTTGATTAGTTGACATATTACTTCCTGTGGCATTCAATGACTTCAGGCAAGAGGTTTAATTCTAAAAGACTAAAGACCGGACCTTCCTGGCAAGCAAATTTGCCACCGACAAAACAGTGACCGCATTTACCCATGCCGCATTTCATATGGCGCTCAAGTGAAAGCCATATGTCAGATTGGCGTACGTTTTTGGCTAAAAGCTCTTCGATGACATATTGATACATGACGGGTGGGCCACAGACAGCAACCTGAAAGTTTTGATCAATGGGTGCCAACTTAATCATGTCTGTGACCCGACCAAGCTGCTCTGGTACAGGAGGCAAGTCTGGTCCGACAATTTCTTCGGCGGCAATGTAAACATCAATATCATGTCTTCTTAATAAGACACGCAATTCTTGACGGAACAAAAGATCAATTGAGTGGCGCATGCCATAGATCAAAATGATCTTGCCATAGTTTTCTCGATGTGCAAGCACGTATTGCCAAAGTGATCTAATTGGTGCAACACCTAAACCACCGGCAATCAGACATAAGTCTTTGCCCTTGTATTCATCTAATGGAAAGCCATGACCAAATGGTCCTCGCAAGCCAACAAAACTGCCTTCTTCTAATTGAAATAGGGCACTTGTTACACGACCAACTTTGCGAACACAAAGTTCAAGCGTACCATCAACTTGACCGGAACATACGGAAATTGCAGCTTCGCCTACACCCGGAATCCAGAGCATAATGAATTGTCCTGGTTGGCAACCGGAAAGTGAACCGTCCTCGACACTTATCTGAAACAAATAATTGTCTTGTGCCATTGGCACAATGGATCGCAGGGTACCCTTTATAGGAACAAAACCAGAATTAAGCGCTTTCATCTTTCTTTGACTCATTTTGACTGGCTTGCAGACGCAAAACAACTCCAACAATGTCATCGATATCGGCAGGACATGAGACAGTGCAACGCCCGCAACCAACACAAGTTTTTAGACCATAGGAATCATCAAAGCCATGTAATTTGTGTCTATACCAGAATTTCAGCCTGTCCACAGGACCGGGACGAAAGTTGAAATCACCGGAAACTTTGGCAAAACCAGTAAACTGGCAAGAGTCCCATTCGCGCTCGCGCGAGCCGGAATTGCCATCTAGTGAAGCTACATCGATGACATCAAAGCAATAACAAGTAGGGCAAACGGGAGTGCAATTGCCACAGCTCAAGCAGCGCTTGCCGAGTTCTTCCCAAACCGGATTGTCTTTTTCCAGGTCAAAAATTTGCTTGAGATTGTCCGATTTAAAATTGCTCGTGAAAGCTTTATCTCGATTTGTCCAAAAGTCTTTATAGCTTTGATTATCTTGATCGTCGATTGTTTTGATAAAGTCTGGTTTGGGATCAAAAAGTTTCTCTCCCAGGGTGGTAGCAATCTGGAGATAGTAATCCTCACCAATATCAGTAAGGAAAATGTCATAAGCCGAGTGTGGGAAATCGGTACCCATCGAATTGCAAAAACAATGCTTGTCTGGCATACAAGAAAGACCAACTACGAGCGTGGCTTGTCTGCGCGCTAGATAATGGCTATCTGGCGGTCCGGCAGAAAAAATGTTGTCCATTATGCCTAATCCGGCTAAGTCACAAGGATGTACCCCAAAAAGTACTTGAGCAAGAGGTTCGGGAGTATGGTCTTTTACTTCCTTGCCGCTGTAAGAAATCAAAGTCTCTCTCTGAGGAAAAAACATTTTCTTGGGAGGCAAAATTGTTCTCAGGGCCTCAAAAGCTATTTGCTCTGGTTTCTCCACCGGACGAAACGAAAATGACTGTTCGGAAACTCGAACCGGTGCATGAACTTGCCCGAAGCTCTGCATCAATTTGAAAAAATCAAGAAAAGACTCTTTTGAAAACTTATAGCAAATGTCCATGTAACTGTTTTTCCTGTAGATTAATTACTTACATCATCCCAGTTAAGCTGAGATCAATCATCATGCCAAAGCACTATGGCGATCATGCGAAATGCTGATTTTGTATTGTTTGCTTGTCTTGTCATCAGATAAAAGCTGAAAACCTTATCAATCTTATAGGGTTAGCGGTGATCTGGGAGATTAAGTTCTCTCTTTTTGTCTTGCAACATTTGGAGAATTTCTAGCCGCTCGTCGGCCTCATTCTCGTCAATAGCGGCAAGGGCGATACCAGATTGGACAAGAACCCATTGATCGACTTTGGCATCGCTTAAGGCAAGTAAAACTTCAGTGGAAAGCAAACCGGATTCTACGCGCGCTTTCATACCATCAATGGCGATAATCTTAGCGGGTATGGCTATGCACATTTGTATATTCACCCTTGGATAGCTGGTGTTTTTCAATGGATTGTTCAAGCCATGTTGCAAATGGTTGCAAGCTGCCTTCTTGTTTAGTCGAAAGAGCAAATACCGAGCAATTGGCGTTGAGATTTTTGACGTATTGGCTGGCATTCTCTAAATCAAAGTCGACATGGTTCAAGAGATCGCATTTGCTGAAAACCACCGCATCGGCATTATGAAAAATCACTGGATATTTGAGAGGCTTGTCGTCGCCTTCGGTTACGGAAAGTAAGACGATGCGCCGATGCTCACCAAGTGGAAATTCAGCTGGACAAACGAGATTACCCACATTTTCAATAAACAAGATGGAAGGCTTGTGATTGTTTTGATTATGAATGTCGTTTCCGTGTAAGACGCGGGCGATCATTTGGGCATCCAGGTGGCATGAGCGTCCAGTGGAAATCTGAAAAACAGGAGCACCGGTTACGGCCAGGCGTTCAGCGTCAAGATTGCCGACCATATCTCCTTCAATTACCGCCGGATGATAGACCTTCTGAAAGTGAGGGATCAAGTGCGATAACAAAGTAGTTTTGCCGGCCCCAGGAGCAGACATGAAATTGACGGCAAAGATATTTTCAGCATCGAAATGCTCACGGTTGTGCTTGGCAAGTTCGTCGTTATTCGCAAGTATGTTTGCAAGCAAATGTTCATCAGCAATTTCATGCATTGTCTTATCTCCAAGCAAGCCATCTAAGCTTTTCTAGTTTCGTCCATAGTCTCAATTTGTACCGTTTCCATAATTATGGAGGCAATTTCTAATTCTTGTCCGCTAATTAATTTGCCAATGCCGTCACCACATATGGTGCAGGCATAAAAGTTTGCCTCAGCTGGGTGATAGCTGTGGTGATTGGATTGACAAATGGCTTCTGCGCTAATCATCTTTATTTCTAATTGGCAGTTTTGGGTTTGTGGATCATTGCTTTTCAGAGCATCAAAGGCAAAGGCTAATGAGTCTGGGTCTACATTGCGAAATTCCCCAATCTGGATTTTACAGATACTAGCTTCTGTTGGCATCTCAAAATGCTCTAGTCGCTGATTTATCTTTGCCAGAATTGCTTTTGCTATTGTCGATTCGTGCATTACCAGAAAGCCTCTTCAAAAGTATTTCTATTAACTCGGAGAGTTCTTCGACGATTTCAGGCAGTTTGCTTTCGAGAGGTTGCGAAATCTTTGCCCCGAAGTTTACATCTTCAACTTCAATACCAAAAAAGATTAGCTTAGCAGGCAAGCGGCTATATTTGCTGGCAATTCTCAGTTCATCCACCAAGGAAAAGCCATGACAGGATTGAATCTTTAGTTGAGTATCCTTTTTCAATAATTCATTTAAGTCGACTATAGAAATTGTTCCTGGTAATAGACCATTTTGAGTGGAGTCGATGACAATGCCGGCTTTATGATGTGCTAAACAGCTAGGCAAATGATTTGTATGGCTGCCCAGGTCAAAGCGGCAACATGCCTTAAGGGTAGATCCAGCTAGTTGATCTAATGCCTTTTGTGATATGCCATCATCTCGCCGCAAGCAATTGCCTACGGAAATAAGCACCAGCCCGTCTGGTTCTTGGCAGCGGCTGTGCCGGCAATCGGCAATATCGATGACAAAAGGCAAGTTTGACATGATTGCTCCCAGTAGTTTTCTTGGGGTCGCCAGAACGACCAAGATAATCATTACAAATAGTACCAGGTAGTTAATCGTCCGAAAGACTGAAAGCTTGAGAAATCGTCCGTTCGGTCAATTTCGGATTCGGGAGTTGATGATTCAATGATAGTGAGCGCCAGTTAGGAGAAAACGTCATGCTATTCAATAAAATATTAGTTGCCTTGGATGGTTCGGAGTACAGTCAAAAAGCCGCAGGCTATGCCTTCTGGCTTGCTGATAGGTTAGATGCAGAATTAGCCGGGCAACATGTGGTTGACCCACGTTTGGCGGACCTATTTATATCAAAGGAATTTACGGAAGAGCTTGGCCTTTCTACCACCGTTGAGACGTCGGAAAAGGTTTATAACGCCATAAAACGAGTTGGCAAAGTGATTTTACAATTGTTTAAGACAGAAGCAGCCGGGCGTGGTCTGGAGGCAAAGACATTTCTTGATGAAGGGCATATTGTCGAGGAGATCATCAAGCGCTCTTCCGCTTACGATTTATTGGTGATTGGTCATAAAGGTCGTGGTGCCAAACAAGGGCCGTCGGAAAGTGTAATTGGCTCTGTCGCCGAGCGTGTGGTAACCAATTCTGATATTCCAGTTTTGGTGGCCGTGCAGCCGATTGATACCATTTCGCAAATTCTGGTTGCCTACGACGGTAGTGAGCCCTCAATTGGTGCTTTGCTAATGGCAGAAAGTTTGGCCAAGAGTGGTGGGCAGAAATTAACAGCAATGATGGTGGTACCGGATGCCGCTCATATGCCGGAAGCGAAGATGAGTGTTGAGCAAGGTGAATCATATTTGCGTGAATATTGGCCAGAGGATGTCTTTATGATTAAGCAAGGTCAACCAGCTAATGAATTGATTGAATATGCTAAGGCAAGCAAGAGTTTACTGGTTGTCGGTGCTTATGGTTTCCAAAATCCGGAAGATAATGTTTTGGGAAGAACTTGCGCCAAGATTGTCCGTGGTAGTCAAACAAGTTTGCTTATCTATCGCGGCTCACATGCAGCCAAAGCGAAAAATGCAAGTCTTGTCTCAGCTGGTACGAAGAAAAAGACTAAGTAAAAGTGTGTCTGCCCAGAGGTGAAGGAAATGAAAGTATTGATTGCAGTTGATAGTATGCTTTATGGCAAAGTCTTAACTGATTTTGTCGTGAATCACCTCTGGGCGCCAGGCACGCAGTTTTCTATTCTGCACGTCGTTGATGCCAAAAGAAGCGATGCCAATTTTGATCAGTTGTGGGCTAATGCCAATGAAATTGTTGAGCAAGTGGCTGGCAAGGTAAAAGAGATTTGCCATTCGGCTCAAGTCAGTCCTAAAGTCGTTTTAGGCAATCCGGAAAAAGAGATTATTGACATGGCGACAAATTGGGCCTCTGATTTGGTTATACTTGGCTCGCACACAAAGTCAGAAATTGCCAGACTTTTATTGGGCAGTGTTTCCACAGCCGTGAGTCTAAAAGCACCTTGTTCCGTGGTTGTTCTTCGTTTGCCGGTGGAGTTGCCCTACAGTAAACTTCGAGCTGCCGAATCGGTTGTCAACTCGTAAATCTCTATTGCTAAATAAGGTCAAGTAGCTTTCGCCGCAAGCGGGCTTCCGCTACAATTATGCGGTTTGCTTTAGGCATTGAGGGTCCTTGCATGATCAGGCGATATACGCGGCCGGAAATGGGTGAGCTTTGGTCGGAGACCTCCAAGTTTGCTACTTGGTTGGAAGTTGAGCTTGCGGTGTGTGAGGCGCAAGCTCAATTGGGTTTGGTGCCGAAAGAAGCATTTGAGCAAATCAAGGCAAAGGCGCGTTTTGATATTGCCCGGATTGATGAAATTGAATTGGAAGTGCGTCACGACATGATTGCTTTCCTTACTTGTGTAGGGGAGCATGTTGGTGAAGCATCGCGTTTTATCCATTTGGGTTTGACCTCATCTGATGTAATTGATACGGCTTTGGCTTTGCAGTTAGTGCGAGCCGGTAAGATGCTCGAAGCCGATCTGGTTGCTTTACACGATGCTGTGCGCTCGCAGGCACGTAAACATAAATATACGCTGACAATTGGCCGCTCGCATGGCATGCATGCAGAACCGCTCACCTTCGGTTACAAATTGGCCGTGTGGCTGGCAGAAATTCGCCGCCATCAAGAGCGCTTGACGCAGGCTTTAGAGATGATTTCTGTTGGCAAAATTAGCGGTGCTGTCGGTACTTATGCCAATACATCGCCACAAGTGGAACAAATTGCTTGTGAAAGACTCGGTCTGGCGCCAGCACCAATTGCCACACAAATTATTCAAAGAGATAGGCATGCGCAATTCGTCTGGACTTTAGCTTGCATTGGTTCAAGCTTGGAAAAGTTTGCTACGGAAATTCGTCACTTACAACGTACTGATGTCTTGGAAGCCGAAGAGCCATTTGCGGCAGGACAAAAAGGGTCGTCGGCTATGCCGCACAAACGCAATCCGGTTGGTTCCGAAAATATTACCGGATTGGCACGCATTTTGCGGGCAAATTCCCTGGCGGCCTTGGAGAATATTCCGCTCTGGCATGAACGCGACATCAGTCATTCTTCCGTTGAGCGGGTTATTTTGCCTGATTCGACAATTGCCCTTGATTATATGTTGCATCGGTTTACCAACATAATTGCTAATTTGGTTGTTTACCCGGATAACATGCAAGCTAATATGGACGTGTTTGGTGGCATAGTCTTTTCGCAAGCAGTGCTCTTGAAGATGGTCGACAAAGGTGTGGCTCGTGATGATGCCTATCGTATTGTGCAGTCTAATGCCATGAAGGCTTGGAATACCAAAGATGGCAGCTTTAAACAAAATGTTTTGCAGGACGACAAAGTTTTGGCTGTTTTAGGCGAAGCAGAAATTGATCAGTGTTTCGATCCAAAATACCATTTGAAGAATATCGATTTTGTTTTTGATAGGCTCGGTATATGAGCGAAAAGAAGATCAATCTTTGCTTAGGGGTGCACAACCATCAGCCGGTCGGCAATTTTGATCATGTAATGGCGGAAGCTTGTGAGCGCTGTTACTTTCCCTTCTTCAAAGTTTTGGAACGTCATCCGAAAGTAAAAGTCTCGGTACATTTTTCCGGCTACTTGCTTCACTGGATAGCCGAGAATTATCCGGAAGTGATCAATATCTTGAAGAAGCTGGTGGCAGCCAATCAAGTTGAACTTTTAACTGGCGGCTATTATGAGCCAATTCTTTCGATCATTCCGGATGCAGACAAGATTGGTCAAATCCGCAAACTGACTGATTATTTAAGTGCCAAGTTTCCTGTGCATCCGGAAATTGAGGGCATGTGGTTAGCCGAGCGCGTTTGGGAGCCACATTTACCTAAGGCTTTGGCAGAAGCCGGTGTGAAATATGTCTGTGTTGATGACTCGCATTTCAAAAGTGTGGGCATTCGTGACAGTGATTTGTTCCGTTGCTATGTCACGGAAGAACAAGGTCATAGGCTGGGCATTTTCCCGATTAATCAAGACTTGCGTTATTTAATTCCTTTTGAGACGCCGGAAAAAATTGTTGAGTATTTGCATTCGGTTGCCAGCCACGATCCAGGTGCTGGTGCCTTTTATTTTGATGACGGTGAGAAATTTGGCGTTTGGCCCGGTACTTACGACTCCGTGTACACCAAAGGTTGGCTTGAGCATTTCTTTGCCCTGCTTGAGAAAAATTCTTCTTGGATAAATTTAAATACGTTTGGAGAATACTGGGACAAAGTCGGCTCACATTCAAGAGTCTATTTGCCGACTGCCAGTTACAGCGAGATGATGGAGTGGGCTTTGCCTGCCGAGCAAGCACAGTTAATGGAAAAGGCTTTGCACGATGTTCAGCCTCGTTTTAGACCGTTTTTGCGCGGCGGATTCTGGAGATTCTTTTTGGTCAAGTATCCTGAATCCAATCATCTGCATAAAAAAATGCTTTCAGTTAGCAAACAGATGGCAGCTTTACGTCAAACGGCCAAGGCTAATGAAGCTCAGCTTAGTGAAGCACAGGATGCTCTTTGGATGGGGCAATCAAACGATCCGTATTGGCATGGTGTTTTCGGCGGACTCTATTTGACAAATTTGCGCACGGCAAACTTTCAAGCTTTGGTGAAAGCCGAAGCCTTGTGCGATCAATTGCAGTTTGCCCAATCAAAAACCAAGTTGCATCATGAAATTGAAGATTTTGATTTCGATGGACAAAAAGAAATTGTCGTGAAAACTGAGAGCGCAAACTACTTGGTCGCTCCGGAATATGGTGGAGCCCTTGTAGAATTGGATTACAAAAAGCGCCCGTTCAATTTAATTGATACGCTTGCCAGGCGTGTGGAAGCTTATCACGTCAAATTGCATGGAGCACGACAGGTGGCAGAAGTTGCAGATTCTGGTGCTGCCACCATTCATGGTCAAGTTAAGGTCAAAGAAGACAATCTGGATCAACTGCTTTCCTATGACTGGCATCGCAAGCTTTGTTTCCTTGATCATTTTCTGGGCAAGAATGTGGATTTGGCACAATTCAGTAAAGTGCGCTATGCCGAAGTCGGTGACTTTGTGGTGGAGCCTTATGAACTAGTTTCGCTTGATGGCAATGCTTCGGAAATTGTCCTCAGATTAAAACGGGATGGCCACATTCGCGTGGATAATCATAGCCAAAAGCTCAAGGTTGATAAGACTTACAATTTCTTAGCTGGTCAAGCTAAACTAGTTCTCGAGTATCGCTTGACTAATACCAATGAAAGTCCTATCTCTTTATGGTTTGCTCCCGAATTGAATTTCAACTTTCTCGCCCCTGATGCTCACGATCGTTATTTCTTCAATCCTGAGAGCAATGAAAAGCTAGAGAATTGTTTGCTTTCATCCCAGGCGGTAATCGAGGCAACTGATGGACTGGGAATTTGTGATCAATGGTTAGGAATTAAACTGACGATGCGCTTTGCGAGCCCGGCTTGTGTCTGGCGCCATCCAGTTTTTACGGTATCTAATTCGGAATCTGGCTTTGAAAAGATCTATCAAGGATCGACAATTTTGCCCAATTGGCATATATTCCTTCAATCAGGGCAATCATGGTCGACAAAAATTGAGTTAGCAATTGAGGAAATAAGACAATGAATATTCTTTTGGCGATGGATGATTCTCAATATTCACAAGCAGCCCTAAAGGGTGTCTTGAACAGGGATTGGAATAAGGAAACTCTCTTCCGCGTGATCACTATCGTTGAACCATTTCATCCTGAATATGCCGGCTGGCATACAAGCTATGTTCCTTTGGCACTTGAGGCTCAAAAGGAATTGGTAGATGCGGCCAAGCGATTGGTTGAGGAAAGTGCAGCTCAGCTAGGCAAAAAATTTGGGCAAGAACGTGTTTCCAGTGAAGTCCTGGAAGGTTATATCAAAGACAAAATCTTGGAAGAAGCGAAAGAATGGCCCGCTAATTTAATTGTGATGGGCTCGCATGGTAGACGTGGATTTACACGCTTCCTCTTAGGCAGCGTTTCTGAGGCAGTAGTATCACACGCACCGTGCTCCGTGGAAATTGTGCGTTTACCAAATGACGACAAGACATCCCCTGTAGCCTAAGCACGGTAAAACTTGGCGATTATGCGCCTTTGCTTTCTTCCTCATCGGGAGCATTTTTTGGCTCTTTGAAAAAGGCTTTGTAAGCGCCTATGTACCCAATTACTCCGGTAAGAACCAGGACTAAAACAACAAAGAAAATTGGATTTGTCTGGAAATCGTGCATTTCTAGTTACTGCTCCCTCTGCCCACGTTAAAATAGCCTTGCGGCACTTGCTCTTAATCATATTACAATTGTTGTTGGCAATTCTAGTCGAGTTTTTGTTTGCCAGAATTTCTAAAATTCGATAGAGTTGAACATGGACTTCTGTTGACAGCCAGTAAATTGGTGGTGCTCTATAAGATGTACATGTCTTGACGGTCTAAAGATATATACAAACATGACGAAATGTTCAGATTGTGTTATAAGACATGGTTGTGGACTTAGGTGAGGAGTGATTTGAATGAGAGCTATGACAAAAATGTCGCCTGCGATTTTGTTTGGCTTAGCAATTGCGATGGCTAACAGTGCATATGCTGGACCGCAGTCTTTTTTAGATCCTTACTATAGTATTAAGCCAGAAAAGCCACTCAAGGTTGTGCAAAAGGGCAAAGGTCGCAAGGGCAAAACTAAGCCACAGGAGACTAAAATTGATCTTTCGAAGTCCAAAGAGGGACGTGTTCCTCAAACCAGCAAATCAGTTGAGGCCAAGCAAGAAAAGACTGAGCCGAAGAAAACCTCAAGCAATGAACCTAGCAAAGCTAAACAAAAGGAATTAGCGGAAGCGAAGAAGGCTATTGTTGATCCGGTAGAAGGCGAAGATGGTGAGGGTGTTGTCTCTGGTGTCAGACAGATTGCCAAAGGTGTGGTGATCACAACCAAGAGTGCCGGTGTGACTATAATTCATGGAGCAAAGTATGTCGGTGGACATGCGTATGTGGGAACCAAATTCATCGGTAGCAAAGCTAAAAGTGGAGCTTTGATTGTTTCGGACAAAGTTGTAGATGGCACACACATTGCCGGCATCAAGATTAAAGATGGTGCCATAGCAGTTGGTGGCAAAGTAAAAGATGGTGCGCAAGCAGTTGGACCGAAAGCCATGGCAGTGCCAAAAGTAATTGGTCACGGCATCAAGATTTCTGCTCTCAAAGTCAAAGATGGTTCAGTTGCTACCGGCCGAAAAGTTGCTGATATTTCGCAGGCAGCTAAGGACAAAGTGTTCGACGTGATGCATCCGGTTGGCAGTCAACCAGTTGCTACCGCCCAAATGAACGCTCACGGAGCGCAACGTTAAGTCCTCGATTTAGTGAGTAAGTTGCCCGCGTCGCAAGACCAATAGCTGCTCGATGAAATCGCGAGCCTGATTGGTATTGTCGAAAACGTATTGGGCTTGGCTTTCGCGGTCACTGCCAATTTTAATGCTGATGCCCTTGTATTGGTTAGCCACGTCAAAAGCGGGCTCATCGGCCTGGGAATCGCCCATGTAAAGTAAAAGACAATTCTTGCTGAATTCTTGATCGGTAAGATCTTGGTCAATTGTCAGAACCATTTTCTCCAGTGCTTTACCTTTGTCCCATTCGACGGCCGGTAAAAATTCGTAACTTGAGGCAAGCTTGCGAAAGAATAAATCCGGGAACTTGCCTTGCGCTTCACTAATTTTTTTGTGCACGTAAGCTTGTGATTCTTGTTCTACCAAATGCCAATGTAAGCAAAGCGAATAACCATGATCGTCAATCACGACATTGAGCTCCTTGGGCAAAAGGTTTTCTAGGGTTTCCTTCACCTCCCGAATTCTCAGTTGATTGGCGTGAGCAACCGGGTGGAGAAAGGGTTTTTTGTCCGGCATGAGAATTTCCATACCGTAATTGCCGGCAAAAATAATCGTTTCGTTTTGAAAATCGCTCTGCAATGCCTGACAAGAACGGGCACTGAGAATGGCCACCAGAGTTCTATCAATGCCTGCCAAATTAATCAGAATATCGTGCAGACCAAGATCCAAAATGGCATCTTGAGCAGACGCCGCATGCGGCACCAGTGTGCCGTCACGGTCAAAGACGAGAAACCAATGCTGTTTAGAATCCTCCTTTAGTCTGGTAATTAATTCTTGCCTGCTCATATTCGCCATCAGTTTCACCATCAATCAATTTGTAAGATCCGCTCTGTAACAATTCGCTTACATTTGGCTAGTAGGGGAACTTCTCCTTTTTATTCGGGTCTGAGAACCAAGCTTATGTTCTCGGAGGCACCCAGCGCTGGGGGTTCTTAATGTATCTCTTTTATTTTAGCGCCTGGACTAAAGATAATTGAGGTTAGCTGAAAGCTAATCTTGCTGCCCACACACTTGATGATTGGTGGCAAGCCTTTAGTGACAAACTTGATCAATTGCCAAGCAAGTTCTCATACAAGGCTTCATAAGCACCGGTCATTTTCTCTTTGGAGAAACTCGTGCTCACATGGTTGCGACATGTTTGACGAGAGAGATTGCTTACTTCCTCGAATCTTTCGACTAGACCATCGACGGAGGTGGCAATTACTGCATCCTCTCCGTCTTCTAGAATTTCCTTTACCGAGCCACGGTCAAAGGCCATAACCGGCACTCCGCAAGCGAGTGACTCAACCATGACTAAACCAAAGGGCTCATCAAAACCAATCGGATAGACTGTGGCAATTGCATCTTGGAAGAGCTGGCATTTTTGTTCGTGATTAACTTCGCCGACAAATTCAATGTCTGTATTGGTCAAGGCGGGCTTTACATATCTTTGATAGTATTGCCGATCGCTAGAATCGACTTTACCGGCAATTTTGAGTGGCAGTTTTAGCTTGGTGGCAATCTCAATAGCTTTATCTGTCCCCTTATCTTGAGAGACGCGGCCGAGAAACAATAGGTAAGAGCCAGAATTATTGCTGAGTGGATAAGTGTCAATATCGATGCCATTATATATGGTGGCAACATAATTCAGCTTTTCAGGCAGATTTAGCTTGCGATAGGAATGGCTGATAGCGACAAAATTGGTACTACTGTAAGCTTGATAAATTGCTGCATTGTATGGCTTGATAGGATTGTGATTCGTAGTAATAAAAGGAAGACCAATGTCTTCCAAAATGGGAAATGCCTGAAAGCCCATGTGATTGTGGATGATATCAAATTGGTCTTTCATCGCTTTTAGTTTTAACAGGCTTTCGAACTCATAGGCAGGCCAGCGGCGTATTGGAATGTTTGAATCCTTGCGCAGGGCTTTGGGTACAGTAGATATTAGATTCGCGCTGGTTTCCGAATCGCCGGACGCAAAAAGAGTCACCTCGTGTCCACCTTGAATCAGCTCTTCTGTCAACAAGCTAACCACAAGCTCAGTGCCACCATAACCGGATGGTGGCACACTTTCTTGAAGGGGGGCAAGCTGAGCGATTCGCATTGTTCTATACCAATATGCTTGAAGATCTAACTTTCAATGATCACCTTAATATCACCAGTTCTCTTAAGAATTTGGCAGTAAGTGGAACCTTGGCTGGTATTAAAGGATAAATCTACCGTAGCATTGCCAATCTTTAGTCCGGATATTGTTACCTTATTGAGCCACTCTGGCAAATACGGTTCGATGATTGAAAGACGATTATGCGGCGCATCGGCTTGCAGATTAAGGCAAGACCTTAACATCTGAAAGAGGCTGCCGGCCGCCCAGGCTTGCGGCGAGCAAGAAACTGGATAATCAATGGGCCTAACCGCATCACTTTTGTCGAAACCACAATATAATTCCGGCAAGCGATAGTCCGGTTCGTGCTCAGCCACCTCTTGGATTGCCCGCATGATTTTATGCATATCGTCTAAGCGTCCAATTTTTCTCAATCCTTCCACTATTATTGCATTGTCGTGCGGCCAGACCGTGCCATTGTGATAACTAATTGGACTATATGCAACTGTCGTATTAGATAAGGTACGTATACCCCACCCGCCATTTAGATTGCCATCTAGCAAACGCTTAGCTACTAACTTAGCTTTGTCATCATCAAGAATGCCGCTAAATAGGCAGTGTCCGGCATTAGATGCTATTGTCTTGACTTGTTTGCCTTGCCCATCCACTGCCAGTGCTAAATAATTATGGTCTTCCATCCAGAAGTCCTTTTGAAAATGCCTCTTCAAACGATAAGCATCTTTGCGTAATTTGCTTGCGGCAGTCTTTTGTTCGATTAAATCGGCAACCTTTGCCAGCTCTAGCCTGCAGGCATACAAGTAGGATTGCGCTTCACAAATGGCAATTGGTGGCTCGGCCAATGCTCCACTTTCATGCATCACTGAATCACCGGAGTCTTTCCAGCCTTGATTCTCCAGACCTTGGCTGCTCCGCCTTTGATACGTGATGTAAGTGTTTTGGCAAGCTTGATCAAGATATGTCAAGGCATGATTAACATTGGGCCAGAGTTTGTGAGCAAATTCCAAATCGCCTGTCCAGAAAACATATTGGCTGAGTAAATAAAGCCACAGTTGCGTCGCATCAACAGTACCGTAATATGGACTATGGGGAATCTGATTGGTACGGGCCAATTCTCCTAATCTGAGCTCGTGCATAATTTTGCCAGGTGACTCGTCTTTATAATCGTTTTCTTCCTGACCCTGATACGCAGCCAGGACTTCTATGCAGTCTTTTGCCAAATTCGGGGCAAAAGGCAACATTTGCCAAGCTACTATGGCACTATCCCTGCCAAAGCAGGCCGTATACCAGGGAATACCGGCAGCAATGCCATAACCTTTAGGGGTTGGTTGGCGGAGAATAAAAAGATCTCGAATGCCACGGTTTAAGCAAAGATTCAAGAGTTCGTGCGATGTTTCAACCTTGGCTAAGCCACTTCGCCAGTCCTGATATTCTTGATCGACAGATTTTCTTGCCTGCTCAAAACTTGTCTTGCAAGGATTTGAGGCAACAATTTGGCCTCCCCAGCGCGTCGTGATGCACAGCTCCAGTTTCTTTTGCTCATGTGGTGGCAAGAGTAACCGGAAGGTTACTTCCCCTCCTCGAATTTGGGTTGGTAATATTCCCGTAAATTCAATAACTGTTTCTAGTAAAATTCCATCCAGCCCGTTATAGGCTAAGAAAATTGCACGACCACTTTTGTCTTGCGCGGGCAACATACGTTGGCCCCGTGCTGGACGATTAAGCCCGCGTACTTCAAACATGTCGGCAAAGTCCGATTGAAAGTTGATTGTGAAATCAACTGTTATTGGCTCGTTGTGCAGGCTTTCAAAGCAAATTTGTTCCCAAAGTCTTTCGCCCAGGACAATTTCGCGAGTGACAATAATTTTGTGTTGGGCAATCAGATCTATAGCACCGTTGTGCAAACTCTCAATTTGACCGTTGGTGTAGAGAAAGTTACCCATGTAACCCTTTTCTATAGACGAGGACAAGAGCGAAAGCGGCGTTTGATCTAAAGTGAATTCCCACTGGCTTATCTGGCGTGTGTCATAACGATAGTAGCCATAGCCAAGCGTGTTGCAGGCAGGAATGGAACCTGTTCGATCAAGGACTAAAAAGTGACTGCCGTTTTTTAACACAGAGCGGGGATGAGCCGCATCAGTGAGCAAAAAGGGCATGCCCTGACAAAGTGGTCTGGTATCTATTTCATATTTGGGTAGCTGGAGGCTACTAGTGTCAGGATTCTGTTCGATATGTTTCATACCCGTCTCACTCAAGCATTGTTTCGAAAGTTGAAAGCCTGATGGTCATAGATGAAAACTTTAAAGTAACTATCAAGGCCATTGTATCTAAAATTGACATACTGATGTAACTACAAGTTTTCTCAGTGCAAGGCTGGAAGCGCCTAGATTTGATTTCTAACCGATTAAATCAATTAACTCTAAGGCAAGAATGTTCCAACTGATAAATTGTGGTGCCCACAGCGATTGACCTGTTTCACAATTGTAATTTTCAAAAAGCGTGCCGGTTTCGCTCAAAGCATTTGCCATTGTTTCAATTACCCGATTGGCTAGTTTGCGGGCAACAGCTTCTTGGTTGAATTTCATAAGTGATCGGCAAGCAAGCACATTCGGTAATACCCACATTGGACCTTGCCAGTTTGAAACAACCACACGTCCGTACATGCCGCGCTTGGCTTGATTGTAAAGCGGCTCCGAGGCGGCAAGGGAAGCAAGGCCAGATTTGCGGAAAAAGTGCTCTTCTGATTTGAGGTTTTGTTCGATGGTAATTTCGCCCCGTTTGGCTTCGCAGATGCCATAAATGGCTGGCAGAAGACCAGTCCAACTGCGAATCTTTACACGCTCTTTTGTTTGGGGATCATAGTTTGTGTACATTCTGAGGTGCTCATCCCAAAGCATGTCTTCCATCAAGTTCTGAATTTCTAGCGCCAGGAAATGGTATTTGCGGGAAAGCTCTTCATTCTGGCAACGAGATGTTAAGTCGGCAAAGGCACGGAATTCGTTAACCAAATAACTATTTACGTCGCAGGCGATAAGCCTGCCATCAATGAAATTATTTACCTCGGTATTTTCGTTTTTGGCTGCTTGCGCGGGCACAATCAGAGAAAGATTATTGTCTACACCGCTTTCCAAAACATTGCGCCAATGGAAAAGACCACTTGCGTGCCGGCGATGTGTTATCCAATAGTTGAGGTAAGCATCAAGTTTTGTGATTACTTGATCAAGCGGTATGGAAAGGCTTGCTTGGGCCGGATTCTTTCCCAGATGCTCTGAGGCCAGCTGGCAAAGAAATGGTTTGCATAAGTCGCCTTCGTCCCACACTGAGTTTGGTGAAATTGTCCGAGGGATATAACCATCGTCCGCTTGCCAGGAAAGGAAGTTTTGCAAGACAGCTAAAGGTAAATCGGTCAAGGCTAATGATTTGGCTTTCTGGCAAAAAAAGTAGGCATCCCAGTCATACATTTGCAAGTAATGACCAGTAAGCGATCGTTCGGCAATGGTTGCTTGATCATCAGCGCCTGGGGAAATGGCAGATGTCGGTGTGACAAATTGATCAGTCAGCTTGCCTTGTGGCTCATGCACGGCTTTTGGGGCTGAGTCCTTGAGGAATTGGGCTAAGGCAGTAATCTTTTGATCCATGATTAGCTTTCCGTTTTAGTTTTTTATTTTAGCTTTCAAACTAAGCCTTGGCTGGCTCAGCAGAAGCGCTTACACCTTCTACGGCTGGGTGCAAAGTCAAATAACTGCGACCAGCAAATATGGTGGCATCAAACTCACGCGAGTGTGCTTTTTTGAACGCATCGGAATGTACCCAGTTGCGAAACGCCTTCTCGTCTTGCCAGCGAGTCAGAACTTGATATTCATTGCCAGCTGACTCCATTTGTCCGCCCATGAGCATGCGGCTGCCTGGTTTCAAGACATCCAAACTGAGAAAGCCGGGCTCGTCTTCGACAGCACGTTCGCGCTCGCGAAACATCTTTTCAAAATCAGCTTCTCGTCCAGCTGCAACAGGAATATGGTTGATGGAAATGAACATGTTTTATCCTTTTTGTTTTGGCGATATAGTTATTTGAATGATTCTAGACAAGCACACGATTGACGTGCACTTTAATATTCGGTGCAAAGCTGCGTTCCAGTTGCGAGACAAGATCGGCTTTTGCATCTACCCAGAATTGGCAGCCGGTTAAAATTGCTTGGCTCATTTGTTCTTGAGGGAAATGTAAGAGAACCGGATCGTCACCTTTGTAGATGGTGAGAATATCTTTCAAACGATGAAGATCGGCAAAGGACTGTTCTTCATTCATATAAATGTTCACAAGTGACGCATCAGAAATTCTCCTGGCGCTACTTGCCAAAACAGAAATGTCTTCGTCGTTTTTCTTTACCTTGCCTTTGATCAAAAGCAACGATTGGTTTTGTAGCAAGTCTGGTGGCAGTTTGTCCAAAAGCTCGCTGTACATGACAATTTCAATCTTGCCTGCTAAGTCTTCCATTTGTACAATACACAAAAGTTTGTTTTGTTTGGTCAGACGTTTCTCAATCGAAGTTGCCAGACCACCGAGAATGACTTGCGCACCATCTGATGCCTCTCTTACTTCACGCATCGAATGTGTGGTTAACCAACGCAAGCGATTGACCACGCGTTTCAATGGGTGGCTAGTAACATAGAAGCCAAGCAGCTCATGCTCCATGGCTTGCAATTCGACTTCTTGATACTCTTTGTCGTCACCGGAAAGGGTAAGTGCGGCCATTTTGTCGCCTGCCGGTGCCAGACTAAATAAATTCATTTGTCCGGATGCTTGTTCAATTTGGCGGCGGCTGGCTGCTTCTACCAATCTGTCCAGGTTCTCTAGAGCTTGTTTTCTGGAAACGTTGAGTGACAGACCGGCACCACATTTGATTAGGGCTTCCAAAGCACGTTTGTTGACGATGCGTTGATCGACACGGGTGACAAATTCCTGCAAGGATTCAAACTTGCCTGTCTTTTCTCTTTGAGCAACAATTTCAGCAATTGCTGCTTCACCGACGTTTTTCACAGCAGATAAACCAAAGCGAATTGATTGGCCGTCGGCTGTGAAATCAGAGCCGGAGACGTTTAAGTCTGGTGGCAGAATGTCGATATTCATCGACTGACACTCGGCAATGTATCCTTGTACCTTATCTTGGTCGCCGCTGACAGACGATAAAAGCGCGGTCATGTATTCCACTGGATAGTGGGTCTTCAAATAAGCGGTTTGATAAGTAACTTGGGCATAGGCTTGACTGTGTGATTTGTTGAAGCAGTATTCGGCAAATTGCACTAGCTGGGTGAAAAGTTGATCGGCAATTTGTGGTTTGACACCGGATTTGACGCAGCCGGAGACAAAAAGCTCGCGTTGCTTTTCCATTTCTTCCGGTTTTTTCTTACCCATGGCTCGACGCAACAGGTCTGCTTGTCCAAGGCTGTAGCCGGCCAAGTGCTGGGCAATTTGCATGACTTGCTCTTGGTAAACAATTTGCCCATAAGTGTCTTTCAGAATTGGCTCTAGCAGCGGCGTCAAATAGCTAATTTGAGTCTTGCCATTCTTACAGTCAATAAATTTATCAATCATGCCCGTATCTAATGGGCCTGGACGATAAAGAGCAATCAGAGCCGATATGTCTTCCATGTTGGAAGGTTTCATATCGCGGGCTACTTGCCGCATGCCTGATGATGTTTCTAACTGGAAGATGCCGGCTAAATCCCCGTTAGAAATAGTTTGATAAACCTTGTCGTCGTCAATGGGAATATTGTCGATATCAATTTTGACGCCACGTGTTGTATCAATGATGCGTATGGCTTTATCAATCATGGTCAAATTGCGCAGACCAAGAAAGTCCATTTTGACCAGACCGGCATAAGCCAGGTCTTCCATGTAATACTGGGTGATAATCGTGCCGTCGTTATTTTTTTGGAGAGGGACAATTTCTGTGAGCGGAATGTCGGAAATTACCACGCCGGCAGCGTGCATGCCAAAAGTTTTGTTCACGCCTTCCAGTTTCCGGGCTAAGTCGATTACTTGTTTTGCCTCAGCATTGGTTGCGTAAGTCTTCTTAAATTCCGGATGTTCAACCAACATATCATCCAGTGGTGTTGGTTTGCCGCGGACAACTGGTACCAGTTTGGCCAATTTATTTGATTCGGCAAATGGAAATTCCAGGACACGGGCCACGTCTTTCAAGACGGCCTTACTGGTCATGCGGTTGAAGGTAATGATTTGCGCTACCTTGTCCGCGCCATATTTTTCCGAGACATAACGAATAATTTCGTCACGACGTTCAATGCAAAAGTCCGTATCAATATCTGGCATTGAGCGGCGTTCTGGATTCAAGAATCGTTCAAAGAGCAAACTATAACGAATTGGATCGATATTGGTGATGCCCAGGCAATAAGCAACTAAAGAACCAGCAGCTGATCCACGACCAGGTCCAACCGGAATGCCTTGTTGACGAGCGTAATTGATAAAGTCTTGCACGATTAAAAAGTACGAGGCATAATTCATGTCCTCGATTACTTTTAGCTCGGAGCGAACCCGCTCTTCAATTTGCGGTGTAATTTCTGCGTAACGCTGTCTCAGTCCCTCCTGCACCAATTGATTCATGAAGGTTTCGGCAGTATGACCTGGTGGCACCGGAAAAACGGGCAAGCGGGGATCGCCAGACAGCTTTACGGCCTCTACTTTGTCGGCAATTTCCAAACAGGAAAGAATTGATTCGTCAATTAGTTCTGTGTCTAAGTGATCACGAAATAGGGCTGCCATCTCGTCGCCGTTTTTGAGATATTCCCAGCCAGTAAATTTCATGCGCTGAGCATCGGTGACCATCTTGCCCATTTGAATACAAAGCAGGGCATCGTGCGAAACACCATCGACTTTATTGGTAAAGTGACTGTCGTTAGTGCAAGCAATTTTAATGCCGAGATGTCTGGCTATTTTTACCAGTGGCTGATTGACCTTGCGATCTTCCGGCATGCCGTGATCTTGCAACTCAATATAATAGTTATCACCAAGAGTTTCTTTATACCAGGCAGCTGTTTGGAGGGCTTGATTGTAATCATCGGCTAAAAGGTGTTGGTTTATTTCTGCACCAAGACAGCCAGAGAGAATGATCAAACCTTCTTTGTGCTCGGCAAGCAAATCACGATTGATCCGTGGTTTGTAGTAATAACCCTTGAGATGCGCTTGCGAATTGAGACGGACAAGATTTTTGTAGCCTTGCTGATTAGCTGCCAGCATGGTCAGGTGATAAAGCGGTTGCTTTTTGGTTTTCTCTTCAATGTCACCATTGATGATGTAACCTTCGCAGCCAATGATTGGTTTGACACCGCCCATTTCATGGCAAGTCTTGGTTAATTCGATTGCCCCATACATCACGCCATGATCGGTGACAGCGACTGCCGGCATGTTTTCAGCACGCGCTTTTTTCACCAACTCTTTGATGCGTGTAGCACCATCAAGCAGGCTATACTCCGTATGCAGATGAAGCGGAACATATGGCCTTGGGCTCATATAAGACTCCAGGCAAATAGGACTTCAAGAGAAACCGATAAGTCCAAACGAATTTCTATATATGCAATTTTAGCGCTCCCTATAGATATAGACGTTAAGCGCGTCAAAAAGTTCAAGTGCGCCACGTTAAATCGTGACAAGGAGGAGTAATTAATGTAAGACGAAACCTTGTAAAGCAGCCCAGCAGGGTTGTGACGTTG
>JAGVKG010000026.1 GCA_020050685.1 Candidatus Obscuribacterales bacterium | reverse complement strand
CAATCGGGTTTAAATCACCAGAGGAGGTGGAAAAACAATATTGGTCACGCAAAGCAGCTTCGTAGAAAATCATTTGTCCACGAATTGGGGGACACCTCACACATCATGACTATCGCAAAAGGTAGACCTAGCTATTCCAGAAAAGAGCAAATTGTCTGGCGCAAGAAAATGAAATCGCTTACCTTTGGTGAGACGGTGCGAGCCTTTCGATTGGCAGAAGATTGGTCACTAACTTATGCTGCAGAACTAGTTGGCATAAGCAAACAACAGTTGAGCGATTATGAAAACGGCCGCAAACTTCCAAGTATTCAAAAGGCTTATCAGATAGCAAAAGCTCTGGACATGATGCCTCAAAGTGTTGTCCTTCAAGTGATCAATGAGCAACTGCGAAAATCAGAAATTCCAATCCAAGTGGAATTAGCTAGCTAAAATAAGTGCGCGGCTATAGTTGAGTTTCTCAATGGAGGCAACTGTGTGCTAATTGCCATCAGTGCGATGATCGTATAGCCAATTTAGAGCGTGTAGGATCATGCGCTTGTATCCAGGAGTTTTTTCTGGGTGTGGACTGATCACAAGCACGATGCCTTGTCCGTATCTGGACATCACCATAGCCGGTGCACCGAGCATTACGCCGCGTTCGCCTCCGCGCCCGACCACTTCGCTGCGAAAATATCCAAGTGGAATTAGTTTGTCGTCGGTGAGTGGTGCAAATATTGGTCCATTTTCGTATACGATACTGATCTCTCGGCTTTTTAAACCAAAGACATCCATACCGGTTGGTGTTAATTCAAGATCAACACGTGTTCCTTCGTCTACTCTGTACCAATGTTTGGGATCCAAAGTTTTCATTGGCAGCATGCCAATGAAGTCATCATTTGAACGAGAGGCAAGATAAGCGCCCGCGCAAATGCCCATGTAAATTCCACCTTGTTTAACAAAGCGGCGAACTTCTTCGCGTGCATCCGATCCCAGAGTGAAAGCATCTCGACTGGCGTTTCCTCCCGGCACTATGAGTACATCATAGTTTTTCAACGCACCTCTACCGATGTCGTCTCCATAAATAGGATCGTAACGAAGGTCATCCCCCATATCCAACACATTCCTAAAGTTCTTTTTTGCCGGGCCAGACGCACCACGATCTACATAAAGCGCCACCCTGATTTTGTGTGTTTGAGCAGTTGCTTGTGGCAAAAATACCAAGCTAACTAAGTAAGACAAAATCAAAATTATGCCGATAACTGAGTTCATATGATGCCTTCAATTCCTTGCCACCATGAAGTTCCTATTGCGAGGAATTTACCAAAAGGCGATCATCGACATCCAAATCCTCACCGTCATCGCCGGTGTCAACAATCTCATCGCAATTGTCGTTTGGCGTAGGGCTATAATTAACTTGCGTCGCGTCAATTGTCACTCCGCCATCAAGGGAAATGGCGCTTGCCGGTCCACTGAAGATAACAGTTCTTCCTGTGGCAGTGATTGTATTTGTAGGAGTACCGGCAACAATGCTGCTGGCACCATAGAAGATCTTTCCATTGCCTGAAATTATTGGCGTCACATTCGCCGGTGTTGTTGTGTTTGTCTTGGGAGCAGGCGTGCTTCCAATTAATACTGTGACATTGCCGGAGCCGGACGCGGCAAGTGTTGCATTGGCACCAATGTCAATTGTGCCTGATGCTGTGTTCAAATTTTGTAAAAATAAATTGCCGCTATTGGCTGACACGCTGTCGCCGGCAATTACCGTCAGCGCTCCCGCTGCCGTCTGAAGATTTAGTGATCCGGAAATTGTGCTGACATTACCAATCGTCAGTCCGGCACTAGACGTTAATGTCAAATTGCGCCCGACAGTTGTATTGTCAATTGTCAGAGCGCCGGTATTGTTGATGAAGGCTTTGCTTCGATTGATTGATGTAATTGACAGGTTGCTTGCCGTAATTTGAATCGGTGTATTGGACGATCCTATATCTCCTTTCCCTGCTGCGATCGTCACGGTACTAGCTAATATATTAGTCGCCGAAGAGTTCTGCTTCAGGCTCGATCCCGCGATCAAGGTCACACTGACGGCACTCACATCTCCGGCAAGCGTTAGCGCACTTCCGGAGTTTACGGTGAATGTGCCACCAGCAGACGAGTTTTGAACACTCAATGATCCGAGCGTGGTAATCGACACAATGGCAGCTCCTCCGGTACTCGCGCTCACGTTCGCACCTGAACCAATATTGCTCAGAATGATATTGCCGGTTCCGCTTGAAGCTTCTATGTTTTTGCCGGCAATCGTGCCGCCAGTCTGAGTAACTGTGCCCGTACCATCTGTACTCAAGGTAACTGACGATGTCGTGGCAGCCCCGATTATTCCACCCAACGATAGATTGCCATTGCTCGCGGATGTTGTATTGAGGGCAATGTTATTGCCTGAAACCATACCATCGAACGTCATATTACCGTTAGCGCTTATGGTAAGCGGGCCTTGGCTTGATAGAGTGCCAGAGGCGCCCTCGACAAACACGGTACCACCAAATGTACTGTTGATGTTTAGCGCGGCATTGGTATTTGAACCTTTGTATAGGTTTTTTCCGTTGATCACTACCTGTGTGGTGGTGCTCGTTTCCGTGAGATTGATAGTCAATGGATTGGCCGCCGAAAATCCCTTATTAGTGACGGTAACATTTGCCGGTATGTTCAATGCAGATAAAGTTCCCGATAAGTTTATTGGTTTGAGTACGATATCACCACCAACGGCTATGCCACCACTTACGATAAGCGTGCCGCCAATTGTATTAGCCGCCTGCGCGGCTTGAATCGCCGCCACTGTTTGTGGATTGGTGAGATCGAGGTTGAATAATACGGGCGCATTACCGGCGTTAATTGTGACGTTGCCACCCAACTGAATCGCCGATGACGAAAATGATCCGGTATTGAAGATAACGTTATTACCATTAGCATTCACGAAATTAGTTGGAGAGAGCGCGTTAATCCCACTGGCTCCGAAGAAAACCTGGCCACCACTTGCAAGAGTAACTTTCACATTGGCCGGCTTTGGTCCGAGCACTGGTGTAAACGGCACTGGACCAATAACAATGTTAACCTGTCCATTACCAGAGGTCAGATTAGCGTTTGCACCGATAACAATTGAGCCGCTTGCTGTATTGTCGTTCTCCAGCAAAAGATTGCCGTTACCGGAAGTAACCTGAGAACCTGCCGCCACATTCAGTGTACTGCCGAAATAACCAACGATTACCGATAAGGAGCCTGTCTGACTGGCAAGACTATTAATTGTGGTTGAGCCTGAGGAATTGAGCTGGAAGTTTCCTCCCGCATGAGAATCAAGCAAAGTAAAGGCACCAGTTTGATTGATGTAAGCATTTCCGCCCGCAGTTATACTCATCGTGTCAGTGCTGCTTGTCTGAAGCGCGTCACCGGATTCACCAATATCGCCTGCGGTTGTTTCTAAGACAATAGCCGCACTTGTCACTGCCGTCGTTGTTGCTTGCTGAGTAATATTGCCCGCAGTTTTTAAGGAGAAGAGTGTGCCTGCAGTTGATACGTTGACGGGCAAGGTGTTGTTGAACTGAACATTATCGTTGACGAGAGTATCCGCTAACAAAACCGAACCACCGCCATGGGCTATCAACGATAATGTTCCTGATGTTAATCCGCTTTGTATCAAAAGTGGTGTCGAGTCGTTGACTGACTGGATATTTCCCTTTACCGATGTAAGCGTTATCGAGGGACTTTCCACTTTTACAGTCGTAGATGTTGTTTGAATGTTCCCCACTGCACGCAAGGTAACTGTACCGGCTGCACCGGAACCTGTGTTGTAAGTCGCAATATTGCCCCCCAGAGTAATAGATCCTAAGGCCGAGATGGTTAAATTGCCGGCTGCCCCTGAACCTGTGGTGACGTAGGTGTCGATGTCGCCGGTTGAGACAGAATTATTGGTGGACGTTAAAGAGACTGCGCCCGCACCTGTATCGGTGTTATAAGTTTGAATCGTATTTCCGTTTGTATTAACGGCTCCGTAAGCCGAGATGAACACGTTGCCTGCCGATTCTGAACCGCCAGTCTTGATCTCGCCAGTCGTAACAGAACTGTTGCTTGACGTTAGCAGGACTGTAGCGCCGGCGCCTGCGCCTGAGTTAGAAGCGTTAATTGCATTAGTACTCATAGCTCCGTAAGTCGCGATAGTTACATTACCTGCTGCTGCTGAACCGGAAGCGACAGAGGTGTCGATCCCGCCAGTTGCAACAGAATTATCAGTTGACGCTAGGAAGACTGTGCCGCCTGCACCTGTGCCTGAGTTAGAAGCGTTAATCGTTCCTGTGACAGGAATAGCTGCCCAAGCCGAGATATTGATAGAGCCTGCCGCCCCAGAACCACTGCTATTTGTCGCAATACTTGTAATGGATATTTGTCCGGCGGAAGACTGCAAAGTGACACTGCCACCACTGGTAGTGCCGGCTGCGTTAATGCCTACCGCGTCACTGAGCGTCAAATTTCCGAACACCACCAGGGCAATACTGTCAGCCGCAGTGTGGCTACTTGAATTTATAGACTTGATTGCCATTGGAACAAAGGCAGTAAAGACCAGCGGTGCCAACAGCAATGAATTGCCACCACCATCAATAGTCAACACAGTATCACTACCGCTTAGAGCTGCATATCCGTGTGGATTATAATTTGACGACGGCCCTGATATTCCGGTTACCGACACATCTACGGTTGTAGATGAAGTTATCGATAATGTATTGCTTGTATAACTCGGAGTTATCGATGCTTCGCTACCACTCACGAGGTTTGATGTGAATGTATTGGCGGGGATAGTGCCGGCAGAAGTAGTTATTGCACCAGTGGTTGTTATAGTTCCTGATGCTATCAGTATTACTTGCCCGGTGGCTGATCCATTTGCTGGGTTGTACGCGTTAATAGTGCCTGCGTGAATCGCGCCACTTGCAGTGCTACCAGATGATAAAAATACCGACCCTGATTGTGCCCCGCTGCTTACAACAGCAGCAGTGTTGGTCGTGTCTATGCTTCCTACCGTCACAGTCCCTAGTCCGGATATCCCTACTGATCCACCAACTCCATTTGGTCCTGATGCTTGCGCTGTAATGTTGCCCACAGTGAGGGGTCTCGCCCCAAAATCATCGCCTACCAACATTATGGAGCCGGCAGCCGTAAACCCCGAAGTCTTCAGATTTCCCATTTCAAGAGTATAGTCATTATTATCACCGACAGAGGCAGCAATAATTGCGCCGCCGGCAGAACCGGTACTAGAGGTGTCGACATCTGCAGTTTTCATTGCTGCGGCTCTTACCAAAGTGACACTGCCGCCTGCGCCTGTACCTGCGTTTGAAGCGTTAATGTTGCCCGCAATAATTGATTGCAAAGCCGAAATAAACACATTGCCTGCCGGCACCGAGCCACTTGCGACATGGGTGTCGATATCGCTAGTCGTGATCGAAAACGTCTCTGATGTTAAGGTTACGGTGCCGCCTGCACCTGTGCCTAAATTAGAAGCGTCAATTGTTTTCTGGTTGGTATCTATAGCTGCGGCAGCCAAGATAGTGATACTACCTGCAGCTGCATTGGAAGACGCATTATTGATGCTGGTTTTGATCTCTCCAATTTCAACTGAGCCGGCGCCAGATATTGTTAAGTTAATTGTGCCGCCTGTGCCCGTGCCTGAGTTATAAGCGTTAATTGCTTGCTCATTCGTACTAATAGTTCCATAAGCCGAGATAACTACATTGCCGGCTGCAGCCGAGCCGCTTGTGATATAGGTGTCGATTGCCTCAGTTGTAACAGAGCCAATGACCGACAAAAGCTTGGCATGCCCGGACACTGTGCCGTAAGAATTACTCGTGTTAATTACGCCAGTGGTAATAGCTTGAACTGCTGTGAGATTTAGATTTGCACCATTTGTATTGATATCTCCCATGCTCATTTGATTCGCAACTATGCTTAGACTTCCTGTTGTGCTGGTGTAGGCGGTCGAGCTGCTTACTGCTACCGTTGGTGCCAATACAAAGAAATTGGCTTGACTGGTGCTGTCATTAATTGTCCCCAAGGAGCTGACCGTACTTTGCACAAAAACAGGTACGAGGTCACTGAAGGTAATGACATTACCTGAGCTACCTGCGTCACTAGCAAGTGTTACCGTGCCGCTATTGCTAAATGATGTAAATCCACCGCCGGGAATTATGGCAGGTGTAATTGTGGTTGTTGCACTGTTGGTGAAGGCAAGCGGCAATATATCAACGGCACTTGTGTAGGTGCCGGTTGCAAAAATCTGCCCATCATCCACTGAAAGTGTGTTGCCATCGGCAAAGAGTTGAACTGTAATGCTGCCACTTTTTGCCGCCGTAGCTAACAATGCGCCACCACCAAGCGTTATCGCGCCTGTTGTGATTGCCCCGGCGAAGGTATCGCCCGAGCTCAAAAATACTGACCCGCCTGGAGCCCCGGAAGTTGTGATGGTACTTAAGCTAATAGCGCCATTACTTATTAGAGCAATAGAGCCACCTGCACCGGAGCTAGTGTTATTAGTGATAATGGCACCACTTATTGCAATATGATCGGGAGCCGAAATAATTACATTACCTGCTGCAGCCGAGCCACCACTGACATAGGTTTTTATCCCGTCACTTTCAACAAAGCCAGCGGTAGAGGCAGATGTTAGAGCAATCTCGCCGCCGGCACCTATGCCTGCATTAGAAGCATCAATAACTCCGATCTTAATTTCTTTATCGGCCAAGATAGTTACGTTGCCGGCTGTAGCCGAACCGCCATGGACATTGGTGTTGATGTCGCCGGTAGTTACCTTATCACTGGCTGACAGAAGAGTAACTGTACCAGCGGTGCCAACACCGCTTGCAGCAATGACGCCGTTGGAAGCGTCAATAATTCCATCGACCTTAATGAGTCCATCAGCCAAGATGCTCACACTGCCTGCTGTTTGAGAACTGCTTTTGACATAAGTATCGACCTCGCTTACTTCAACAGAACTCCCGCTTGACGCTAATGTGACCGTGCCGCCACCACCGCTGCCGTTATTGGAAGCATCAATCTTCGCACCCACAGTAACGGATAGGGGGGCGGAGATAGACACGTTGCCGGCTAATGCTGCCGAACCAAAATCCACACTGATGTCGATTTCGCCTGTGTTAATTGAGTTGGTGTGCGACAGTAGATAAACTCCACTGTCGATAGGGCGAGTGCCGCCATTTTTAGCTTGGATAGTGCCTGCGCTCGTATCAATAGCTCCGGAGGCCTCGATATTTACATTTCCCGCTACAATCGAAGCAATACCAACATTCACGTTGATGCCACCTGTGGTTACTGAGCCATTGGCTGAAAGTAGATTGACTGTGCTGCCTGAACCACTGCCTGTGTTAGCCGCATTAAGCGCTCCAGTGAGATTAATAGCCCCGTACGCAGAGACAGTTACATCTGCTGCCTTTTCCGAACCACTGGCAACATAAGCATCAATCGCGCCTGCTGTAATAGAGCTATTGCTCGAAATTAGAATGACGTTACCGCTTAAACCGGAGCCTGCGTTATAAGCAGCAATTGCGTTGCTATTCGTATCAATGTCTCCGTAAGCCGCCATAACGACATTGCCGGCTGCAGCCGTTCCGCTGCTTGCATAGGTGTCGATAGCGCCAACTGAGACAGAGCCGGTGCTCGACACTAGAAAGACCGTGCCGCCTGTACCTGTACCCGCATTAAATACCTTAATTGCGTTGCCACTAGTACTAACGTCTCCATACGCTGAGATATTGAGCTGTCCGGCTGCTCCTGCGCCACCGCTTACATGAGTGTCGATCTCGCCGACTGAGACATAGCTGCGGCTCGATATTAGGGTAACCGTGCCGCCCGCGCCTGCCCCTGAGTTAGAGGTGTCAATTGTTCCGCCGACCGTCACGGCTTCCGAAGCTGACACACTAACAGAACCTGCCGCCCCAGCACCACTGCTGTTTGTGCTAAGGCTGCCAACGCTTACTAGCCCGGTGATAGAAAGCAAATTGACATTGCCACCACTAGTGGTGGCGGCCGTATTGACGCCGACTGCTCCGCCGAGCGTTATATCTCCACCTGCTACCAATGCTACCCCATCTGCATTAGTGCCACTATTTGACTTTATAGAATCTATTGAAACAGTAGTCAAACAAAGAAGTGGCGCCAACAATGATGAATTGCCTCCGCTATCAATGGTCAATTGAGTGCTGCCGCCACTCATGAACAAATATCCTTGTGGATTATAATTTGAGAATAACCCCGATATTCCAGTTACCGATACATCTATGGTAGTAGATGAACTTATCGATGATGTAAGGCTCGTATAACTTGGATTTACCGAGCTGTTGCCCGCAGAAGTCGTTATTGTGCCAAGTACTCCTATAGTTCCTGATGCTATCAGTATTACTTGTCCTGTCGCTGATCCGTTAGCTGAGTTGTACGCATTAATGTCGCCTGCAAGAATCGCGTCGGTGGCAGTGCTACCGGATGACAAAAATACCGACCCTGATTGTGCTCCACTGCTTGCACTGGCAGAAGTATTTGTCGTGTCTATTTTGCCTACCGCCAACCCACCTCGTGTAGCTATACCAACTGAACCACCTACTCCGCTTTGTCCTGACGCTTTTGCTGTGATGGCACCAATTAAGTTGGGCTTCTCAAGCAAATCCGTCGATACTACTTCTACAGAGCCGGCGGCAGCTGTTCCCGAAGTATTGAGATTTCCCAATGCAATGGAATAAGTTCCGTTATCACCAGCAGCGGCAGCAGTAATTGAGCCGCCACGCAAACCAGTACTTGAGGTATTGATGTCACCAGTAGTCAAAGAATCTTGTGTCAATAAGGTAACTGAGCCGCCTGCGCTTATGCCTGCGTTAGAAGCATCAATCTGTCCGAGGACAGTAATATCTCCATATGCCGAGATAGTTACATTGCCGGCTGGTACCAAACCTAAAAGTGTATAGGTTAAGATCTCGCCGGTTGTAATAGCGCCATTGCTGGATGTTAGGTTAACTGAGCCGCCTCCGCCCGTGCCGGCATTAAATGCAGCAATGACGCTGGTCGTAATATTGTCATAAGCCGAGATAATTACATTGCCTCCTGCTACAGTATCACCGACGCCAATCACCAGCACGCCGGTTGATACGGAGCCATTGCTTGACGTCAGGGTTATTGTGCCACCAGCACCTGAACCGCCTTGGAATGCATAAATAAAATTCCCATTGGTAGTAATATCTCCGTAAGCTGAGATAGTTACATTGGCTGCTGCCAACCAACCACTGTAGACAAAGGAGGCGATCTCGCCAGTCGATACAGAGCCATTGCTTGATGTTATGATGACCTCGCCGGCTGCGCCAACGCCGTTGTTAAGAGTAGCAACGGTGCCCGCACTCGCATCAATATCTCCGTAAGCCGTGATTATTACATCGCCTGCTTTTTGCGAACCGCCTTTGACTTCAGTGTCGATGGAACCCGTTGAAATGCCTGCCATGGATGGGGTTCCGGGCTGAATAGTGTTACCACTGGTTATGGCACCATGCGCATCGAGGACCAGTGGCTGTAAATCGGAAGTAACAGCCTGGGTCGTCTCCAATGTCACGGACCCTGAGTTGAGTGTTCCATTACTAATAGTTTCAATCTTGTTGGTACTAATTGATGTAACTGGCAACAAGGAACTGGCACCGGCATAAATTGTCACATTGCCACCACCACCAGCTCCACCTCCGGATGTATTAATCTCTCCAGCGCAACTTCCTAAGAGACACAAAGTATTCAAGGCAACTGTTCCTTCTAGTCCAAATCCATCTGCCAGGGCAACCATTGTGACATTGCCGCCGGAGCTTGTACTTGATGATGTGTCAATTACTTTTTCCGCCAAACTGCCACTTAAATCAATATCGCCGCCCGCGCCACCAGTCAGGTCAACGGTAACAGTGCCTTCAGCAACTCCTGATGTAGGAGTCGTTCCGCCTGATGTGGGACCAACCTGTCCCGGCGATGTGCAGCCGGTACATGAACTTGTTATGTTGGCTCCAGCAATCATCAAAAGATTATGTCCGTTAGTGACAATCCGACCGTTAATGTTTGCTGTTATGTCACCGCCGGCTACGATTGCTAAACCCTCATCGGATGACACTGTTCCCATGATCTCAATGCTGCCGGTATTGTAGTAAGTAGGGTCGTTTGATATGTTGTTGCCTAATTTCAAAAGCGTTGTATCGGCAGAAATATGTTCAGCACCAGCATAGGTGTTAACAAGTCCTGCGAGTTGTCCGACACTGACATTTGCAGTGCCTGTCCCTGAATAAAGATTGAGTGCCTGGGAAAGGTAATCCCCACCGGTAAGATTGATATTGGCAGGACCGCTATATGATGAGTCACGCAAGTTTATATTGCCGTTGAGCGCTTGCAATGTCCCGCCTGCACCAAATACATTGATGTTTGCTGCCATTGTCAATGCGGCAATATTTATATTATTGTTCAAGGAGGCAATTAAACCGAGGTTGGTGATATTGCCGGAGCCGCTGAAAAGATTTACATTGCCCGCAGCTTGAATAACTGGCTGAACTCCGGTTGTACCTTGCGGTAGGGCGTTGATTATAGAGCCGCCGGCACTCATTGTTAAATTACCGGACGATGCTATTGTGCCAGCATTAACTATGTCATTGATTGTTCTTAGGTTGAGATTGAGCGGCAAAGCGGTAGCACCAAAACCAGCAACGCCGCCAGCCGGCAGCACAGTAGTGATAAGCGCTCTTGCATTATTGTAGATGTTGGACCCGGCAAGTGTTGCCGTTAATTGCTGGGGATCTGCATTAGCAACATAAACGGTACCTCGGTTGGTCAAATTGCCTGCGAGGTTAATCGCGCTGCTATTGCTGAAATCGATTACAGCAATCGCTCCCCGACGCACCGTCAAGTTGGTAACACCCGTCAGCGAATCAGCATCGAGCACGTGCGTACCCCGTAGTAGGACCCGATTTGTCTCTGGCGCGGGAGTTGCTACTTCCTCAGCCATTGCCACAGGCGTGAGATTAAATATCAGGCAAACAAGGCACATCAAAACCGTGCACGAATGCCACTCATTTTGTTTTTTCACCAGTGCTTACTCCCCAGTATGCCTAAGTGAACTATCCGCCCGCTAATAGCCCTTAGGCCATATATACCCTAAAGACAAATGTATTATGCTTCGATGCATTGCAGCCATTTTCTGGGCCGAGCCAAAATGGACTGTTTTGGTGCTCTTTGTATTTGATCATTTTCCGCGGAAGCACCCTTTGAATGATTCAGCAAATGTGTTGTTTGTTGGCATTCCCCGTCGTGAAAAATCAATATCCATTGTCTTCCTTGAGAGAAGCGCTAGATAACAAAACGCATTCGTTCGTCCATAACAGAACTCTCCTTACACGGCATTCACTCTTGCCTCCTGTAGAACGCAAAAAGTGTAACCCGTGTCTTCGGTACGTTGTGTTACCTATGTGTCCGGTATGGACCCTTAATAAATGGCACCCTCGGAGGGATTCGAACCCCCGACACCCTCCTTAGGACGGAGGTGTTCTATCCAGCTGAACTACGAGGGCAGTTCAATTTGATATCTAGTTTAGCATCTCGGCTACGACCTCAATCTCGGCAAGATTATGGATGTTAGTGCAAGCCCAAAAATCAGGGCAATGGCAAACCAGGAAAGCAAATAGCCTTGATAAAGGCAGCGCGGCTGATAGTTGAATTCAACCAAGTGCGCACCGGGTGGAACAAAGACGGCGCGGAGAATTCCATTGGCGCGATAAATTTTTGCTGGGCGCGTGTCTACTGTTGCTTGCCAGCCGGGCCAATAATGATCGGCAAGCACGAGAAATCCTGGAACCGATGCCCGCACATTGAGCAAAAGGTGTTCTGCCTGATCTTGGACAAAGATCAATTGGGAGACGGAACGGTGGTGGCGGTGCGATGTGGAAGTAAAGGGATCGGATTTGGTTTCGATGTGTTCCAAAAGTAAATTCAACTTTGGATCAAAACCGGACTGATCGGCATAAATCATTTTGTTCAATACGTCGTCGTGCGAAGCAGCATATGTCCACGAATCACTAAAGTAAGCCCGCGGCATTTTTTCTTTCACCCGCCAAATTCGCACATTCATTACTTTATCTTCTTTGAGTAGATCAAAATAATTGCGATCAAGAATTGGCTGCGGGAGCCAATCGTTGCCGAACACTTGAGTGAATGCGTATTTGGTGGCAGTCATGCGACAGAAAAGTGCCAGCGGCATGTCTGATTTTGTCCAGGCTAAAGCTTCACTGCTTGGCGATGATATTGGCAGTGTCCAGGCATTGGAGCGCTTCAACACGCTTGTGTAGAGCTTGCGATAGTCCTGTGTTTCTGCCGCCTCATAACCAAATGAAGATGGCATGCCAAAGTCCATATTGCAATTTGGCACGAGCATTTCTCGAGAATATTGATACCAACGTGGTGTGACAAATCTGCCTGTGCCTTGATACCAACGTGGACAATTTAGCGGGCCAAAATACAAAGGCAGAACGCGCGAATCAACGCTTTGTCCGGCCGTGTAAGTAATTGGTGCTAAATCGTCGCCAGGATTATCGAGATCCAGCTTTTTCGGTTCAATCGGTTTTGCACCATAGCGCCAACGACGTCTTAAGCGATCTTTTTCAGCTTCCAATTTAAGTGCCGCTGCCTTGGCGTCTAATTCTAATTCCTCTAGCTTATTCAGTTTCTCGCAGGCCGTTTTCAAATACGAGTCGCCTGAATAAAAATTCGATTCAGAAAAATGCCTGTGGAAAATCACTGCGCTGGAGAGTAAAGAAGCAAACACCACGGAAATTGCAATTGTTGAAAAGGTGGTTTTGCTCATTTTCTTGTCGAGGCATAAAGTGCTAAGCAGAGAAATGGCAATGCCGACAATACAGCCGGTTATTCCAGTACGGGCAATCAGTTTGAGTGCCACCATTGCCTGGTTGTGTATTGCTGCGTTTGCCACCCACGACTTTGTAATCGCCTGAGCAACCGACGGAATCAGCAGAGAAATTAAACCGGCAAGCAAGCAAGACCAAATAGTTAGGACAAATATTTGTCCTTTCTTGCCGATTTTCTGATTGTTAATTGCCCATAGTCCGCGAGCGGCAAAGACGGCGATAGCGAAAACGGCGAAAACTAAAAGCTTAACCGGATATCTGTAGATTGCTAAAACCGGAACATTGTTAATCAGCCAAGGTGCAAGTGGTGTGTACAATCCACAAGCCATGATCAAGCTGGCACCAAGAATGGCGAGAACCAACCAGCGCCATTTGAAGCTGCGATCGACAATTCCAAATAATGCCAAAGTAAAAGCTGCTGGGCCAACAAAGGCAGAAGACAAATATGGAATGTAATTTGGTCTGGTTGCCACCAAGCCTAAGTATTTTGAATACAGCATGCTCAAATCACCGAGTGGCTGAGCAAAGATTATGCATAAAAGATCGTACCAATTAGCGCTCCACAAAAATACTTCGCTGGCTTTGAGAGAATGACTTCTGACCGAAAGTGATTTCCACTCGAGTGCTGGTAAGATTGCCGGCGCTATCAACATGCAAGCAATGCCAATTGCCATCAATTGCAAAATGGCAACTCGGGCTGAACCTTTCCAGTTGCTTTTAAATGTACGAATGAATGTGATGACGATGCTAACCAATAAAACCAAAATCGCTGGCTCGGAAAGCTCCGGACGACCGGCAGCCATTAGCATGAAGGTTGCGCCAATTGCAATAAATAGTGATTGAAATGCACGTCCTGATTTTGCAGGCTTGCTCTCGTCGGTTTGCCCAATGCGATTGATTGCCCAGAGTGAAAGCGGAATCCAGCAAGCCGTTTCAACCAGAGTGTAATTGGCCTGCAAGGAAAACATATAGCCGGTAAACGAACAAATGAATCCAGCGATGTAAGCTGCCGGTACTCCCCAACCAAAACTTGCGATCAAAAGATAGGCACCCAGTGCACAAACTGTTTGGTGCAAAATCAAACTGATTGCTAGTGCCGGCGAGAACGGCAAAATTGTATGCAGCCAATTTGGTGGATAAAAAATGCCAGGAGAAATTATGGCAATCTGTGCTGTGCCGCAGTACACAAAAGGATTCCATAAGGGTATCTTGAATTGGCGAAATGAATTGGCCAAGAAATTACAGAGTGGCTCGAAATACAAACTTGCATCAGACAAATAGAAATTGTGCTGATTAATCAAGAATGGGAAATAGAAGCCGACAAGTCCACTAGCGACAACCAGCAAAAATAGCCCGAGGTGTTTGTCTTTAGCCACAATTTTTTGTCATCTTGACGAGCAGCAACATTTTGTCATCCTGAGCGAAGCGAAGGACCTCTCATGGCCAAGCGGTGACAATATCTAGTTTGCAAATGGACCAGGTAGAGCGCCCAGCTTTGGTGGCGTGGTCATCGGGCCAACTGCTTTGGAAGATACTTCCATGAATTGACTTACCATCGTGCTGCCGAAGATGATGCCAATCACGCAAAACGCCAGTGCCAGGGCTGGCCAAAGTTGGCTATCAACTTGATCGACACGCTCGGCCGGCAAGGCCAAAACCTTTTCGGAAGGCTCGCGAACCACCATCTTAATAACTGGACGGCAGTAATAGTAGATTGCCGGCACTGATGTAACCAGCGCCACTGCCACAAGTGCCCAGCCAATTGGTGATTGTAATTGCACACCGGACCAGAAGATAAACACTTTGGCTAAGAAACCTGCCGGTGGAATTGGCAAGCCAGCCAAGTTCACCAAACAAATTGAAAGTCCGATTGCTAAAAGCGGACGCTTGCGCATTAGCCCCGCCAAATCGTTGATGTTGTCGGAGCCTGTTTCGTTAGCAAATAAAATTGCTCCGGCGAATGCTCCAAGATTCATGAAGGCATAAACAATGATGTAGAACATCAAGGCCGGCATGCCATCTTTTGGTAACGCCACAATACCGATGAGCATGTAACCAACCTGTGCAATTGATGAATAAGCAAGCATCCTCTTCAGTGATGTCTGAGAAAGCGCAACCAAGTTACCCACGATCATGGAAGCCATGGCTAAGACAGCAACAATAACTCCCCACTCGGCATAGGCTGAACCAAAAACAAAAGAGAGCAGACGCATTGCCACGACAAAGCCGCCAGCTTTGGAGCCAATCGAAAGAAATGCGGTAACTGGTGTTGGTGCACCTTCGTAAACATCTGGTGTCCACATGTGGAAAGGCACTGCTGAAAGCTTGAAACCAACAGCACTAAGAATTAGCACGGTCATAAAATAGATGATCAGCTTTGGCTCGATGGCTGTGTACTGGACGAGCTTCTCATGAATAATGTAATAGTTGGTGCTGCCAGTCAATCCATAGACGAATGAAAGACCGTAAAGCAAAGTTGCGGTGACCGCAGCAGTTGAGAGCAAGTACTTAAGCGAGGCTTCGTTGCTCTTGCGATCGCGCTTGGTCAAGCCGGTTAGCAAAACACAAGAAAGGCTCAAAGTTTCTAGCGCCACAAAAAGCATAATCAAATCTGTGGTTCCAGCCAAGAACATGACCGAGAGCACAGCTATCAAAAGCAAAGTGTAAAACTCGCCTCTGTTCTCACCAAACTGATGCTCGAGTCCCATCGTCATCAAAACTACAATGGCGCCGACACCACAAACAACCAGACCGAACGCCACGCTCAAGTTGTCGACTGTGTAGAGTCCATAAGGACCAGAACCAAATAAGGCAATTGGTGCGATCAAAAATTGTGGCAAAAGTTGTACTGCCGCTAGTCCCAATCCAGCCAAGCAAATGAATGGCGTGAACCTCTTTGCGGCGGGGAAAAACAAGTTCCACACACTGACAATTAGAATCGTGATTGCCAAACAGATGTGTGGCTTCAAGAGTTCCAACGCGCTTACATAATCCTGGATGTTGTTCATAACGGGTCTCGCTAGTTTAAATTTGCAAGTTTAATTTTACAGAGCTAGCGTACCAAGATTGGAAGTACCTAACTTAAAACTCTCCAATGCGGCAAATTGTTGCGTCGAAATCAATTGTCAATCAGTGAATTGCACCACCGCATGCCTATTTCCGGTTACCATATAAAGAATTTCTCCACCAAGCATGTAAAGCAGATCAAAGGCTCGGAAACCAGGAGCATTTGATGACAACCTCGGAGGCTAAAACTTTAGAGACGATGACTTCAGACGCACAAACCTCAAAAGCCCCGACCAAGGCCGTGGAATCCTTAGAATCAAATGCCTTGCTTAAGCCCGCTCTTCTGGCGCTCGAGGATGGCAGGACATTTGCCGGACACGCCTTTGGTGCTGAAGGCACGGCATTTGGCGAGCTTGTCTTCAATACGTCCTTGCAGGGCTACCAGGAAATTCTCACCGACCCAAGCTATGCCGGGCAGGTGGTCACTCTCACTTATCCGGAAATAGGCAACTATGGCACAACCAATGATGATTGCGAGTCCGACCGCATATTTGCCCGCGGGCTGGTTGTCCGCCACCTGAGCCGGAACTACAGCAATTGGCGTGCGTCCAATTCTCTGCCCCATTTTTTGGCTAGTCAAGGTATTATAGGAATAACTGGAGTCGACACTCGCGCCATTGCGCGCCACATAAGAGATAAGGGAGCGATGAGATGCGCTCTCTCGACCGAGACTCTTGTCGACAGCAAACTAACAGAATTGGCACAAGGTTCACCACAAATGACCGGTGCTGATTTCACATCCGAGGTAACTACCGCAAAGACTTATCATCTGGGTGACAATGGCTACAAAATAGCCGTTATGGATTTTGGCATCAAGCGCAACATATTGAACGGTTTGGTGAAACAAGGTTTTGCTGTTACCGTCTATCCTGCGCAAACTAAAGCAGCCGAGATATTGGCCGCTTCGCCTGATGCGATTTTCTTATCTAACGGTCCTGGTGATCCGGCTGCTTGCCAAAATATCGTCGTCGAAGTCAAAAGACTAATTGACTCCGGCTTGCCGATTTTTGCTATTTGTTTGGGTCATCAACTTTTGTCTATTGCTTTTGGTGCCAAGACTTATAAGTTGAAATTTGGGCATCGTGGTGGCAACCAACCTGTAAAAGATCTGACTACGGGTAAAGTCGAAATCACGGCTCAGAATCATGGTTTTGCTGTTGATGCGACGACGCTGCCGGACGTGCTTGAGCTCACGCACGTGAATCTCAACGACAATTCTGTCGAGGGATTTCGCCATAAGCATAAGCCGATTTTCTGCGTGCAATATCATCCGGAAGCCAGTCCGGGTCCGCATGATGCCTCGTATTTGTTTAGTCGTTTTCGTCAGCTAATTGAGACAAAGGTGAAGTAACTTGTATAGACTCGCAATTTTTGATTTTGACGGCACATTGGTGGATTCGGCACCGGGCATTGTCGATGTAATGCGCCAAGTCGTCGATGAATACATGCTTTCCAAGGAAATATTTGAGCAATGGCGCCAACTAATTGGTGTGCCTTTGCTGACGCAAGTCGAGATGATTTTCCCCGATGCCGAAGGCAAGTTCCATGAAGAAGTGGCCAATCGTTATCGCACCATATACGATACCAAGGTCATTGAGATCTGCCCGCCATTTCCAGCATTGAAAAAAACTTTGCATGAATTGGCAGAAGCAGAAATTGATATTGCCATTGTAACTTCTAAGAGACGTGGTCTGGTGGAAGTTGTTTTGGATCATCACAACATTTCCACTTACTTCAAACTTGTTTTGGGACAGCAAGATGTTTCGAACCACAAGCCGCATCCGGAGCCGGTTCACTTTACGCTTTCCAAATTGAACCACATGCATCCGCACGCTGTTGTGATTGGCGACAGCACATTTGATCTCGACATGGCACGTGCGGCCGGCGTTGATTCCATCGGTGTGACTACAGGCATTCATACAAGACAAATCCTCGAAGGATCGCAGCCAGTAAAAATCGTCGACAAGCTTGAAGAAGTGCTGCCAATCATCCTCAACGGCCGACACAAAGTCGTTTGACCCAAATCATATTTTTCTTATTCTGAAGCTGTACCAATTGGCAACCTTTCGTCGTCTGGTATGATCAGGCGATTAAAGGTTATTGACGACTGTGAAACTGATGAAAAACTCGATCTTCTTGCAGGTCAGTGCAGCGGGCTTAGCACTCATGACTGTGTGTGCCAGCCTCGCTTTAGCTGATGACAACCCGCTCTCCGCAAGTCCTGCTCAACAAAATGATGTATCCGGCACGAGTGCTTCAAGCGCGGCTGTCGGCACTGCCACTGTGCAGTCCGCTGCATCCGCTCCGCAAACTCAAGCTACTGCCCCGTCAGCCAATTCTTCCGACAGTGGTCAGGCTGACAAAGCGTCGGACGTCAACAAGGAGGCGGTAAGCAAAGCCCAAAGGACGTCAAGTGATAAGCAATTGAGTCTTTGGAGAAGAAGGCGCTTCAATGCCTCACTAAATGGCACGGCGCCAACTCAACCGGCAGCCGTTCTCGAGACGCCAACCAATCCGGATGCACAGGCGACTTCAGCGGCAACGCAGGCAGGGGCCCCGGCTGCCGGCACTCCTCAATTGACGGCTGGAACTCCTACATTAGATACGAGTGCTGCCACCGAGAAAGTTTTGGTCAAGCCTGGTCAGGAGATTTCCATCGGCACTGATGCTGATGCCTTGGTGATTACCGATGATGTGAACTTGGCTAAAGCCCAGGCTGCCAAGTATCCCAATGATCCGGAAGCCCACTTTATTCTTGCCGTTGCTTTGACCAAGACAAGTTATGTGGAAGAAGCACTGAAAGAAGTGCGCTTTGCCCGTCGCTTGGCGCAGACGCAAGGTGGCGCTGCTTATTTCGATAAGATGATTACCCAGGATGAGAACATCCTGATAAATAGCCCCAAGGATAATCGCGTTCGTTATAGCTTGGCATGGGCTTATTACATGAAGGCTTACTTGATTGGGCAGGACTCGCGCCGCAAGATAAAGATGATGCAGCAAGCGGGATTACTTCCCCAGTCGCCGCAAGCGAGCTTGCCAATACCAGCGGTGGCTCAGCAGTTGGCGCAGTCAATTGGCGTTGCGGCTCCAAGCAAGATGGCACCAATTCAAGGGGCAATCGATGGCATCGATCCAAAAGATGCACCGCTGGTCAAAAAATATTTTGAGCAAGCACTGAAAAATTTGGATCAGCTTTTGGCTCAAGAACCGGGCGATGTTTGGGCGCGCGTTTATCGTGCTCATTTGAAAGCCGAGTACACCGGTAATTTGGATGAAGCGATGAAGACTTGGCACGTGTGTCAACAACAAGCTCCTGACAATCCGGCTCCGTATTTCTTTCTTGGTGAGGGTTATTTGAAGCAAGGCAATCTTAAAGAGTGCCTGAATAATGTTTCGCGTGCCGTTGCGCTTCGTGCGATGGGCAAATAGTGGTCTGGGAATTTTCGTGGCATGGTAATTAATCGCTCAGTTGTAAAACTTGTTGTCGCTCTTTCAATTCCCTTGGGAATGACATGGCTTTTCATTTACGCGCAACAATTGGCAAATACAGAAGTCAAGGATTTCAAAAAAATACAAGCAGTAAATCCAACGGCCGACAGAGTTACGATCAGCAATTACGAAATGAAGGAAGTGGATGACAAGAATGATTTGCGCTGGCAGCTAGTCGCCAAGTCTGGTTCGCTTGATCCCACGACACAAAACGTTGCACTCAAAGATGTAAAGGTGAAGTACTTCAAGGACGGTCAAATTTCTATGTTTTTGCAAGCACCACTTGGTGAAGCAAACGAGTCAACACGATTTGTGAAATTGACAGGTATCGAAGGACAGAAGGTAATTGCTGAAGGTGATGGTGGCAAAAATAAGCTCATCGCATCGGCAATTGAATTAACGAAAAAAAATCAGTTTAAAGCTACCGGTGGTGTTAACATCGAGGTTATCGGGGTAGCCAAGGTGACTGGCGACATGGCAGAAGGTTCAATGAACATTTCGAAGATGTCCGGTTTTAGAGTTGTTGGGAACACTCATGCGATAGTCGGTATCTAAAAGGTAGGCGATCTTGGTTAGGGAATTGATGAAATTATCGAGCATAAGTTTGGTGGCAGTTTCAATGGTACTGCCCATGGTGCTACCACAATTTGCACTTTCACAAATGCCGACAGCTGGTGGCATGAATGGACCAATTGATGTGCAAGCCGGCGAACAAGATTTCGAAGGTGATCACGTAGTTGCAAAAGGCAGCGTGCGTGTTACTTACAAAGATTCAGTAATTGTTGCGCCAATGGCTACCTTATATAAGGATGCAAATGGTGCCATGCAGCGAGCCGTGTTTACCGGTCGTCCGCATTTGACGCAAACAACAAGTAAAGTCGAGGCTGACACGCTTATTTTTGAAATGGCAACGCAAATAGTTATTGCTGAAGGCAATGCGCACTCGGAAGTTATTTCCAGGGGCGGCGAAGAAGGTGGGAAAGTAGAATCGATTGTCACGGATTCGGATAGGCAGGAATACGATCGCAATTCCGGCAAATTCGTTGCAACTGGTCGCGTGCGCGTCGATCATGGTGATATCAAGGCTAGAGCAGACAAATTGAATCTCGTTTACGGTCAAGACAATAAACCGGAGACAGCAATTTTTACCGGACATGCAGAAGCAACGCAAAGACAAAATAGCACCAAGGCCGATACCATTACTTACTTCCTCAGGACGCAACGTTTGCAAGCAACTGGTCATGTGCAGTCGAGAGTGGTGCAGAAGAAAGCACAAGCTGATTTAAAAGCAGTTCCTGCGCAACAGCTATCAGAAGCGACTGCTTTGGAATCACCAGCACATGCTGCAGCGGCTAAGGCCAATACCGAAGTAATTACCATTTTTTCCGATAGTCAGGACATGAGCCAGGATAATGGCCGCATCACTGCTGATGGCAATGTGAAGATGTTCTATCAAGATACTTCCGGTGTTGGTCCGAAGATGATCATCTCGCGTTCCAAAGAAGGCAAACCAGAAAAGATATTTTTTGTTGGACGTTCGCAAATCAGACAACCTGGCAAAAGCTGGATAGCTGATCGTATTACCTTTACTTGTGCAGACAAAAAGGTTTTAGCGATGGGCAATAGCCGTGCTTTTATTTTGCGACCAGGCGAAGCTCCGACGCAACAGCAAGTTGAGAGCCAACTTGCTGAGACGGCCGGAAAGCTAGCCAAACCAATGTGATTCGTGTTGAAATTAGCTCAGGAAACAGTTAGATCAAATGACCATTATTGTTGAACATATTCAGAAGTCTTACAACGGACGGCGTGTAGTTGACGATGTAAGTTTTTATGTACGTGCTGGTGAAGTTGTTGGACTCCTTGGACGTAACGGTGCTGGCAAGACCACATCATTCGATATGGTTTTGGGACTGGTTAAGCCGGAAAAGGGCCGCATTCAGTGCAATAACCACGTGATAACCAACATGGCGATTCACTTGCGTTCACGCCTGGGCATCGGCTATTTGCCACAAGAAGCATCTATTTTCCGTAAGCTCACAGTCTCAGACAATTTCCGCATATTGCTTGAACTCAGAGGGCTTTCCCGAAAGGCCCAGCAAGAAAAAATTGACACACTATTAAAACAGTTCGGACTGGAACACCTGCATGATGTCGTATCCGGCTCGCTATCCGGTGGTGAACGCCGCCGATTAGAAATTGCTCGTTGTTTGGCACTCGAACCACAATTCATTTTGCTTGACGAACCTTTTACCGGTATCGACCCAATTTCTATTTCGGATATTCAAGGTTTGATTCGCCGCTTGAGAGATGAATGGGGTCTGGGTGTTTTGCTCACAGACCATAACCCGAGAGCTACATTGAAAATTACAGATCGCGCCTACCTTATAGATCGCGGCAAGATCTTGGTAGATGGATCATCGCACGAAGTGGCAGAGAGCCCCGTTGCACGGAAACATTATCTTGGTGAGGACTTTTCGCTATGACCGTTGGCATTAAGATGTTGGATCGTTATATTGCCAATGAGTTCTGGCAACCATTGCTCTTTGGTATTGGCATTGTCACCGGCGTTTGGTTTGGTGCCGAACAGCTGAAGACGATTTTCAACTTGATCATGAAATCCGGTGTGCCACTAAACATGGCCCTGATGATTCTCGGCTTGCACTTACCGGAAATTGTTGTCACCACAATTCCAATTGGTGTTCTGCTCGGTACATTGCTTGTGTTCAATCGCTTATCCGGCGATTCGGAAATCATTGCCTTGCGTACATCAGGCGTCAGCTTCTATCGCATCATGGTCGCACCATTGATGTTCGGCTTAATCACAAGTATTGCTAGCTTTGCAATTTCCGAATGTGTAGTGCCTGTGGCAAACCAAACATCCAAAAAGCTTGAGTTCCTTGCCTTGTATAAAAGCGAAATGCCTACAGGACAAGCAAACTTTACTTATATGGAACGTGGCAAAGACCTGACCTTGCAGCGCGTTTTCTACATTGGTTTTTACAACCAGAAAATGTTGAACGATATTATTGTCCTCGATTTCACGCGCAATAAGCTCGTGCAAATTATTGCAGCCGCATCCGGTTTCTGGGATCACGGCGAATGGATTTTGGAGAAGGGTCGTACTTATGTACTTTCCGGATCATCTGATATAACGCGCATCTTACAGTTCGACAAATTAGTTATCCCTGGTATCAAGAACATTCAAACAGCTCTTGATTCCGGCAAGCAGTCGCCTAAAGAAATGAACATGTTTGAGTTGATGGGCTATATCGACCTGCTCAAGCGATCAAATTCTTTGAGTAACGATGTGCTTGTGCGCTTGTATCAAAAATTCTCTAACCCACTTGCATGTTTGATCGTGGCACTAGCTGGAGCCCCATTGGGACTTTTGGCTCGCCGTTCACGCAACAACATCGGATTCATTTATAGTGCCGGCATTGTATTTGTCTATTACGTTTTGCAATCAACATCAGGCGCATTAGGCGAAGCAGGCCGAATAGACCCGCTACTTGCCGCCTGGCTACCAAACATAGTTATCGGCACCGTCGGCGCTGTAATTCTCTACAACAAAGCAAAATAGCAGCCTGTGAAGGTTCGCGACATCCGACCAAACCAGGACGTGTTACGATCGCTGGTAAGCCATCTGATGACCTCGCACCAGGGACTCTAAACAGCATCCTTACGCAAGCTAATTTGAAGAAGACAGGTGACAAGTAATGCGATATGCGGTTGTAATCGAAAAAACTGAGACAGGCTTTTCAGCTTATGTCCCCGATTTGCCTGGATGTGTGGCTTGTGGTGCAACAACCGAGGAAGTCGTTCAAGCAATCCGCGAAGTCATTCGCTTTCACTTGCAAGGATTAAAGGAAGACGGTTTGGCGATTCCTCACCCGGCTAGCATTTGCGAATACATTGAAGCTTAGATTAAAAACTTGCCAGATTTAATGTTGGTGGGGGAATTTCCCCACTGACATGCCTTGCCCTGGCGAACATAATTGCTCCACGTCCCCAGCCAGAAACCATTCACAAACGCCACCCAATTTACTACCGAGACAAGGCTTAAACACTATGAGAGAGATTGCCAAACAGAAAGACGTGATTAACTCAAAAGAGATGATGACTATTAATCGCATTTCTCAGGGCTCGCCTGAAGTGCAATACGCTGACGAAAAGGTTATTCGAAAGAGTCAGTTAAGCAAAGCAGATGCCGACCATCATAAGAATAACAGGGAGCCGTGGGAAGTACAGAAGGGAGAGTCGCTCTGGGCAATCGCACAAAAGATGGGATTTAAAGGCAGCGAAATCCCGGCTGTGGTGAAAGCAATTGCACTAGCAAACGATCTGGCTGATCCTAGCAAGCTTTCCATTGGTCAGAAGTTGCGAATTCCGTTTCACTTAGATAACAAAGACTTACAATTGAAGAAAACACAAGATAAGCCCACAGATAAAAGTGCAAACTCAAAAGCGGAGACCCTTTCCGAAAAGGCTTCACCACTTGATGGTGGCAATACCCTTCTCGGTACGATTCATCCCTCTATCAACACTCATAACTCTCTGAAAGACCGGATTGAAGCCAAGGATAAGACATCGGGCAATAGTACCGAGGACAAATCAGTGGCGATTGTAGATAGCGACGTAGTATCGGAGAGCAAACAACTCGAGCAGACCAATACCGGAGACCAAAAACCAGTCCCAATAAAAATTAGGGATCCACACACCAAGAAACTCATAACAATTCTTCGTGGCGTCGATGATGGAAAAGAATATTTTGTTGGCGAAGGATCTTGGTACGCGGACCCGAGCAGACGAAAAGATCCATATCATGGTTTAAAAACAGCATCCGGACGAATAATGGATGGGCGTAAGATGACATGCGCTATGAACAACACGGGACTTCTTGGTAAAGATGTGCTTGTCACCAACCTCAAGACTCACGAAAAACAAGTGCTTAAAGTTATTGACACCGGTCCTCATAGTAAGGCGAAACTAAGCCAATTTAAAGGGCACCATAGGCTTATCGACGTTTCATATGCGGCAGCCCAAAAGCTCAATATAATCGGCTCCGGCTATGCGCCTCTCCAGGTTGATGTCATTGGATGAGATCCGAGCCTTCTAGGTGCTTCTTGATAAATTTGTTTACAGAAGCATAAGTAAGTGAAAGGTTCTGCTCGAATAGTTGTCTGATATGCTTCAATATTGGTATGTCAAGAAAGTCCTTCAGTGCTGCCATATTATTGACGCTATTTTTCCTTGCGTCGGCTCTGTCCTGGGCTCAGTTGGCTGAGGCTCAAGATCTTGGCGGCATCGGTGCCAGAGTTCGCACGCATGTCCACCACAAGCTTGTGCCCTTGCTTGGGCATCACGGTCATCACAATTTTGGTAATCAATCGCGCAAGTTTATTGCTGGCAATACAGTGCCGCGTGAAACAGTTAGTGGCAATATATTTGCGACAGATCTAAGCAAAGTAGCATGCAAATTTAGCTTATTGCTTAAGTACTCCAATGTGTACTTGGCAGAAAAACGTTGGCTTCTCTTCTGTTCGCTTTTGATTTGACGAATCAAGATTCACGAATAAGCAGGCTCGTGGCAAACGAGCCTGTCTAAAGATTGTCAATCAAGAAAATCAATTCAGCCTGCCTGTTTTGGCTCGCTGAGAATAGGAGTATAGTCAAATGAAAAAGCTCATCACTGGTTTGCATCAGTTTCAGTCCAACATCTTTCTTTCGCAAAAGGAATTGTTTGAGCGGCTGTCACATGGTCAAAACCCTGATGCCCTCTTTATTACGTGTTCTGATTCGCGCATCAATCCTAATTTGATCACGCAGACAAATCCTGGTGATCTGTTTATTTTGCGTAATGCCGGCAATATCATTCCTCCGCATGGCGCAGCCAACGGTGGCGAAGGTGCGACTATAGAATTTGCTGTGGTGGCACTAGGAATTAAGGACATCATTGTCTGTGGCCATTCCCTTTGTGGTGCGATGAAAGGACTTCTGCATCCGGAAAAACTTTCGGCAATGCCGATTGTGGAAGAGTGGTTGTCGCATGCACAAGCCACAAGACGTATCGTCACTGAAAACTATTGCGAATTAGACGATGACGACTTGCTCAATGTCACCATACAGGAAAATGTACTTGTGCAATTGGAAAACCTTAAAACTCACCCGGCAGTCGCCTCGCGTTTGGCACGGGGCGAAATAAACCTGCATGCCTGGACTTATATGATTCAGACTGGTGAAGTGTTTAGCTACCAGCCGGATGAGGGACAATTCCTGCCCTTGCAAGAGGTTCCCAAGACGGAAGAGCGCCGCAGACCGAAATTGGCGCTTACTGGTTCGATTTAGAATATAGTTGTTCTTGACTTCTATTGTTTTGGACATTTTTGAAGTTGGAGAGCCTCTTGATAGGTATAAATTCCCCCTAGGTATGATTCAATATGGGTATGTCAAGTAAGTCCATCAAAGCCGCCATTCTTTTGACGCTATTTTTGCTTGCGTCCTTTTGGTCTTTGGCGTCTATGTCTGAGAGCTCTGATCTCACAGGCATTGGCGCGAGCATTCGTGGACATTCACATCACAGACTAGTTCCACTTTTGGGGCACCATATTCAACACTTGGTGCTTAAGAGTAGAAAAGTTGGCATGGGCAATTCTAATCATCGCCTGTCGCTTGCTGGATGTGAAAACAATTGCTATGTGAGCAATGTCAGAACCACCTATAACTACATTGCCCAAGTACCGACAGAACATTTGGTATCAAAGCTCTGGCTCTTATTCTGCTCGCTTTTGATTTGAACACGAAGACGATAGCTACGTTTCTCAAGACAATCAAAACTGATTGCATTGCTCATAGGTAACCCACGACAAGATAGTCGTTATTTCTTACCTGCATTATGAGCAAATTCTCGCATCAGTAGTTCTTTGGAGGAGCTAGCCTTGTCCACTTTGCGTTACTTATCAAAATGAGGTTGAGATGGTTAGTAGTCCATCGTTGTTTTCTCGATTGCCAAAAACATTTTTCGATGATTTCCTGGCGTCTATAGTTGTATTTTTAGTAGCGCTGCCGCTATGTATGGGTATTGCTATTGCCTGCGGAGTGCCACCAGCGCTTGGTATTATTACCGGCATTATTGGCGGACTTGTTGTCGGCTGCATTGGTGGCTGCCCGCTGCAAGTTAGCGGTCCTGCGGCCGGTCTGGTTGTTGTCATTGCCGACCTAATTGAAAAGCATGGTATCGAGCAGCTCGGAGAAGTTGTATTGGTAGCCGGTTTGATTCAATTTGTCGTTGGGTTTTCTGGTCTGGCATTCTGGTTTCGCGCCGTGCCACCATCTGTAATTCATGGCATGCTTTCCGGAATCGGTGTTCTGATTTTTGCTGGCCAATTTCACGTCATGGTTGATGACACTTCTAAGGGAAGTGGTATCAATAACCTGCTTTCAATTCCGGCGGCTGTTTGGAAAGGTCTGACTCCCAGTGATCAAACTGTTCACCATTTGGCAGCCATTGTTGGAGTTGCCACCATTGTCACTCTTTTTATGTGGGAAAAGGTCGTACCGAAAAAGCTCAAGGTTATTCCCGGTTCGCTTGTGGCTGTGATTTTGGGTACTGCCATTGCCGCCATCTGGCAATTTCCAATTAAGCACGTGGAAATTCCCGGCAATCTTCTTAGCGTGGTTTCGCTGCCAACCTGGCATAGCATGATGTTCATGCTCCGCCCGGATGTTTGGGCAGATGGATTGGCTGTTGCAGCAATTGCTTCTGCTGAAACGCTTTTGACTGCAGCTGCATTGGACAAGATGTCGATTGGTGGCAAACGCACTAACTACGATAGAGAGCTGGCCGGCCAAGGGGTCGGCAATTTGATCTGCGGGGTCTTGGGCGCGTTGCCGATGACCGGCGTGATGGTTCGCTCCGGAGTAAACGTTAATGCTGGTGCGAAGACACGTCTGTCAGCCATTTTACATGGCTGGTGGCTCTTAGTCTTTGTCGTCGGACTGCCTTTTGTCATTCGTTTGATACCAGTGTGCAGTTTGGCGGCTTTGCTCTGTTACACGGGTTACAAGCTGGCTAACTTTAAGGTGATCAAGGAATTGAAAGCGTTCGGCAGAAGTGAGGTGGTAATCTATGCCATCACAGTTGGTGTGATTGTTCTGCATGACCTACTCACCGGTGTCATGGTTGGTGTCGTGCTTTCAGTTGCCAAACTCTTGTATCATTTTTCGCACATCGAAATTACTGTGCAAGACGATCCTGAGCGCAATCACACGACGCTGATTCTCAAGGGTGCTGCTACATTTCTCAGCTTGCCAAAATTGGCACGTGTGGTCGAGGGTGTAAGACCGACTACGGAATTGCATATCCTCCTTGAAGGCTTGGATTACATTGATCATGCTTGCTTGGAGCTGCTTATGAATTGGGATAAGCAACACGAAGCCAATGGCGGGCGCTTGGTCATGGACTACGGTTCATTGCACGCCAAGTTTAAGGAAAGCAGACGCCCAGGTGGTGTTCGTAGAGCGAAAAGAGTTCGGGCTGACCAAGCCAGGGCAGAGGAAGATGAGGAAGGCTCTGAGGAAGAATTGGCAATTCAAACTTGAAACAAGTTAAAACCCAGGTTAAAACTAAGGTACGTGAAACTACCATTGACCTGGATTTCCAGAACACCTAGTCTTGGGTTATTCAAGTTTTAGGTGCTAGTGCCTTGGCGAATTCATCAGAATCATCACCAGAAGTCTCATCTGCAAATCCGGCAGAGGGCCAAGTTAAGCCTCTTTTGTCCAGTAAGTTTTGGGCAAACGCGCTCGATGCAGAGACAAAAGCCAGACGCAACTCGTCGCGTTTTTGGCTGATTTTAACTTTGTCCATTATCCTGATTGGACTACCGGTAATGCCGCTACGCTTTCTGGGAATTCCTGGTCCTAAATTTGGACCGGCTCCCCAAAACGTCACTGTATCGCATAATTTTTGGCAGCAATTCCATTCCCTGGTTTCTCGGACAGAAGTCAGTCCAGCCAAGAAAGTTGCCCCAAAACCAGTAGATCTCGGCAATCTTTTAGATCAAGCCAAATTGCAACTGACTGCCGATATTAGCAAATCTCCTCAAGATCCTAGTTTGCAAAATAGGCTGGGCATAATTTTTCTGCAGTCCGGTCAAAATGAAAAGGCCAAAGAACTCTTTCTCAAAGCCAAAGAACTGGCTCGTTCCGGATTATTTGCTTTGCACCAAACCGTTGCTGCCTTAAAAGCACAAGGGAAAACCAAGGATGCATCTGATGCATTGCTGGCGCTTTCTGCTATGAAGGTTGAGCTTTCTGCGGCGCATGCCAATTTGGCTTGTGTTGATGAGAAGCTCGGTGACAAGCAAGGCATCATGCAAGAACAAGCTGAGTGGAGCGGAGAGGCCGGCATCGATGGAATTACTGAGCCAAGCAAGCCCACAGTGGCGAAAAATCAGACTGATGCTAAAAAGAATCCGGCAAAAGACTCTTCGGTCACTGCCACCACTCTCGATACCACGGTAAGCGATCCTAATTTATTGCAAGCCGAAAAACTGCTTGGTGCTAATTTCTTTGACCAAGCAATTTCTCTGCTTAAAAGTCTAACTAAGGAAAAACCAAATTTTGCTTCCGCGCATGCGCAATTAGGCATTGCTTACATCCTGACGCAAAATATGGCGCTGGCAATACCAGAGCTGGAAACCGCATGTAAGCTTGATCCTAAGAATGCTGCCAATCAAAACAATCTTGGTCTTGCTTATCAAGCTTTAGGCGAGAAAGTAAAAGCCAAATCTGCTTTTGCCAAAGCCTCGGCTATCGATCCTAAATTGAGCATTGCTTTGATTAACCTAGGCAACTTGTGCGCCTCAAGTGGCGAACTTGGTCAAGCCTCATCTGCTTATCAGTCGGCAATTAAATATGGTTCGGCGAAGAGCCACGGCGAAAATGAAGAGACAAAACAAAATGTCAAAGGTGACGCTCTGGCAGCAACCGCACACAATAATCTGGCAGCCATTATGGCTTCGCAAGGAAACACTCAAGCGGCGATTAAAGAGTTTCAATTGGCTATAGCTGATCAACCAAACATGGCTTCTGCGCATTATGGTTTAGGAATGGCATTGACGGACAAGGGTGCATATCTGGGTGCAATTGGTGAATTTAAAAAGGCTTTGGCTATTGATCCACAAATGACAATTGCGCAAAATAAGATTGAGATTGCCGCACGCAAAGCAGGACTTTCACAAACTGGCAGTAACTGATAATGCATAAATTTGTGATTTTAATTGGTCCGCCTGGTTCCGGGAAAACGGTTTGCGGGCAGGCGCTGGCAGATAAAATTGGCTGGGAATTTTTAGATACGGACTCTGCCATCGAGCAAAGGACAGGCCTAACCGTTGCCGAGATTTTTCAAGAGTATGGTGAGCTCAACTTTCGCCAATTGGAAAGTTGTCTGTTGGAAGAATTAGCCGTCACGCCGGTCAAATTGGGCTGTGTGCTTTCCACTGGCGGCGGTTTACCGGTCACGCCGGGAAATTTGCCCCGCCTGAAGGAGCTTGGACCTGTGATTTTGTTGCAGGCTGAATTCTCCACTTTGGTGCAGAGGGTAATAAAGACCAAGCACCGTCCCCTTTTGGCTTCTCAAAGCCCAGGCACACCGGATGCTCACATGGTCGACAAGGTGGCAGAAAGGCTAGCCACGCTTATCAAGCAGCGTCAAGAAATTTACAATCAGGCTGATTACAAAGTCGATACATCCGTCAAAAGTCCCCAGCTAGTGGCCGATGAGTTGATTAAATTTGCCAGTGGCATAGAAAATCGCTAATTAGTCATAAAGTCGCGAATTGGGCATAATACAATTGCAGTAATTGCATCCTGAATAACTGGGTGGTACGTATTTTGGAAGGAGCCGGGCGTTGTTGATCTCCCAAGACGAACTGATGTATCTTCAGTCGCAACTGGAAGGTCTGGAATCTATTTTCCTGGAGCTTATGCCCTTTGGTGTCGAACTAAAGAGGCACGAGGTCCAGCAGTATTATGAGCGCCGTTTTGATCAAGCAATCAAGCCCGTGCCACCGGTAGCCGAGGGTGAATTGCGCCGGCAATTTAATACCAAAGCCAATCAAGTGCGTAACTTGGTTGATAGTGCAGAATCTCTTGGTGATGTGAGCAATAAGTTCAACCTGATTCGGGCTGCAGCTTGCCTGCCTGATGAAAGACAAAAACCCTTGAAAGAAGGTGTGGAAGCTTTTTGTCAGAAACTGGTTCACGAAGAATTGGTTGATTCCGAGTTGCTTTCGGCAATTCTGGAAGGCGATCAACTTAGTGCTGTCGAGGCCCGTACCTTGCTTGCTTCCACAATGTTCATTGTTGCCGATGACCTCTCATGCGAAGGCAAACCGATGCCGCTTTATGAATTACTCAGTCAATTTGTGAAATACATAAACTTACGCAATATTCTCATTCGACATGATCCGTTTTTAGTCGAAGCATCTTGTGCGCTGGAAGCGCTGCGGCTGGATGAAGAGGAAAAGAAGTAGTGAAAGTCCTGGTAATTCATGGACCAAATTTGAACATGCTTGGGCGCCGGGAAACAAGCATCTATAGCACGCAGACATTGGCGGCAATTGATGAGGACTTGCGCAAACTGGCAGAAGAACTTGGTATTGGCCTTGAGGCACTGCAGTCAAATCACGAAGGTGCAATACTTGATGCAATTCACCAAGCACCAGCCAATGGTATCACTGGCATTTTGATCAATCCGGGAGCCTATGGGCATACATCAATTGCTTTGCGTGATGCGCTTTTGGCAGTTGGTTTGCCATTTGTCGAAGTGCACATATCAAACACTTATGCGCGCGAAGAATTTCGCCACAAAAGTTATATCGCAGATATTTCCTCAGGTGTCGCCATTGGTTTTGGTCCGCAAAGTTATTTGCTTGGACTACGCGGTTTGGCTGAGGTTATCCGTAGGCTTTCGTAACCACGCGGTTCTGTCTTTAGCAAACCGTTCATCAAGACGTTTGTTACGTCTGTCGTTGCCTGCGCGATCAGAAGAGGCTTTTTCAAAAGCTTTAATTGCTGTGCACTCGCCTCTGGCATCATCAGGAATTGCTGCAACGTTGCCATCGCGCATTCTTTGTTCGCAGCCTGTCCAACCCTTTTGATTGGCGACATCGAGGACTTGAGCAATAAAACGCAGCGAGGTGTGACCATATTTGTCGGCTACTTTAATTGCTCGCTCTGCTTTTTTCTCTAAAAGCTCTTCTTGCACCTGCTGAAATTCCGGTGTGTCGAGAGCCTTTTCCATGGCAGCCAAAAATGGATTGGTTTTTGCTGTCCTCTTGTCGCCCAGAAAATCAGTATTACGAAATTCCTTTTCACGAGCAGGGTTGGTTAAGAGATCGACATAGCCATGGAAAATCTCTTCGAATTTCCCATTTCCATCTTTGTCGCTACGTGCCTTCCATGCCCGCAAGAGATCTGGTAATTCACCCTTCTCTTGATTCCACTGTGCTTTTCCAACCGAAATTCCGGAGCCGTTATCTTCTGCCCATTCTACTTCTTTAGTTTTCTCGTTGATTTTTGTGGGATGAGACTTGTAACCGTCAGGCCCTTCATTGGCGCTTAAAACGCTTTTGAGATCACCGATAAATGCCGATCTCTGTGCGCTGTCCAGCTCGGAAATCTTGACCAAATGTCCGCAAGTATTTTCTTCCGGTGGTGCATCTGACATAAGAGAATGCGGATGAGATTTATGACTCTTTCTTGTTTCCAATTTCTTCCAGTCTAGAGTGCGTCCGCTTCTACCATTTCCGTAAGCAGGTTCAGTATTTGTTTTGTCACCCTTCGGGTGACCAATATCATCAGTAAAGGCTCTGAAAATATCTATTGGTAGGAACTCGCGTATTCTTGCATTTGCGTACTGATAAAAAATCCAGTCCATGATGTCGCGCAGCTCTGCCCATTCTCTTTCCATTCCTTGCTGCTTCTTAAAGTCCCACTGTTCGTCAGTCAATTGTGCCGGCTTGTTTTTTGTCCAAGCATCATCGATGACAATTACGATTGCGTCTTTTTTTGAGCCAGCATCCGGATTGCGAATCAATTGAATCGGTTGGCCAGGTCCAGCGATGAGAAAGTGAGCGTGCTTTCTAATAAATTCTTCGCGGTCTGGTTCGGGAATGTCGGAGGTTTTGCGAAACTGTATATTGGTAATCTCTGAAGGTTTGCGAAAACCAAAGTCGCTAATCTGGTTCTCGCCGTTAATACGACCGCTATCCAACAAAAGATTTACTGGAACTATCTGTGTTGGCATCTCTTTGCCGCGTATCACCTTTACAGGATAGTTGCCCAGATAAAACGCGTCATACACATTTTTCAGCGGCATAATCTCAAGGCGAGGGGATATGTCTTTCTGTTTGCGAAGTTGCAGCTCTGGCCGAGAGGCAAGCAGTCCTGTCTCTTGGAAAACATTGTCTGAACCCTGAGCGATTTGTCTATCGCCATGCAAAAATCCGGGTTGTTGGGAGTCGCCATTAGCAAGCAGCCAGTTGCCGTCTCTATTTTCTGCCATCGATTATTGCTCCAAGACCTCAAGGGTGCCTATTTGCGGACAGTTCATCTGCCAGTCTACAAAATTAGACATTAGCCCTATGAAGATAAATGAAAATAGAGCGCTTGAGCAATGTGGGAAATACGTAGTTTTAGTCGCCCGCCCAAGTAGTAACTTGATCTGGGTTGGACATGACCTGGCGAACCAAGGCATCGGTGCCTTGGAATTTGGCGACTAGAGCTGCCTGGCGGCTGCTCCATTGCGATTGCGACTGGCAATGCATGCAGAAGAGCTCGGCAAATGTCTCGCTCGCCCCGCTTCCGCCTGCCTGGCAAAAGTAAGCGAGTGTCGCTTTGTCAGTGTTGGAAAGCTTCTGCACCTCGCGAGTGTGCGTGTCCAGAAAGCGCGGCAGAGTCGTAGCTACCCACTGGGGAGTTGATAATGATTTCCCCAGGTATTGATCGAAGGCATGACCAAATTCGTGGAGCAGAACATAAGGAATTCGATTGGCTTTGTACGGTGCACTGTTGCGGTATGAAACGCGCTCGGCAATCAAAAGTTGATTCTTGGCCGGAATGAATAAACCATCTGCATTGTCATAACCACCGCCATCCAAATACCCACGTGGTTTGTCTATATAGCCATAACCGGTATATTCCGGCACCGTAGGTACGATCACGATCTGGCAGCCGGCACTAAATACACGATCGCGAATTGTGCGCGGTATATTTTGCAAAAGAGAAACTACTTGCGATTGGATACCTGCTGAATCAGCATCGGGTCTAGCAATTGTGATGTTTGAGGTTTGTGCGCAGGCAACTAAAGCAGCCAATGGCGCGACTACGAAGGCGACGAGGATGCGTTGGAACATAGTTTGATTTCTCTTCATTGGCCAAGCTCAACTTAGGGATTTTGAATCTTGTGAAAGTAATCATAAACGCTATATGCCAGGTTGGCGAGGCGGCGAGTCTCTTGAAATCAGACGGTAATTGTCAATTGGTGTATATGCAATGGCTATCTTTGCAGGCATGGGCTTGCCGCACTGCTATATAATTCATTTGAGTTGAGAGAAGGAAGCTTTCGGTATGTCCAAAAATAGTCTGGTGCTGGCTTTAGCGCTTGCCTTACTTTTGCCCGGGACGTCCGGCTTTGCTAAGTCGAGTAAGTCGGCTAAGCAAACTAATAAGTCTGGACAGATTCAGTGGCCAATGGACACTGATGATGATAAGTCCCAAGCAGGCAAAGATAAATCTGCCGCCTCCTCAGATTCAGCCAAAGCGGACAAATCAGAAAAATCCCAAGATAAAAAAGATTCTGAGCCTAAAAAAGAAGAAGAAAAGGCCAAGGCGGAAGAGCCTGTGCGCAAGGGTCCATATTCCGAGCAAGCGGTGAAACATTACAACAAAGGTGTTGAGCTGCATCAATCCGGATTTTTGAATCAGGCAATTGGCGAATACAAGCAAGCTATTGAAGCCGATTCACGTATGGAAGAGGCTTATAGTAATCTTGGTTTGATTTATGCTGCTCAGCGCAGTTATGCCAAAGCAACAGAAGCTTTCAACAAAGCCTTGGAATTGAAACCAGGACGCACGACAACGCTCAATGGTTTAGGTACAGTATTGTATGCACGCGGTAGAATGAAAGAAGCCGTGGAAAAATGGCGGCAAGCAATTGAAATTGATCCGACATTTGCCTCAGCTTCCTACAACATGGGTACTGCTTTCGAAAATGAAAAGGACTACATGCAAGCAATTGATGCTTACGTGAAGGCTTTGAGAATCAGCCCAAATATGGCGGATGCGTATTATCGAATCGGATCGATTTTTAATAAAGATAACAACAGACATCTCGCGCAAGCCAAGTTTTTGCTGAGCAAGTCGATAGAGTTGGCTCCTGATGCCGAGTTTGTCCGCGATGCTAAAAGACAGTTGGGCAATATTCAAGAAGAACTGGACTCGGAAAGATCAGAAGAGCCGGAAATTAAAATGAATGTTATGCCACCACCAGGAGCCTCAGATGCTTCGTCGCAACAGAAGTCTGAGAAAAACGATCAGGCAGTGAATGAAAGCTCTGAAACCAAGAAATCTGAATCAGATGCTCGCTCATCGGCAGATGGCAAAAAAGTAGAAATGTTTGTTCAGCCGCCGGCTAACTAGTACCTCACAATAGACACGATGACGGTAGTGCATAATGATTGATCTGGAAGCAAAAAAAGCAGCTTGCGCTCAAATCATTGAAGGGCGGGTAGTTGATGATCAAGTCCGTGTTGCTGTCTGCATCAAGGGCTCCGTTTTAGGCTTCCCGGCAACACTTGAGGCAGTGCAACCAAAATGGCCTTTTGGTGTCACTTACTATTTGGAAACAAAAGTCATAGACGATCCGCAAAATCAGGCACGAAGCGAAGGCAATACCGTAAGCGTCTTGCCTCGTCATGGCAAAGGCCTAATGGCCATAGTTTCTCGCATTTTGCTTTTCGAATCGCATGGCTTGCCGATTGGTGACAAGAAGATGGAATCGGCTTTTATATTTAGTTATACGGATCGCGCGGTTGCCGAACGCTTTCTCAAGTATCCGGGTGTCTGGGAAACACTTTGTAAACTGGAGCAATATTGCAAGTTTAGCGAGCTGACAATTAGAGTCGATGCTGGACTTGCGCTTTCCCAGTCACGTTCGTTTGTCAACCTCGATTTAGACGTCTACCGCGAGACATTTAAGCTGGTGGGCGAGTTGGGTCAGATTTTGTTTGAAGCGTTCTAGACCGAAGCCGTGCCGGGGCTAGGCATTCCGGCATTATTGCGCAGACATTAAGACGATGTGAATTCTCTTAGAAACCCTGCTGGCTAGATATATAATGATATAAAAAGTACGAGAGACGAATTCGGACTTTACTTATAAGAGGATTTCTCGATGTCAGAACCAACAACTACTGCTTCCAATATTGTTTCGGTAACTGAAGCCGCTGCTGCTGAAGTTAAAAAGCTGCTAGTAAGCGAGCCAGGCAAAACAGGTCTGAGACTTGGCATTCGTGGCGGCGGTTGCTCCGGTATGTCTTACGGACTTGGATTTGATGTCCAAGAAGCCGGCGATCATGTCATTGAAGCTCACGGCGTCAAAGTTTACGTTGATCCCAAGAGTTCTATCTACCTCAAGGGTGCAACACTAGATTTCCAAGGCGGTCTCGAGGGCAAAGGCTTCACGATCAAAAATCCACAAGCCAAGAGTTCTTGTGGATGTGGTGAGTCCTTTACAGTTTAGGACTGAACCATTGCCTTGTTCAAATTGGTCATAAGGTAGGGGCGGGGTTTCCCCGCCCTCATCTTTTCGGAGTATTTTTTTGAATAGCAAAATGCCTGACGAACAACTAATTAGCAATCAAATCAATACGTTACGCAAAGTCGGTGGCTATGCCGTCCTGCAAAATTTTGGTGTGATTGAGGTTGCAGGCATTGATGCGGCTGAATTTCTGCAAGCACGCACTACAAATGATGTCTTGTCTCTCAAGCCAGGCGATGGTCAGGTGACGGCGCTTTTGGATCGTAAGGCGCATGTGGTGGCATATTTCTCGCTGCATTACCTCGACGACAAGTTCTTCATGCTTGCCGAAAGGAATCAATTGCCGGCAATTATTGCTGAGCTGGAGAAATATCACTTTACCGAGAAGGTAACGTTTTCGAAGCGTGCTGATTCTACTTTCTATTTTGCTGGTGTCAAATCTGCTGCCTTGATTGTTCAGGCAAGTGGACAAACTAAATTGCCCGTGTCTGAGCCATATTCTTGTGCGCGAGTAGCATTCTTCTCCGTTGGCTCAATCTTAATTGCCAGATCAATTACTGGTGGCGAAGGATATTTTGTCATTGCACCAACTTCTGACAAAGACAACCTGGCAGGCAAAGCGCAAGATTTGGCATCAAAGCTAGGCATGACGGAATTATCTGCAAAAGCGCTTAATTGCGCGCGTATTGAAGCAGGAGTTCTCGAATACGGCAAAGACGTGGATGACAAATATCTTTTGCCGGAAACTGGCCTTGATGAATCGGTGGTTAGTTATACAAAAGGCTGCTACCTTGGTCAGGAAGTTATTGCTCGCGTTAAGGGGCAAGGGGCACCGCGTCGTGGTTTAGTTGGTCTTATTTTTGCCAAGGACAATCCTTCGAGCGAGCCCTTGCGCCTGCTTCTGAATGCGAAAATAAAAATTGCCGGGAACGAAATTGGCGAAATCAAAAGTAGTTGTTTTTCTCCCACGCTTGACCGCACGATTGCCATGGCTTATGTCAGTCGTGAATACCGTGTTCCCGGCAGAACGCTTTCGCTTCAGCTTGATTTAAACAAAGGTGAGGAAGAGTGTCAGGCAGAAGTGGTGCAATTGCCGTTCATGCAAGCAGAAGTGAAGGGAGAAACCGCGCAGAAATTGTATGAAGAGGCATTAGCTGAATTTGCTTTAGATCACGAAGTGCGGGCTATTGAACTTTTACGAGAAGTTTTGCTTTTGGATGCGGGATTTGCCGATGCTTATGAAGCACTGGGTGTGATACTCAATCGTGAAGGCGAAGTGGATGAAGCCATTGAGCTGATGAAGAAGCTGGCGGAAATTGATCCTAAATCTGTCATGGCACATTCCAACTTGTCGCTTTATTATGCAAACAAAGGATTGAAGAAGGAAGCTGAAGATGAGAAGGCATTGGCAATGGCGATTCGCATGCAATCTCTTTCTGATCAAATGACTTTAGAAAAGCAACAAGAAGAGGAAAAAATTCGCCTAATAGAAGCAGCGCGCGAGCGCATGAAAATGTTTAGTCAGGTCCTAGAAATAGATGCAGAAGATCATCTGGCCAATTATGGTGCAGGTTCAATTCATGTTGAATTGGGAGAATTTGCTGAGGCCTTGCCGTATTTGCAAAAGGCACTTTCCCTCAAACCAAATCACACTGTCAGCTATTTGTTTTTAGGTCAGGCATATGAAGGACTGAATCAAGTTGCCAAAGCCATTGAAGCTTATAACAAAGGCATGGAAGTAGCAGCCATGCGTGGAGAAATGCAGCCTTCGCAAGAAATGCAGAAACGATTGTTGCAATTGGAAGCAGCAAGAGGTAGAGCGTAATGCTGAACAAACCAAAATGGTTAACCGCTTTGGCTTTCTTGGTCTATGTCTTTTTATACGTACCAATCATTATTCTTGTGGCATATAGTTTCGATGAGTCACGACTTGCCGTACGCTGGACAGGTTTTACACTCAAATGGTACGAACAATTGTTCTCCGATCAAGTGCTTGGCGCTGCTTTGCTCAATAGCTTGATTGTCGCTGTAGTAGCATCATTAGTGGCTGGCGTTATGGGCACACTGGCAGCGGTCGGTCTTTCGCGTTACAAATTTGCCGGCAAGCAAATGTATCAAGCACTAATTATCTTGCCAATTATCGTGCCGGAAATTGCCATGGCTGTCTCTGCCCTTTCGCTTTTTGTCGCTATGGGTGTTGGCTTGAGTCTAGCAACAATTATTGTTTCTCACATTGTCTTTTGTGTGGCCTATGTATCTTTGACCGTCATGGGACGAATGCAGGGAATTGATCCGAAGTTGGAAGAGGCGGCTCAAGATCTTGGTTCATCACCGGTTATGGCTTTTATCAAAGTCACTTTGCCTTTGCTTATGCCCGGTATAGTTGCTGGTTGCTTGATGGCATTTGTTTTGTCACTGGATGATTTCATCATCACTCAATTTACAGCAGGTGTCGGTTCTACAACATTGCCTTTGCGTATTTATAGCTTGGTGAAGTTCGGCGTTAGCCCGGAAATAAATGCGCTCAGCACAATTATGATTGTTGTGACAGCCGGACTGACTTTTGTTGCAGAGGCGATTCGCCGTCGTCGCGTTGTCCAAACGGGGAGCTAGTAAATGATCAAAGTTAAGGCAGTGGTTTTTGATTATGGCAAGGTGCTCAGCCTTCCACCAGATCAATCTGCCGTTGAAGCAATGTCTAAACTGCTCGAACTTGAGCCTGAAAAATTCCAAGATATTTACGCCAAGCATCGTGGACCTTACGATGGTGGCAAAATTGATGCCGATACATACTGGAGAATTTTTGCCAAAGAGGCAGAGCGCGAAATCACATCCGAGCTGATCAATCAAATTGTGGCAATTGATTTTGCCAGTTGGATTGAACCAAATCAGACAACAATCAAGTGGGTACCTGAGTTGCGTGCATCTGGTATCAAAGCAGCCTTGCTTTCCAATATGCCACCAGATCATCGGCAATACATTGAGGATAATTGCCATTGGTTGCCGAAATTCGATTTTTACACATATTCCGGTGACGTCGGCTACATCAAGCCTGAGCCGGAAATTTATCAGCATTGCTTAGGCGGACTTGGCATTGAACCAGTCAATGCCGTCTTTCTTGATGATAAGCCGGAAAATGTCGAGGGAGCAACTCAGTCTGGTATGCACGGCATACTGTTTTCTTCCGCTTCTCAAGCCAAAGATGACCTGGCCAAGCGCTTTGATTTGCGTCTGCCGTAGCAGGTTTGAATGTGCTAAAGTCGGCAAAAGCCACAGCAAAAGCCATATAATGTACGCTTATCCTCATTGCCAACCGAGGCAATATTAACCGCGCCTAATCAGGCTACTGTAAAACCAATGAATTACAAAATCGCTTCAATCTGTTTTGCTCTCGTTCTCTTTGCTCAGGCTGGATTTGATTTGCGCTGCCTTGCAGCAACGCAAGGAGAATTGAGCGTACCGAAGCCAACCTTGACGATACCGCCGATGGTGGACGAGCAATCTGTTTCTAGTTTCATTCCCTCAGACACTGCACCGGGTGTTGGTTTGGCTGTGAACGTCATTTATCCGGCAAAACCACGTTATCCGGAAGGTGCACCTGTACTTGTGATGGTACCTGGTGGCAATCGTCCCGATGGTTTGGAATTCACCATGCATTCTGCCCAGCAAGGATTTTGTGAAGTGCGTTTTGCCTTCCCAGGTGGTGGCAAAGGTGCACTCACATCTGGTGGCATTTATGACAGTCGTGGTTTGCAAAGTCAAAAGGCTTTGCATGATGTAATTTTGTTTGCCTCAGGAAAGTTAGCCGACAACGAAGGCAAATTCATCAAGGATTTAGTTCCGTGCAAAATTGCCGATGCGCCAATTGGCATTGTCGGTTGGTCAAATGGTGGCAATATTGCCCTTGTCACTTTGGCAAAGTATGCCTCTGATTTATCAAGCAAAGTTTCTTGGATTGTCTTTTACGAAAGCCCGATTGGTGAGCTCTATCAACCGGCAGTGCTTGGCGGTGCCAACGATGTATTTCCTAATAGACACTATCGTTTAGGTAGTGGTGCCACTGGCAAAGCGCTTGTCGATTGGCGCAAATTGCACTATTTGACTTACGGTTTGAAAGAACCAGGCGAGCACAAAAAGCAAGGCGAATCGGAAATCCCCGGAATTGTTTTTTTTGATGAGAATCACAATGGAGCTTGGGACGAATCGTTTGAATATGCCTTGTCTTATTGCTACGACCTTGGCTTTGAAAAACAAATTTATGCTCCCGATGTGACGCGGGCTATGATTCGTTTGAAGGTGCCAATTAATGGTTGGTTGAAACTAGCTAACCTCAAGGAAGCTGATGCGTTTTTCCGTCAGCGCGATGGTTCGCTTTATATTCGCGACGTTTGCGAAAAGTACCCCAATCTTTTGATCTGCATTTTTGGCAGCTTGGTTGATCATTGGCAAAGACAACCTGATCACCCACACGTGGCATCTCTTTACAATGCGTTTCTTGCCAACAAGGCACATTTTGTCCGTTTGAACCCGGACCCACATTACCTGGCTGAATTGGCTGGCATGCGCATTGCCAACTTCGCCAACAATGCACCGGGCTCGCCGATTGACGCATCGCAGATCGATGATTATTTGGAAGGCGAGGGCATCATACCCGACTATGCCTTCATGGAGGCAGCTTGCGCAGAACTAGCTGATCGTAAGAAAACCGGCAATCTCGGCGGCAATATTGAGGCAACGCTTTTCAAATACTCCAATGGAGCTTCAAGCAGCGGATCTGCAAGTGAGTCCGCCGAGCCCAAGAAGTAGACCGGTAAGGCGCTTGAAGACCCCACAGGCACGTGGGTATTACAGATATGTTAGGATCTAGAAGTGGACGTAAACAGAGGCGAGAAAAATGCTTAATAGCCCAGTCGATATTGCACTGCTTTTTGGCGTAGCCCTTTTGATTTTTGGACCTAAGAAGTTGCCAGAAATTGGCAAAGCACTTGGGCAAGGGCTTGGCAATTTCAAACGTTCAATTTCCGATGCACAAGACGAAGTGAAGTCGGCAATTAAGGCTGCAGAAGATAAGCCGCAATCTAATCAGCCCGTTCAGCCCGTCGCGGATATTGGTGGACAAGGAGCTCCTCTAGGGGCCTCACAAGCTAAAGTGGATCCACCTAATCCGATTTCCAATCCTTAGTTTGCTTGTGCATTTCTATTTGAATGTCCAAGTTTGAAGTTGTTTCTAAATTTAAGCCGGCAGGTGATCAACCTAAGGCTATTGCTCAGCTTTCCGATGGTGTGAGAGCCGGCTATCCTTTGCAAACCCTTTTGGGTGTGACCGGCTCTGGCAAGACCATGACCATGGCGCACGTAATTGCGGAAACTCAAAAGCCGGCTCTGGTGCTTGCCCATAATAAGACGCTAGCTGCGCAGCTTTACAATGAGATGCGCGACTTTTTCCCGGGTAGCCAGGTCGAGTACTTTATTAGTTACTACGATTATTACCAGCCGGAGTCGTATCTTCCCTCCACCGATACTTACATCGAAAAAGAAGCGGATATCAACGAGGAAATTGATCGCCTGCGCCACTCTGCCACGCGCTCCTTGTGGGAGCATGATGATGTAATTGTCGTGGCATCGGTTAGCTGTATTTATGGATTAGGCACGCCTGAGCGTTATTTTTCTGCAGCTATCGAGCTTGCCTGTGGGCAAAATTTAGATCGCAATGAGTTTTTGCGCGCTCTGGTGGGAATTTATTACGAGCGCAACGATATGGTCGTGGAGCGCTCACGTTTTCGCGCGCGCGGCGATGTTGTGGAAATATTCCCTTCGTACGAAGAACGTGTGATTCGTATTGAATTATTTGGTGACGAAATTGAGCGTATTGCCATAGTCAATCCGTTGACTGGGGAAATTGAAGAATTGCCGCAGTCAGTGAGAATTTATCCAGCCAAACACTATGTGGCAGATGAGCTTGACCTCGAACGGGCATTGGGAGATATTGAAACCGAATTGCAAGAGCGCGTGCACGAATTGCAATTGCAAAACAAATTGGTGGAAGCACAGCGCCTGACACAACGTACGCGCTATGACATGGAAATGCTCAAAGAAGTTGGCTATTGCAATGGCATAGAAAACTATTCGCGGATTTTGGAAGGTCGTGCCATCGGTCAGCCGCCGCAGACCTTAATAGATTATTTCTTGCGCAAGTATGGTCGCGACGGCTTTTTGACATTCGTCGATGAATCGCACGTCACCATTCCACAGGTGAAAGGCATGTACCATGGCGATCGTTCACGAAAAGATACCCTAATTGAATATGGCTTCCGCCTGCCGTCTGCCCGTGATAATCGCCCGCTCACAGCCGATGAGTTTTGGTCAAAAGTTGGCAAAGTTGTTTGTGTTTCTGCCACTCCTGGTAATTGGGAATTAGGTGAGTCGCAACAAGTTGTCGAACAAGTAATTCGCCCGACTGGTCTTATCGACCCGTTAGTAGAAGTCAGACCAATTGCCGGGCAAATCGATGATTTAATTGCCGAGATCAAAATGCGCTCTCAAAAAGGCGAGCGTGTTTTGGTTACTACACTTACCAAACGCATGGCAGAGGACTTAACTGAGTATTTGCAAGAGCTTGATTTGCGCGTGCGTTGGTTGCATAGCGAAGTAAAATCGTTGGATAGAGTCGAGCTTCTGCGTGATTTGCGCCTTGGTGCATTTGATGTTTTGGTTGGCGTCAACTTGTTGAGAGAAGGTTTGGATTTGCCGGAAGTTAGTTTGGTGGTAATTATGGAGGCTGATAAAGAAGGCTTCCTGCGCGCCGAACGCTCGCTAATTCAGACTATCGGACGTGCCGCTCGTAACGTGGAAGGCAAAGTAATAATGTATGCCGATCGAATGACCGATTCAATGGATAAAGCAATTGGAGAAACAAATCGCCGCCGTAAGATTCAATTGGCTTATAACGAAGAGCATGGCATCACACCAACAACCATCGTCAAAGAAACAACCAATACGCTTTTAGAAACTTTGCGTGGCAAAGAAGCAATGGTTGCTGAACCGACTGCCAATTGGTTTGCAGAGTACGATCTGGAACGTGAGTTTGCCGGCAGAAGCTTGCCAAAGGTTGCTAAAGATCTTGAACAAAAGATGAAGCAAGCAGCAAAGATGTTGGACTTCGAGCAGGCGGCCCAATTGCGCGATCAGCTCAAACTTTTACAAGAATTGATTGCAAAAAGGCGCAAGTAGCTCCCCTCCGCAACGCTCCTCGCATTGCTACGATTCGCTGTCTTCCGCATTCTTCACCGCATTGCTGGGGGATTTCACCATGATATTGACCGTAGATTAAAAAATAACCTGTTAAACTACCTTAACAAGACGCGCACGAGTGCCAAAGCGCACTTATACTAGGCTGACAAGCGGCCCGGCTCTATAGCTTTTATTGTCGACTTGGCGAGGCAAAATGCCTGGGGGATTTAGTCCCCATATACTCACGATATTCCAATCTCTTGTAAGAGGAACTTATGGCAAAGACTAAGTCAGTTGATCAAGATCGTGGCATGAACAACATGCTGGTTGAAGATGAAAATGCTGCTAAGCGCAATGAACTTGAAGAGCTTGATTTGATGGATGATGGTGACGAGTTCACCATTATTGATGACGCTGAGCCTCAGGACGATGATGATGATGAGCCAGTAGAGCTTCCATCAACAAGAGAAATTGCCACAGAAGATTCTGTTCGTTTGTATTTGCGCGAAATTGGCCGTATTCAATTATTGAAGCCGGACGAAGAAATTGAATTGGCTCGCCGCATTTTGCAAGGCGACATGATTGCTAAGCGTAAATTGGTGCAAGCCAACTTACGTCTTGTTGTCTCTATTGCCAAGAAATATATTGGTCGCGGTCTTTCGTTTCTGGATCTTATCCAAGAAGGTAATCTTGGTTTGATTCGCGCATCCGAAAAGTTTGATCACGAGCGTGGTTATAAGTTCTCTACATATGCAACTTGGTGGATTCGCCAAGCCATCACGCGTGCTCTGGCTGATAAGTCGCGCACCATTCGTGTTCCTGTGCACATGGTAGAAACGATCAACAAGCTCAAGAAGATTACCCGTCAGCTAGCTCAAGAACTGAATCGCAAACCAACTGAACAAGAGTTGGCTAAATCGATGGATGTTTCTATTGTCAAGCTTCACGAAATTATCAAAGCAGCTAAAGAACCAATTTCTTTGGAAACACCAATTGGTAAGGAAGAAGATTCCCGCCTTGGTGATTTCATTGAAGATGCCGAAACCGATCGTCCAGAAACCACAGTTACTCATGAGCTTTTGCGCCAAGACTTGGCACGCATGCTCAATGAACTGACACCACGCGAGCGTGATGTATTGCGTTTGCGCTTTGGTCTAGACGATGGACGTCAACGCACTTTGGAAGAAGTTGGACAACTGTTTGCTGTAACGCGTGAGCGTGTACGTCAAATAGAGTTCAAGGCTCTGAGAAAACTCAGACAGCCAGGACGTTCATCAAGACTGCGTGAATATCTCTAATGCAGTACCCCGACGATAAACGCGAACCTGAACCATCTTCGTTTTTCAGTGATGGTTCAGGTGGTATTTTTGATGCCCACGATCTTGACCCTAGTATGATTTGGCAATCGCCAACCACGCATGAGCGGGTTGTCGATACACAATCAGGATTTCTTGTGGTTTTAAAGCGTGGTGAGTCGGAGCGACTTTTGCTTTCTGTGAAGCGTAGGCTCGGTACACCGCCTTCGTCATCAATTGCTCTCACGCCGGATGAATGTCTCAAGCTTTCCAAAATCTTGGCTGGCAATTGGGATCCGGAACGTATTTACGGATCAGTTTCCGATGAAGCTCAAGCTTATTTGCGCAAGCAGCGGGCTAGATTTAATTCAAATTCCAAAATTCAATTGACGCCACCAATTATCTTTTCCTTGATTGCTTTGGTTTCAGCCCTAGGGCTTGCCGGCGGTTTTGCCCTGGCAAAGTTTTTGCATTACTAAGTTTCTGATTATCAAAATACCCCAAGCAATTGCGGCACCGAATGCATCAACGGCAACATCTCCGATTGTGGCTGAGCGTCCGGGAACATAGGATTGGTGCCATTCATCTGTGATTGCATAACCAAGCGTCAATACAAAGGCGATTAATCGGACAAATTTCGCCGCCTGCGTTTTTGTCTTTTGCGCAAACGCCTTATGGCCAAGAAGACTCCAGTTGCATAACCAGAACAAAATTGCATATTCGGATAAATGTCCCAGTTTACGCAGGGGAATATTGAGAATGCCGAAGTAGTGTTCGGTAAATTGACTTGAATGTGGTGCATCAGAAAAAATGTAGATCACGACCATCCAAGCAATAGTTATTAGCCAGCGCCAATTGATCATGTGCGTTTTCTTTCCTGCTTCTGCTTGTTAGTTTTTGACTTGTTGTTTGGATGTTTGGTGACGCTGGGATTACCCTTGAGGAAAAAGCGCCATTGATGTTCTTGCGCTTGCGAAATGCCAATGCGCTCGGAGATACCAATTTGATTCTCGGTTACTGGGGCTCCAGGTGCAATCCATAATTCTGAATTTGGCTTAAGCAGGCTTGCACCATTTTGAGCAAAATCAATTTGCCACTCTCGACAAAGCTTGCCTGGGCCATTGGTGCCCTCGGCACCTACAGCGCGAATTAGCACCGCCCCTGGGGTGCCTTCTGCCTCTGTCACCACGTTCAAGCAATAGTACATGCCATAGATGAAGTAAACGTAAGCAAAGCCCGGCGGGCCAAACATGACTGCACAACGGGGCGTTTTGCCGCGAGCCGCATGACAAGCCGGATCGTCTTGGGTGTAAGCCTCAACCTCAACGATTGGTCCTTGCAAAATAGTCCCGTCTGCCAGCTTCCGGCAAAGCGTGGCGCCCACCAGCGCCCGGGCAACCGTCAAGGTGTCCTGCGCATAAAATTCCTGCGGATAAGCAGGGCTCAAAGTCGGTTTAGAAGGGTTAAGTCTGCTCACAAGTATATTTTATAGCCCTATGGTATTGTCATCTAGTCACGCGGAGGAGCCGATAGGCGACGGAGCGTATGAATTACATCCATGACGAGATACAGCAAAACGCAGCACCGCGAGGAGCGGTGCGAAGTGACGCGTCTGGTCACGCGGAGGAGCCGATAGGCGACGGAGCGTTTATATAATGTGTGGAATAGCTGGTTACCTAGATTTAAGCGGCCGTCACCTCGATCCAAATCAATCGATTCTGAACTCGATGTGCGCTTCCATTCATCATCGTGGACCTGACGATCATGGTGGCATGATCCTCGGACCGGTGGCTTTGTCGATGACGCGTTTGTCAATTATTGATTTGACGACTGGGCACCAACCAATTTCCAATGAAGATGGGTCAATTTGGATTGTCTTTAACGGTGAGATTTACAACTTTCAAGAGCTGCGCGTAAAGCTCATTGCCAAAGGCCATACCTTTAAAACAAATTCCGATACAGAAGCAATTGTGCATTTGTACGAAGAATATGGCGTCGATTGTCTGCAACATTTAGAAGGCATGTTTGCTTTTGCCTTGTGGGACAGCAATAAAGAACGACTTTTCATTGCCCGTGACCGCTTAGGTGAAAAGCCGCTTCATTGGGGCGTATTCGATGGCAAATTGATTTTTGGCTCGGAAATAAAAGTGCTCTTGGCGCATCCGAGCACGAAAAAAGAATTAGACCCGGCATCAATGCAAAAGTATTTGGCATTGGAATATGTGCCTGCACCAAATTCGATTTTCAAAGGCATAAACAAACTTATGCCGGCCCATTTCTTGCTGGCAGAAAAAGGTCAAATCAAAACTCAATCTTATTGGAGTCCCTACAATAAAAACGGTAACGAGAAATTATCGGAGGGCGATGCCGAAGAAAAGTTGGTCGAATTGCTTGATCGCTCGACTAAGCTGCGCTTGATTTCAGATGTACCATTGGGAGTGTTTCTTTCTGGTGGTGTTGATTCATCCAGTATTGCTGCCCTTGCCCAAAGGCATTTAAACGAACCGCTCAAGACATTTTCAATTGGTTTTGCTGATCGTTCTTTCGATGAAAGTGAATATGCAGAAGCTGTTGCCCAAAGAGTTGGCTGTGATCACCATGTGGCAGTGTTCTCTGCCGAAATGGCGCTTGCCACCATGGAAGATCTTTGGAAAGTACTTGATGAGCCCATGGCAGATGCCTCAATTGTCCCGACATATTTTTTGTCCAAGATGACAAAAGAACATGTGACGGTTGCACTTTCTGGTGAGGGCGGCGACGAGCTGTTTGGTGGTTATCCGACTTACCAAGCTCACAGATTGGCCAATATTTGGCAGATGATACCGAAAGCCTTACGCTCAGGCGTATTGGAACCGGCAATTGCTGGCTTACCTGTTTCTTTCAATAATCTCAGTGTGGACTATAAGGCTAAGCGTTTTATTTCTGCAGTCGATCAAGAACCAGTCTTGAGACATTTCCGTTGGATGGGGTCCATTCCGCCGGAAAAACAAGAAGAGCTGATTGCCCCTGAGCATTACAGGCTGAGGCAAGATTCCGAAATTTATCCACAAGTTCAAGCAAATGGTGGCAAAGCTAAAGACGTCATTGCTCAAATCATGCATACGGATATGACGACTTATTTGCCGGAAGATCTTTTGGTCAAATCTGATCGTGCCTCCATGGCAGCTTCACTAGAAGTACGTTTACCATTCTTAGCCTATCCACTCGTTGAGTTTGCCGTTTCTCTGCCATCTTCTCTCAAAGTAAGAGGACTGAAAACAAAATACTTGCTCAAGAAAGCAATGGCGCCATATTTGCCAGACCGCATTCTTAACCGTCCGAAAAAAGGTTTTGGTATTCCGGTTGCTAGATGGTTGAGGCAAGAATTCCGTCCGCAAGTTAATGAGTTGATGTCTGAGCCCTTCCTTAAAAAACAAGGCATCTTTAAGCCAGAACAAATCAAGCAACTCTTGGCTGAACACGATAATGAACACTACGACCGGCGCAAAGAACTATGGACTTTGCTGATGTTCCAAATGTGGTGGCGCAAGTTCTTCGCTTAATTGCTTAACCAGAGCTTGAGTTTTTCTTCCAGCTGAGCAATCGTGTATGGTTTGCTCAAGTAATCATCCATGCCTGATTCCAAACACTTTTCTGGATCGCCAATCATAGCGCCTGCTGTCAGAGCTACAATTGGAATGTGCGAGCCCGTTTTCTTTTCGTCTTCCCGAATTTTTCTTGTTGCCTCAAACCCATCAATGTTCGGCAGATGGCAGTCCATGAGAACAAGATCCACTGGTTGATTGTTCAGTGTGTCCCACGCTTCTTGTGCGGTGGCAACGCAGAGTGGCTTTGCCCCTAGCTTCTCCAACTGCTTTTGGGCCAGTGCAGACAAAACGACATTATCTTCTATAACTAATACTGTCTTTGAGGCTAGCACCGTCTGTGGTGGCGATACGACCTGCTTGATTCGGTGAATTGGTTCTCTCGGCTCAAGTCGATAAGGAATAGTAAACCAAAATATTGATCCTCTTCCTTTGTTCGAAATGAATCCAATTTTGCCGCCCATCAATTCAACTAATCGCTTACCAATGGCAAGTCCAAGACCTGTGCCACCATACTTGCGAGTGGTTGAAGTATCTGCTTGGGAAAATGGCAAGAACAAATATTGAGCTTCGCTTGCGCTTATGCCAATGCCTGTATCGGTGACGGAATATTTTACGGTTGCGAATTCTTTGTCTGAGGATTCTAAGTAAGCTGACGCTGCTATGCCGCCTTCGTCTGTAAATTTCACAGCGTTGGAAAGCAGATTAATTAGAACCTGTTCGATGCGCACGGAATCGCCGTAAACCTTTTCAGGCAGGTTGCCATCGATATCGGTTGTCAGGCGCAAGTGCTTTTTCTTCGCGCTATTGGCAATTACTTGGATTGACTCTGTGAGCAGGGACGAGGGGTTTAACTCAATCGATTCAAGTTCCATCTTGCCAGCTTCAATTTTGGACAAGTCCAAAATGTCGTTGACGATGGCCAGAAGTGATTGGGCGGATTCGAAAGTTGCATCGGCAAGTTCCTGCTGCTCTTCCGTCATGCGCGTGGCAAGCAAAAGTTCCGTCATGCCTATAATTCCGGAAAGCGGGGTTCGTAACTCATGACTAATGTTGGCGACAAATGCCGATTTTAAGTTTGATGATTCCAAAGCCTTGTCACGTGCTATTTGCAACTCGGAATTTACGCGAGCTAACTGTGCATTTGCTTGCTCCAACTCAGCTGGTGAGCGCAATGCCAGGGCCTTGGGAATCAAGGGCCAGAGCAAGGCTGCTGTCAACAAGGAAATTAATGCTGTGTACGCATCGATGCAAGACTCCAACCAATAGACTGGTTGATAAAGGGTCCAGATTTGCATGAGGTGCGTCAGACCGCAGGCGACGATAAACATGGCAAAGAGCCTGAACATCCAAGGATAAGGTACGTCTCGTCGCTTGCGGATGAAATGATAAAGCGCAATTGGAATGGCAAAATATGCAATGGCAATGCCCAAATTGGAAGCAATCAAAGCAAACAATAGTGGCGGATCCCAGCTTAAACAAAAGCCGTGAGGCATAAATGTGCTGGGGGAAAACAATGATTCAACTAGCTTTGGCACGGAATATCAAGGTCTCAGTTCCAATTCATATCAAGTGTACTTCTCTTTAGTTCTGTCGCGAAAAAAAATTGGATATCAAGAAGATTTGAGTATAATCTCACTATTCTGTTAGACTCACCTGTAAGACCCGGTGCTCAATGTATATGGTCAAGTAGCCTGATATGGGTGATTTTGGTGGCACGAGCGCACGATAATGATACGCAAGGCAGACTTCAGCATGAGCGAGAGCTTCTTGATGCCGTGCGTCGTCACCTATTGGATGTGCTCGGTTATGACATTTGTTTGATTGACCTGGTGCAAGGCCATTCAGTGCAAAATGTAGCGGCCTTTCAGGCAGATTCTGCAAGTGACTCACATATTTTCGAGTCGTTGCTCGATGAGCAAAAGCAACCGCTTTCGGTGGCACATACTTTGGTGGCACAAAAGGTCAAGCAAACTCAAAAGCCATTTCTCGGTCATGCATTTCTTGGTGCTTCCAGCGCGCATGGTTTGCCTTATTTAATTGTGCCTGTAATTGATCGTGACTCCGAACAAGAAGGCAGACAAATTGTTGTTGGTTTAATTCGTGCAGTTATTTTGGATGAGACCAAGCAGGTCACACCTGAGGAAATTGCTGAGCTTATGGATTTTGCTGCCAATCAAGCAAAGCTGATTGCCAGTTTGGTGCCAATCACAAAAGAAGGCGCTAAGCAATCAGGTAATGCTCTCGGTCAGCCGAAACAAGAACAAGCGACGCAAGAGAAAGCCAAAGGCATTCTTCCGGGTGAATGCGAGCGTGTTTTGATAGCCCATGCCGATCGTGCAGTGCGCAGACGTTATGTGCGAGCGCTTTCCGATACGTATCGCGTCACAGAGGTGGACTCAAGTCAAAAGGTGCTTGAGCATTTGGAAGCTGATGCGGTTGATTTGATTATCCTAGAAGGTCAAATGCAATCTGCATCAGGTGGAAGTTTGTGTAAGGAAATCAGAGCCAAACAAGCCTGGCAACATATTCCAATTATTTTGATCATTTCAGATGATAATCCGGAACAAAAGGTTGAGGGTCTGAATGCTGGTGCCGATGATTGTGTGTTTCAGTCGTCTTTGGAAGCGGAATTATCTGCACGTGTAAAAACTTTGTTGCGTCATCACACTGCCGAGCGCGATTTGTCGGTTCAACTTGAATTGCTTGATGCTTATTCGCACAAGCTGGAAACGGCTCATGAAGAGGCATCCAGGGCTCGCCAGGTTTCGGAGCGCGACAAGCAAGATCTTCTCAAAGTTAAGACGGAACTTGAGCAGCGTAAGCTCGAGGCGGAAAAGAGACTGGGGCAAGACCAACTTTTGCATCGCATCTCCAATACTATTCGTCGCTCGTTCAACATACAGGATAATGTAAAAGAAGCACTGGAAGCGCTTGCCGATTATTATTCGCTTGATTGTTGTTTCTTAGTATTGCCAGCCGAAGAAAGTGAAGATTTTGTCCGGGCTGAATATGCGCGCAACGAGCACTACAGCCTTAAGCCGAAGGACATTGATTTGGCAGTGCTGGAAACTTTCAAAGAATATTTTGCCGGTGACTCTTGTGTGTTTGTAAGCGATGTTTCGCGAGAACGGCTGCCTGAGCCATTTGTCAGAGGACCGCTTCTTGGTCATCACGTGCGTGCTTTGTTTTATGTGCCGGTGACGTATGAAGAAAAATTGTTAGGCATTCTTGGTGGTCACAAGTGCGAGAACGAAGCTCATTGGAGCCAAGACAATGTGAATTTCTTCAAGCAAGTTGCAGATCAGGTAGCCAGTGGTGTGACTAATTCGCGATTGTATGCTTGCGTTCAGCGTCAAGCAACTACCGATGGTTTGACAGGGCTTTATAATCACCGTGCAGCGCAGGAACGTTTGGCTGAGCAATTGCGTCAAGCTGAGCGTTATTCTCGCAACCTATCGATAATTTTGCTCGATATCGATTACTTCAAGTCGACCAATGACAAATACGGACACCAGGCAGGCGATGCGGTGTTGAAATATGTTGGCCGCATGATCAGGCGAGATTGCCGTGATGTGGACATCCCAGCGCGATATGGTGGCGAAGAATTTTTGATTGTTCTTCCCGAAGTGCATCAAGAGGGCGCCCTTGTACTGGCAGAACGTATTCGCAAGAATTTGGCAGCCGAAAATGTTCGCTATGACAAAAGCGAAATTGTTGTCTCAGCAAGTTTTGGTGTGGCGAGCTACCCTGACGATGCAAAAACTCAGCAAGAGTTGCTTGAGCTTGCTGACCGCGCCATGTATATGTCCAAACGCTTGGGACGCAACCAAGTTCATTTGGCATCTGATCTTACGTTTTCAAAATTCATTGAAGAAAATGTTACTGCTTCCGGCAAGACTGAGGCAAAGCCGGTATCGCCGCTTGAGGCAAGTATTACTGAAGGTATGTCAGAAGCTAAGCCTAACCCCCCGACAGCCGAATCATCATCATCTTCTTCTTCACCAGTCTTGCCACCAAATGTCGTTTCAATAAACATTGCTCGTGGTGAGACTTTGAAATTCGACGAAAATGGTCAACCAGTTGTACACTCACCAGGCAATCAGCCAGCAATAGACGAGCCACCGCCTGCGTCGCCCGAGGCGGTGCAAATGGTCAAGGCACTTGCCCAAAAACTTTACGATAAATCCGAATACAACAAAGTACATCATTTAGAGACGGCCAGATTTGCAGAATTACTGGCTAAAGTATTAGGACTTGCTGGATCGGAAGTGGAACACATCCGTGTGGCCTCACTATTGCACGATGTGGGAATTCTTGCCGTGCCAGAGCCAATTTTAAATAAGGAAAGCGAAGTCACACCAGAAGAAATGGAAATGATCAAACGTCATCCATCGCTTGGTGCGCAATTGCTCCGACCCGTACGTGAATTGAAAGACGTTTGCGACATTTTAGAATATCACCACGAATTCTGGGATGGTACAGGCTACCCTCATGGACTTAAAGGCGAACAAATCCCGCTTGCCTCAAGAATTGTTGCTATTGTCGATGCTTATCACGCCCTAATTTCCGATCGCCCCTGGCGCAAAGCTTTATCTGGTGAAGATGCAATTAAAGAATTACGTAAAGGCGCAGGCCGTCAATTCGATCCATTCCTAGTCGACATGTTCACAGCCGTCCTCGCCACTCTCGAAGAAGAAGAAAAATCCTCTAAAGGACAATAGCTTTAGGCGCAACTTCGACGACGAGCTAATCGACAAAGTAAGGTGGTGCAAATTAGGCCAGTGCAAAAGCCGAATTAGAGCGATAGGCAACAACACGCTCTAGGTCTTTTGTCGCTTGGGGACCAAGAGGAACTTTGACAGCCTCTTCTGTGCCTTCGCTTCCGATTTTAAATGGCCAAGTTAAGTACATTTTGTGCTCGGGATGGTAGCCGCAAACGTAGTGTACATTTTTAGAGTCGGTACAAATGCTATCGATGAGGAGGCTTACTTGATCGGCGGTGGCCAAATTGCGTGGCTCAACGGTGGAATGTTTGGCTAGTTTCGACCAGAAGGTGCGCAGATCGTTTGTAATAGTTTCGTAGTTGGCCTCATCTGGATAAACGGCAACAGCATTGCCACCGTGCTCGCCGACGACGTGTACTTGCTTGGTGCTTTGCCCGTGGTTTTGCAAAACACATTTCAATCTATTTGTATCTAAGTCGCCACCAAAGCCAATTACCTGATTGGCTGGGAAATTGAGATACTTTTGCAGTGCCGGTGCCAGGTGATCGATTGGTGTGGAGACGAGAATGCATATTGCTGATGGTTTGAGTGGGCCTGCATCGGCTATTGATTTGGCCATCTCTAAATTTGGACCGAAGACTGTTTCGGCAGTTTGTCCCCGCATCTTGACGCCGGCTGTGAAAACGACGATATCGGATTCTTTGATGCGGCTTGGTTCTGCGTAAGAAATCTTTCTGGCATCTTGTGGGCAAGCACTGGCTACATCCATGATGGCGGCCATGGCTGCGTCCTTGCTTCTGTTTATCACAAGCACTTCGTCAACAAGCTTGTTATAGGCCAAGGGAAATAGAAGAGCCGAGCCTACGTTGCCAGCTCCAATTATACAAACTTGCACAGGACCTCACTTATTAGCAGCTTTGGCTTTCTCTTTGTCTTTCTCTTCCATCAACTGTTGCGGAGTTGGGAAAGGATTGTTGGCTTCCAATTCGGCTAATTGCTTCTGGCCAATTTCCTTGAAAATCTTGCCTTTTTTGATAGCCTTTGGGTCATGGCGTTTTTCGCCATCCTTAATCATGTTGGTGCCTTTGGCAATTATTTCTTTGACGTGCTTTACTTGCGCCTTGTATTTGCGACGCATGCGCTTTTCGTCATCGGTAAAATCTGGACGTCCTGCACCAGATCCACCTGGTGGTGGTGTATAGCCGGCACCTGGGTCTGTGCCACCGGGAGGGCCACCTGGTAGTTGCGCGCCGCCGCCAAAGAAATCATTTGGGCCGGCCAAACTGGCAGGTGCATTTAGTGCCACCACCGTTAGTGCTAGGAATAAGTATTTAGTCTTCATTGGATTTTCTCCTTCAATGGTCTCCAAAATGTTGCCGGTGTATCATAAAAGTGACTACACTTTTGTCAATAATGCCGGTGGTGGTTGATTATCAAAATTGGTCGTACTTTCAAATGCGAAAGCGGCTTGTAAAAGTTTTGCATCAGACAAGGCTGGTCCCATCAGTTGTAAACCAATTGGTAAACCTTGTTTGTCAAAACTGCAGGGCAAAGATACTGCCGGAATGCCAGCAAGATTGGCTGGTATGGTGGCAATATCGGATAAATACATGCTTAGTGGGTCGGATGTTTTGGCACCAAACTCGAAAGCCACGGATGGTGAAGTCGGACAAATGAGCAAATCAAATTTTTGGAATGCTTGATCAAATTCGTTTTTGATCAATTGTCTGACTTGTTGGGCCTTTTTGTAATAGGCATCGTAATATCCTGTACTCAAGGCAAACGTGCCAAGCATAATCCGGCGTTTTACTTCTGCGCCAAAACCGGCTTGTCGAGTCTTGTAGTACATGGAAAGAACGTCTTTTGATTCTTTATCACGCAAGCCATATCTGACGCCATCATAGCGGGCAAGATTGGCAGAGGCCTCTGCCGTGGCAATTATGTAATAGACAGGCAAAGCGTGTTTCAAATTAGGCATGGAGACTTGATCGCATTTGGCACCTAAGCTGCGATAAGTCTCAATTGCCTTTTTGATAGCCTCTTGAATCTCAGCCTCTATACCTTCACCGAGAAGTTCTGAGATAATTCCTAGGCGCAAGCCTTTAATAGGCTTTTTGAGATCTGACAAAAAATCTACTTTCGGCTCAGGCAGTGAAGTCGAGTCATGTGAATCATGTCCGGCAATCGCAGACAGTGTAATTGCTACATCTTCGGTTGTGCGTCCAAGCGGACCAATTTGATCGAGACTAGAGGCAAAAGCCACCAAGCCAAAGCGTGATACCAGTCCATAGGTCGGCTTCATGCCCACCACACCACAAAACGAAGCGGGCTGTCTAATAGATCCGCCAGTATCTGAGCCTAATGCCACTGTGGAGAATCCGGCAGCCACTGATGCGGTAGACCCCCCCGATGAACCGCCTGGTACTAATTTCTTATTGCCATTGCCCATCAAACTCCAGGGATTGAGAGTGGGTTTGAACGCGGAATTTTCTGTCGATGAGCCCATGGCAAACTCATCCATGTTTGTTTTGCCGACGCAAACTGCCCCTTGTTCAAACAAACGTTTTGTCACGGTGGCATCATATGGTGGCATGAAATTAGCCAGGATTTTACTTGAGCAAGTGGTTGGATATCCTTGCAGACAAATATTGTCTTTCAGAGCAATGGGAATTCCTGCCAGTTTTCCCAGCTTATCGCCTGCGGCAATTTGTTGATCAACTAATTCGGCTTGCTTTCTTGCCAAGCCATGAGTGACAGTATTGAAGGCAAAAATTTCTTTGTCGAGGCGGTCAATATGATTGAGGTGTGCGTCACAAACTTCTTTGGCTTTTACTTGCTTGCTGGCCAGAAGTTCTTGTAATTTGGAGATTGATTTGCCGATTAGCTCTTTCATCGCACTCCGAATTATTGTTTGAACTTTTTGAAGGCCAGACAAGCATTATGGCCACCGAAGCCAAAGCTGTTGGAAATAGCCACATCAATATTGACGTTCTTGCGAGCTGTGTGGGGAACATAATCAAGGTCGCATTCCGGATCAGGATTATCCAAGTTGATTGTTGGTGGCAATATGGAATTTTCAATTGCCAGGACACAAACGGCAGCTTCGATTGCTCCGGCGGCACCAAGTAGGTGACCACTCATAGATTTAGTCGATGAGACTTTCAACTTGTGCGAGGTTGCGTGTTCGCCAAAAACTTGTTTGATCGCACCAGTCTCGGCTTTATCGCCAAGCGGTGTCGACGTGCCGTGTGCATTGACATAATCAACTTGTTCCGGCTTCAATCCAGCGTCTTCCAGAGCCAGTTTCATTGCCATGGTGGCACCGCGTCCGTTGGCACAGGGCTGTACGATATCGTGGGCATCGGCAGATGATCCAAAGCCAACAATTTCGGCATAAATATGAGCACCACGTGCTTGCGCATGCTCAAGCGATTCCAGCATCAAAACAGCGGCACCTTCTGCCATGACAAAACCATCGCGGTCTTTGTCAAATGGACGGCTAGCCTTTTCCGGCTCGTCATTGCGAGTGGATAAAGTACGAGCGGCAGCAAATGCGGCAATTGCCACTGGTGTTAAAACCGCTTCCGTGCCACCAGCAAACATAACGTCTGCTTCACCGCGGGCAATAATTCTAAATGCATCGCCAAGACAATGTGCCGATGTTGCACAAGCGGTTACTGCGCAAGAATTTGGTCCGTTTGCCCCATGAATAATCGATATCCAACCAGCCGGCATGTTGACAATAATCATTGGCACCGTAAATGGTGACAGACGACTTGCACCACGGGTAAGCAAGATATTGTGTTGTGCTTCAAAAGTGGCAAAACCACCGGCGGCTGATCCGACCATCACGCCGACGCGATTTGAATCTTCTTGGGCCATATCAAGCTTGGCGTCTTCAACGGCTAACTTACTGGCAGCAACACCGAGCTGAATGAACCTGTCCATTCGCTTGGCTTGTTTTGGCTCCATGAATTTTAATGGATCAAAATCATGAATCTGCGCGCCAATTTTGCACGCAGATTCATATTTAGGATCGATGCCAGTCACTCGGGATACACCCGAACGTCCGGACACTATTGCTGACCAAAAGTCATCCTTGCCAATACCAAGAGATGTGACTGCCCCGATGCCGGTGACAACAACACGCTGTTTATTCATTTGTACATCCTGGCCGATGACTTAGCTTTTGCTTAGAGATGAGCGGCGATGTATTTAACGGCTTCGCCAACTGTTGTGATCTTTTCGGCATCTTCGTCCGGAATTTCCATTCCGAATTCTTCCTCAAGAGCCATCACCAACTCGACGGTGTCGAGAGAATCGGCGCCTAGGTCCTGGGTGAAGCTTGCTTCCATAGTAACTTCGTCACCGTTAACGTTGAGTTGAGCGACGGCTACCTTCTTTACTCGCTCGAAGGCTTCCTTTTCATCCATGGTCCTAAATACCCCCTAATAGGTCAAATACGAAGTGCAGACGACGCTGATACCTGAGCACCAGAATTAAATAGGATAACACGCTTGCTATCATCTTTGGCTCGAGGAACGGCAATGTTTTGAAATGTTCGCTAAGAACTTTTCAAGCTAATTTCTAGCCGTCTTTCGAGGGAAAAATTAGCAGGACTAAATGTAAAGCCCGCCGTCTACTTTCAGCACTTGACCAGTGACGTATTCGCCAGGTCCGGCAAAGAACATAACGGCTTTAGCAATATCTTGCGGTTGTCCCATGCGGCCCAGCGGAATATGCTCGACCACTTTGCTTATTTTCTCTTCACCTAGGGCTTTGGTCATGTCGGTCTCAATAAAACCTGGGGCTACAGCGTTACAGGTGATATTGCGGCTGGCATATTCGCGAGCCAAAGTCTTGGTGAAACCAATCAAGCCGGCTTTTGCGGCTGCATAGTTTGCTTGACCAAAATTGCCATGCACGCCGGTTGTTGAGGCGATGTTGATAATGCGACCAAAACGTTGCTTGGACATTACTTTGATCACTGGCTTGGTGACTTTGAAAGCCGAGGTCAAATTTGTATCAATCACAGCCTGCCATTGATCTTCCGTCATGCGAATAAATAAGTCGTCGCGTGTGATACCGGCATTGTTTACCAAAATGTCGATGCGTCCCCACGTCTTGATCACTGTTTCGACCATCTTTTCAATTGTGTCGGAAATTGTCACGTTGCAAGGAACGCCAATTACCTCACCGCCGCCTTCTTTCAATTCTTTAGCGGTGGTTTGGCAGAGCTCTTCGTTGATATCCGTGATTACAACTTTGGCACCTTGCTGGACCATTGCCTGAGCAATTGCTTTGCCGATTCCTCGGCCTGAACCTGTAATGATTGCTACTTTGTCTGCCAACATGGGCTTGTTTCCTTCAAGTACGCTTTCTAGTTGCTGAGTTGTCATTAACCTCATCCTTTTATATGTTCACGCTATATGTTCATGCGGACGACTACTTTATATCCTCGGGGCTGATTTTTCTAGTCCTCGCAACTACTTTACCAAAGCTTGCAAAGTCCTTCGGCAATATCTTCTAAGCGCTTGCGCTCGGCAATTTTGGCTAACCAGCGCTCAGGAATGGCGGATGCGCCGTGGTAAGCGCCGGACAATGCGCCAACTACGGCGGCGGCAGTATCTGTGTCTCCACCGGATGAGGCCGCTTGGCTAATTGCCTCTTCCAAACTATGGCGGAAGATCAAGAAAATCCCCACTGAAGTTGGCACACCTTCCGATACATCCGCTTCGACATTGATAACCGAATAAGGAAGTTCGTGAGCCGGTCTTGCATAGTCGAGATCTGGTGCAACGTCGTCCCAGGCTTCGGCAAATCGTTCATCAATTTGGCTTGCTAGCTGATAATTCTCGCGTACATAATTTCGTACCTCGGCTTCATTATCCAAGCGCTTGCCGTTGATAAATCCATGCACTGAGTTTGCCAAAACGGCAGCCGCAGCTTGAACGCGTCCATCTGCATGAGTGAGCTTGGTTTGTCCGACGGCAATCTCTTTCAAATTAAACTTGTTTGGCAAACAACCAATTGGGTAAGCACGCACTGCGGCAGAATCATGTACGGCCTCTGCACTATGGTCATCTAATGGTTCTTCGTTGTCAGCCATGCGGCGCAGAGCCGAAAGGCAAAGTGCGCCTGGCGCGGATTTGAGAAATGCTGGATCCTCCAGCAAATGCGCGAAGCGCGCCTTGAGATCCGCCTGACTAAAATTTCCTTTGTTGGCAATCAAGGATTCGGCTAGAGCCATTGCCAAATAAGTATCGGCCAGAATGGTGCCGGGTACATGATCCGGCAAAAAGCTGCGCAAAAGTCCGGGGCTGAAGTCCTTCAGTCCGCGTGCGCCAACTGCGGTACAAATTTCTTTGCGATTTAGACCTATGCAACTGCCGCCAAGCGAGTTGGCGCAAGCTGAGCCAAGAATGGCTCCATAAATCCGGTCTTTTACTGCTTCGTTCATTTTTTTGCACGCTCCATCTGAATCTTTAGGAATTAGGTCTTGCCAGCCAACCGCCTGACGACCTGTGCCTTTTGACGCCTAAATGTTGGAATCTGTTGTAACTACATTCTACGTGCTTGACGAGCTAGATTAGATCTTCAGATTTCAGTCGTGATTCCACCACTGTGAGCGCCTCCGTTTTAATCGACAAAGAACATTAACAGTCTTAATCTTCTTTACATAGAAAACAAGAGAAAGAAAGCGACAAGGCGATGGCTGAGGTAACGCTTAAAAAGCCGGAAGGCGATGGAGAATACAGATAGAAATGGTACACAGCGAGCGAAGGACAGCGAGGAGCTGTCCGCAGCAGAGCGTTTAGAGTAGCGGAGGAGCCGAAAGGCGACGGAGCGTATAAATATGAGCGAAGGCACTGAAGAGATAGGTTCGAGTAAAAGCAACGTTGGGGTTTTTGGAAGTAGTGACAACAAAAATCAATTGAAAGAGACGGATAAATGGCTGATGTTTCCAGCCGAGCAAAGTTTCGAATCAAAAGTTGCAGCAAAAATTATTGAAGAGAATCGGGCATTTGCACGCAAGAGCGACAAAGCCTTAGAGAGAGCAGTTGAAAACAATTTGGCTGCGCGTTACGGAACTGTTTTAGGTTTGGGAACGCGATATGCAGTGAGCAATCTTTCCAAAGATTTTACGGAAGCTGTCACAACCAAGCTGCCGGAAACTGGGCAGAAAGCAGTATGTGCCGGTGCATTTACTGTTGGTTTGAGATGTTTGGCGCCCGCACCAGCGGCGGTGAAAATGGCAGTTGGTGGCATATTGGCTGCTACTTTTGTCAAAGACGCACTCAAGCCAACTTGGGATGCATTGTCCTCTGCAACGACTGCACGCGACTTAAAGACAATTGATCATGTAGCCAAAAGAATGGGACATGCGCAATCCGAATTTGTCGTTGATTCAACTATTGGTCTTGCCGCTGGCGGTTTTGCTAATTGGGGCGTAGATAAAATTGTTGGTGGTACAAAAGCTATTTTTGCTAAACCGGAACCGGCCGAGAATCTCACGCACGAACAAAAACTTGAACGTGTCAGTGAGTACATGAACCATGTCAACGATACAATTTCTAAAGAGAACTTTCATAGATTTGGCAAGGACGGTAAGTCATATAGTGAATTTATCGACACACTCGAAGGAAAGTTGGCTGCCGATGCGAAGTTAAGAAGCAAGGAAATACCATTGGCGTCGACAATTTCATTGTCTTACAACAATGTTCTCGACAATAGAGTTGAGCTTGCTGCTGGTAAATCGCCGACAGCACCAAAACAGCACAATTCACTGGAAGAACAAATTGGCTCAGAATTCTCTGCCCACAACTTATCAAAACTGGCACGAGTTGCACGCGATCTGCAAGAGAGATGGGCGCCTAGAGACGCTTTAATTGCGGATAGAAGACATAGCATGATCTCTACATTATCCAGCGTGACTGATGAGTCACGCGCGGCTGGTTCCATGTTGCCGCCTGAATATAGTGCCAGCACGAAACAGTTGGTAGATCTTGTTAAGGAAATTCGCTCACCGGCTGATCTTCGCCAAGCATATGATTTGTTGTACTTTCATACAATGGCCAGTCACTTGGTGCAAATGAAAGAACCGCTTACTTTGGATTTGAACAATTTCTCGCAGGCAGAATACAATTCTTTTGTGAAGGCACTTTCCAAAGCTGGTGTATCGCATAAAGTACTTGGTCCGGCTTTAGCACCAATCAATGTAGTGGGAGATAGCAAAGGAGGAAGTAATTTTACAATTCCTCGCATTCCTGGGGTTACGGACCGCTCTGTCATAGTGCAAGATATTGCCGAAAATCAGTTAAGCTCTGTCTGGACCAGTATCAACAAACACGAAACGGGACACAACATCTATGTGCTGCTCATGGAATTGCCGAAGGAACAACGCGAAACGCTCGTGCGAGACATGGTTAAGACTGGCTTCAAAAAAGCAGGAATAGTCGACGAAGAGGTTCAAATTCCGACTCTTCTGCTTGGTGGCATTCCTGGTACCCGAACAATGATGAAAAGCGAGCTCTTCTACGAGATACTCATGGCTCAAGCCAACGAGAATACCGCTGACATTTTTGCCGGCGGTCATGGATTGGCACCACTGGGCACGTTGCTTCAATCTGTGCGCACAAATGGAAAGTTGGAAAATCGTTCCGTTTATGGAAACTCCATGATCGACAAAGAAACTGGAGACACTATTGGAATTGAAGTGCACGATCTGGACATTAGCCGCTTGATGCGCGGTGCTGCTCAATTGGAATATCAGGCTTACAACTTTCACACAAAAGCCGATGCCGAGAAACTTGGGATTACGCCAGACCCACTGGTGTTGGCTATGTCAAAAGCATTTCGGAAGTATGGAAATGAAGCTGGTCTGCCTGGTGATAAATACACTTGGCATAGCACAGACCTAAACGGCAAGAGCTTCTCAGTTCTGCGTAAGGATTGGGATGCCATCCATGAATCGCTGATTAAACTTCAGTACGAAACTCCACTTGATGCTTTAGAAGGAAAACAATGGAAGCAAGTAGATCCTAATAGTATTGAGGAATACAACCGTATAAATGGACTGGCCGACAAGATGTGTGATGCCATGGATAAGGGTTTGCACACTGTGCCATCATTCGATAAGTCCAAGTACGGAGTTAACGATGTGTTTGATGCTGGCATGACTGCATGGGCAAGAGCGACTGAGCGCGGTCAAGATGCTCACAATGCTTTGCAATACATAGACTTGATTTCGCGGGACTTACGTTCCCAATATCGTACGGATACCGGTAAATATGAACCGCTGACAGTGTTCAACAATATACCAAATGCATTGGTTGAGAACACCGGTCGGCTGGCAAAACTTGCGGCAGTCTCTCCGGAAGCCGCACTGACCTATGTAGGCACCAAAGCTTGGCACGCACCGGGTAAGTTAATCCGGGCTTCTCAAAATTATGTGTCACCGCTTTCAGCCTTGGCGGCATCGAATTACTTGGGCCGAATTGTCCAGGAAGAAGAAATGCGTCAAGAAATGCTTCGCCAGTCCAAGCAGAAGCCATCAAGTGACAAGCGAGCCTCGTAGCGGAGGATCACCCAGCCCTCAACGGATTATGCTTACCCCGGGCTCAGTCGTCTCTACGGATCTTTGGCGCATTAACGCCGGCAATTTATGCCGGTCGTTTTTAACCTGCGGAGAATCTAGCAAAGAGGTTATTATGGGAACTAATGTGGTTGAAAAATAGTAGTTAGCTAATTCCACTAGTCCAATTCGATTAATTGCCTGGAGAATCATAAGTACCATGCGTTTCATGAGCTCTGTTGCTTTCAGCCTATTATGTACATTGTCTTTTGCTACCTGCCAGATGGTTTCAGCCCAGGATTCGCCTTGGATAGCGCCAAACCCATTTGATATTCAGCGTGCTAATCAGGCAAAGGCGTATTTTAATGAGGGTATGAGGCTGCACGAGGCAGGCGATTTCCCGGCAGCAATTGCTGCTTATAAAAAATCGCTGGATAAAGATCCAAAAAACAAATTAGTTCACCACTATTTGGCCTTGGTGCTCTCGCAATCTGGGGATGACCAAGCATCTATTCCTGAATTTCGTACGGCACTCAACATTGATTACAATTTTGTTCAATGTCGAAATAACTATGCGCTGGTGCTAAAGAAACTTGGACAGACCAGAGAAGCGATGAATTTGTTCAAGCAGTGTATACAAATTGATCCCAAATACCCGGATGCTTACTATCACCTTGGTGAACTCTTAGAGCAACTTGGCGATTTGGATGGAGCAATTGAAAATTACGAAACTGCCACCAGGCTAAATCCAAATTATCCGGATGCGCAGCGCGATTTGGGATTGGCAATTTATAAACGTGCTGATGCCAATATTGAAGTTGCTTTGGAAAAACTTTTGATTGCTGAAAAATTAGTGCCAACCAATCCTAAAATTCACTATTACATTGGTACGATATATGCTGCAGATGCCAGATTGGATGAAGCAGAAAAGGAATTTCGTCAAGCCTTAGCTTGCGATTCTAATATGGCAATTGCCCACTGGGAATTAGCTAAGCTTCGCTATTATCGTGGTGATCTGGATCGCTGCATTTCGGAAATAAAACAAACCGAAGCAATTAGCCCCGAGTACACGAAGACAAAAGGCTATCCACCTGTCGATCCTGTAGAACTGAAACGCAAGACCGCCGTTTCGCTTGAATTTAAAAATCAAAGAATTCAAGCCGTGGAAGCCTACAAGGAATTGGCATCACTCGTGAAAGTCAATCAAGATATTCTCAAACATATAAACGATCTTGAAACACAGTTACGCAGAGAAGCAAAGGCGCGCAAAAAGCCGCCGATGACATATGATCCGGCGGAAGTCGATGCGATTGTTGCCAGAGGCATTAATCAAATGGAAGATGGCGATTTGGATTCCGCCAAATTATCGTTTGAGCGTGCCATTCAACTCAATCCCAATAGTTTTGAAGCAACTCAAAATCTTGGTGCTGCTTTGGAGACCATGGGAGATTTAAATGCAGCGCTGGCTAAATATCAGGAAGCAGTCGCTCTTAATCCCCAATACGATGGTGCTTATTACAATGTGGCTTACGTGCTTGAAAAATTGAACTTGCCTGCCGATGCTGGCAGCGTCTACAAAAAATTTCACGAAATTGCCGGACGTTATCCTTATGACCCTCGTCATATAGTTGCCTTGCAACAAATGCAAGCGCACGATCAAGCTAAACAAGATCAGTTGCGCAAGCGTGGCTATTGAAGCATGGATTCAAGCAAAATAGAAAAGCTCACCCAGTTTCTTGATCAGTATTCTCCTTTGATTGAGAAATTGGCAGACGATGAAAGTCTGCCGAATAAGTTGCGCAAGGAATGCAATGAACTTTTGCAGATCAAGCAAGAGTACAAAAATGACCCCGGTAAATTTATTGCTCAACATCGCTACGATTTAGTGCTTTATTTATCGGCAAAGCGGAAGTTGAATGACCTTTACGATCCGTTTCATGCCGAATTGAAAAACAAGACTGTAACAGATGTTCTACAGTCGTTGGAAACTAATGATTGGAAAGCTGTCATAGATGACTTAGGACTGATCAACACTTTGAACAAAGCACACGATTCAAAGACTCGTGAAAAAACGAACGCAATCGATCAAGCGGAGATCAATGAGAAAGTCAAATCGCATGATTGGCTTCCGGAAGTTACCTTTGATGGTATCAGCTACATGGACGGCAAGAATTTGCGATTTACTTGCGGTGCTGAACAAATTCACGTTTATATCGACAAGTTCGGCAAAGTCAAAGTAGTAACCGATCAATCGGACAAGACAATAGTTGGTCCACCAACTCCAGGCATGCAAACCCTTGGCGAATATTTGCAAAGCCGCGAAATTAAGATCCGCCGACAATTAGCCGAGCCGCCTGTTCATAGCCAGACTATTGTTAGTCCCGTTATTACAAATCCCGATGTTGCTAGTCCAGTTATTACCAACCCTGATGTCGCTAGCCCGATTATTACCAACCCGGATGTTAATAACCCGATTATTGCCAACCCTGATTTAGATCAATCCAATCCCAAGGATTAAACTTCTTGTCGACCAATCACTTGGTTGCAAAGGATTCGGCTTTGATTGACGCTGGAAGGGGCCCTTTAATTTCCGCTGATAACCTATAGGTTATATTTGACGGCGTATACGTTATCACGGTTTTTCGAGATACCCTAAACGGCAAGGACAAACAATGGCGATTGTCCTTGCCGTGAATCTTTGTCAGTCGGGTTGCGACCGGTCAGGTTGTAACTCGGACGGCTGTAAAGAGTGTTAGTCTACGTGCCGCATGCACCGCCGCCGCAGCATCCGCCACGGTGCATGTGACCTTGGGGGGCGGCTTGGGCTTGAGGCTTGGCGCCGCCCTTGCGTGTTTCAGTTGTGGCAAATTGAATATTCCAAATGCGCGTAGCGTCAGTGCTTCCACAGCTTGTGCAAGCGGGCTCGGCAGAATCATTCATTGAGCGTTCGATACTAAAGTATCCATCGCAACTTTTACAGCGATAGTCGTATTGCGGCATAATTCGTCTTCCTAATTACCTGGCGTTGTTGGTGCGGGAGTCTCATCCGGTGCTGGTCTTTCCTGGCGTTCTTCCTTCTTCTTCTTCATGTCCAATTTGCCGGTCACCAATGCAGTTATATCATTCACCATGACAACGGCCATGAGAACGATTAAACTTATGAAGCCCCATTTGACAAGCTCGCCCTGGGACTTCTCGCCCATTGGTCTGCCGCGCACTGCTTCTACAGCCATAAAGGCTAAGTGTCCGCCGTCAAGCGCTGGCCAGGGCAACAAATTGATAATTGCCAGGTCCATGGAAATCATGATTGTGAAAATAAAGAGCTGGCTCCAGTCCTGCTGAGCAATGTCAGCGCCAATTTTTATCACTGCCAGCACGCCGTGCAAGTCCTGCAGGCCAAATTTGTGTCCTGGGTCTGCGGCACCACCGCCGCCGCCACTAAAAATCCCACTGACCATTTGTCCGAGAGCTTCAACCATACTGTAGGTCAAGGTCCAAAGTCGGACCAAAGCTGCCCAGGCAATTTCAAAAATGTTGCCTTCCATCTTTTGATAGCTCACAGGTCCTTTTGATACCAGACCCATGCCGACCCGACCATCTTTGTTGGTCGTGACATTGAAAGTAATTGGTTGGCCGTTACGCAAAATTTCAATCTTCACCGGCTCAAGTTTGTGCGCAACTAAAAGATGCACTGCTTCATCCGGGCTTTTAACTTTGTGCTCGTTGATTGCCACCAACTGGTCATTGATTTTGATACCAGCGTCGGTGGCAATTGGATTTGATTTGATCAGAGAATAAATAACTGTGGGTTGCGTTGGTTCGCCCAAGCTGGCATACATACCGAACATTACTATGTAAGCAAAAATGATATTGAAGCCAACACCGGCAAATGCCACTAATGCTCTTTGCCAAATGGGAAATTTGCGGAATGGTTTGAGAGGTACACCAAAAGCTTCTTCCTGATTGGACTCATCACCTAATTCAGGAATGGCAACGTATCCGCCAAGCAAACATGCGTGCACGCGGAATTCTGTTCCCCAGCGCGTGCCAATTGTCCATGATGGACCAAAAGGTAAACCGAAACCAAACACGGGTGTTTGAAAACCAAAAAATCGTGCCACGGAAAAGTGGCCGCATTCGTGGACAATGATGATTGCAGTCAAGATTCCCAACATCACAAAGATGGCGAAGACTTGGCTAGCGATGGAAATTAGCACGGTTTCCTCTCTTGTTTCCCAATGGAAAATATAGAACTAGAGACATTTTACAGGTATTTCGCACCTGTAACTATTACCTCTGACTATACTTTCCCGTCTTGTTGGCAAGTATTATCGATACTCTAAGGCAACATCTTTATAGTAGTACTTGAGAATTTGGGCGGCATTGTAACCATTATCGGCAAGAGCTTTGGCGCCCCACTGGGAAAGCCCCAGCCCGTGCCCGAAACCACGTCCGGAAAATGTAAAAACGCCGTCTTGAAACGACAAATTAAAATTGGTGCTCGGCAACTTGAGAACTTTTCGAAGTTCTTCTGCACTGATTGCCGCTTCTCGCTTCTTGCCAATCAAATTTACTTGCGTTACACGATTGGTGGGAGTACGCGCGATTACCGTGACGTCAAGAAGTTGCCCGATTTGAGAAACATCTTTAACGGCATCTTTATTTGGATCTTTGTTTGCTGGCAGTCGTGCTGCCTGCAAAAGTTGCATCAACTTTTCTTGCTCAAAGGTTCGTGTCCAGGAAGCCATCGGCGAGGCATCATCATAATCGGGAACCGACTTAAGAAAAGGCAGTGTATTTCCCCAAACATTTTCGGAAACCTCAGTCCAGCCGCCTGATCCTGAATGGAAAAATGCAGGAATAACTTGTCCCTGATGTTTGAGAATGATGCCTGCTGTTTGGGCACAAGCAAGATTGGAATTGTCTGATTCTGATTGTACACCGCTGTATACCTGATCTTCTGTATTGGCTTTGACATCATAACCATCAGCCAGGTGCTTGCCTAAATTTGCCAGGGCATAAGAACGTGCTGCAATCGCTTGGGCTTTCAGCGCTTCCTGCGGCCACTGACTGGGCATTTCCGAAGGAACGACGGAAAGAAGATAGTCTTCTAAATCAACGACGTTGATCGCATAGAGCTTTGCACTGTCAGCTGAAATGGTTTTGTCGGCCGACAAAGTGGTATCAGGTGTAACTTGATTTGTGGTTTGTTGACCAGTCTGAGTAATTTGCGATTGTGTTTTTGTGGTGGCACCCGGACGGCTGTTAAGCTCACGACAACTAAGTTCAATAGAGCCGCGATAAAACTTGCCGTTAATTGCCAGCAGTCCATCGGTCAGATCATTTGGTGCGGAGATGGCATAATTTGCTTGAACGCCAGGCAACATCATCTGTTCTGGCAATGTTGCAGCGCCTTCTGTGATCACGGTTAAATTCGGTGTGTAAGAAACTTTTTCGTAGTTGCTTGATTGTTCATTCTCATTATGAGCAATTGCCGGCATGAATTTATTTTGCAAGCAAATCGCATCAGCTTGCGTGCGACAAACCCAAGCACTTTCCTTCGGTAGAACTGCTACCACTTGTTTGGTGGCAAGATCGACAATTTGCGCCCCATCCGGTGCTGCAATTTCAATTGCCTCTTGCCCAAGCGCAATCCCAACTCGAACCATCTTCGGCACATTTCTTGCCATGTCATCCTGAGGTGCACCAGCGACGAAGGACCTCTCATGATTTCCTTGCAAAACAGGTCTGAACTGAGACCCCTCATCATTGCCCGGTAACGGCGCAAAAACCTGTTGTGCATAAACCGCAGAAGAACTAAGTGAAAGTGAACACAATACTAAAACCGGCACAAACGGCCGCGTAATTGCCTGCCACAAATTTTTTGGCAAGCTGGCAGGTAACGAGCGCGTCAGTTTTCCTCTGAAAGAGCCAGATACTTCCAAGTGTGCAGAGCGCGCCCAAGAACTTTCTTTTGCAACACTTGGATCTTCGACCGATTGCTCTTCCTGATCTAAATAAGCATAAACCGCAGCCAAGACAGCCGCTTCTTCCTCGGGCGAAATTCCCGAAGTAACACTTGATGACTGATAATCGATCTTCTTGCTTGTCATGCAGCAATTATAACCAATTATATTTGATATAAAACTCGAACTTAGCCTTTGAGGGCCTCGGCTCCGCCGACGACTTCTAGCAGTTCTTGCGTGATGCTTGACTGACGCGCTTTGTTGTAGACCAAGGTCAAGTTATTGATCAACTCTTGAGCGTTCTTAGAAGCGTTACTCATGGCGTTCATACGAGCGGCAAGCTCGGATGCTGTTGCTTCAAGCAAGGATTGGAAGATCATGTTTTCGATGTATTTAGGAAGCAATTGCTTTTCCAATACTTCTAGCACGGATGGCTCGAACAACATTTGCGGTTGCATTGCCACCTGCTCTTCAGCTTCTGGCAGATCAATTGGTAAAAACTTGGTTGTTTTTACTTCTGCACGCAACATTGAGATAAAGTCGGTGCCAATTACTTCCACTGCATCGAGAGTACCGTTGACGTAATATTCGCCAGCTTGATCGGCAATCAATTTTGCTTCTTCTACGGTTGGTACTGCAGGAAGCAATGTGTATGTCTTCAGCTTTTCAATCTTCACGTGACGGAAGAAAAGCACTGATTTCAAACCGACGCAAATCAAAACTGGAGTCTTACCCTCTGCTTCTAATTGCTGAATTCTTTCCAGAGCGTGGCGGAATACGGTTGTATTGTATGAACCGCACAAACCGCGATCGGAAGAAATAACAATCAGTCCAACTTTTTGAACGTTCTTTCTGCGTTCGAGAAGCGGCAATTCTTGCAGGTCAATTGGATTTGTATCGCGCACCACTTCGCGCAGGAGTTTGATTACTCTTGAAGTGAAGGGGCGAGCTGCAACAACTCGCATTTGTGCTTTACGCACTTTTGCCGCCGCCACCAGACGCATCGCCCGAGTAATTTTCTGGGTCGATTGAACTGATTTGATACGGCGGCGGATTGCTTTTAAGTTTGCCATTGGACTTTCCTAGTGATTTACCTTTCTACACTTTGAAGAAGTTTTCTTTGAACTTCACAAGTTGATTGCGCAATTCTTTTTCTTCATCAGCGGATGGCTTATCGCCCTTGTTCAATTTGGCTTCGATATCTTTGCCTTGAGCGGAAAGATACTTAAACCATTCGGTCTTGAACTTGCCGATGTCCTTGCTTTCGACATCATCCAGAACGCCTGAGTTGGCAGCGAAGATCATTGATACTTGCTGAGCCAATGAGAGCGGCTGATATTGTGGCTGTTTCAAAACTTCAATCAGTTTTTGTCCGCGGCGGATTTGGTCTTGTGTGGCTTTGTCCAAGTCTGATGCGAATTGGGCAAAGGCTTCCAGTTCTCTGAACTGGGCAAGATCCAGACGCAATTTACCTGCCACCATCTTCATGGCTTTGGTTTGGGCTGCACCACCTACACGGGAAACCGAGATACCAGCGTTAATAGCTGGTCTTACGCCGGCGTAGAACAAGTCTGTTTCCAAAAAGATTTGACCATCTGTAATGGAAATAACGTTTGTCGGAATGTAGGCCGAAACGTCACCAGCTTGTGTCTCAATAATTGGCAAAGCTGTGAGTGAACCACCACCAAGCTTTTCTGAAAGCTTGGATGCGCGCTCGAGCAAGCGGCTGTGTAAGTAGAACACGTCACCAGGATAAGCTTCACGACCTGGTGGGCGACGAAGCAGAAGTGACATAGCGCGATAAGCTTGAGCGTGTTTGGACAAGTCATCGTATACGTTGAGGGCGTGTTGACCCTTGAACATAAAGTATTCGCCGATTGCTGCTCCAGCATATGGTGCCAAGAACTGCAGTGCGGCTGCGGCGGTTGCCGGAGCACTGACGATTACTGAATATTCCATAGCGCCGCGATCTTCCAAAATCTTTTGGATACGGGCAACGTTCGATTCTTTTTGACCAATGGCTACGTAAACGCAGATTGGGCGATTGGGCTGATTCTTTTGATTGATAATCGTATCGATAGCAATAGCGGTCTTACCGGTTTGTCTGTCGCCAATGATAAGTTCCCGCTGTCCACGTCCGATTGGAATCATACCGTCGATCGCTGTGATACCAGTCATCAATGGTTCGCAAACGGATTGACGGCTAACGATACCAGGAGCTTTGAATTCGATTGGACGATATTCGGCAGCTGTAATTGGACCTTTACCATCGAGCGGATTTCCGATTGGGTCAACAACACGACCAAGCAATCCTTCGCCAACTGGAATTGACGAAATGCGGCCTGTGGTCTTTACCGTCATGCCCTCTTTGATTTTTCTGCCTTCACCAAGAATAACCACACCGACGTTGTCTTCTTCCAGGTTCAGCACCATTCCCATGGTTTTGTGTTCGTCAGCGAACTCGACGAGCTCACCGGCCATGGCGCGTTCCATGCCGTAGATACGGGCGATACCGTCACCCACTTGAATTACCGTACCGACGTTGGTGACACTCAGCTCTGCGCGATAGTGTTCCAATTGTGCTTTCAGTACTGAAGTGATTTCATCAGGTCTAATAGCCATGGTATTTGTGAACCTCCTAAACGGAAACAAAAATCTTTTCGATGGAAGCAAGTTTGCCTTTCAAACTGCCATCAATAACTTGATCGCCAAGGCGCAAAATGGCACCGCCAATCAGCGACTTGTCGACTTTGACATCAATTTCTACATGCTTGCCCAATTTAGTGGACAGCTTTTGTTTAATTGATTCAACTAAAGGATCTGCTGGTTGGCTTGCGGCCACCAAGCTGGCGGAAACAATATTTTGGCGAGTGCGCAAAAGTTTTCTGTACTCTTCTTCCAATGGAAGGAGAAGTGCCAGACGGCGCTTGTCTGCCATGAGCTCAAGTAATCGCATTGCCAGTTCGTTTATCTTGTCGGCGAACAATTCATTGAGCATACGCTTTTTGTCGCCTGTCGAAACGGAAGGATGCGCCAACACTTTGGAGAGGTTCTCAGTTTCGGCAATGGTTTTGTTTACTTGAACAAGATTGGTCAGAATGGTCTCTGTTGCCATGCCAGGCAAATCCTGAGCTAAATCCATAATGGCTTCGGCGTATCGAGCGGCTACTGATGAGTGTTCTGTGTTCATATTTTATAAAAGCTCCGTCGTTTCCGGCGACTCACTGGGTCGCCTCCATGGCTCCTCCGCCTGATTGACGCTCGGCTGCGGATAGCTCATTCGCTATCCTTCGCCTCGCTTGCGGGGCACTCGTTATATTTTGGCGGCAGGTCCTCCAATTAGTTTAGGGAATCTAGTTGGTTTACAAATTGGTCCATCAGTTTCGTGGAGTTTGCTTGATTCATCACTCCCGGCAACGCTTTTTCCGTCAGGGCAATAGCGGCTTTGGCTGCTTGTGCTCTCAGTTCAGTGATTGCCATTTGCCTTTGTGTAGCAATGTCATGATCAATTCTTACGGCAAAATCGGCCAGATCTTTTTGGGCTTGTGCTTCCAACTCTTGTTTCATTTGCTTAGCCACTTGCTTTGCTTCTGCAACAATTTTGTCGGATTCTTTTTCGGCTTGCTCCAGCTTTTTCTTTTGCTCAGCCAGGAAGACTTCACCTTCTTGCCTAGCAGCTAATGCATTTTGCAAGGCCAACTCGATGCCATTTTTGCGTTGTGCAAGAGTGGCTGGCATGTATTTATTCCACATCCAGACAATCAAGCCTACTAGCACTAACCAGTTTATAAGGTTGTTTGAAAATAGCTCCAAGATTGAGCCCTCATTATGAATGGCTGCCAACAACAACATTAGCAGGCTTCCTCCAACGCTTTGCGAACGACTCCTGTATCGAAAGACACGTTTGTCTTCTCACCAATCAGCTTGTCGGTAATTTCTTGAACCAATGCGGTCTCTTGCGCAACCAAGGAGTCGATCAATATGGTGCGTTCCGCAGCTATTTCTGCTTTGGCTGCATCCAATTTGGTTTTGCTGGTTTGTCTCAGCTTATCGAATTCTTGATTGCGCTTTTTGTTTGCTTCTTCTACTGCCGTGTTGATAATGCCTTGAGCTTCCGAGCGCACCTTGTGCAGGTGTTCTTGGTAGTGCTTCAAAGACTTCTCAGCTTCAGCATGTGCATTTTTACCAGCTTCAATATTGCTATTGATTCGGGCAGCACGTGCTTCCAATACGCGGCCCACTGGTTTCAACATGATCTCGTTTAAGAGATACATGAAAATCAAAAAGCTGAGTATGAATATTGGAAGCGTTGCGTTTAGTTCAAACATGATTTTCTCTTATTAGACCTTGGTACCGTTGAGATAGAGCAAAATGGCAACGACGAATGCCAAAAGACCGAGAGCTTCCATAAGTGCGGCGATGATGATTGCGTTAGCGAGCAACTTGCCGGCCATTTCTGGTTGTCTGGCCATGCCTTCGAGAGCGCGTGATCCGGCAACACCGATGCCGATACCAGGACCGAAAACACCGATAACAGCAAAACCTGCTCCTAAGAGTGAGGCTGCTTTAATCAAGGTTGCAGAATCAACAGCTGTTCCAGCTTGGGCGATGATTTGGGGGTCCACTGTGGTTCTCCTATTTCAAAACGAAATTTGATACTAATTACCAAAAGGACGGCATGACGCAAGTCCTTTACTTCACGGTACGACCAGCTCGTACAGCCAGAAGCGATCCCAGAAGCGATTTAAGATTATAGCAAGTGCCGTACCTACATATAGGCAATTGGCATGGTAAGCCAATTTTGCGGCACAATACGACGAAAGCCGCATGAATAGCGGCTTTCGAGAAGTCATGATGCTGATCTTGTAAGCTATTGTTGGCTTAAATATAAATCAGTGGTGCTCTGCTACGGTCAGGCCAATGTAAATTGACGTTAATAGAGCAAAGACGAAGGCTTGAATCACGCCAATGAAAAGCTCAAACGCCATGATACCTGTGGGAAGCAAAACAGGCATCATCAACAAGAATGCACTACGCATAAGTTCGTCTGCCGTGATAACAACCATCAGTCGCAAAGCCAGTGTTGATGGGCGAACTATCAAGTCGAGCCATTCAATAGGATTGGTCAACATGAGCTTGATGTACTTGCCACCATGCACCCAAACACCTGATGCCAAATAGACGATAAGAGCGATGCATGCCAGGCCAACAGTGACGTTGAAATCGGTGGTTGGTGAAGCAACTTCAAATGCTTCGCCGTCCGGTAATTTGAACCAACCGGGCATGTGCTCGAAGGCTCGCCAAGGGCCGACACCAATAAAGTTGCCTATTAATACAAAAATAAATATTGCCGCAATCAAGGGAAAGAATTTCTTGTAAAGATGACCGATTTGTCCGTGTGCCAGATCATCAACGAACTTATATAGACCTTCCAACATTGCTTGACCAGTGCCACCAGGTCCCTCGACGACTAAGCGTGGTGTGAGCAGGGCAGCAAAAGCGAGAATGCCAGCCATACAAGTCCAGCTCAAAATCAAAGTGTCGACGTGCACATCACCCAACGGACCCAAGATGTTTATGTTGTTAATAGCTGGATCGTTGACGAATTGGGAGAGGTGAAGGTTTTTGCCAAGCATTTCTAAGTTTCTCTGCCTATAAATTTGTAGGGACGAAATAAATTCAAATCTCGCAAGCGAGATGAATCCGTCAGTCAAGCGTGACCGATCAAATCTTGGTCTGGATCATATCAGATGAATTTAGCCAGAACATTTGGCGCGTCTCAGTAGGGGCGGCGTCACCCCGCCCGCGCTCCTACGAATCATTCGTGTCGGCCTTGTCGGCTTTGATGGCCTTTACAACCATGCGCGCCAATCCCAGCCCCAAACCAATTAGCGATAACGAAATTGCCAGAAGCGGAGTAGTGTGAAGCTTCTCGTCTAGCCAAAATCCACCCCAGGCACCAAAGCCGGAAAGTATGGCCATGCCAAGAACAGCATCCCCGGCTGTAGTCATCGCGGCCATTATTTCTTTCGGCGGTTGCTTCATAACTCAACTATCTTGACACAGCTTTGCTAAACTTTAATCAAACTTTCTCTGTGTCGTGCATGACAAGTGGTCATGACAAGTAAACGAGATAGTCAGTTATAGGAGTTGTTTCAACTATGTTCAGCCGTTTCTTCACCTTAGTACGCGCCTTCTTCAATTCTTTGATGGGCAAGATTGAAGATCCGGAAATGATGCTTGAGCAGACCTATCAAGATCTGCAATCTAATTTGATTCAAGTCAGACAAGCAGTCGCTCAAGCCATTGCCACCGAAAAACAACTTGAGCAACAGCTGGAGAAAAATAAGGACCAAGCCGTAACTTGGCAAAATAGAGCCTCCATGGCTGTGCAACAAAACAATGATGATTTGGCGCGGCAAGCATTGCAGCGCAAGCAACAATATGCGCAAGCTGTTACCGAATTGGAAACGCAACTGAAAGCACAAAAACAAGCAACTGCAACTTTGCGTGGACGTCTGACCGATTTAGAAACGCAAGTGCAAAAGGCTTACACTAAAAAGCAAGTGCTTATTGCTCGTGATAAAGCAGCTAAAGCAACCAGCAAAGCAAACGAAATTCTTTCGCAGACCACCGCCGATGGTGCCATGTCAGTCATGGAAAAAATGGAAACAAAAGTTTCCGAGCGTGAAGCAAAAGCTGCCGCTCTGCATGAAATGGCTAGCGGTACTTTGGAAGGGCAGTTCAAAACTTTCGAAGGTCAAGCCGATGTTGAGGCAGAATTAAATGCCCTCAAAGGACAATTCGGTAAGCCAGTGGAAAGCAAGATTGATACACCGACCAAAATTGTTATCGAAGAAAAAGAACCAGTTTTGCTCGAAGACAAACAGCAAAAAGAAGAAGTGCTTGACGCTGAAGAAATCAGAAAAGAAAACGGCTAATTTCGCGCCGTCAAGCCTTAAGACAGCTCTCTTGCCGAACTAATCCTTCAAAGTAATCTTTGAAGCGGCCTTGCAAAATTGCGTGCCTGCAAGCTTCAGCTTGTTTGTGCAAATGAACGATGTTGTGTATGGAAAGCAAACTGGCCGCGGCCATTTCCTTCAAGCGAACCAGATGGTGCAAATAAGCACGACTGTGGTTACTACATGTATAACAATCACAACCTGGCTCAAGTGGCTTTTCGTCTTCAGCAAAACGCGCATTGCGCAACTGCACGCGCCCTTCACTGGTAAATGCGGCACCATGCCTTGCAAGACGTGTGGGCAAAACACAATCAAACATGTCGATACCACAGCGAATGGCATAAGTAATGTCCCAAGGTGTACCGACACCCATCAAGTATCTTGGCTTGTTTTGCGGTAAAAGTGGTGCAGTGAAAAGCACGATATCTTCAATCGCTGTACGATCTTCTCCGACTGCCACACCACCAATGGCAAAGCCTGGTAAATCGTGGGCGGTGACAGTTGCTGCTGACTCTTGGCGCAGATCTTTATAGATAGATCCTTGAACGATACCAAACAAGGCTTGGTCTTCTTTTCTTGCGTGAGTGCTCACGCATTTTTCCAGCCAATCATGTGTGCGGTCCATGGCCTTTTTTGCTTCAGCAAAAGTGGCGGGATTTTTTACACATTCATCAAAGGCCATAATGATATCGGCACCAAGTGAATTCTGGATCTCCATCGATTTTGCTGGTCCAATAAAATATTCCTGCCCATCGCGATGATCTTTAAAGAACACGCCCTCGTCAGTAATTGTTCTCAAATCGTCCAAGCTAAAAATTTGAAAGCCACCAGAGTCGGTGAGAATTGGTTTCTGCCAAGCCATGAATTTGTGCAAACCACCAAACTTTTCTACACGCTTATGACCGGGGCGTAAAAACAAATGATAAGAATTAGCCAGAATGATTTGCGAACCGGTGGCTTCCACCTGATCAAAACAAAGTGCCTTGACCGTGGCATTTGTACCAACAGGCATGAAAACCGGAGTTTGAATTACCCCGTGTGGTGTCGTCAGGTTGCCAGCCCGCGCCCCCGACCAGGGGCAGACTGCTTCGACATTGAAGGTAAATGGGCTTTCAAGATGCATCGCCCTCAATAATACCTTTTCTGGCTCAATTGCGATCTGGGCACGGGTTTTTGGGCTCAACAATTGGCCAATAAATGGATTAGAAAGTTGCGCCAGTCGGCCTTTCTTATGTTAGTATAGTCATGTGACTGCAAATTGTAATCATGTGATGTAATGAAGCTGAGAGAAGATAGACAAAAGACGACGAACTTCACCCTGCGCCTGCCGGACGAGTACCGCAAACGGTTGCAAATCCAAGCAGACAAGAAGGGCATTAGCTTTAATGCCCATGTTTTGAGGGTGCTCGAAATACACTTGATGCATTCCGGCTTTGGTCCGGAATCAATCACGGCGCTCAATTCTGGCAGGTTGTTTGAGATTCGCAGCGAATTACATCAAGACAATGTCGATGAAACCACCTGGGCATTCTTTATAGATGAACCGAAATTTGAAAAAGAGCGTGCCTACTATCTCATTGGAGTTGGTAGAACAGTGCTTCGTGACTGGCAAGTCAAAGACAAACAGCAGGTAGCAAAGGAAGTGGGGATAGCGCTCCTCAACTTTTACAACCGGCAAGGCTTGGAAGTAGACCGGCTAATTTGGAATCAATATACCGGTCCAGATCAAGATGGTAAGCGGATTTTGCAAGCAGCAGAAGTACCAGAGACTCTGGAGGAATTAATGGCGATGCTGCTCGATGGAACTTGGACAGACAAATTTGTGCAAGCCAGTGATAAGAGCCAAGATATTCGGCGCGGTAGAGCAGAATCTACCTTGTTCAAATAATTGGAAAAAATTGAATTGACTGGAATGTAAGTGGCAAATCCACTTGCACAGGGGAAACCTATCTCATGTGTCTTCGGCGGGTGCCGAGGTCAGGTCGTAGCGCGACTAATTGTCGAACAATTTTTCAAACGGGTTTTTAGGAGAGAAAAAGAGCATGACTGAATTCATTCTGGTATTTTTGCTGTCATATGTTTGGCACGCCATGGGTGTGACTATTGGTTATCACAGGCTCTTATCTCACCGGTCTTTTGATTGCCCCAAACTAGTTGAATATTTTTGGGTCTTTGCTGGTTATCTTGCTTTTGAGGGCTCACCAATCTGGTGGGCAACAATGCATAGAGCGCACCATCGTTACGTGGACACACCGTTAGATCCGCATTCTCCTCGCTATGGTCTGGCCAATGCGCATTATGGTTGGATGACTAAGGCTGGCTATGCCGAGCATATAAATCCGGCGACACATGGCAAGGATTTATTGGCCGACCCGCTCTATCGCTTTTTGGAACAAGGTGGCGATTGGCAGCGTGCGCATTTGCTCACAGCCATAATTGGTGTTGCTTTCCGGGCTTGCTTGTTTTTCTTCTTTGGCTGGCAAGTGGCTTTGGCTAGTTTGATAGCCTCTTTGGCGGTTTTGCAAATTCCACTTATGTTGAATGTCGTCTGTCATATACCAAAGCTTGGTTACAAAAACTTTGCTCGGCAAGATGACAGCGTCAATGTTTGGTGGGTAGGAATTTTAGCTATGGGCGAAGGCTGGCATAACAACCATCATGCATTTCCTGGCTCTGCCAAAACTGGTCTTTTGCCTCATGAATTTGATCTGTCCTGGTTAACGATTCAATTGATGAAGTTCTTTGGTTTGGTTGGCCGGATGACTGTGGCAAAACCTAAGCTTGCGCCAGTGCCAATTCGCATTGCTGAGAGGAAATCACGCATGCGTGCATCCAAGCATGCGAGGAAAGTCTTGCAACATCAGAAGTCAGAAAGGGCTAAGTCCGTCAAACGCACGGCAATGCTCTAGTCACAAACCGGCTAATTCTTTCACCAATAGCCTGTAGCCTTCGTCTTGGCTTTGCAAAAGGTAGAGTAGTTCGTTCATTTTCGTGATACTAACAATGGTACCAATTTGCCAATGGTGGCGATTAATCGGGCAGCAAACGTAAAACAAGCGGTTGTTGTCAATTTCCACTAATTCGCCACCCGGGGCTGTAATCGCTTCGATGGTATCGTCGGCGATACCATACTTCGATGCCAGCTCAACTATCTGCGCATCTAAGTAACTTGTTGATGCCTGGCTGTGGCCAAATTGAGTTACTTGTGGTGCACCAATAAAAGTCCGCACCTGTCCTGCGCCACCGCCTGCGCCGTTTATTATTCCGCCAGCCAAAATTAGGGCATTGATTCTAATTATGGTCACGGGCTCAGATGCTGGCCGTTCATGTTTAAGTACAGTACAAAGCCTGGTTATCCTGTGGCTAGCTGACCAACTTGCTTTGTCCGAGTCTTTTTCCTTGGTCTTGCCTGATTGGTTGTCTTGAAATATGTCATCAGCCAGAAATGCCGATGATACGGGGCGCGATTTTGCCAGGCTCAATCCTCGATGGTTGGCGATGGCGATGATTGTGTCTGCCTTTTGTTCACTGATTTTTGCTTCCGTGCCCTTGCCCAACTTTCTCAGCAAATAAGCATAATGCTTGAGCGTGGTGGCAAGCGTTGGGTCGGATGGCTGAAGCCACCTTTCCTTTTCCGCAATGGCACGCAAAAAGATAGCCTGCGATTCTTGGTATTTGCCCTCATCGCGCAAGGTTGCCGCTAAATTGGTCAGGCTTATGCCCAGGCGCCGGTCGCCCGGGGCAAACTTTTGGGCTTGCTCGACGGCACCGCGGTACATAGCCTCGGCTTCCTCATAGTTTTTCTTGGCATAGGCATTTCGTCCAGCTTGGCTATAAGTCTGCCAAAGTTTGTTCCAAACACCTGCCTCAAAGGACTTAGGCTTAGCCAGGCTTGTGGGCGGAATATCAAAAAATGCACTTTGCTGCAGACTGCCCTTGAGGAGAAAGTCTTTGTAAGGCGACTTTTGGCTGGCAGCAAATTTAGGTGCCGGTTTCGCCTGCGGCTCATTTAATTCATCGGCGCGACCAGGCATTGCCATTGCCAAAATTGATAGCAATAGCAAAACGTCTGTCTTTAAGAGAGTAGTTGGCGAGATCAAAGAGATTAAATTGTCCCGCGGCAATAAATTTAATAAAGGGTCCATAGGTGGATATACCCGCACATTCTGGTTGTCAAAACCCGATTCTAATTGGAAAGTGCCGTAGAAACCGCAGTTCATGCGGGTAACCGGCTATGCATTTTGTTGACAGTAAATGTAGGATATAGTCTAATCTGGCTTGTGCTATGTAAGGCATGGCGACTGGCTTGGAGAGGCAAATGTCCACACTGAATAGGACGGATATTTGATCGGATGCGACATATAGATATGCAAGATATAAATATGCTCGATCTGCATTTAGATCATTATCTGGGGTAGCGATGCGAATCAAAGAAATCGAATTAGATAACTTCAAGTCATTTGGCCGCCGCACGACAATTCCACTATTGAATGGCTTTACAACGATTTCCGGACCAAATGGTTCCGGCAAATCCAATATTGTCGATAGCCTATTGTTTGCGCTTGGTCTGTCGTCCACACGTTCGATGCGGGCAGAGCGCCTACCTGACCTGCTGAATAACTTGAGCGGCAAGAACGAAGCCAAAGTCACGGTGCGTTTTACCGACGGGCTGGGCAATGAGCTTGAAGTCGTCCGTCGAATTAGGGTTAAGGATAACGGCTATACCTCAACTTATATGTTGAATGGTAAGAACACAACCTTGACTGAAATTCATGATGAGCTGATGAAATATAACGTCAGCCCGACTGGATTTAACGTGATCATGCAGGGCGACGTGACGGGTATTGTCTCGATGAGCCCGACTGAGCGCCGCAAAATTATTGATGAATTGGCAGGGGTTGCCGATTTTGACCGCAGAATTGATCAAGCTAATGACGAGCTTTCCGCTGTTGGCGAAAAAATTGATCACCAGCGGATTATTTTGGCAGAAATTGCCTCGCGCTTGGAACTCTTGCAACAAGACAGAGACCAAGCTCTGAAGTATTTGGATCTGAAGACGCAAAAGGAACAGATCGAGCGTGATTTGATGTTTGTCCGCGTCAAAGAAACTGAAGCTAAGGTGGCAAGCGAGCTTAAGCGCTTGGAGAAATTTGCCAAGCAAGAAGAGTCTTTGCTTGAATCACGCGAAAAGGCGGAAATCGACAGATTGTCTTTGCGCTCGGAAATGGGCCGCATTGATGAGGAGATTCGCGAAAAGGGTGGGCACGAACAGCTCTTGCTCAGACAAGAACTGGAAAACCTCCGAGGCGACCTGACTCGTGAAGAAAACAAACTTTCCAATCTCACTGGTGTGATTGGCGAAAAGACCAAGATACAAAAAAATGTACAGGCGCAAATTCAGACTATTGAAAAGCACTTGTCTCAACTTGCCAGAAAGCGCAAACAGTTTGTCGAAGAACAACAGACCGTCGAGAAAGTACTTTTTGAAAAGCAAGGTTCTTTGTCTGCAGTGCAGGCAGAAATTGAAGTCTTGCGCCAAGAAAAGGACCGCTCGGCGGACAACATGGTTTCGACCTATGGTGCGCTGCAAGATCTGAGAGACAAGAAGCACAAAGTTGAAGTACAAAAGACCGAACTGACAACGCGCAAAGAAAGTTTGGAACGTGAAATTGAAACTTTGCGTAATGCTGTTACGGATTCCATTGGTAAATCTGCCCAATCAAAATCGCAGGTTCAATCGTTAGAAAGCAAGCATCGCGATCAACAAGCACTTGTGCTTGGAATTGAGCGTACGATTCGCCAGCTTGATGACGAAATGGAATCGACACGCGAAGATATTGAACAAAGACGTAAGGAATTGGAATCGGTCAACCGCCGCTTAATTGAATTGGAAACTCACCGAGAAGTATCCGGTGAAGGTGGTTTCGGTAAAGCCGTTGATGCAATTTTGAAAGCTGGCATCGATGGCGTGCATGGTACCATCGGTCAACTTGGTGCTGTACCGGATGAATACAAGACTGCCTTAGAAGTAGCCATTGGCCCTCGCCTTGGCCACATTGTTGTCGAAGACGATCAAGTAGCTCAAGAGTGTATTGATTTTCTCAAGCAAAACCCACGTCTTGGTCGGGCTACATTTGTGCCACTGAGCAAGATCCAAACTCAGCCGCCAGGTTACTTGCCTGAGCGCCCGGGTGTAATTGATTTTGCCTTTAACCTAATCAATTTTGATCCACGTTTCACCAAAGCGATTCAATATGCTTGTGGTCAAACCATTGTTGTCGAAAACATGGAATGCGCCAGACGCTTGATCAACCAGGCTCGTATGGTGACTTTGGAAGGTGAGTTGTTTGAGAAGTCCGGAGCTATATCCGGCGGTCACGATAACAAATCCAAAATGCACTTTGCCTCCAAAGGCGAAAACGATCTAAGTGTTGTACAAGCTAAAGCAGCAGCGTTAGCCGAAAGCATCCGCAATTTGCAAGATGGACTAAAAGAATTGGCCGTTGCCTTAAATGAAGAGCGCACAAAGCTGCAGGATGCCAGTGCGGATCTGGCCGAAAAGCGTGCCGAGCTTGATACCAAACGCCAGCAAGCAGAATCCCTGGAAAAGCAGATCGAAGATTACAAGCCACGCTTGCGCAATTCCGGCGATGAAATTGAAGGTATCGACAAGAAAATTGAGGATATTAGTCAGACGCTGAAGAAGCTGGACAAAGAAATCACCCAATTGCAAGATAACGTGACTGAAGCTTCAGGCACAGGCAAGCGGACTAAGATTGAAAAGTTGATTTCGGAAGCTGAAGAGTTGCAGCAAGAAGTTACGGCAGTAGAGGCCAACTTCCAGGAAGTGCAACGCGAAATCGACAGAATTGATACAGAAGCAAAAGTCGAGCAAGGCAATCGCGATAATTTGCAATTGCAGCTGGATGAAATTACCCTTGAAGTTAACGAGCTTTCCGTACAGACTCCTGTACATGAAACCAAAATTGCCGAGCTGCGCGCCCAGATTCATCAAATTGAACAAAAGTCCGGCGAACTTTCAGAAGAGCTCGATGATTTGCGCAAGCAAAAAGACGAGATCCATGAAAAGGTTACAGCCTTAGAAATTGAAAAAACTAAGATTGAACAAGATCTCTTGCACTTGGAAGAAGAAAGACAAAAGAGCAAACTTTATCATTATGATCTTGAGCAAGAACTGGTTCAACTGAAAGCCGAGCTTGAGCAAATCATTGCTGAACAACCGGATTGGCAGCCGCCATCGGAAGGCACAGTCGAGCAATTGAGAGCGCAAGTAGACAGACTGGAAAAGCGCATGCGCGCTCTCGAGCCTGTAAACATGAAGGCTTTGGAAGAATACAACACAGTCAAGGAACGCCAAGACGAATTAGACGTCAATTTGCAAACCTTGACGGAAGAAAAAGACGAAATTACTCAGCGTATTGCCGGCTATGACGAACTGAAGAAGCGTACGTTCATGGAATCATTCGATGCGATTAACACTAACTTCCAAGAAATCTTTGCTGAGCTTTCACATGGACACGGCAAGCTCGAATTGGAAAACCCGGAAAACCCATTTGCCGGTGGTTTGATTATTCGTGCTCAACCACGCGATAAGAAGATGCAACGCATCGAGGCATTGTCTGGTGGTGAGAAATCACTGACAGCGCTTTCTTTTGTCTTTGCCTTCCAGCGTTATGCACCAGCACCGTTTTATGCCTTTGACGAAGTCGACATGATGCTCGACGGTTCAAATGCTGATCGTTTGGCCCGCATGGTCAAGCGTCAATCGGAGCATGCACAATTTGTTGTCGTCAGCTTGAGACGTCCAATGATTGAAAACGCCGACCACGCTGTTGGTGTCTCCTTAAGATCAGATGGTTATTCGAGAGTTGTCGGCATTCAAGAAATTCAAATTCCGGAAACTGAACCGGAAGCACAGGGTGTAGGAGCTTAGTTTTACAGCTTGGCTGTGAAGCATGGAATTGGTGAAAGGATTTGGATGAAGTCGCCACTAGCATGAATCAAGAGGTCGGTGTTACCACCGCAACTCCCACTGCCGCCCCGGCAAATGGTGAGCCGGGTGGTATCGACATTATTGTTTCTATGGCAGAGCGCGGCGAAATTGATCCAAAAAACATCGATATCATCGACGTTACCGACCGATTCTTGAAAGCCATTGCATCTGCCCCAAAGGAAAACTTGCGTCAGTCCGGCAAAATTTTGTTCCATGCATCTGTACTTTTGCGCATGAAAGCCGAAGCACTCTTAATCGACAATCTCGACGACCTGAATGGTGCCGATGATTTTCTTGATTTTGACGCCGATGGCGCGCCAATTTTTTACAATGCCAACAATGAGCCCATTGCTCGTCAAATTACTTTGCAGGATTTGGAACGTGCCTTGGTGCGCCGCGCCAATACCAGACATTTACGCGAGCGCAAAGTTACACTCGAGCAACTTATCGATGCCCTGCGTGAAGCGGAACGCATTGAGCGTGAAAAAATGGACCGCAAGCCACGCACTCGTATCGACCTGGAAGGTCAGCCGCAAGTGCAAGACTACGGCGACATTCTTGAGCTTGCTCACGACGAAGACATTGAAACTGTCATTGCCCGTATCGAAGTAATTATTGAAGATGTATTTGAATCGGAAGAAAAAATCTCCCTTGCAGAACTAATTCGTACACTCAATAAAGGCGATTGGGTCGACGCATTTTTAGCCATTCTCTTTCTTTCCAATGGTGGCAAAATTCTGCTCGAGCAAGAACACTTCTATGGACCAGTATATTTGGTTAAGCCAAATAGCACTGCCGAAGCCAATCTCTTGGCGCAATTGGCTCGCGAAGTAGAAATGGAAGAGCAAGCCGAGAAGGAAAGAGAACAAGTTGTACGCAAAGCTAGAGGCGAGCGCTTGAAACAAGCCAGAGCCCTGCGTGCCGCTGATCCTAATTGGGCGAAGGAAAAGGCAGAAAGAAAGTTGCAAGCTCAGGCTAAGAAGGATGCTCTCGCTGCCGGCGGTGAAATTTCCGTCGACGTTGCGGATCTGGATGATGATTCCGATCAAGAAGAGTCAGATAATGAGACAATAGAGCTTGAAGTGTTTGTTGTTGATGAGGAAGCACCAGTCGAAGGTTATATTAAAGATGACACGAAGGCTGAAGCCCTTGACGACGATAATGAAGATCTAGACGATGAGGACTCAGATGACGAGGACTCAGACGAAGATGATGAAGATCTTGAGGACGAAGATGATCTGGATGACGAAGATTCAGATGAAGACGACGAAGATCCAGATGATGAAGATGAGGACTAGGAACTAGCTATCATGAGTTTAAAATCCAAAATCGAATCAGTTTTGTTTCTCACGGACAAACCAATCCGTGCACAAGCCATTGCCAAGATTGTCAATGAAGATGTGCAGGTAGTCCGCCAGGCAATTCTTGAGCTTATCGCCGACTACGAAGGGCGCGATACGGGCTTGGAGATTGGCCAGGACAATGGTTACATAATTCAAGTCAAAGACGAGCACGCCTCAATTATTGAAGAGTTTGCCCCGACAGATATCTCCGCAGCTCTCTTACGTACTTTGTCTGCCATTGCCATCAAGCAACCGGTTATGCAGTCGGAAATTATTCGCATCCGCGGTGCTGGTGCTTATGAGCATGTCAAGCTTTTATTAGAACGCGAACTTATTAATAAGGAAGACACTGGTCGCTCGCCGATTCTGACAACTACCAAGAAATTCCAAGAATACTTCCGCTTGACAAAAGACGCTAACGATTTGCGCAAGACGATCAAGAAACAAGACAAGCCGCAAGGTGTACCGGATGATGGCACAGGCGAGTCTGGTGATGGCGAAGCCGATACAGCCACGCAATTGGTCATGGCTTTGCAGGATAGTGATGCTCAAGCAGCCGAGCAACTAACAGCTGCATTGCTCGCCGGAGTAAGCGAATTTGCAGATGCCGAACCAGTGGCCGCAGCTAGTGAGGCATCGGATCAACTTGCAAACCAATCCGAAGTGTCAGAGACGGAATTGAGCGCATCAACCGAGACGAGCCTAGAGGTTTCGGAAACGGAAAACTCTGAAACTGCTGAGTCTGTATTTGATACTGTGCCTGAAGTCATGTTCAAGGAGCCCGAAGAGCTCGCCGATGACGAAAGTGAATCGGTTCAGGTCGAAGAAACTCGCCAGGCAACTGAAGCTGTTGAAAGCAACTCTGATTCCACCGAAGAAACAGAGTCTGATAAATCGGACAAGCAATCCATTGCCAGTCCGGAGCTTGAAATGAGCTTTGAGCCGGAAGGTCGAAATATTTTGGCCCAAGAGACTACTGGTGGCGAATCTCTCACCTAATGGCCGGCATTTATGCAATTTTGGCCGCTGCAGGTAGTGGCACACGTTTTGATGCTACTAGTGGTGGCACTAAAAAGCAGTTCTTGCAATTGCAAGGTCGCCCGATTTACCAATGGCCGCTCAAAGTCTTTTGCCACCATAAAAAGATCGATAAGGTAATTCTTGTCGTTCCAGAAGATTCGCTTGAGCAAGTGAAAAACGAGATCGCCGATCTCGATCTTAAAAAGCAAGTTTTTGTGATCCCTGGTGGCGCTAGTAGGCAAGAATCCGTGCGCTAAGCAATGACATTTTGCCACCAGCAAACAGACAAACCAGAATACGTACTGATTCATGATGCCGCGCGCCCATTTGTTACCGATGCAATAATCACCGATATCATTTCTGCTGTCACCATACATGGTGCCTGTACAGCCGCCATTGCTTGTTCTGACACCGTTAATACTGTTAATGGTGGCACACTTGGAGAAACATTAGACCGAGGGCAATTGGCTTTGATTCAAACGCCGCAGGCAGCGCGATTTGACTGGTTGTATTCTGCGCATGAGCTTGCGTGCAAAAACGGATCTGCCACCACGGATGATGCGTCTGTTTTGCAAGCTGCCGGCCACAAAGTTTATACAATAAAAGGTTCGTCTTATAACATCAAAATTACTGAACCTGCCGATCTGGTGCTTGCCGAGGCAATTGCATCGAGGCACTAAATATGGTGACATTTGTATGTGCAATATTTGCCACAAGATCTGCCACAGCATTTGCCAGAGATCTGGCTCTATGCTAGCCTTATCTGACGTGAATAACTTATTTGTCCAAATTACTACTTGCTTATTGAAAACAAATCACTAGAATTGGGGTATTCAGTGCACCTCTTCGGATGGCAAAAAGAAACTATGATTCAAGATCAAACTAATGTGCCGCAAGATAAGTCGCCAAATTCTTCTCCCAGGAATACACAAAAGGTGGAAGTAGATCTCTTCCCTGCGCTTCTTGAAAGATCCGGAATGCCAATGATACCAGTTCGCGAAGGCGCCGGCGCCCGTGGTGGCACTCAGATCTCGATGTTCACTCCAATGAACTACGATGAGGCACTAGATATAGTGGCATGCTTGCGCGGACGATCTGCCACCACTATTTCTTTGGAAAATATGCGCAAGCACGATGCCAATCGTCTTGTTGATTTTATTGCTGGTGCGTCTGCTGCACTTGATGGTGATTTCCATAAGTTAAACGATCAGGTTTACCTCTTCTGCCCAAGCAACATCAGAATCGTTGCCGATGGCAAGGAAAAAGATAAGGTCAAGATTGAAAACAATCCGCTTGACTACCTTTTCCCTGGATTCCCAGATAAAAATGGCTTGGGCGGCTTCAAACCCGGACACTGAGTTAAACGTTTTCTAACCTAACGTGGCTTGGCTCTTTGGGGGCTCTCACTTCACGTTTTTTAACTGGTATCCAGCGGCCACGCTGGTATCATTTAGTTAACAAAGCGCAAGGTGGTAACTCCCGCCAGGTGCAGTGTTTCCTCCTTATCTAATCCACCACAAGAAGTCCTTCCCTCAAGCTTTTGGGGGAAGTTCTTTTTTTACATGCTCCGTCGCCTTCCTCCGTCGGCTCCTCCGCATTTTGCGACGCTCGCTGCGGACTGTTCCTCACAGTCCTATGCTCGCTGGGTGGGCGCTCGTTTTGGTACGCGCGTTTGCTCGCTCCACTCCGCAACCGACCCCAAAAAGCTTTGGGGATCGCTGCGTTTTGCTGATAGCACGTTAGGTCGACACTCTTTACACGGTCAGGGCGGTTTCGTTTACGTGTCCGGTTTGGATGTTTATGACTGTTTCGATTGCGGTGACAAAAACAATACCATCGCCTTCTTGATGGGTGCCGACAGTCTTGACTATCAAGTCGGTGATTTGTTTGACTTGCTCGTCATTGACGGCAATTTCTACTTTCGCTCTCGGGCGTAAATAATCCGGCGATAAAGCCAAGTCCCGACCGGAGCCGTCAACTTTGGATACGGTGTAACCAGAGATAGGCTGCTTGCGCAAAACGCGAGCCAGCTTATCAGTCATGAAAGGTTGAATGATGGCAGTAATGAGTTTCACGATTTCTCCTCTGATTATTGACTGAGACGCTGAATTGCGTCACCGAGAAGCTGTAGGCTTCCATGTACAACAACGGTTTCCCTAGGGCGTAATCCATCCAAAATTTCCACATAGTCTCCCAAAATCCGACCAGTCTTTACTTTGCGTTCCAAAAAATTATTGTGCGTGCTAACTACGTAAACTACCGATGATTCGCCGATTTTTTGCACAGCCTCTTGTGGCACAATCATCGCGTCTGCTGTTGCTACTTTCACTTTCAAACGAGCAAACATGTCTGGCTTCAATTTTAATTGGGGATTGTTGATGCTGGCGCGTACGGACAAAGTTCTTGTCTCTCGATTTACTTGTGCACCAACAAAATCCAAAACACCCTTAAACGGCTCGTTAGGCAAGCTGTCTAATGTAACTGTCACAGGCAGTCCAAGTCTCATCTTCGGTACGTCTTTCTCATAGACTTGGGCAATTAGCCAGACATTACTTAAATCGGCCACCATGAAAAGTTGTTTGTCTGCGTCAATAATTTCTCCCGGGTTGGCATCACGATCGATGATTATTCCGGTTCTCGGTGCGAACACTTCAAAAACATGTTGCACCTGCCTGGTGCGTAATAAACGATCGACTTCTGAGCCAGGGATGCCAAAGATTTTCAAACGTTGTCGAATTGCTGATTTTGCAGCAACCCGCTTATCGGTAATTGCAGTTAGAGCAGCCCTGGCTTGCTCAAGTTCACTTTCGGCAATTTCTAAATCGGCTTTGGCACCAATTTTTTCTTCATAAAGTGTTTTCTTCCGTTGATGAACTTTTTCGGCGAGACTTTGTTGCACTTGTTTTTGTTTATAGTCGGCCAGCGAGTCGAGATCCTTGGACAAATACTCACTTTCAATTTGGCCAACCTCATCGCAGCGAATATGGGCCAATATTTGTCCACGTGATACCACATCTCCCATATTGACGTTAACATCTTCCACTCGCCCAGGCACAAGGCAATTTACCGGTGTACTTAAGTTCTCATTGGCATGCACAACGGCAGCTAAGTCCAATTCAACTGGTAGTGTCTTGTTTTGTACAACTGCAGTCGTTAAACCAAGTTCTTTGGCTTGCGCATCGCTAAGCGCAATTGGCGCTGTCTTGTCGATGGCTTTCTCGTTATTCTGCTCGTGCACAGGCCCACTGCAAGAGGACAACAATATTGTGCTTGCCAATAAAAACATGGCGGCACGAATTGCACTATAACTCAGACGACATTTCATTGAGTCTGTGTCTCCGTTTCTTTCTTCGTCACTTTAGGATTTGAATTCTCGGAGCCAGGTTGCTTTCCCGGGCTCGGAGCAAAACGCAAATATAGGGCCGGTAATACATATAATGTTAGCAATGTACAGGAAATTAAACCGCCAATAATCACGATGGCAAACGGCTTTTGTGTTTGAGAGCCAATTTCGTTGGATAAGGCGGCCGGCAGAAGTCCCATCGCCGCAATGGTGGCAGTCATGATGACTGGGCGCATGCGGGTTAATGAGCCGTTGAAAACCGCTTTATCAATTGGTTCGCCTCGGAATCTAAGCTCATTGACGAACGAAACAAGCAAAATACCGTTTTTAACTGCCAGACCAAACAAGGCAATTAAGCCGACACCAGCAGATATGGAAAAATAAGTGCCAGTCAACTCAAGGGCACAGACTGCACCAATGGCGGCAAGCGGCACAACAGAAAACATCAGTACAGCACCACCCAAGGTGCCACAAGATAAATACAAAATCGTTAGGATAACTACCAATGTGACTGGCATGACAACGGCCAGTTGGTGAGTGGCTTCCCTTTGTCGTTGGAATTCTCCACTCCATTCCACTCTATAACCTGACGGCAAAGTGACATGTCTTGCAACTTGTTTTTGAGCATCTTCCACGGACGTTGCCAGATCTCGCCCTCTGACATTGGCACGAATTGTGGCCATGCGATAGCCGGCTTCGCGCCAAATTTGTGTGGCACCATTTACTTCTTTGAGAGTGGCTAACTGTGTTAACGGAATTTTGGCGCCGGAAGGACTATCGATTAACACTTCTTGCAATGCTTTTTGGCTGGATCGATAAGGTGCTGCCAACCTAACGATAACTTGGAAGCGGCGCTCACCATCAATTACTTTTGTTGCTTGCTGACCACCAATGGCAATTTCGACAAGCTGTTTGAGATTTTCTACATTCAGTCCATATCGTGCTGCTTGATCGCGATTGATCTCAATTACATATTGCGGCTGGCCTAAAAGTGGATCAACAATCACGTCAACAATGCCAGGAGTTTGGCTCATGATTCGGCCAACCTGATGCGCAACAATTTCTAATTGCGCTAGATCCGGACCGGCAATTTTTGCCACCAAAGAACCTTGTACACCGGACAGTGCCTCATCCAGCGTCGTCTGAATATATTGAGTGAAGTAATAACCAACGCCTGGGATCTCCTCCAAATCTTTGCGCATGGAAGCAATCAGTTCGTTTTTATTCTCATGAAATTGCCCGCGCCATTCCCGGGCTGGCTTGAGGTCGACGTAAATTTCTTGGTCGGCAAAGCGAGCCGGGTCAGTACCATCGTCCGGACCACCAGCTTGTGAAAGCACTTGTTTGACTTCCGGATATTTGAGCAATGTCAATCTGATTTCTCTTGCCACTCTCACCGATTCAGCAAGCGAAACACTACCTGGCTTGATTGTTGCTCTCAGCCAAATATTCCCTTCTTCTAAATGTGGCAGAAATTCACTGCCTAGATTCAAAAAAAGAAAAGTGGCAAAACCAATAGCGATAGCTGCACCACAAATCATCACCATTGGATGCTTGAGTGACCAAGCAAGCGATGGTTGATAAACATTTCGTGCCAGAGCCACTATTGGACTTTCACGTTCACGTAAGGGTTTCTTGACGAGAAAAAATGAGCACAAGACAGGCACTAATGCCAGGGCCACAAGACCGGCTCCGATTAAGGCGCAGACCATAGTGGTGGCAAGGGGATGAAAGAGCTTGCCTTCAACGCCACCAAAACTAAAGATTGGCAAAAAGGTGGCGACAATTACGATAATACCAAAGACAATTGGGCTGCCCACTTCGCGCGCCGCTTCAGAAAGCAAAAGCAAACGTTCTTGCGGTGATGCATCCTGGCCTTCTTCTGAAAGGCGGCGAATGATGTTTTCCGTCATCACCACGGCGCTGTCGACTAGAATGCCGAAATCAATTGCTCCCAGCGAAAGTAAGTTCGCCGGTATGCCAAAAAGTGTCAGGCAAATGAAAGCAATTAACATCGACAAGGGAATCACACAAGCGGTTATCAGCGCCGAGCCGATATCGACAAGAAAGATAGCCAAAAGTGCCACCACCAGTCCGATACCAATTGCCACGTTGGTGCCGACGGTTGTAAGTGTTTGTTTGATCAGCCATTCGCGATCATAGAGTTTTTTGAACTCTACGCCTTTAGGCAAGCGCGATAAAATTTCCGGCAGTCTGTCTTGTAGTGCATGCAGAACCTTAGATGGATTCTCTCCCCGGCGCAAAAGGACAATACCCTCGACCACATCATCTTCATCATCCTTACCGACTTGTCCTCTGCGCACCATCGGGCCAATTTCGACGGTTGCTATGTTTTTTACTCTTATGGGAATGCCATCCTTGGTCGAGGATATAACTACCTGGCGGATGTCGTCCTCGTTTTTTAAAAGCCCAAGTTCCCGGACAATCATGGCATTGCCATTTTGCTCGAGGAACCCACCACCTGTGGTGGCATTGGCATTGGCAACCGCGTCGAAGACTTCCTTGAGCGTTACATCATAAGCGCGCAAAAGATACGGATCCAAATTGACTTGAAAAGTTTTGGTCGGGCCACCTTCGCTAACCACGCCAATTACGCCTGGTATTTGGCGAAATAACTTTTCCAAATCCCACTGCTGAATTGCTCGCAAGCCCATTGCCGAATAATAGGGACTATGCAAACAATAACGATAAATTTCTCTTAGCGAGCCAACATCCGGCTCCAACTGCGGCTCAGCATCAGGCGGCAAGTCTGCTTGTTGAATCCGTTCCAAAACTTGCTGGCGTGCCAAGGTAGTTGGTGTGGCATCAGTAAATGTTGAGATCACAACAGAAAGCCCATAAAGGGAAATTGATCGCAGCGCTGTTTGCCCTGGAATGCCGTTCATTTCTTTTTCCAAAGGCACAGTCACCAGGCGCTCAACTTCTTCAGCACCTTTGCCTGGTATCAATGTGATCACGCGCACTTGTGGATTGGACAATTCCGGATAAGCTTCAATCGGCAAGCTGCGCCAAGCAATAATTCCAGCTATCAATACTAGTGCTGTTGCTGCCAGTGTGAGATAACGCCCACGCAGCGCACTATTGATAAAGGAATTGACGAGCCGATCCATTGCTGTCCTGTTCTATTTGATCCGTCACCTGTTTATAGGAATATCCTATTTCGGCTTGGTCCAATTTGGGCCAGGTCTTATGCGCATCTTAATGAGGAACAACATTTGTTCCTGCAACTTGTTTGTTCGGTTGGGCTTTAGAATCGATTACAACTCGGAGACCATGACCTACTGGTGAATCATTATGTTGTTTGAAAGACCAGGCCGTCAGGCGGGTCAATCGATTGGCTTTGCTATGACCCATTGGCTGCAAGGAAAGACCTTCACCCGGACCACCCGTTTCCACCAGGCTAGCAATTAATTCAAAGGGAATCGTGTGACCCCACAAGCCTTTGTCGGCTAGAGTGTAATCGATGGTTTCAAATCCGTTGGCAATGGTGGCAGTTTCAGCAAAAGCTTCTCCTGCCGGTTGGAGATCATCAGGCTTAAGCAAATCAATTGCTTCTTGCCAGAACACCGGGAAATTGTCCGGCTCCAAAATTGTCGCCAAAATAGAATCCACACCTTGTCCTAAGCGGCTATAACCGCCGGCAATCATTTGCGCCAATGGCAAGACGCGATCCTTGTTGGAAAAAAGCAAGCGTGTTTTAGAAAACTTTTGTCCCTCTTCCTTGAGTGCATAGCGAGAGGTGTAATGAATAAATGTTTGAGCGTCGATATCGGGGTCAACCATGTATATTTCTTTGAACAAGCTTTGTCCGCTCATTATTGGACCGGCACGCACAACTAGTCGATTGCCCATGCTATGTGCTACCAAGTAAGCGGTAAAATCCTTACCGTTTGCCTTACTGCTTGCCTTGACGCGACCCATGTCTTCCATGAAGCAATTGAAGTGCTCCTGGCTCCATTCGTTATTGCCGGCATCAATTCCGTATTGAATAAATCTGCCTGTCGATGGCCAGGTATATAACAAGACCGGGCGTCCAGTGTAATAACAAAGTTTTGCTGCTGAATGCACAGCGTTATCAAAAGTATTGTTAGCACCATGAACAAAAACCAAAAACTCCGAGTGCCCTGCGTCAGTTAAGGCTTTCACGCAAGTACCGGTAAATTGTTTGGTCAAGGTGTTCTTATCGCCAGCACCTGGTATTGGGCCAACTGTGTAAGGGATTTTGTCTTTCTTGGCGGCATAAGACCAGCCGAGTTTGGTTTCCTTTTCGCCAATTGTTTTGTTGGCTACATTTTCAATCAGACATTCTGCTTTGCCACAATACATTTCGTAAATCGAATCGAACTCCGGCTTGCGGTGACCGGAATAAAGATCGTCGTGTCGGTCGCGATCGGTAATGTAGAAAACCGGTATGCGAATGTATTTACTTGTTTTGCTTTTCGCGCCACTAGCATCAGCTAATTTCGTTTGGGCAGAATTTGGGGCAGCTGTTCTTGTAACTACAGATTTGGTTTCTCCTGGTGTCGTGTCGCCGACTGCCGCATTTGCTTTCGGCAATAGCGAGAGTGATACCACAACCAATAAGGCAAAAGATTTGATAGCTATTCTGTCAAAAAACATGGGGCGAGGATCCTAGTAAACAAATGAAGTAATCAAACTAAACAAACAAGCTAATGACATCCGCGAAGCATCTCGGCAATGCCCCATAAGCTTAATGGATTTGGCTCTTGAGATGAAGAGCCAAAATGCAATTTGCCCAACTATTAAGCTAGCCAAAAACCACGGGGCGAATCGCCTAAACCACTACCTTTATATAGTCAGCAATTTGCTTAGCTGCCAGGGCGCAGTCATCTCCGGACACGACCAGGTCGTAAGGCTCATATTTCTGCACATGTCTGTTGTAAAGCGGGTCGTAGTATTCTAATAAAAGCGCAGACGCCAGTTCACTCAATTGCCCACTCTCAGCCAGTTCCTTCAGTTCGGTGACTCGCTGCTTGCCCAGTCTTTCCTTCAACAGTTCGAGAACTGAAACGAGATTATTGCGCGTTGCCTGATCATCGACACGAATGTAATCTGCCACCAATCGCTGAGCACGCATTTCAATTGAAGCGGTAACTAAAACTTTCTTACCGTCGGCAATATGCGCCAGTATAAAATCAGGTACGGCCAATTTGCCGATGTTTCTACTTTCAGCTTCCAGCACCACTGTTTCATCACCAAAGGATCTAAGCTTATCCCAGAGTGCTGCATCAAAATTCTTTTGCGTTGGTTGTTCACCCAGCCCCATGCCACCAAATACGGAACCACGATGATTGGCGATGCCTTCCAGATCCAAGACGGAAACACCAAGTTTCTCCAGCTCAAGCAAAAGCTCCGTTTTGCCAACACCAGTTAATCCTTGCAAAATCAGCGGTTTAAATTTGTAATCGGCTTTAGCCAAATCGTCAATCACCATTCGTCGCCAAGCTTTGTAGCCGCCTTTTAAGCGCCAAGAGTCGATGCCAATTATGGAAAGAAAACTACAAACCGACTCGCTACGCAGCCCGCCGCGCCAACAATAGACAACCACCGCTTGCCCCTGTTTTCTCTTAGCAATAATTGTGCGAATCAGCTTGGGCAGTTTGGGTGAAATAATATCCAATGCCAGCAAGCGCGCCTTCGCCTCACCTTCCTGCACGTAGCAAGTTCCGACTACTGCCCGCTCGTCATTGTCCAGCAATGGCACATTGACCGAGCCAAGCACGCGCTCGCTTTCATGTTCGCCAGGCGAGCGGACATCAATGACCAAGGGGTCTTTGAAGGTCAAAAGTTGCTCGGGTGTAAGCTCTCGCCATGTCATCCACCCATTTTAGCTCTTTGGCAACCAGTTGCTCCTAACCCTTATAATGGTAATAGTCCTTGCTGGGGGGCACGATTATGAAACCAAAGATGGACGAAGGCGAAAAGCCAGCTGAGGCCGGCGTTTACATGTGCATTTGGTGCGACACGAACTTTGCTTATACGGCTGGCAAACTGGCTTGTCCCAATTGCCAGAATGCTCTGGCAAGCGATCTTGTGGTTATTTATTTGGAAGAAGATCCTGGTGAAGACCCAATGTATTGCCAGGTTGAATTTCACGGCGGTTAGCTTTCGGGATTAAGCCAGGCTGCAACTTTCTCCATTGCCACATTTGCTCCGCATAGGACAACAGCAATGCGGTCACCTGGTTTGTATTTGATTTTGCCGGAAGTCAGAGCTGCCAATGAGCATGATGCGGCAGGTTCGACCAGCAATTTTTCCTGCTTGAGCAATTCCACTAAAGAGGCAATCGCTTCCTCATCTGATACCACGACAATATCTTCAATATTTTGGGAAACAATCTCAAACGGTAGTGGCTCTGTCTTGCGCGCGCCAAGACTTTCGGCAATGGAAGTAATGGCTGGCAACTCGACTATTTTTCCGGCTTGCATGCTTTGATACATGGAATCCGCGCCTTTGGTTTCCACACCGATTACTTTGGTTTGGGGCGAAAAGTGTTTAACGGCAGAAAGAATCCCAGCTGTTAGGCCGCCACCACCGATGGAGGCAATAATCAAATCGATATAGCGCAACTGATCGATTATCTCTAACCCAATTGTCGCTTGCCCAGCCATTACCAGAGGGTCGTTGAAAGGATGAATGTAAGCCAATCCCTGATCTTTGGCTTCTTGCATGGCACGGAGATTGGCTTCATCCCAAGCATTGCCATGCAAAATCACCGTGGCGCCCAGGGCTTGAATAGCCTCAATTTTTATTTCCGGAGTCTTCACCGGCAGGTAAACCGCACAGGGAATGTTGAGAGTATTGCAAGCCAGTGCCACCCCCAGTCCATGGTTGCCACCTGAGGCGCAAACAATGCCGCGCCTGCGTTCTTCCTCGTCCAGCGCCAAAATTGCATTGAAGGCGCCGCGCACTTTAAAAGAATGGGTTGGCTGTAAAATTTCCAGTTTCAGATAAACTTCTGCGCCAGTCTTGTGGCTGAAGTAACGTGAATGCTGAATGGGTGTGGGAGTTAAATAATTGGATAATCTCGACCGGGCTTGCTCAATTTCAGAAGCAGAGATGGTCATAGACGAGCCGGTTGTCCTTTTTGAACTCTTACACCTAGTTTTTCCAGATCGCTTACCAATTGCTTGTGATCTAGATACTCAATACAGTGTATCCCAAGCTCGCGTGGCGAGACAAGGTTTTCTTCGCGGTCATCAATAAAAACGCATTGCTCCGGACGACGCTGGATGATTTTTAAGACGCGCTGGTAAATTTCCGGCCCAGGCTTTTTGATGCCCATGAAGCTGGAGGAGAAAAACGCGGTGAAGTAATCTTCCAAGTTGAATTTGTTGATGCGAAATTCATTCAGGGCAAGCGACTCATTGTTGATCGTGCACATCAAATAGCGTTTGGTTGTAGCCAGCTCATTCAGTACGTCCAGAGTTGTCTCATTCGGTCTGGTTTGAGCAAACATGAAGTCTTTGAATTCGTCTTTGCTGAAAGTACGGTTCTCGTAAAACACGGTTTCTTTCAGGTAGCCATCCAAATCAATTTTGCCCATTTCAAATGAATCGGCAACTTTGTCGTGCCTGGCTTGAAACTCTTCCACGCTCAGACCGAACTTTGCACAAGCTTGCTTTCTCGATGCGCGTCCCCAGCCGTCGGATAGAATGACACCACCGATATCAAACAAGATCGTATTAATTTCAGACATTTGATTTCCTTCCGCCAGATTTTCCTGATTTAGCTTTTTCCGTAACTGTTATTTTTGATTCGGCAATTTCATGCAAGACAAGTTGCACAAGTGGCTTTGACTTCATCTTCTCTAAGAAGAAGGAGCTAAGCGAATCGACAATATAATTTTTGAGCGCGCCGTCTTGCAAGCTGGCAATTGCTGTTTTGTCTCTCAGAGAGAGGAGAACTTCTTCCTTGACTGATTCAAGAAATTCTTCTGGCGACATTCCGCGTGGCAAAATTACGCCGCGCATGGAAATATCCGGCCCAGCTAAGACGCCTTTTTTGTAATCCAATGTCAGGGCGATAACGACAATGCCATCTTCTGCCAGATGACGTCGTTCGTCGACTATCGATTCGTCGATTTCCCAGGCGCGTGACTCGTCAATGAGAATTACGCCTGCTTCCACCGGATCAACTATTTTGGCACTGTCCTTGGTTAGCTCAAGCACGTCGCCGTTGTCCATGACGAAAGTGTTCTCTGGTTCAACACCACATTCGACAGCCAGCTCGGCATGCTTGACTAACATACGGTATTCGCCATGCACGGGCATGAAGTACTTTGGCTGGCAGATATTGATCATCAGCTTTTGTTCTTCGCGGCAGGCATGTCCCGATACGTGTACGCCAGCATCGCGCCCATAAATTACATTGGCACCACGCAAGGACAAAGCATTGATTGTTTTAGAAATTGATCTTTCATTGCCGGGAATTGGTGTGGCAGAAATAATTACTGTGTCGCCCGGAATGACGGAAATTTGTTTGTGTTCATTTCTGGCAATGCGCGAAAGAGCAGAAAGCGGCTCGCCCTGACTACCGGTAGTCATAATCACGGATTTGTCTAAAGGCAAGCTGTTAATTTCTTCTACCGGCACTAAAAGCCCATCCGGAAAAGTCATATAACCAAGCTCTCGAGCAATGCCCGCTAAGTTCAACATGGAACGACCGAGAATGGCCACCTTGCGATCGTATTTTATTGCCGCTTGAATGATTTGTTTCATGCGGTGCACATTGCTGGCAAATGTTGTGACGATGATGCGTCTGGTGGCATTGGCAAACACTTCATCAAGTTTGCGCCAAACCGTTCTTTCCGATGGTGTGTAGCCTTCGCGCTCTGTATTGGTGCTGTCGCTCATTAGAAGCAAAATGCCTTCTTCGGCAGCGCGAGTCAAGCTGGCAATGTCATATTGCTCACCATCCACTGGAGTGAAATCAAATTTGAAATCGCCGGTGTGCACTAGAGTACCAACCGGTGTGCGAATGATCAAACTATATGAATCAGCAATTGAATGGGTGCAGCGAATAAATTCGACTGTGAAGCAGCCAATTTTTACTTGTTGCCGTGGATGAATCTTATATAGATTGGTGAATGATTCCAGTCCGTATTCCGGCAATTTACTTTCAAGCAAACTCAGTGCCAATGCTGGACCATAAATTGCCGGGATGGAGAATTGTTTGAGAATGTAAGGAATGCCGCCAATATGATCTTCGTGTCCGTGAGTGATGGCCAAGCCTTTTATTTTGTCTTGGTTTTTTACCAAGAATCTTATATCAGGCAGAACTAAATCCACACCAAGCATATCTTCAGAAGGAAAGGCAAGTCCGGCATCGACAAGCATCATGTCGTCGCCATAGGCAATCACCATAGTGTTCTTGCCAATTTCACCTAATCCACCAAGTGGAATGATTCTCAAACGTTTGTCGTTATTTTCAGCTGGCAAGATGATTCCTTTTGTCTGTAAAAATAGACCCGTTGAATACTATTTGTGAATAGCCACTAATTCCTGAGTGTCGACTTCCGATCCAGCTACATTGAGCAGCGTATCGAGAACTTCCTTTTGATGGTGGTTGAGACCAACTAAAGGCAGGCGAACATTTGCTTTGCATAATCCTTGTTTGGCAAGTGCATACTTGATGCAAGTTGGATTTGGTGAAGCAAAGAGTCCGCGGAAAAGCGGCAGATACTGATAGTGAATCTGGCGGGCTTGTTCAATGTTGCCGGCAAAATAGGCATCAATCATTTTCTTGATTGGTTGCCCGGCAATGTGGCTTGCTACGCTGATAACGCCGCAAGCGCCGATGGCAAGAAATGGCAAAGTCATATAATCATCGCCGGAATATATGCGGAAATTCTCGTGAGCGCCTCGGGCAATTTCGCTTGCTTGGTCAACGCTGCCTGTGGAATCTTTAACGGCGTGCAAATTGGGAAAACATTTTGCTAGCTCAATTAAGGTCTCAGCATTTATATTGATGCCGGTGCGGCCAGGAATGTTGTAAGCGATTACGGGAATATTGATTGCCTTTAGCACGGCATCATAGTGAGCCAACAATCCGTCTTGACTTGGCTTGTTGTAATAAGGTGCCACGACAAGCAGACCATCGGCGCCAAGTGCTTCTGCTTCCTTGCTTGCCTTGACTGTCTTCGCGGTCGAATTAGAACCAGTGCCGACAACTATTTTTGCTCGGCTTTTATTTGCTTTGCTAACGCGCTTGACCAGTTCAACTTTCTCGTCATCTTCCAAGGTCGGACTTTCGCCAGTGGTACCAGCGACAACTATCGTGTCGGTTCCATTAGAAACGAGATGATCAACTAATTTGTCGACTGCTTCCCAATCGCAAGAAAGGTCATCCTTGAATGGTGTGACCATCGCTGTTGCGACTCGACCAAACAATGGAGCATTATTTCTGATTGCCACATTTCCCCCTAACTGCCTGCGTGAGCAAACTTTTTCAAAAGATTGTGTTCCAACAAATATTCGGCAATGCGCACTGCGTTAAGTGCAGCGCCAATGCGCAGGTTGTCTGCCACCACCCACAAGTTGAGACCTTGGGCCGATGACGTGTCGTGACGAATGCGTCCGACATAAACCGGATCTTGACCAGTCGCTTCAATTGGTGTGGGATAAATGCCTTTACTAGGATCGTCCCAAACTTCAATTGATGGACTGGAGGCTAAAAGTTCTCGCGCTTGCCCTGGGCTGAGTGGCCTTTCCAAATCCACAGTTACTGATTCTGAGTGGCTAATTACCACAGGCACGCGCACCGCGGTGCAAGTGACCGGCAGCTCTGGTAAATCCAAAATCTTGCGTGTTTCGTCTACGACTTTCATTTCCTCTTTCGTGTAACCGTTGTCGAGGAATTTGTCGATGTGTGGTATCAAATTGAAAGCAATTTGCTTTTGGAAAACTTGTGGTGGCATTTCCTTTTCGTGCAAAACAGAATGTGTTTGCATTTCAAGTTCGTCAATCGCTTCCTTGCCGGCACCACTTACCGATTGATAAGTAGAAACAATCACACGCTTCAATCCGGCTGCATCATGCAATGGCTTGAGCACAACCACAAGTTGTGCCGTCGAGCAATTAGGATTGGCAATAATACCTTTGTGATTAGCAAGTGCCGCACCATTTACTTCCGGGACCACTAGCGGCACCGTCGGCTCCATGCGGAAGGCATTGGAATTATCGATAACGCATGCACCTTGTTCGACGGCCATCGGAGCAAACTTCTTGCTGATTTCTTCTCCGGCTGAAGCTAAGACAATATCGATTCCAGCAAAGGCTTCCGCCGATGGTTCGATGACCGGATATTGCTTCCCTTTGAATGTGATGGTTGTATCTTTAGAACGGGCACTTGCTAAAAGTCGCAATTCGCCAATCGGAAAGTTGCGTTGTTCCAGCACAAGCAATAGCTCTTGTCCGACTCTGCCGGTTGCGCCCAAGATGGCTACATTTACTTTTTTTTCTACGTTAGCCATATTCCCTCCGGATTTGGTCATCAGCTCTTAAGCAACAGGAACGGTTGATTTATTGAAGAGCGACTCAAGGCCAACGACAAGATGATCCAACTTGGTTACAGCTTTGATGCTCATCAAAACACCGCGCATGTAACATTCCGCATTCAGACCATCGTGCCTAATTGTGAGTAGTTCGCCGTCGGCACCAAAAATAACTTCTTGATGCGAAATCAAACCGGGCAAACGCAAGGAATGTACGCGTACGCCGGATGCATTTTGTCCACCGCGCGCGCCAGTCAAAAGTTCTTTCTCATTGGTAATTGCTGCGTTGAACTTTCCACCAGCAGCAGAAATTTTTGCCGCCGTGTGCATGGCAGTTCCCGATGGTGCATCGGCTTTGCCGGTATTGTGCATCTCGACAATTTCTACATCGCCAAAGTATTGGCTGGCTTGCTTGGCAAATTCCATCATTAATACTGCGCCGAGTGAAAAGTTCGGCACTACCATGGCACCAACTTTCAATTTTTCGGCGAGACTGGCAAGCAGTTTAACTTCTTGCGGTTCAACTCCCGATGTTCCGACCACAGGTGAGACTTTGCGTTCGATAGCCAGACGCGCAGTATCGAACGCCACTTCTGCTTTGCTGAAATCCAAAATTACATCTGGTGGATTTTCATCAAGCAGATCTAAAAATGCGTTGCTTACTTCAATGCCGCAATTGGGAGTGCCGACGATGGTGCCGATGTCTTGCCCAACATATGGTGCGCCGGCTCTGCCGAAGCCACCAACCAGTTCAAGTTCGTTGTCTGCCAAAATGGCGCGTGCCGCAGTGCGACCGAAGCGGCCGTTAATTCCAGCAATTGCTACCTTGATTCGTTTTCCCATTGTTTATTCCTAATTGCTGACTTGATGTGCCGAGCCTAATGTTTTGCCCAAGGGGCGCCCGAAGAGCGCGCCCGCATTTTCGCTAAATTTTCAGTCGAGGCCTACTAGTTTACATCAAAATCCCACTGGGGGCGAATTATAGATAGGCAATGCGCGTCATAAAATGATGGAATTGGCGACACGACTTGGGAAATGATTGGACCGCTGATAGGCGTAGGGGTCAGGCATGCCTGACCCGCAATAAATGTCGGGCTATCACGATGATGACCGCGGGCGAGGCATGCCTCGCCCTTACGAATGGCGGATGTCTTTGTTTACAAACTTACTTAGAATTACCGGCTGCCAAGATGGAGCGACCTGTGGATCCAAATCCACCAGCGCCACGCTCTTTGCTCTCGCCTAGTTCTTCCACTTCGACAATTTCCACTTGCGGTACCGGCGTAATCAAAAGTTGAGCAACGCGCTCACCCGGCTCGAAGGTATATGCCTTGTCGCCATGATTGATGACAAGAACTTGGACCTCGCCGCGGTAGTCGCTGTCGATCGTGCCAACGCAATTGGTCAACGAAATTCCTGCCTTGTCCGCTAAACCGGAACGCGGACGAACCTGCCCTTCGTACCCGACCGGAATTTCCACAATAATGCCGACAGGAATGCGAGTGCGCATGCCCGGCTCCAAAGTGAGCGGCTCTTTAATTGCGGCAGTTAAGTCCATGCTGGCAGAACCGCCGGTGGCATAGCGCGGAAGATCATGGCAATGAGGCAGACGTTTTACTTTTAAGGTAAGTGGTGGCACAACAATTTCCTCCGAATAATCAACCCAATAGACTTAACGCACACGATTAACATACAAGAGAATAACTCGGTCGCAACTTTGACTGCGGTCCAACCACAACCAGCGAAAGATCTTCTGTCTTCAAAAGATCATTTGCCAATTGCGTAAGATTTTTCGATTCGACTTTGTCAATGTCAGCAACAATTTCTTCCACAGAAAATTGTCGACTCCAATAAAATTCATTGTAAGCATTGCGGCTAATTCTGTTGCGCATGGATTCCAATCCCAGCAAAAGCTCGGCCTTCAACTGCGTCTTGGCGCGGTTGATCTCCACTTCCGAAAAACCTTCTTGTTTGACTTTGGCAAACTCGGCCATCACAAGTTCCATTACTTGTTCGACTTGTTTCGGTGATGCTGCTGCATACACACCAAAAAGTCCCGTGTTCCTGTGAGAATCACGGAATGTACTAATGGAATAAACTAACCCGCGCTTCTCGCGCACTTCTTGGAACAAGCGCGAGGACATGTTGCCACCAAGCGCAAGATCCAAAACCGCCAATTCGAATCGACGCTCATCTGTGAGAGTCAATCCTTTGGTGGCAAGCGCAAGATGTGCTTGCTCGACGTCCTTGTCCTTGATCAAGACAAAGGAATTATGCTCCGGCGTCTTGACTGGTGTTTTGGCGCGACCAGGCATTTGCGTATCCAAGCCTCTGGCAATTAATTCAATTGCCTTTTGCTCGTCGAAATTTCCAGCAATTGACACCAACATGTTTTGTGGACGATAGAAAGTATCAACGTGCTCGCGAAGCATGCGCGGCGTGAAACCATTCACAGTTTCGCGTGTGCCCGTAATTGGTCGCGCCAAAGGATGACCACGCCAAACATTCTCAATCAAAATTTCATGCGCCAGATCTTCCGGATCATCCTCATACATCATAATTTCTTCGAGAATTACCTGACGCTCGAGATCCAAATCGTCTTGCGTGAGAATCGAATTGCGCAACATGTCGGAAAGCAAATTGATGGCGGTCGGCAATTCGCTGCCCATCACGCGCCCGTAAAATCCAGTGTTCTCTTTGCCCGTCGCCGCACCAAGCGAGCCGCCCACATCTTCAATTTGCTGGGCGATTTCTTCGGCCGTGCGAGTGGTCGTTCCCTTGAACAACATGTGCTCAAGCGCGTGCGACACACCATTGTTGTCTTCGTCTTCATCTTCTGAGCCGACGTCAATCCAAATGCCGATTGATGCGGAGTAAACTTCCTTCACCACCTCGGTGATTACTCTCACACCGTTTGGTAAAGTCGTTTTGTTAATGTGCGATTGGTGACTAACACCCTCATGACCGGAGCCACTTGCGGCTTTCTTGTTTGCCAAATTCACCAACCTCGATTCCGATTTCATTTATGCTTTCCGCGACAACATCATCAAAACACCGCCGCCGAACGGCTACCAATTCAATATATTTCAACCGCCCTAATTCTATCGCATCGTGGATGCCATTCGGAATCCAGATTAAAACCACCCCATTTACCCAGCTGCGGCTATATCGACTGTATATATTGTCATCCGTAGGGGCGAGGTACGCCTCGCCCGTTTCGCGACGAAGGACCTCTCATAAACCTCACCGATGCCCAACCCTTTGAACCCCCGCCCCACATGTTATAAAATAATCCCTACAATATATATTCATGCCGACGTAGCTCAGGGGTAGAGCAACGGTTTCGTAAACCGTAGGTCGTGGGTTCAATTCCCACCGTCGGCTCCATTTTTTGTTTGTGTCCATACCGGACACATAGGTAGCAAAACGTTCCGAACACATAGGTTACACTTTTGCCTCGAGCCTTCTGTGGTTCTTTGCTGGGTCAATAACCGGCATTCATGGAAAATACTGTGATGGCAGCAAGCTTGACAAAAGTACCACCAGGTGGTACGCTCGATTTGTGGTAGAGACGAAAGCAAATACTCGAAGAGCCTTCAAAACAGCTTGGTTTGTCAGAGCGGCAAAGAAAGCCAACATCAAAGATGGTGAGTTAGTGGAGATTTGCCATGCAAAAGAAATACAAAAGCGACGCCTTTGAGGCAATTCATAGTGCAGCTGCAGGCATGAAACGGTTAGGAACGATTGACAAAGAGACCATGCGGCAATTCGATGAAGCATGTCTTGTCGCGCCCAAGGAATTAAAACCGCAAGAGATCAAAAAGTTACGTGAAAACCAGCATGTCAGCCAGCCTGTCTTTGCTCGCTATTTAAACACAAGTGAAAGCACCATTGAAAAATGGGAGACAGGGGAAAAACGACCCAGCGGAATGGGGCTGAAACTATTAACTGTAGTCCAAAAACACGGCTTGAAAGTTCTGAGGTAATTTTATTTTTCCGCTATTACCGCGAGGTCATTCTACGCGTAATTGGCGTCAAGTGAAATTGAATTCTGGCGCCAACGATACAGTTCCGGACACACGGGTTCCACTTCTATGGAGGTGAGAGTGAATGCCGTGGAAGAGTGAGTTCGCACGTGTACCCAATACACATAAATATGCTATATTATGTGTATTGGCATAGAGGTTTTCTTGGTATGCATAGAACTAACATAGAGCTTGATGAAAAGCTCGTAAAACAAGCAATGAAGCTAACCAGCATCAGCACCAAGAAAGAGCTGATTAATCACGCCCTTGCGGAACTTGTTAGCAGGGAGAAAAGAAAGAAACTCCTCGCTTACCAAGGCAAGGTTAAATGGCTCGGAGATCTGTCGCAGATGCGGCGGACTAGAGCATGATTGTTGTCGATACTAGCGCTTGGATTGAGTTTTTAACAAACGACGCTAGTAGTCAAAGCAAAGCGATTAAGCATTTGATCGAATCAGATGCCGAAATCGGCATTACGGACATAGTCTTAACAGAGGTGCTTCAGGGCATCAAGGACGATCGCGATTTCCATTCAGTCAAAGAGCTGCTTATGAGCTTTCCAATTTATCAAGCAAGTGGATTGGATACGTTTGTTGCGGCAGCGAATATTTATCGGGAGTGCCGACGCAAGGGCAAAACGGTTAGGAAGACTGTGGATTGTATTATTGCTGCAATATGTTTGGAAAATGGATTTGCCATATTTCACAAGGATCGCGACTTTGATCAAATCGCCGCGTGTACGAATCTCAAGACCTTAAGGTAGCATCGCGCAAGAACTCCATTTCGTCGGCAGTTATGGGAGAAGTGGAGCTGCGTATTTCGTTGGCGATTACCTCTTGAATCCGCTGAATCTCGGCCAGTGATAGACCAGCGGAACCGTCGGGATGAATAGAAAGCGTTACCTCTGGTATGGTCCAAATTCGTCCGGCTGCCATAAATGGGTAGTTCTTGTGTCTTTTTGTTTTCATTTTTTCACCATTCTAATTCGAGGTTAAATATTCATTGGGGGTAGTCGGCTCTTTCTATTAGAGGGCTTTCCGGATGCTGTATGTGTTCGCGGATGAAGCGAAGTTACTTTGATTTCTTGATTTTACGGGCCTCGTATTTATTTGCCAGAGCTTCGAATACGGCCATTTTGTCCCTAATTTCTTCGAGAGTGGGAAGCAATTGTTCGTAACTGATTGATGCGGATTTGCTTGAGCGCTTTCCTGCGCGCGGAACACATTCATGATCTAGTCGTTCCATAACCCATTCGCGCACCATTGTTCCGACTGGTTTCCGCTTCTTTCCGGCAACTTCATAAAGTTTCTCAATCGATTCACTATCGATCCTGAAATGAAAGATTTCGCGCTTGGCAATTTCCTTGCGCGCTTCTGCTCTCAGTTGAGCTTCTCGTTTGTCAATTTCTTTCTTGGTAAGTTTTCGCATGGTACTAATCGGCCTACTTCTTGGTGATGAGTTTTTTGTACGCTTTCATTGTTTTAGCGTTCGCTTTGCGGGCATGGAACACGTGGTTCTCGTTCTCGCTGTATTCGATTCCGATTTCCAGCAAGCGATCGCTGCGAGTAAAGCCCACATACGTTCTAGTTGGATTACCTCTCTTGCTTTGTCCTTCTTCGACAACCAACGTCAGCAAATCGGATAAAACTTCTTCGATCTCGGCATGGGTTACCTTGCCTCGTGCCAGGCTATCATCATTAAATGTAGTGATTGCCATGGCTCTGTTCCTGCTTATCTACCTTCTTAAGTGTAGCACAAGTGTGCTACGATTCAGAGTTCATTAATTACGCCCTTGCGGAACTTGTTCGCAGGGGAAAAAGAAAAAAAACTCCTTGTTTACCAAGGCAAAGTTAAATTGCCGACGACATCGATAGATGACAGACATATTCTATAGAACATCGTTTGGCTGGGCCGTTGACTTTTGGTAAGTGTTTGCGAAGTCGTCCCGCGTGACGTACGCCATTCCATCTGTTGCCGTCAGCAAATAATCTTTCTTGAGCGTGAGAGTTCTGAATTGCCATCCTTTCGGCAATGTCAATGCTGATCCGAGCTTGGCCAGGTCTTGCATATCCTGGCTCTTCTTTTGTGCGCTGAATGATTGCATGAAGAACACACTTCCATCGGGACTAATGAGTTGATAAACGGGCTTGCCCGCTTGATATACCCATGTGGTTTGACGCGCGACTTTGTGCACTGTATACGGGTCTTGGTGCATAAGGTCGCTTATTGACACTGCCAACACGCCTGCACGTCGCATTTCAATGCCACCAAAATTGCGAATGTCTGGGCTTACATTGCTATTCGTCATGCCATCCATAACCCAATAGCGTGGACCATTCAATCTCACTACTTTGGCGCCTGTTTCCTTTTTTATTGCCGCGGGATCCAACTTCGACCACAATTCTTCCGGGCAGTCGTTTAGTCCGATCGTGTTGTACACATCAAGTTCTTTGGAGACAACCACTCCGCCTGTGCCGAGCAATACTTCTCCGTATCGCTTTCCGCGTAAATCAATGATGCTTCCCGCAGTCACACTTGCGGCGCACGCGAGGAAAACCAAGGCGAGAATGGCTGTGGATGAAAGTAATTTCTGCATTGTCATTTGATTTCCATTTGGTGGGTGGATAGGTAGCTGATTATAAACGATGCCCAAATTATATCTTTGTGCCGGGAGTCTCGCGCAAGAATTCCATTTCTTCTGCTGTTGTGGGAGAAGTGGAGGCGCAGATTTCGTTCGCGATTGCCTTTTGAATCCGCTGAATTTCTGCCAGTGATAGACCAGTCGAACCATCGGGATGAATAGAAAGAGTTACCGCTGGTATGGTCCAAATTCGTCCGGCTGCCATAAATGGGTAGTTCTTGTGTTTTTTTATTTTCATTTTCTTGGCTCTTCCGATTTGAATCCTTTCGACTTGGCGTGTAAATGCTGCTAAAGATTTTGCTAATAATATTTCTGTGTTGACAGGCGGAATGGCTCAAAGATATTGGCTATCTTGGGCTTTAGTTGTTCCATTATTCTCTTACCGTGTTCATCGTCCGGCGCTTCGTAATGGCGTTGAATTCCCCAAGCGCAATAGTCAGCCAGCTGCAGTCCGCAGTGACTTTGACCTCCCCAAAACGCCGTGGTGATAGTGTGTTTCGTTCCGTTTTGCTTAATCACTGCTCGGCAAGCGGCCTCTACGGTACGGTTGATTTCTCCCGAACCATAATTGCTGATTATAATTTGCAGGGCTTGCCTCTCTGGAATTACTTGTTCGAACAGATAGCGCAACAGGAAGTGGCAGCCAAGCTTGTACATATAAGCCACGTCTGAGCGAATATTGGGATAAGCCTTTCGTTTCTCGAGAGCTACAGCATATATTTGTAAATCGAGTCTAGAAATTACTTCGAATGCTCGGAGCCGGCGTGGCTTGGGATCATTTTTTGCGTGAAATCCGTTTGGCAGGGAGTAACCACCAGCAGCAAGTTCATGCCGTAGATTTTGAAGCGCCTCGGCCGGAGCTAGAGTCGGCATTAAGACGCCGCCAAAAATCAGGTAGCTGGAACCGCTAGCCGAAAAGTCAAAATCACCAGCTTCATCTAGAAATAGGTACATATAAAAATAAGAGACCGGCTATCCCGAAGGAAGATTCCAGTGGGCCTCTTGTCGCCGGTCAGATTACCAAGGTCCATTATACAACAAAGCGGTTCATTGTTTGGGTCGTTTGCGAGCGCGTAAATTAAATGTTTTCGTAGCAATTGAGGGCTCGTCAGTCTTCTAAGCCGGTTTTCTCACCATTAGGCGGCCTTACTGTCAGCGAATCAATGAATTACCGCATTTTCAGTCAAATTATCGACGCTTGCATTTGTTAGCTTGATAGCAGCCAATAACGAATCATATGAATTGCATTGTACAACAAAAAATAAATGCAGAAGACTTGTCTCGTGCTCAAGTTTACAATCGATATTGAGAGCGTGAACTTTGGAGATTTGAAAAAGCAATTCTTGAACCGGATTGTCATTGATATAACTTTCAGCAATCGTTTTATCATTGGTTCTTGCGGAGTATAGTTGTTTAAGTTCAGTATTTTCCATTGCCACGTTGTATGGTAGCTTCGCTCGTTCCTCAATGTCCTCTAAATACTCCTCGGGTACAAATAAACCGACATAGGCAGGAAATCCGCGAAAGGTGTTAACGTCGCTATCGTTGGTAAAACGATTTCGTCTACCGAGATGAAACATGAATCCGCGTGTTGGTTTGATAGAACATTTAAGATGTACAGGGAAAGTATCCTGATCCTCATCCCAAGGCGGATGACTTCGGCTTTGCATGCATATGAGTGCGTTTCGATAGCTGTAGTTTATGTAGAGGCTTTCAAATAAAGCATCCGACAATTGTTTGTAAGCCTTAGGCTCACTCTTATCTCTAAATATCTTTGACATAGGCTTAGCGACTTTTTCAATCAGCCAGCTGTAAATCTTAATTTGCTGATATGTAAATTCCTCGCCACCCATTCCTGGTTCTGCGGAAAACGTTCCCCCGGTTTCTTCTGCCACCTGCGTGAATGTCGCCTTTAGCTCTTGAAAGCGTGGAGAATTCTTGCCCTTTTTATTGGTGTCGCTCATAGTGTTTTCAATCTTTGTATTTGAGGTGCAAGACCTTTTTTGCTGGAACGATGCTAAGAGTGTATATTTACGGGGCAATTTGAATCAAATCAATTGTCGGTGCGTAGTCTGGAAAATGAGTTTGCTGGTCTATTACAAAAGGCTGATGTACGTTGGCAAAAAAATCCCCGACTGCTGCTCTCCAAGTCAGATCCTCATCCGCTGTGTGCTGTCTGATGTATGAGTATTCCTCAGCACTTTGGCGAAACTGCTTGCTAGCTTGTAGGCAGAGCGCTTTTACATAATGTAGTTCAATCATAGGGCGGTGAGACTGCGGTTTCTGGGAATTGATTATTTGAAGTGACCCCGGATAGTCTCCTGCTTCAAACTTGAGTGCAGCTGGTTCTATTTCACGAGACACATAAGCGTGAAGTGGTATGTGAAATTCGTGTGTAAGAAATGCATGAACAAACCATACAACCACTACTGTCATGATCGTCACTATTGTCAGAGCAAGAATATTGAGGAAATGTCTCATTGTCTGTTATACCAATGATTTGTTCAGTAAGATGATTCTTGAAATTGCCTATTGGTTTGGCGAGAGCAGTTGACCATCTGGTCGAAGAAAATCCCCTATCTTATTTGTAGTTGTAGGATCGCGCATTGTAGTACCAATTTTGGCCAATATTTCCTTTACTTCGCCAAAACGTTTAGCCCTCAGTAATGCCGCGGCCAGATTTGTATAGGCAGGTTTGTATTCTGGATACATCTTGATAGCCAGCTTCCATTGTTCTATTGCCTCACCGGCTCTTCCGGAGGAATGGAGCACACATGCGTACCCATCTATAGTGGCAGCGTCCGACCCTTGCGCTAACGCCTTCTTGAAAGCAGCTATTGCTTCGTGATGTAAACCTTTTGCCGAGTAAGCAAGACCTAGGTTGGACCAATACTCTCTGGATTCATGAGCCTTAATAGCGGCCTTGTACTCAACAATTGCTTGGTCTAACGATCCAGCTTTGTGCAGTTTAACGGCGTGATTGTAATGATCAATGGATGCTCTTGCTGAGTCAGAAGTCGTTTGCTGCGCTAAAGATGAATTTGTCGAGCCGGTGATCATAGCCATAGCCAGTATTGTTGCTGCTATGCGATTGACTAGCATTCCCAATTCCTTACAATGCCCATCTTTCATCCTATTCTCAAAGCAATCACTGGTCAATAGAAGGAATTCCGCGCCAAGACCACTAACCCGCACGCAATTATTGCTGTTCGCTGGTGCTTGAACCGTCGGCACTCGCTCCCTCGCCGCCTTCGTTGAGAATTTGATCCACTTGCTCGTTGTGCTCTTTGGTTTTCGCGCCCGTATCCTGAATTAGTATCGGTTCCTTCTCAATGTTCTTAAGAAGTGCAGTTGGGAGCAAGCTGTTGATCAATTTGGCGTTGGCTGGGTCAGAAACAAATTTTGCTCCAAATACAAAAACGGCGAAGGCGACCAGCGCCCAAACAATGGTCTGGACTTTATTCGATCTTCTTTGCGCCGCTCGTCGCTGAGCAGTAATGCTCATCGCTTCCACAATCTCTTTTGACGTACGGCTGGCTGCCTTCATCTGCCCCGTATTTATTCCTATGCGGATAGACTTCGCCTTCGCCTCCATATTGGCGGCGTCGTGAATCCTTATGCCTTTGCTGCGTAGCAATTTAGCTACGGCATCTAATTTATATGAAACCCGCTCATGAAATTCGCCGTGAGTTTTAATGCACTCCGCAAGTGCAGTCTCCGCGTCCTCAAGCTGTTCCTCAAAGCTAAGCCCACCGTGCATAATGCGTCCCCCCAGGTTGCCAAAAGTCACAGAAATCTATCAAGTTTTTGCCCTCGGCGGCTTCGCAAATAACGGTTGGAGATTAGACTGAAGCACTTTGTTGCATATTAAATCGTTAGCCTGCTAGGGAATTGGAGAATTGTCGCTTCGGGTATAATTTCATTAAGAGGTACCGAAACATGGCTCAGCCAAAATCAGATGATAAGACAATTGTGAGTCAGATATTGAAGCTTGCTAATCAGCTCACTCCGGGCGAGCAGGAGCGGTTAATGGACGAGATGAAGCTGCAATGGCTACGTCATGAGATTCAAATAGGTGTTGATCAGGCTGACAGGGGCGAATTGATTGATGGGGATGAGGTCTTTTCGGAACTGGCAAAGCGATATCAGACTAATGGTGATCAGGTGTGAGCCGACTACAGTTCACAAGGTTGGCGCTTCAAGATCTAAAGAACATCGGTGATTATATTGCCAAGGATAACGTTACCGCTGCTCACAACTTCGTTGGACGTCTAAAAGAAAAATGCAATTTGCTCGCAGAGAGCCCCGGCATTGGGCGAAAGCGTGATGAGTTGTTTCCAAACGTTCGCAGTGTAACTGAAGGCAATTACGTAATCTTTTACCGCCAAAGCGGCGATGCAATCGAAGTAATACGAGTGGTGCACGGCAAGCGTGACCTCGGTAAGTTGAAATTTGAAGACAAGTGAAACCGCTCGGATCCGCAGGGCTCGAGTCGGGGACAATTCTGATTGCCTTTTTATCATTGGGGCGTGACAAACCTCGTAAAATGGGGGTTCTGTTCGTTTCAATCGAGGTCTAATATGCGTCAGAGTGGTCGTCTGGTTGCCGGTGTACTTTCTGTCATACTTGTTGCGGCGGAGGCTCTGCCTATTTGCGCAAAGGATGCGCAATGGGAGAGTCATTTTAGTGCGGGGACGAAGGCAGAGAGCGAAGGGAATTTTGACGAGGCGCAAAATGAGCTGGCAGAGGCTTTGAAGCAGACTGCGAAGTTTCAGGCAAACGATCCGCGCTTGGCGAAGACTTACTATGAGGTCGCGGAGCTGCGATTGAAGCAGGAAGACTGGGCGAATGCTCAGCAATATTTTGAGCGGGCGTTGAAGGTGCAAGATAAGTTGGGGGATCCCGAGAGCATCGACATCGGCAATACGCTCCAAGGTCTTGCTACAGCGCATGAGCAGTTGGGCAAGCATCAGATGGCGGTGTTGCTTTTAAAGCGTGTGCGCAAGATTTGGACTAAGCACTATGGTGCGCGCGACGAAAGACTGACTACGATTTTGCCGGCGATGGCAACTTACGCGATGCTCGATTCCGATTATGCAACTGCGCAAGAATGCTATCGGCAATTGGTGGATATTGAAGAGCACACAAGCGGTGCAAATAGCGCACGCTTTGGTTGGGCATTGAATTCTTATGCGTCGTGTTTGGCGTACATTGGCAAATATTCTGAAGCAGAACCGCTTGCCGAACGTGCGGTGTCGGTGCTCACTGCAGCAGGTGATACGCCCACAGCAATTGATTCTGCTACTGCTAACTTGCAGTACATCTATCAGAAGTTGGGTAAGGCGGCTCCGCCTCTTTCGGAAAAGCCTGTGGTTGATGCTCCGGCAAAAACGCAAGTTGCAGTTCAGCCGAGTTCGCCGGTCTCGACTCTCAAAGTTACTGGTCAGATAATTACTCCGAAGAAGGAAGTAACTGAGATTGTACCACAGCAAGAAGTGCCAGTGGTTGCCTCAAGGCCAGAGGTGCCTGTAGTTGTACAGAGGAAGGAAGCACCTGTTGCACAAAAGAAAGAAGAACCTGCGCCGATCAAGGTGAAGGAAGTTCCTGCGACGAAGCCAGTGGAGTCGAAGAGCACAACGACCCAAACTGCTTCAGTCCCAATCCCTTCAAACGAAAAGTCGGGCAAGATTCAATATCTTGCTGGTGGTCGCCTCATATCGCCTGAGCAATTCAAGGCGATGACGCTCGCTAACAATGCTTATGAATTGATACGCGAAGAAAAATATACGATGGCAGTACAGATTCTCAAAAATGCTCTCGTGATTTATCCGGAGCTTGTGTCGGCGCATTCCAATTTAGGTTTGGCGTATTCGCAGCTCGGACAACTAAGCGATGCTGAATCACAATTGCGCAAAGCAATATCTATTGATGCGTCGCGTCCTGCTGCTTGGTTGAATCTTGCAGGCACGCTTCAAATTGGTGGTCAGTTGAAAGAAGCCGCTGCAACTTATGGTGAGTTTATCCAGCGCTTCCCTAATCAGAAGCTTGTTGCCAAAGTGCAAGAAATAAAATCGCACCTGGACAAGGAGCTGAAAGAGCAAGCGACAGTTGAGCAATCAGGCGCACAAACGCCGAATGATTATTTCACTTATGCCAGTCACGCAAGTAATGAGGGTCCATCGCGTTGGCCTTCCGACAAGAGCACGATCAAAGTTTACATTGCATCCGGCACCGGTACGCCCGGCTTCAAGGATGAGTACGCAGGTTTCCTTGCTGATAGCTTCAAGCAGTGGGAAACAGCCTGTCAACAAAAGGTACGCTTTCAATTGGTGAAAAGTGCTAATGGTTCCGACATAGAATGTGCGTGGACAGACGATGCCTCCAAAATTTCTCCTTTGGAGGGTGGCGAAACTAGCGTTCAGCATGGTGGCACAAAAATCAGTCATGCCACCATTACGATTCTGACAAAAGGACCGACTGGCGATACGCCGCTTAGCCCGAACCAGTTGAGAGTTGTTTGCTTGCATCAAATTGGCCACGCGCTTGGCATAGCCGGACACAGCCCGAAGCCGCAGGATGTTATGTTCTGTTCGCTTCCACCGGCAACATCCAAGCTTTCGATATCGTCGCGTGATTCAGCAACAATTCAAAAACTTTACACGGGCGTTCCGCAAGTGAGTATGGCCAAATGGTAAAGACGAAACTCGTTTTGCTCAGCGCGTTTGCACTTGCAGTTTCTTCCTGCACGATTGCGTTTGCGCAGCTCATGGAAATGGACAAAGAAGATCTTGTGCCGCAGGTTCAAGGAAAATCCAAACAGCCCGAAGCGGGAGTCACACCATGGATAGCATGGGTGGATGAGGCGAATAAACCAAAGGCATATTTGCTTTGTGTTCATGGACTCGGCTTGCACAAGGGAGCATTCGCTACATTCGGCGAACGCATGTCCAAGCTCGGCTATGGAGTTTACGCTGTCGATGTTCGTGGCTTCGGATCGTTTCACGTTGACGCGCAAATAAACGATCACGGACGCATAGATTTCCCAGGCGCTCTCAAGGATGTTGAAAGCGCGCTTGAATTTATTCGTACCCAACATCCTGGAGTCCCGGTCTTTCTCGTTGGTGAATCAATGGGTGGTGGCGTTTCACTTCAGGCAACGTCGTTGTATCCGAAACTCGTTGATGGTTTGATTTGCTGCGTGCCCGCAGGCGAACGATACAACACGGGCAAAGACTCACTAAAAGTAGGTCTGCATTTGCTCGGTGGTGCAAAGAAAGACATGGATGTAACCGAAATTGTCGTCGGGCGTTCGGCGACAACCAAAGTCGCGGCTGGTCAAATTCAATCGGCACAAAGCAAGCAAGAGTCTGCGCAAAAACAACAAGAACTTGAAACAAAATGGATCGCCGATCTGAAAGCATTTGGTCGTTTGCAATTGTCGCCGGTTGAGCTTATGGCATTTCAAAGTTTCATGGCGGAGAATCACAAAGCTGCAAAGAAGATTGCCACAACACCTGTGCTCATGTTGCAAGGCGTCGGCGACGCTCTGGTAAAGCATGAAGGTCAAATTGAATTGATTGAAGAAATTCCTTGCAAAGACAGCAAACTTGTTTTTGTAGATCAAGCCAGGCATTTGATCTTGGAAGAGTTTCAAGACAACGATCCCGATGTTCAAGAAAGTGTTATTCAATTATTGTCTGGTTGGTTGAATGACCACATCCCAGCGAAAGTATCATCAGCATCAACGAGGGTATTACGGTGAAGGCGCACAAAATTATTTTCTGTCTCGGGTTCGCATTGGCATTATTTATTGGATTTGGATTTTCCTGCATAAGTTTCGCGACGCCTCATTCGGCCCCAAGACCGGTAAGAATCGCAATTGTTGCCGCCTCCGGTAGCGGAATCGAGCAGCAGCTAGTTGATGCGTTAACAGAGCAACTGCAGGAAGATCCAAGTATTGTGCTTTCGACTGTAAATCCGGATTGGTACGTTACCTGTCGCGTGGAAGATCACATCGACACGAGCGCTTTGTCCGTTCGTGTCAACGGCACTGTATCTGTTGAAACAGCAAAGGGCGATGCCGTACTGAGTAAATTTTCTGCTCAAGCAAACAAGCAGGACTTCAGCGTCTCAGGTCAAACGCAAATCAACAAAGCGTTGGTTACTTCGGCAATGAATGAAGTGGTGGCAAATCTCACGCAGCGCGCTGTGCAACCAATTGAAGATGCCGTGTTCACGGAAATAGACGCGCGCGACAAAATAGCGCAGGCTAAAGCTCTTGCTGCGGAAGACAAATACGACGAAGCGTTAACAACGGTTATGACGATCACGCGCAATAGTCCGCACTTTTGGCCGGCACATACGTTGGTCGATCAGCTAGAGATGGAAAAGGCAGCATTCAATTTAGTTACTGAAGCGAAGGCGTTAGCCAAGCAAGGAAAGTACCAACAAGCAATTGCCGACCTGCGCCAAGTCGACCGAAAGTCCAAGCGCCACCAAACGGCAGTTAGCCTAATTGCCTCTTATTCTCGCCCCACATTAGCAAAAAATAAGTCAACCCCGGCATCGGTTTCTCAAGCGCAATCAAGCGCTCAATTGAAGGCTCTGGCAGCCGAGAAGCGGTCTTTGGAGGCGCGGCGTCGGGCAATCGAGGCTCAAGAGGCTGCCATTAGATCGACCCATTAGATCTATATAGATAAGGCCAACTTAGGCTGCCATACGGTAAAATTGTCATCCATTGCTCGTTTACGAATAACGTGTTTTCCGACCGCCACTAATTGTGGCAGGAGTAGATTGAAATGAAGTTCGGCAAAAAGTCAGCATTACTTGTGACACTATATATGGTGGCAACCCTCATATTCCCCGCCTCCACTCTTGCAAGCGCAAAGCGCCGAATCGCTGTTATGCCGTTTAACTACGGTTCCGTTTCCAGTGAAGTCGGAAGTGCAGACGTTGGTAAGGGTATCGTCAGTTTGATGATCACTCGATTGGTCAACGACGGAACATATTCCGTTTGCGAACGCGAAATGATCGACGCAATTCTCAAAGAACAAAATCTCTCCAACAGTGACCGCGCTGATTCAGCAACTGCCGCCAAAATCGGTAAATTGCTCGGCGTCGATGCAATCATTTGTGGAACGGTTACGCAATTCGGTTTCGAAAAGAGCAACACCAACATCGGCGCACCATTGAGTGCAGCCAGTGGTTACATTCCTTTCGTCGGTGGACTCGGTGGATTTGGTGGCTTGAGCGTGCACAAGCAGAAATGCAAAGTTGCAATTGATGCTCGCGTCATCGATATCAACACCGGTGAAATTCTTAGCGCAGTTAACGGCTCAGGACAATCGAAGCGCAGCGGCGCATCCATGGGCGGCAGCTGGGGTGGTAACTGGTGGGATGCATCCAATTTTGCAAGTTCAATTGCCGGTGAAGCAACACTCGCCGCTGTTGATCAAATCACCACACAATTGACTGCCATGGCAGCCAAGATTCCAGACAATCAATCCCTAATTGCTGAAAGCGTTCAAGGCAAAGTTGCAGACGTGACCGGTTCAACCGTGATTATCAACGTCGGCAAAAACAACGGACTCAAAGTCGGCGATCACCTTCAAGTAGAGCGCATCACTAAGACTGTCAAAGATCCAAGTACTGGTAAAGTGCTCAAAGAAGTTACCTCTCCTGTAGCCGTGATTTCTTTGACCGAAGTTGATGCAACTTCGTCTACCGGTAATGTCGAGCGCGGTTCCAACCTCGTGGTTGGCGACAACGTCAAGAAGCTTTCCGCAACAACTGATGTTTCGGCAATCTTGCTCACACCAGTCAATTCAAGCTCAACCACAACCAAGAGCTCGAGCGGAACATCTGCCGGTTCGGTTGGACTCAAGTCTGGTTCAAAGATCCAGTAACTTATAAGGGACGATAACATGCTTAATAAGCAGGCTCGCTTGGCTTTGCTAAGCTTCGTGGGTATCGCATCGGGCGCTCTCATTTGCGAGAGCGCCTTCTTCCCAACCAAGGCGTTCTCTGCAGCGCCGATTGATTGGGATAAACGCCTGGAAAAAGCCAATCATCAACTTTCGATTGGCGAAGTTGATCAGGCGGTCGGCATGTTTTCTGCTGAATTGAAAAAGCATCCCGAAGCCGGTGCTCCGCACGTTGCTCTTGGACGAGCGCTTAAGAAAAAAGGCAAACTCTCTGATGCTAAATCAGAATTTCAACGCTCAACCGAAGTAGATCCTGGCTATGCCCCCGCATTCTACGAACTGGGAGCCATGCAAGAAAACGATAAGGAATGGCAAGCAGCCACAAGTTCCTTCGAGCAATATTTGCAACTTGCCCCCGACGCCGACAATTCAAAGTCCGCATCCGAACGCCTGCGCAACTGCAAACAAAATTTAGAATAACGCCTACATTAAGCGACAATTGATCGCGCCGCATGTGCAGCGGCGGTATTGGCGTTTGGAATAGAAAAGCCAACCGTAGCGAGCCCAAAATGTACATATAAATGAAATGAATGCGTACAGAAAGCAGTAGTCGTCGGCTTTAGGAAAACACAGAAGAAAACCCATCATCATTTGTATTGCTACGCAGCAAAACATGCGGTCTCGTCCGTACAGCCAGATTTTACCGCTGGACGTAAGCGTTAAGGTTATTGTGATCAGGATTAATATAAATGCTAGTCCAGTCATTGTGTTCACCGTGCACTAGGGTGTCCTGATGCTATTAGATTAAATTGCCCGCCGCAATGGTGAAATCACCAGCCGAATGTACTCTTGGCGGAGGCGGAGGCACGTTATGATCCAGCGAGGAAGACGGTTGGATTTGATAAGCGTATTGAAGATCTTGAGAGACGAGTGCAATTGCTTGAACAGAAGAGACGGCGTTCAGCATCGCGAGAATCCTGATCTTGGCTTTGGTTCCATTTGCCGTATGCGAAGTTTGTTGGTCGCCTGGGCAACTTGATTTTACTCATTATATTGAGTAAAATTACTCATTATAATGAGTAAAACGTCAAATCGATTATTTCAAAGGCATCAAGGCGCTACGCTTTTGGCGCGCCTTAAGGAGCCGCGGCGCTTTCTCCAGGTGGTTGCTGGTCCTCGTCAGGTTGGCAAGACGACTCTTGTAGAGCAGGTCTTGCGAAAGCTAACCTGTCCCAGTCTTTTTGTCTCTGCTGATGAACCCACTCTCAAAGATATTGCCTGGCTTGTTACTCAGTGGGAACGAGCCCGTTTTATGGCTCGCGAGGCTGGTCGCGGGCAAGCAGTACTGGCTCTTGATGAAATTCAAAAGATTCCAGGTTGGTCGGAGGAGGTTAAACGTTTGTGGGACGAAGATACAAGAGCGAAATTGAAACTTCATGTGATCATTCTTGGCTCTGCGCCTCTTCTCGTGGAGCGTGGACTGGGCGAAAGCTTGTCAGGACGGTTTGAGGTATTGCGCTTAACACATTGGTCTTTTGCAGAAATGAAATCCGCCTTTGGATTCTCGCTGGAGCAGTTTCTTTATTTTGGCGGCTATCCAGGCGCTGCACCATTAGTAAGTGATCCTATGCGTTGGCGCCGGTACATTTTGGATTCCCTGATTGAAACCACAATATCACGCGATGTCCTGCTTCTTACCCGCGTGGACAAACCTGTTTTGCTCAGGCGTCTTTTTGAGCTTGGCTGCCAGTATTCCGGGCAGGTTCTGTCTTATACAAAGATGCTTGGGCAATTGCATGACGCAGGCAATACAACCACACTTGCGCACTATCTCGATTTGCTTGCCGGTGCTGGGCTCATCGTCGGTATTTCCAAATTCTCAACAGTTCCTGTACGTAGTCGGGCCTCAAGTCCGAAGTTGCAGGTATTGAACACAGCTTTGATGTCTGCTCAAATGCGAGTAACGCAGGCTGAAGCAAAGGCAGACGGAAAAACGTGGGGGCGATTAGTCGAGTCTGCGGTCGGAGCACATCTGGTGAATATTGCTCATAATCAGGATATGGAGTTGTTTTACTGGAGAGAGCGTAACCGTGAAGTTGACTTTGTTCTGCGAAAAGGACGCAAACTTTTCGCAATTGAAGTTAAAAGCGGTTTGCCAAAGGAGATGCCTTCGGGATTGTTGGCATTTTCGCAATCGTTTGGCACCAAAAAGACATTGCTGGTTGGTAGTGGTGGCATCCCCGTAGAAGAGTTCTTACTTCATTCAGCTATAGAATGGTTGGATTAATCGTGTAAGGTCATAATTAATATGAGTAGAACGTTGGTTTCGCTAATTCTAAGTGCACTTTTGTTATTCAGTGGATCTACAGAGGCTGCTGAGTTAAAGCCGTTGGCCGATCTTAAAGCTGTGACGGCGGTTGATAAAGAACGCTCAGCTCAGGTTGAGGATCTTGCGCTTAAGTGGTGGATGAAGAATCGTGGCATGTTGGCGGAAGAGTCATTAACTGTTGCCGGTTACTTTTCAGTTGTGCGTCCGATTGCAAACTTTGCAGAGCGCAACGATCGGATCTGGGAAGTAAGAGTTATTCACATGCATGCCGGAGGTCCGACCGGAGTACTTTGGGTTAACGACCGGACCGGTAGCGTAATGGGTCTTGGTGTTGAGAACACACCGATTTCGGATTTGCAGCAGATGATCCCTGGTGGCTTTGGGAAATATTGCTTGTATGAAAAGCACCAACCGATGCACAAGCCATGGAGCGAAGATATAAGCAAGGCCAATATCATCTCTGATAATTCTTTGCAGGTGGTGCAAGATGAAAGTCAGGAAACAAAATTGCTCAAGTTGCGCTCTAGTCCGCCGCGGCCAAAAATTCGTGAGCAGGAAGTCTTCCAAGCTCTATCTACTTACAGAGTAATTTCTGGTGAGGACTGGCGACACAAATATCATCACGTTGCTGGTTTGGATCAAACTGGTTGGCTTGTGCGACCCGATGCATCTCAACTCAAGTGGCTTATACGACCGGGCGGCCTCGCGCTAGTCGTTTATCCGGATGGCGGCACTATTTTTCTGGCACGCGAAGTACATTGAAACTGCTAGCTTGAAGACTATGCTCCCTCCTTGAGCTTTGGATAGATGCGGATTACCTGATCGCTTTCGGCTATGCGCTCAAGGCGTTCGATCACTCCCTCGAATTCTTTGATCAATGGCTTGTTTATGATCCGGTGCATGACTTCGTAAGAATTACTCTGGCTAAGGATATTCAAGCTACCGTTCCAGGCAATGTGATTGTCTATGATGATGATCTTTTGGTGTACGGTTTTTACAAGCTGTATTTGTACGCCTGCATTTCTGAGCAGATCATATGCTTCTTGGTTGAGTGATGGAGCACGGTCTTTGCGCGTATCTGGTGGGCGGCAGAAAACGGTTACCTGCACTCCGCGCGCAATAACTTCTTCAAGCAACGGCAATATCTTCTCTGTTCTTGGACGTGCTAAGAATGCACTGGAAATGGAAACCCTTTTGTTTGCGGATTCGATATCCTTTTCGAACTGCGACCAAAAGGATGATTCATCATAAAGAACGTCTGTGCAGTTTGTTCTCTCATCGATGCCGACGGCGTTGGCTGATCGAAAAAACGAAAGAGCCGACATACTTGCATTTGTTGAAAAATGTTTGATGATGCGACCGATGAATGAATCAGTTCGGAATGATTTTCGCAAGTGTGCTGTGTTGGCTACAATATATAGTTTTTTTCGTGCTCGAGTTAGGGCCACATTTAAGAGAACCTCGGCTTCCCTCCCGTGCGACTCTTCGTTTATCGTGGAGTAATCGCCGCCACCGGGACTTTCTAAAGTGTCGAAGATGATAATCGATTTTTCCGAGCCCTGAAAACTGTGAACTGTATTTGCTGTGATTCCGCGTTCACGTCTTTTTTCGCCCAGCAATTCTTCTATTAAAGTCGCCTGCTTCTTGTACGGTGTAATGATTCCAATTGACTCGTTGGGAAACTCTTCACTTAGTTTGAGCGCGAGGCTGGCGGCTGTTTGAGCGTGAAGGAAATTACGTTTGCTTGATCCATCGGGACGATAGGCTGATGGTTTAAGTTCTGCAGTGTCTATCAGCATCACAGCCTTGTCACAGCTGACGGTATCAGTTAATTTGAGATCGTGTGTGCTCTCGTGATTTTCCAATTGCTTGTCATAGAAAAGATTGTTAGCTATGCAAGCAATTCCCGGAGCCATTCTATATTGAGTTTTGAGCAGCGTGACGATATCGCTTTTTAGAGCCGCTTGAGTTGTATTGACTTTTAGTCGGTCAAATATTGATTGGGTAAACCACTGTTTGCACAGCTTACTCTTGCCGCGGCCAATTGGAGATAACTGTTTAAAGTCCCCAACCAATGTTACTGCCTGCGTTGCCTTGCTAACGGCCCAGAAAAGTTGACACGGCGATACCATACTTACTTCATCGACAATCACGACGTCGAAAGTTTGTTTGTATAAGGAGAACAAGAACGTTTGCGTAATTGTTGTGGCAACGACTCTTGCCTCATTCATTATTGTTTCTTCTACCGAATTTATTTCATTCTCAAGACAATCAAGCTCAGTTGCCAACTCTGCGCATTGGGCACTAAGCGGTTTCTGCTTATTTCTTAATAGTGTTTCCAGTGCTGATCGCGGGACATTATGTTGTTTAAGTGAGACGAGTATTGCAGCTTCGATCTCCTGCTGACGAGATTCCAGATCGGTTAGCTTTTGCATGACCTCGTCGTGCTTCGTCTCAATCCCATCTAACGCCTCGGCTTGCAATGCTATCGCATCTGTACGCTTTGTGGTTTTCTGCAACATGTCTTTGTGGTCTTGACGCAGGGTCGCTGATTCTTCTCGATAGCGTTTGACGAGCGACTTGCTTTCGTGCGATTCGCTGATTAGTGAAAGGGTATCTTGTATTTCTTGCAGCTCAATATCAATCAGCAACTTTTGTTGTGTTAGAGCTTCCAATTGTCTCATTAGCGGTTGTTTCCGCTTTTTCACAGCATTGTCTTTGTAGACCAAAGGGAAGTTTGCGAGCAAGTCTGCGTCCTCGCTTGAACCAATGCGAATGATTTGCTCATTGCTGTAGAGCGTTTCCTGCAATTCCTTCGTCACTCGCTTCAAGGCGCCGTCAACGGCGAGGTTCGCTTGCGAGAGTATCAGCACCCGCCTGCCGGCTGAAATATGCGCTTCCACTATTTTGGCGATCGTATTGGTTTTTCCCGTTCCAGGCGGCCCCCACAAAATAGATAAGGACCGAGCGTATGAACTTTCCACCGCTTCTTTCTGGCACTTATTGAGACCATCCCCCAGATGAGGGAATTTTTTAAACAGCTCTGACGAGTTTGTTAATTTTTCGGACTTACCCCTGAAGACTTCGGAGCTTCGGGCAAATGTTGTATCAGCTTTCTCGAAAGCGCGATCGAACCTATCTCTCAGCCGGATCAGCAAATCTTTTTGGTTAGCGAATAACTCCAACTGTCCGCCAGCGTTTTCAAAAGTGTCAGGCAATGCTAATGAAACGCTGTCGGGGCTCAGGGCGACGATTTCGCCTTCAAGCTCTTGCAGCTGAATGCGCACTTTTGCCGGTCCCAAATCTAGTCCTTCTGCCTTGGGCGGCAGAGGGAATGCGAAAGTCGCGGTGCTGCCGCTTTTAGCTGTTAGGGTGCCGTTACTAAGCTTGAACGGCTTTCGGCCGCGTTCGGACGTAATTGCTGCCAATTCATCGTCAATGGCGGCAATAATTTCTTCGACCTGTTTGGCGCATTCGCTCATTTTTACATGATCGGTTTAGTCCAACTTATGGTCAATACGTGGAAGCCGTACTGCAGCCAATACTCCAGCCCGGTCCAGCCAAGAATTAACCTTGGCTCGAACTGGAATGCAGCACTTTTTCTGGCCGATCCTTGACTAGTTGGCGCGGGGCGAATGACAACTTGCATCATTGCAGAAAGTGATCATTAAGTAGTCAATCCGAACAAAAGGAGCTTTCTATGCTACCTTGGTCGTAGTTTTAGTATTGTGTGGGAGACAGAGGCGTGGACGATAAAGATAAACAACAGGTTATTCCAATTCTCAACAAGATCATGGAGCTTGAGCTTGCGGGCGTGGTGCGCTATACGCACTACTCGCTCATGGTTTATGGCTACAACCGTATTCCAATTGTTTCCTGGTTGAAGAGCAATGCTACCGAAAGCCTCGATCATGCACATAAGGCTGGCGAGCTTGTCACTTTGATGGGCGGTCATCCGTCGCTCAAAATTGGACCGTTGTTGGAAACCGAAAAGCATGATATCGGTGATATTTTGAGAGAAAGTCTCGATCACGAGAATGCATCGGTTGCTGCATATTACGAATTGCTCAAAGCTTCGGAAGGCAAGTCTGTCCTTCTGGAAGAATACGCTCGGGAAATGATCATGGCCGAAGAATTGCATCTTGATGAAGTGAACAAGATGTTGCGCAAGCCAGGTGAATTGAAACCATTCCACGAATAATTGTTCGTGTAATTGTTTGACGTTTACCTATGACCCAAATGATTATGGTTCTGGAGATGTTGGCAACTATTGCCGTGCTGGCATTAGTGTCGCGTCGCAGCCAAGTGCCTTTGCCGATTCTGCTTGTGATCGTCGGCACGATTTTGGGTTTTGTGCCCGGTCTGCCGGAAATCACCATGGCGCCGGAGCTAGTCTTTTTCATTTTCCTGCCACCACTTTTGTATATCCAAGGGGTTTTTACTCCTTGGCGGGATTTGAAAGAACATGCGGAACCGATTGTGCTTTTGGCAATTGGATTGGTATTGGTGACGCAATATTCTGTGGCCGTGGTGGCACATGCGATTATTCCGGGAATTAGTTGGCCGGTTGCTTACGTTCTTGGTGCCATTGTTTCTCCCACTGATGCGATAGCGGCAACTTCAATTGCTCGCACGATGGGCGTGCCGCAATCAATTATCAAAATTGTCGAAGGAGAAAGTTTGGTAAACGATGCATCCGGCATCGTCATTTATCGTATGGCAGTTGTTGCCGTTCTCACCAATTCATTTTCTATACATCACCTTTTAGGCAATTTCGTCTTTATGAGTGTGGGCGGAATCATAATTGGCTTGGCAGTCGGTTGGCTGATGGCCAAAATTCGCCATCGCGTTAATGACACGCCTGTCGAATTGACTTTGTCTTTGATCAGCCCCTTTGTCGTTTACTTACCAGCGGAGCTGCTAGGCACATCCGGTATTCTTGCTGTTGTCACGGCTGGAATATATATGGGCTGGCGAGCACCATACTTGATGAACTCGGTTACACGAGTTCAGTGGCGTGCGAATTGGACGACGATTTCCTTTCTGCTCAATGGCATGTTGTTCCTGCTCATTGGTTTGCAATTGAATGACATTCTCGCCGCACTGAAAAACTACAGCACCGAGAATCTAATATGGTATGCATTTGCCATTAGTGCCACAACTATCCTGACTCGTTTGTTGTGGACAATGATTGGTGGCTATGTACGACATTTTATAAGCTCCGAGGAAGTTCGCGTAGTCCTTCCCTGGAAGCATCGTTTGTTGATTGGTTGGTCGGGCATGCGCGGGGTGGTATCACTGGCAGCCGCACTTGCCTTGCCTTTGACTTTGCCTGGCGGTCAGGAATTTCCGCATCGCGATCTGCTTATCTTTTTGACCTTCTGTGTGATTATCTCCACGCTTGTTGTTCAAGGACTGACATTGCCTCTGATCATTCGTTGGCTGAAAGTTGAGGATGATGGCAATTTGGAAAGAGAAAACATTGATGCACGCATCAAAATGGCACGTGGTGCAGTGGCGCGTCTGGAAGAATTAGCGACATCCGGCGAGCTGAGAGTTGATCATGAATGGATAGAACGTTATCGCGATTACTACAGAGCGCGCATAATTCGTTATGGCTCGCATGTCCAAGGCCTTCCACACGAAGAGCACGATAACGCGGCCACTTCCCAGCGCGAATTGGAACTCGAACTGATTCAAACCGAACGCAGAGTCATGCTCGATTTGCGAAAACAAGGAATAACCTCCGAAGAAGTCCTGCGTCGTCTCGAACACGAATTAGATCTATCCGAAGCCAGGCTCTTAGAATTGGACGCCCTCTTAGAAATAGACGATCATGACCACAAATCACCAGTTTAGTCGTATGGTGATGGTTGGGATTTGTAACCATCTACTACCCACCAGGGGGTGGAGGAGTTGCCGCCGTCGGGAGTAAAGAAAAATCTGCCACCATAAAGTGCTTTGATGATTTTGTCGTTGGCGATTTTTTCTAACATTGGCGGGGCGAAAACCGTCGCCTCGTCACCACCTGGCGGTGGCGTAAGATTAGGCATTGGACCGGGCGGTGTTTCGCGCGCCATTTTTTCCATTTTTTGATTGCGGCGTTGCGTAATTGGATCTGTGCTTTCGTTTATTTTGTTTGGCACATATTGTGGCCATTGCGAACGTGGGGCAAACAAAGGCTTATCCGGAGAAATCGTGCTTGGACTAGTGGCGCGCGGTGGTGCACTTTGAGGTTTGTCTACATAACCCCATTCTTGTTCGTAAAGTTTTTTGGCTTCTTCAGGAGACATCTGTGGTGGAGCTTGATATTGGTTTCGACGCCCACGGAAGCCCTGGCTAATTATCAGTTTCTTGTCACCATTTGTAATTTGTTTGCTCGTGCTTGCATCGGCATAGTTTGCTTGCGTGGTGACAAGCAAAAACATAGACGCTGAGATTGCCAATGATTTCACCATCCCCGCTCCTTGTGTACGCGTTCTCTTTCCGTATTAAATGAGGCTCTGGCAATGTCGCGCCACTCTTGGCCTGAGGCCCGGTATTGTTGATATTGAGCCCAGTCTTCCTCTACCTGTTTTTTTTGCATGTTGTAACCAGGCAAAATATGATCGGCTAGTGCCTTTGCCTTAACGCGCACGGATTGTGGTCCACCTGTGGTCTTTAAACATTTAAGCAAATGAGGATAGCCCTCATAATAGTTGGCAATTGATGCATCCATCACGCCCAACAAATATGGCCAGGTTGGGCTATTGGGCTCGATAAAGATCATTTCGCTATACATTTTGTGCAATCCTTGATAGGCATTCTCCATAGTTAAGGCTCTTGAATCGAGCTGGACGTTTTTGTTTTGCAAATAAGTACTTCGGTGGTGCGTGTATGTGCCGGTCTCATTCTTGTACGCACCATGACCCTGTGTCGTGAGACCCTTGATTATTTTCAATTGCACCAATATTGCCCTTCGACCGACCGAGCTCAAGGGCTCACCAAGTAAAACAACGCGGGGAAGATCGCGCAACAAGTAAGCATGCGAGCAATAAGATAATGTGCTTGTGTAACTACTAGAGGCTTGATTCAAATCGCCTCTTTGCTCAGCCTGGCGCGCCATTTGTAAACAGGTAGCGGCTTCGAGCGATTGTGATGTGTCTTCTGGCTTAACACCTTGGGCAAACGCCAGTTGAGCATCTAATCCCGAAAGACCGATAATTAATAAACTGGAAATTGCCAGAATTCGCATAGCTGCTCCTTGCACCTATGGCGAATATTCCCAGGCTTTGCGAATTCATTCGTATAATTTTTGTTTGTAAATTAAACTGAAATTCGCGTGATCAATATATTGTGTTTCAGCTACTGAACGTCGGATGGTCCGGCAAGATTGTTTATGATCTCGTGGAGGAATTTAATTCCTTGCACGAATGATCGCACAGGAATCCTCTCGTTGGTGCCGTGAATGGTGGCAATGTGCTCGGGGTCTACTTCAAATGGTGCAAAACCGTAGCAAATTGTGTCCATGTCGCGGAACCAATGTGAATCGGTGAAACCAGGGCAGATAATTGGTACAACTGGAACGCCTGGTTGTTCTTTGGCGGCAACTTTAGTGATTGCGTCAAAAAGTGCACTGCAAGGAAGTGAAGCATCAGCTTTTTGCCAGGTAAGCTCGGAAACTTCTACGCCAAATGGACTGACTGTGTCTTTGATTTCTTTGATGAATTGATCTTTGTCTGTTGCAGGCAGCAACCGGCAATCAAGCTCAGCCGTCGCTTCTTTTGGTATCACATTGGTTTTGTAACCGGATTTCAAAACAGTAAGTGAAATTGTATTTCTAAGCACGGCACCCAATTGTTTGTTTGCCAATATCGCAGCATAAACTTTCGGATCTTGGATGGATGCCGTGATGTCCGTAAGATATGATTTCATAGGCTCTGGCATTGCCGGTGCAATGTCATGGAACGATTGTGCTACCACTGGCGAAACATGTGGTGGCGGTGGTGACTCGATGATTTTGGCCAGTGCCAGAACAAGTTTATTCGGTGCCGAATCAGGCAGCGGCAGCGAAGCATGACCTGCCTCGCCGGTTACCGTGAGCTTGAGCCACAAGACTGATTTTTCTGCGATGTCCACTCCCCAGTACAAGGGTTTGCCGCTATCGTTTGTATAGATAGCCCCAACTTCATTGAGAAGAAATTCTGCATCTCTGACAAGATCGGAATGGTTTTTGACGAAGACCCGAGCACCATGTTCGCCGCCGGATTCTTCGTCTGGTGTAGCAAGAAAAATAATATCGCGATCAAGAACTTTGCCGGATCGCTTGAGCATCAACATGGTTTCTAATTGCGCAATGCCAAATCCTTTAATGTCCAGCGTGCCGCGCCCCCAAATTTCTCCGTCGATAATTTCCCCCTTAAATGGATGGTGTTTCCAGTCATGTGCGTTGGCTGGTACAACGTCGATGTGGTTGAGCAAAATGATCGCGCGTTTTTTGCCATTACCTTTTAGCCTGGCATAAACACAAGTGCGTCCCGGTGCCGTATCAAACAAATGAGCTTGGATGCCTTCTTTTCCCAAAACGCTGGCTAAAAATTGAGCACCAAGTTTTTCGTTGCCAGGTGGATTGGTCGTGTCAACTTGCAGATAATGCGAGAGCAAACCAACTGCTTCGGATTCATAGTGGCTGTTTGCATTATTGTTGATATCACTCATGCTGGTCACAGCGGCTTGACCGGCAAAACTATTGGAAATAACAAGGGCTGCGCAGAACCATCCGAAATGCTTTCTCATTGACTTCAACCTGTATTGCAAAAGGGACCCCCTATATCCTAAATGCGTGACAACCGTCCATGCTAGACTTATTGCGCAGGCTGAAAAGCGTGAATGAGGTGTGGGTTTGATACTGAAGATTTTACTTGCGATTACCTTTGTTGCTGCAGTGGTTGCCATTTCCATTGGCGGGTTGTTAATCGTCAGGCGCTTCAAGTACTATCGTTTCCTTAGGCAAAATCACGATATCACCGATCCAATGATGGCAATTACTGGAACATTGTTTTCCGTCTTGATTGGCTTTCTTGTGGTCGGCGCAATGAATCGCTTTCATGAAGCTCGCGAAGGTGTGAACCGGGAAGCTAATGATGTAGCGAGTGTTTTTCGTCTGGCGCGCGGATTGCCCACACCGGAAAGGTACATAATTCGAGACACCTGCCGTGACTACTGTCAAACTGTGATTGCCGAAGAGTGGCCGCTTATGGAACAAAGCAAGACTAGCGGTCATGCTTGGGCGGTCTATCAACAGTTGTGGGATGAGTGTTTGTCTTTTATTCCCGCCGATAATCGGGAAAGCAACATACACGATTCGATAGTCGCTTCCATGAAGGACTTGGGGGAGAGTCGTCGCACTCGCGTGGCTGCACTTAATTATTGGTGCCCGGCTATTTTGTGGATCGTGGTGATTATGGGCTGTATCAGCATAATGCTCTTTACTTATTTGCTTTGTGGTCACGGGCTTTTTATCCAGTGCCTGAACACTGGTCTAATTGCATTGGGTTTGTCCCTAAATTTGGTTTTGTTGCATGTGTTTAGCCGACCATTTTCCGGCTTGGCGCGATTGGCTCCGAGGGATTTCGAGGTCAATCTTGTGCTCTTTAAACAAGCTGATCAGTCGCCGCCCGTATGGCGAGACTTTGAGCAATATTACGCGGATCGCAAGAATAAGAAGTGATCTAATTATCTTTTGCGTGTCGCAATGCGCGGCGATAACAAATCGATGATTGTATCTGCCACTGCGTCTACGCTCATTGGGGCGATTTCTTTGCCGTGCAATAACTCTTGTTGAATTAGCCAGGCCATCATTGAGCCGCAGACAACAATTGAAGCGGCCATTGGATCTTTGAAGCGCAGCTCTTTGTGGTTGTGCAAATATTTGTGGGCGATTGTCATGCCTTTGGAATAAATTGTATTGAAATACATTCTGGACAGTTCCGGGAATCGTTCCGATTCACCGATTACCGTGCGTAAAAGTGCTAGGTATTGTTTGTCCTTGCTGCGGCGCTTGACCATGTCTCTCAAGAAAAGCACAAATTCGCGCGGTGAGAGATCTTGAATACTTTCTTCGAGATTTGGGCCGAGGCGATTGATTGTTAGCTCTTCGATAATTGCGGCAAAGAGTGCTTCTTTGTCGGGAAAGTGGCTGTAGATTGTGGCGCGAATTACGCCGGCTTCTTCTGCCACTTTTAACAAGGTGGTGGCGGAATATCCATGGCGGAGAAAAACGTCGATAGCCGCGTCAACAATTTGTTGTCGCTTGTTGCGCGTTGTGAGCGGTGGTGTTGCCACCTTGCGATGACGCGAATTGGCTTTTCCTGTTTTGGCTTTTCCTGTTTGGATTTTGCCTGCTTTGACTTTCACCTTTTGACTCCGACAATGATTCCCAAATCAAATCTTCTCCATTTATACCATACATACATGTATGTATGGTGTGCTAAAATTATAGGGCCCTGAATATGAACCTATATATGAACTTGTATAGATTCCAAAGCGAAATCAATTGGTATGACGGTGCCGGCCAAGCTGGCATTAAGGAGAAGACAAGATGACTGGTGCTCCGGGACAATATGCCGCACCGGCTTCCAAGCCGGTATCCCCAAATAAGGCACATGACAAGAAGCCTGTCTTCATTGGGCTCGGCTTGCTTCTTGTTTTGCTAATTGCTGGCTCGATATATTTCTTCTTCAATCAAGCGGCCAAAAAGAATTCCTTGTTTGTCAGTGGCCGAATTGAAGGTTATGAAACCAATGTCGGTCCCAAAATTGGTGGCAGAGTTGATTTTGTTGCTGTCCGTGAAGGCGAATATGTAAAGAAAGGGCAATTGATTGTCCAAGTTAGCGATGACGATGTGCAAGCCCAATTGCGTGGCAGCGAAGCGCGTATTGGCAAAGCGGAAGAGGCAGTTGAGGAAAGTCGCTACAAAATAGAATCGGTGAAAAACCAAATTGATGAATCGCGCTTGCGTATCAGTCAAGCTGGTGAAGATTCGCAGGGGCGGATTCGTGAGGCGCAAGCAAATGTTGCTCGCAATCAAGCGCAACTGAGCGAAGCGGAAGCCTTGCTTGCTCAATCGCTTGCCGATTTACAATTGGCTGCCGTTCGCAAGCAAAGATACGAGTTTTTGGTATCGAAGCTGGCCGTTACTAAAGATGAATATGATCAAGCGGTAACCACGCATGAAACTAGTCAGGCTGTGGTTAAGTCGCGTCGTGCCGCAGTGGAGGCAGCGCGAAAGCAATTGCAAGCGGCCAACGGTCAATTAGGTATGGCGCGCTCCAGTCGTCTTTCTCCTCAAATTCAAAATGCTGAAATGTTGTCTTTGAAAAAGCAATTGATTCAAGCCGAGCATGCTCTCAAACGATCGGAGCATGAAGTCGCAAATGCCACTGCCGATCGTGATCATGTTAAGGCAAATGTTGCATATCTAAAAATTCTTAGTCCGATTGATGGCGTGATTACAGCCAGGGCAGTTGAGCCTGGTGCGGTAGTGGTGCCTGGACAAACGCTGCTTTCAATTATCAATTTGGATACTGTTTATTTGCGTGGTTACGTGCCAGAGCAAGATATCGGCAATGTGCGAGTCGGTCAGAAAGCCCGTGTCTATCTTGATGCTAAGCCAAACAAACCAATGGAAGGCGAAGTAATTCAAATTGATCCGGAAGGCTCTTTCACGCCAGAAAATATTTACTTCAAAAGCGATCGGGTAAAACAAGTGTTTGGCATCAAAGTTGCTATTCACCAACCAGGAGGTTATGCAAAACCAGGAATGCCGGCTGATGCCGAGTTGATTCTGGCAAGTGATAATGCACGCTGATACCTCTAGCATTAATGAACTAAGACCAATTGTCTCCGTAAACGATTTGACAAAAGTTTATGGCGACCTTAAGGCATTAGATCGCGTCAGTTTTTCCATTCAGTCAGGCGAAATCTTTGGCTTGATTGGTCCGGATGGTGCAGGCAAGACGACAGCCTTTCATATCCTGGCAGGCATTATGCAGGAAAGTGGTGGGCAGGTTTTTGTCATTGACAAGAATCCCCGCGATGCACGTTTGCAAATTGGTTATTTAACGCAAGTCTTTTCCTTATATACAGATCTAAGCATTGCCGAAAACATGGAGTATGCGGCCCGCATACGGGAAGTACCGCCAGATGAATTTCGCGCTCGAAAAGAAAAGTATTTGCGCTTAATGGATCTCGATCGCTTTGAAGGACGTTTGGCTGGGCAGCTGTCTGGTGGCATGAAGCAGAAGCTGGCGTTGTGTTGTGCTTTGGTGGCAAGACCTTCTGTATTGCTTTTAGATGAACCGACAACCGGAGTAGATCCGATTTCGCGCCGAGATTTTTGGGATGTTTTGGCCTCAATTGCTGCCGAAGGTGTAACGGTTGCCGTTGCCACACCTTATTTGGATGAGGCAGAGCGTTGCAATCGCATTGCCCTTTTGCATAAAGGCAAGATTCTTAAACACGGCACGCCAAATCAGATGAAAGACGATTTGCACCTGGCGCGCTTGGAAGTGAGAAGCAATCGTTTGGAAGAAATAAAAGCAGTTATTGCTAGCCTCCAAACTAATATTGCTGATGTGCAAGAGTTTGGTGATCGTTTGGATGTTCTTGTGCAAAACCCTGATCTGGGCGTTGAACAAATCAATTCGCTCGGGACAACCATGTCTAATTTGACAATATCAGTGGAAAAACAAGCACCAACTTTGGAAAATGTCTTTGTCGCTAGTTTGAAAGAAGGTCACGAAACAAAATTGGCGGACTTCCCGCATGTCGTCGATTGGCAAAAGCATGTGGGCGAAGCGATTGCTGCTAGAAATATAAACAAACATTTTGGTCATTTCCAAGCTGTTAAGGACGTCACCTTGACTGTTAAGTATGGCGAGATATATGGATTACTCGGGGCAAATGGTGCTGGCAAGACCACGACAATCAAAATGCTTTGTGGACTTTTGGAAGCCTCAAGTGGCGAGATGATGCTGGCTGGACATAAGAGTGATTTGCGCAAAATTGAATTGCGCAAGCAAATTGGTTATATGAGCCAAAAGTTTGTTTTGTATGATGACCTGACGGTGTTAGAGAATTTGAATTTTTATTGTGGGGTTTATCAAATCCCAGTTCAGTATCGTAAAGCACGATTAGATTGGGCGCTTTCCACTTTCGAACTTTATGGACAAGAAAATACTTTTGCTGCTTCTTTGCCAGGTGGCTGGAAGCAAAAACTTTCCTTTGCAGCTTCTGTCTTGCACAAGCCTTCAATTTTGTTTTTAGATGAGCCGACATCCGGAGTTGATCCGATGGGGCGCCGCCAGCTTTGGCATTACATTCGGCAATTTGCTGATGATGGCACGGCAGTTCTTGTAACCACGCACTTTCTGGAAGAAGCAGAACATTGCCAGCAACTTGGTTTCATGGACGCTGGTGAATTAGTTGCTCAAGGCACTCCTAGCGAAATCAAGCAAATGCAACCTGGTCAGCTGATTGAATTGAAAACCGATCAGATTCAAAAGTCTTATGACATTATCAAATCGGTAATTGAACCTTGGCGCGTGTCTATTTTTGGTGATCGTTTGCATATTGTTGCTGAAGGCAAAGAAAGTGAGAAGCAAGCAGTGGAACAACTGTTTGCTCGCGAAAATATTCAAATCGTTTCCCGACGGATAGTGCCATTTTCATTGGAAGATGCTTTTATTGGCATCGTGCACAGAAGAAGGCGTGGTGATTAAGATGCAGCCAGTTGCCTTGAAAAGAATTATTGCCCGGTCCATGGCCCAAGCGCTTAAAGAGCTTGCCCAATTTCGCCGCGATTATTTGACGGTTGCTCTTGCCTATCTTTTGCCCTTTATGGCTATGCTCATGTATGGTTATGCCACAAGGCTCGAGGCCAAAAATATTCCTGTCGTTGTTTACAACTATGATGTGGGTAAAGTCAGTCGCGATTATGTCGGCAGCATTTTTGCCACCAATCAATTTGAACCGGTGCAAGGTTTTGGCTTTGTCTCGCATAAACGGCAAAGTGCAATTGCCCCAATTGAAAGTGGAGATGCCAGGGCATCGTTGATCATTCCTCCGGAATTTTCTCGCCGAATTAAGTCTGAACAAACAGCCAATATGCAATTGTTGGTTGATGCCACCGATGTTAACAATGCTCGCATTGTCAAAAATGGCTTTTATGCGCTGACGCAAAATTTTATGAATGAAAATCATTTGCCGCATAAACGGGGAACCATTACTGCCCGTACGCGCTTGTGGTTCAATCCCGGTCGGAAAGAAGCATTGCACATTGTGCCTGGCGCTATTGCTCTTGTTACTTGGATCTTTCCAGCCTTGCTTTCTGCTTTTGCTCTGGTGCGCGAAAAGGAGCAAGGCACTATTTTGCAATTGTATGCCTCGAGCATTACGGCTCCGGAGCTAATTTTGGGTAAAGCCATTGCTTATTTCTTGATTGGCATGGTGGAAGCAGTGCTTGTGATTTTTGAAGGCATCTTTATTTTTCATGTGCCCTTTGTCGGCGACATCATTGCATTTTCCATTTGCACCATGCTTTATGTATTTAGTGGCGTGGTATTTGGCTTGTGGGCAGGCTCGCGAACTTCCAATCAAATGGCTGCCGTGCAAGTCTGTGCCATGGTCGGTTTCTTGGGTTCGATGTTGTTGAGCGGATTTATTTATCCTTTGCGCAACATTGCTTATCCAATTTCGCTGTTATCCAATTTGGTCGCGGCTCGTTATTACATTGAAGCTTCGCGTGATGCTTTTATTCGCGGAGGATCATGGTTGGCGCATTGGAATATACCCTTGGTTCTAATTGGTTTGTGTATTTTCTTTTTCTTTGTTGCTTGCCAAGGCATGAAGAAAATGGAATTAAAGGCGTGAGGAAATGGTTGAATTGAGGTCGCTACTTTTTGAAAGCAGTTTTGCAGCTCTTCTTAAAAAAGAGTTTCTGCAACTTTTGCGCAACCGGCAGTTGATCTTTATGATTGTGCTGACGCCTGTGATTCAGCTTTGTATGTATGGTCTGGCGCTTAGTCCGGAAGTCGAGCATCTGCGTCTTGGCGTGCTTGATTATTCTAATTCGCCCATTTCTCGGGATCTGGTTTTTGCATTTATCAGAAACGAGGTTTTTGATTTATTCCCTAGTGGTGGCAATCCGGAATCTTTGTTTGGCCAGGTGCGCAATGGTGAATTGGATGCCGGCATGGTTATTCCACCTGAGTTTGAGCGTAAAGTGAAGGCAGAACGCCCAGCCAGTGTGCAAATGGTATTGGATGGTGTGGATGCTAATACGGCAGGCATTGCTTCTTCATACACTTATCAAATCATCAACGATTTTGCTATTGATCAAAATCCTCGTAATGCCAGAGTCAACGATGCAATTAAAAACAATGCCGTGTTTTTATATAATCCCGGCTTAATTGCCGCTTGGTTTTTCTTGCCTGGTGTTATGGGCATGCTTTTGGTTATATCTGGAATTCTTGTTTCGTCTGCCACGCTTTTGCGAGAAAAAGAAACAGGCACAATGGAACAACTTTTGATGACACCAGTAACTTCGGCGGAAATTCTCTTGGCCAAAATTGTTCCTTTGGTGGTTGTGCTTTATGCCAATTTGGGAGTCAGTTTGGCAGTGGCTATGTTGATTTTTCACCTGCCTTTCCGCGGCAATCCACTCACTCTTATTGTTGTCGCTTTTCTTTCTATTTTTGTTGTCATTGCTGTAGGTATTGCCTTGGCTACTGTTTGCCATAACCAAAGACAAGCCATGCTTGTCGCCTTCTTCATTAATATGCCGACTATTCAACTTTCTGGTGCCATGACACCTTTGGAAAGTATGCCGCCATTTTTTAGAGGTTTGTCTTTGTTCAACCCCCTGCGTTACTTTATTGTTTGCATTAAGGGCGTGCTCTTAAAAGGCGTTGGGCTTGATCTTTTGTGGCCCAGTATTTGTGCCTTACTTTGTTTTGCCTTTGTCCTAATGAGCATTAGTGCTTACCGTTTCCGGAAGCAACTTGCATGAGGGTAGTTGAGATGATCAATCGAAAAAATATCCTGCATAAAATGCCCGTGGCGATAGCAATTTCGCTTTTAGTTAACTTGGCTAATTTAGTTAGTTTGTCAATTTTGCCGGCATCTGCAGAAGTGGCAGACAAAATTGAACTATCACAGCCTAACCTTAAGGCTCTGATTACCATTTCTGATTATCTCGATCCATTCTCTCTGGATTCAAGTAGCTCGCGTAATATTTCCTTGCCTGATGTTTTAGATCAGGCGCTCCTGCATAACCTCGATGTAGGCATAAGGCAAGAACAGCAAAAATCGCGTAAGTGGACACTTGCTTCTTCTTATGGCAAATTCTTGCCGAACATAAACACAGGTTTTCGCTATCAATATTTATTGGGGCAGCCGAATATTCCATTTTTTATTGGAGCCAGTGAGACAGTCAAGCTTAATTCACCTTTCATCATCACTGGGGCTGGATTCAACTATTACGGTTATCGCGGCGGCAGAATTCTTTACGGAGCGCTTGCTAATCGCAATTTGTATCGTGCTTCCCGTCATAAAAAAGATGCAACTATTAGCGATGTGTTTTTTGAATCGACAAAACGATATTACGATCTCTTATTGGCTGAGGCGGTTTTACATATTCGCATCCAGGCGGTGGAAACTTCGGTAGCACAATTGGATTTAAATCAAAATTTGCTTGATGGTGGCATGGCTACACAATTGGATGTTTTGCAATCTAAGACTCAGCTTTCTTCGGACAGGCAAAAACTTATCGATCAACAAGTAGAAAGAAGAAGCCGAGCCATAGAGCTTGCCGAATATTTGGATCTTGATCAAGGTGTTGACCTTGTACCCGCATCAATGACAATTGCCGCGACAGCACTAGTTGATTTGGCTAACACGCCTTCACTTTTGCTCAAGGCTGCAATGGCCAACCGACCGGAACTGAAACAATTTAATGAGGAAAGGCTAGCGGCTCGCAAGGAAGTAAAAGTTTCTGCTGCACCACTTAAACCGACTTTCCAATTTTTTGGCAATATTTTGGGAGTTGGTGATACATTATCTGGTAGCCGCGAGACTGTGGTGAGATCGCTTGCGCCAGTCACGCTTGGGAGTGTGCGTCACGGACTTGGCCCGCTTTATACTTTGGGCTATTCGGTCAACTGGAACTTAGAAGGTCTCGGCACGGCTGACTTAGCAAATGTCTTGTCTGCAAAGGCTAAGTCACGAGAGTCTTTGCTTGCTTATAACCAGGAAGTTAATACAGTTATCAGCCAGGTGCGGAAGTCATTTTTACATACGTTGAGCGCGCATCGTAAACGTGAGGAAACGCAAACCAAGGTAGAATCCTCCTATGAAGAATTGCGATTGGCACAATTGCGCTTTCAGCACGGGGTGGGAAAAAATATCGACATTCTTAAAGCCCAAGAAGACTACACTTCAGCTCAGATTGAAGATGCCCAAGCTTTGGTTGCCTATAATGTTTCGCAAGCAAGACTGCTTCATGATATCGGCATGATTTCCGTGGCTAACTTGACTGCGAGCAAACCCTTGCTGCTCAAGTAATGATTATTTTAGAGAGGCAAATTTAATCTCGACCATGTTATGGCGAATCGAAATCGTGGGCTATGAATGATAGGTGTGTATTTATGAGGGAATTAGTGGTGGTGAGGGATTGGCGTGAAAGAATTAGTGGTTGATTTAGGGACAAAAGGATATGGGCTTTTGATTCGCGCCGGCGATTTGCTTCAGCCTGTTTTGTTGCTTATTTTTCGTCTCACCTGGGGCTGGCAATTTTTTGTTACAGGCAAGGGCAAACTTTTAAATCATCCTGATATTGTTGAATTTTTTACCAGCCTCGGGATTCCTTTGCCCGATTTTAATGCTTGGTTTGTCGCTGGGGTGGAATGTGTTGGTGGCATTTTGCTTATTCTCGGTCTTGCTTCCCGTCCGATTGGTTTGATGCTGACGGTAAATATGATTGTTGCTTACCTGGCAGTCAAAGACGATCGTGAAGCAGTCTTCAATATGTTTAAAGATCCGGATACTTTTTTGCAAGCAGATCCATTTTTCTTTTTGCTGACTGCGGTTCTGATTCTGGCTTTCGGACCAGGGAAATTCTCGCTTGATTATTTGCTCTCCAAAACTTTGTTCAAAAAATTGAATCAGGAAAGTGGTGAGGCAAAGGCTTAGATAAATGAATTGCTGCAATGTAGGAGAACGAAGTCTATGAATTCAAGTCGGCAGAAACAATTTGTCTGGTTGAGCATCGTTGTTTTGCTGGTTTTGAGCGTAAGCTTTGGTGGACAATCGGCAGATGCTAGGCGCCGCAAGAAAAAATCTCATCCACCTCCGTCTACACCTGCCTTGGCGACACGTTGGAAGAATACTTGGCGTAGCTCTCTCCCTAGTGTTTGGAAACCGATTCAAATTCAAAATATCCCCTTCGGTTCGACAATGGATGAGGGCTTGGACAGAGCAATGCAAGAACAAAAGCCCTTGTTTGCTTATCTGATGAAACCTGCTTGCCCGCATTGTGCTGTGACGGAGAAAAAGATTTTTGGTGAACCCATGGTGCGTGATTTTCTCTCCAGCAATTTTGTTTGCACACGCATTGCCGCCGGCTCGAAGGACGCAGAGATAATCAAAAAATATATGGGCTGTAATGCCTTTCCTTCGTTTTTGATTTTTCAAAAAAGCGGCAAGCTGGTGGCCAAATGGTATGGGCAGCCCAAAAGCGATGAAGACTTTCTCGACAAGCTGCACAGCATTCTTTATGCTGCACGTAAATAACATTTTTTCCGAGAGAATTTCCTATGAACCTGGAATCGGCTATTGAATCAACGATTGACTATCTTTCCTCGGAAAGAGCGCTGAGGGCCGCGCGAGTTAATCCCTATTGGCCTAAATGGGATAGCCCGCGTTGGCATATGGTCTTACTTTACGAAATGGGTTTGGCTGATCAAATTCCTGAAATTATTGTCTGTGAAATGGTCGATTCGCTAAACAAAGTTTATGCCAAGGTTTTTCCATTTTCAGTGGAGGACGTGCCAGCAGGTTTTGATCCGTATCGGGAAATTCCTTGTCATTGCGATCTGGGCACAATTTATAAAGTCTTGAGTGCCTGGGGTGTCGATGTTGATTCTGAATTGGCTTGGATTCGCCCATGGTTTTTTAAATATCAATTGCCTGATGGCGGGCTGAATTGCGATGAATCGGCTTATAGCAAAGAAGTAAAAAAGAGCTCCATAGTTTCATCGCTGCCACCCTTAGAAGCGATTTTATTTCACACAAATCGCCCTTTCACACAGGAAGAATGTCAGTTCCTCGATAGTGGCGCTAACTATTTGCTTTCAAGAAAGTTGTTTCGTTCTTTGAGCACCGGTAATGTCATTGATCAAGATTGGCTTAAGCTTTGTTTCCCACGTTTTTATGACTACGATATTTTGCGTGGTTTGTATTTTCTTGTGCATTGGGCTTACAAACGAGGAAAGTTCTTGCCCTTGGATGCGATTGGCGAATCAATTGAGCTGATTGATAAGTTGGCGGCACGTGACGAGCTGAACGTAGACAGAATTGCGTGCGCTGGCGATAACACGTGGGTGCAGGATCAAGGTGGAAACTGGTCTAAGACCAAGGACCTTTCCAGCTTTGATTTGTTGGAGAGCGTCAATAAAGTCGACTCACCATCGCTCTTTCTCACCGAGCAATGGGAAGATACGCTCAATTATTTGAGAAGACTAGACAAATTTGGCCATTTGCAAGAAGCAAGTAGTAAGAGCGATGCACGCTCTGTCTTGTATCGCTTAGTGTAAGACTGGTGACTCCAGTTGGGTGTAAACTGGAGAATCGTGCTTAATTAAGGGGCGGATTGCCGTTAAGTGTATGATCACCGTTTGCGATCCGAAAATTCTTGCTGCAACTGTTGCCGGATCAAAGGTGATTTCCAGGTTGTGTGCGGTGAGACAAAAGTTTTTGAAATTACTTTCTTCCGGTCCGGCTCCTTCTTTGAGAAAGTTGTCGTCGGTGTTTTTCTTGAGCTTGGCTTTCAATTCATTGATGCTCAATTTAGACAAGTGCGTCAGGTAATTGGACTTTTCCCGGAACAAAGTTTGTAAAGTGATTTCCTTAAATGGCGAAAGTTGGTAGTTCAAAGTTTGGGCCCAATTCCGAGGATGTGCGTCGCCACGTTGGTAGGCCTCATAGCTAAACTTCATACTGGCAAATGTTTGGTTGAGCAAGCAAACGTTTGCTTCCCCGTTTAAATAGTTGCGACCGGTTTTGATTGGTGATTTATATGATTTGAAATCCGCTTCATTTTTTTGAACCACGTCTAGAGCCGCTTTTTTTACAGCCTCATTCAATTGTTCAAGCGGCTTGCCATGTTCATCGACAAACTCTGGATATTTTACAGCGATATCGTAACTTGTGCCTTTGCCACCACGTTTTATTTCCACAAGTTTCCAGGTGCCGCCATGAGTAAGCACCGGAGTGTCTGTTTTCAGGTCTGCGCCAATCGCGCCTGACGAGCCAAGCGCAAATGTGACAAGCAGGAGAATGGACAGACGTGCTAGCAAGTTCATAACAATTTCTCCAGAGAAAGTTGACTAGGCTATTTTACGCTGCAAAACTATTTCTGCTGCGCTTCTTTTCCTGCTTTTTGAATTATCTTGAAGACTTTCTTCCTTGTATCTTCCAAGGTCTTGGTGTCTTTATGAATTGCATGGGCAATTCTGGCTATTGCCTTGTTGTCATAATTAGATGTTTGAGTTAGAGGCTCTAAGGAGCTGTATTGAGTGAAAATGCGGTTGACCAAGTTCTCCCAAATCTTAAGTAGTGGATCAAGTACTTCGTCAGTATTTTCTGGTAAATCAATTTTTCTCTGTCCTGACAGAACTGCGTCAACGTCTTCTTTCATCAGGGTGACAATCGGACGCATGTCGTTCATTGCCAGGTCAACACGTTTTTTGCGTGGTGCCATATACACGGGTGCTGCAGCAACTGGTGTGTAAATGATGGTGCCCATGCCAACCACGTTAGGTTGCATTTGCAAACTGACTGGTTGCAGTGTCACTTCGTTATACAGTTCCTCTGAAGCACTGCGTAATTTTTTTATGTCCAGGCCGATATCGCGTAGCACTTCCAAATTCAATTGGATTGACTGTACTGCCCCCTTGAGGGTGGTATCAGATGCTGGTGGAATTGCCGTGTCTTGCGGCTGGCTTGTGGCAACCGAGTCGGCTTGTGCAATGGCTTGGTCTTCCGCCAAGCATTGTTGATTGTTGCAGAGGCCTGAAATCATCACTGCCAAAGAAAATGCTAGACCAAAACGCAAGACATTAGTTTGGCATGAGGAATTTACGTTCATTGCCGCCTCCTAGAAATTGTAATTTGTTGTTTGTTCAAAGTTAGCGCCGTCCGCCGCCGCCACCGTGGAATCCACCACCAAAGCCACCGCCACTAAATCCGCCTCCACGGAATCCACCACCACCAAATCTGTCTCCGAATCCGGAGCGATTTAAATCATTAGCAAAACCGCGAGTTATGTCATCTGAGCGCTCGATGCCAGAGTCAGCGCCGCGACTGTCCATTGGACCATGTATTGGTTGAAAACCATGATCGTCAAATGATGGAATGTCACTGCTTGCCATGTTCCGGTTATTGAACATGCGGTCACCAAGCGTACCTGGTACTACGTGGTTTGGATGATAGAAGTGACCATCTTGAGCAACTTGTCTGGCTTGACCATAATAGCGACCACCTGGATCGTAGACATTATGGTGATACCAGTTCCAATTATTGCGCCAGTTATTCCACCAGTAGCGTCCTGCCAAACCTGTAGCCAAAGGATAACGCAAACCATCTGCTCCCCAATAATATGGATAACCATCATCGCCAACATAAAGCGGCGTGTCATAAGGGAGACCATCAATTGAATCTGCTAGCGCATCTCCGGCTAATGCACCTACTGCGGCACCAACTCCGGCGGCAACGCCGGCATCATAGGAACCAGAATCATCGGATGAGTTTGAATTGTACGTGGGATCGTTGTTGATCGTGACGTTCTGTGGTGTCGAATTATCGCCAGAGCCATCGTTCGAATAATTTTGTCCGTCCATCGAAAAGCCACTTTGGTTGTATGTCGCTTGACCAGTGTAAGCAGCTGGAGTTATTGGTGGTAAATCGATGGGCTTGCCAGTTTTATCTACGTACCAGCGTTGTCCATTTGAACCTGTGTAAACTGCCAAGGTTTTTGGATCGTTGCATCCGGCACCAGGCAGTGGATAAGATTGCCCGTTGCGATCGAGATAAAGTTGTTGGCCATTTTTTCCAGCGGTCAGATGATAAAGCGTCATTGAAACTGAAGTGGACATATCCACTTGTGCATTTTGTGCATGGGCAATTGAGCAAGTCGAGGCAAGCAAGGAAATTGATGCCACCAAATGTAGTGCTACTGTTTTGAATCTGAAGCTCATCACGAATTGGCCCTCCAGTGGTCAGCATGGTTTCAATAGCTAAGTATTTTGTTCCCCAGTGCCGAGAAAAACCATCTTGTCAAGAAATTAATCGCTACACGGAAGAAGGATTTTTGAATGATCCAGAGTCTGATAAAGCATAAGAGCTAGCAGCTGTCGGAAATTCTTTGCGAGCGCCTGCGCAATTCACTGGCAAGCTCCTGCTTGCCGTCTTTCTCCATCCAGGAAGCCAGTTGGTTAATAATCAAAGCTGCTTCTTGGGGACTGAGTGGTGATTCTGCCCACATTAGAATGTCCCGGTAATCAATTTTGGCTTGCTTAACCAAATTCTTCAGCTCAGCCAAGTTGCCTTTGCTTAACTTCACAATGTCGAATTGCACCCGAGTAATTTCAGGCTCGTGCGATTCGGTGCCGTATTCATCAAGCAGGGCGATTACGTCTTCCAGCCTGTCTTGCGGAAAGGTTTCAGCAATCGTTGCATGTAGTTCTGCTTTTGTCATTGAACTCATAGCTGATTTCCCTCAAGCAATTGCTATCTGCCAAACATGCCTCGACCTGTGCCAAGTCCAGAACCAAACATATTTCCGCCAGTGACATTTCCGACAGGCGCTCTTAGTGGTATTGGTTGTCGTGGCGAAGTTACCGGCGAGAGTGGCGAAACAATCGGGTAATAACCTGGTGTGCCACCATGGGGATCTGCGCCTGGTGCCATTTGCACCACAGGCATTCCGTAGACAGCCGGAGCCGTGTACGGCTGTTGAATAATCACAGTGCTGGCTGGTCCACCCGGATAATTGTTATTTGGATTTCCATCGCCACCAGCAATTTGCGGACTGTTATTTGGGATTCCATCGGCACCAGGAATTTGTGGACCGTTATTTGGATTTCCATCGCCGCCAAATATGTGTGGCGGATTAGTCGCGATGCCACCATCTGGAATATGTGATGGATTAATCTGTGGACTGGATTTTGGTTGCCTAAGCCGTTTTGTTGCGGCAAGCACAGGCAATTGTTTTGCCGCAGCTTCGAGACGCTCTTGCTGGATGGTCTTAGCTAGGCTCTCTTCGCAAGCAATACATTTTTTTGATTTGAATCCATCGCGCAGAGAAACTTCCAGCATCCAAGCTTCACCATTGCGTCCCGCCTTGCGCAACATAGCAATATATTGATTGGCAGTATATTCTAATGCACGCTTGTTGGTTTGCAGATCTTGCTTTTCGATTTCCAAAGCTCGTTTGAATAGTTTTTCTGCTTCTGCATATTTATGCGCATCGCGTTGAACACTGGCTAAATTAGTCATGATCATTGCTTGTTGCAACTTATCCAATTTCTGAATTTGCGCGTCTTCCAAAGCAATCTGGAAAAAGTGCTCAGCAACCAGGAAGTCGTTTTGTTTATAGGCATCGACGCCTTTGCCAATAAAATAGGCATAGACAGCGCCGCTGGCAGACTCATTCACTTCACTCTGACCTTGAGCCGCTGTTTTGCCAGCGGAAAAATCAACTTTTGCTTCCATTTTCTTGAGAGCGGGTTTTTTATGCAAGGCAGGTTTGCCATAGCTAGGCGCGCAGGCTGAAACTGCCACTAATATGATCGAGACAAGTGGAATCAATGTTTGAGACAAGCATGTATGCCATTTGCACATTGCCCATTCCGCCTAACAAACTCCCTGCTTCCACTATATCAGCAGGTGATTGAGTCTGCTTTGAGCAGGGCATAGTCGGCTTCCGTGTCAATATCGATGGCACCGGGCGCAAAGTCCAAGCTGGCGACCTGATTTGACTTTGCGTATTTCTTGATCAGTTGCTTTGCCCCACCTGTTCCTGCCCGAACATCTACCCTAACATCTAAAAGATTAATAAGCTCGCTGAACACAGCACGATTAAAGATGGCAGGCACGCCTAGGGTATCGGAATAAGCCGAAGCGACGATTGGTTTGCCGGATGTTTCTTGCAGGGCAATCAAATCATCAATGGTTTTGCCCGCAACATGAGGTTGATCGCAAGTAGCGATGACTGCGGCTTCCAGCTCGCTGTCTAATTCAAGTAGCTTGGTCATTCCTGCCCAAATGGAAGAGGACATGCCCAAATTCCAATGGTCATTTTTGACGATTTGGATTGGGAAATGAGAAATGGTCTCGGCAATCAGCGCGGAATTGGAGCCAAGTACGACGACAATTGGCAGACACTTTGACTCAAGCCCGGCTAAAACTGTATGGACAATTAAATTAGTACCCCGAAAGGGCAAGAGCTGCTTTGGTCTACCAAGGCGTGTTGAGGCGCCGGCAGCCAAAATCAGAAGACCTACTTTGCTTTGGAGATGGGGCATGGGATGTTCTCTTGCTTCGTCACCTTGGTCAAGGGCTCGACATCGTCTGACTGACTCGGCTCGGTACTCTTAGTTTCTGGTGGGTGAATTGGGCCTTGGCGATTTTTGAGAAATTCAACGTGGCTTTGTTTTTCGCCGAGAGCAAAGACAGCTTGAATTTCCGAGATGATTGATAAAGCAATTTCTTGCGGTGTTTCGGCTCCTAGATCCAAACCGATGGGGAAATTGAGTGCAGTCACTTTGGCTTTCCAGAAGGCAAAGTCGCTTTCAGAAAGCTCGGCAAAAATTTCATTTGTTCTTTTCTTTGGCCCGAGAATGCCCAAGTAAGGCAATTGAAAGGCATGAGAAAATGAGTGTTTCAAGTGCTTGAGTGCAGCTAGATCAAATTGAAAGTTGTGGCTCATCAGTACAACTGCAGTGCGTTCATCCAAAACAACTTTTAAATCTATTTCTTCTGGTCGCAAACAAAGTACAGTATCGGCAAGGGCAAAGCGCTCGCTTGTGGCAAAGGCAGGACGGGGATCGGCAATGCATGTTTGCCAGCCTAGTTGTTTAGCAAAGGCAACGACAGGAATTACATCATCGCCGGCACCAAAGATTACTAATTTGATTGGCGACTGAATCATTTCAATCAAGGTTGCGTAGCGACCGGATTGGAAATTGTATTCTCTAGAGGTCGATTGACCAGTGCTTAAGCAGTGGCGGGCATCATCAAGAATTTGTGCATTTAATTCAGGACATGGAATTTCTGTCGACCAACCGCCAAGCTCGTCTAGCAAAGCATGTTTTCCTTGTTTGACTGCCGGTTCTTTCGAATCATTAGTGTCAACAGCAAAAATAGTTACCAAGGCTCGTTTCTTGTTGTCCTTGAGACATTGAGCGTAGACCTCTAGTGGATTGATCTTTGTAGTCTTAATCTTGGTAGTCGTGATCAAGGGTTCAAGCAAAATGCTCACGCTGCCATTGCAGCCGCTGCCTGTGCCGAAGATTTTGTCGTACTCATCGTCAATATTGTATTGCAACAAAAGCGGTTTGGGATTTGTAAATACCTTGGCTGCATGTTCGATTACATCGCCTTCAAGACAACCACCGGAAATGGTGCCTGCCTTGTCACCATTTCTGCCAATCAACATGTGTGCTCCCGGTCTACGATAAGCTGAGCCAGAGATTTGCACAACAGTAGCAAGAACTGATTCTATGCCTTGCTCGGCTAGCGCCTTTTGCTTTTCGACGATGGTGTTGATGTCTTTCATCGTTAAGCCTCAATTCGGCTGCCTAGTCTGTCGAGAAACTTTCGCATCCAATCTGCTTGGGCAGGCCAAGCTGCGGCGGAAATAATATTGTCGTCGACATATGCGTTTGTGAATGTTTGGTTTGGTTCTCCCCATTTTGCGCCGACGGCAATAAGTTCTGGTTTGACTGCCGGATAGGCTGAGCAAACTTTGCCTTGCACGACATTAGCAGCAGTAAGGATTTGCGCTCCGTGACAAATTACTGCTATGGGTTTGTTGGATTTGGCAAAATTACGCACGAGATCTAAGACACGTTCATCTAAGCGCAAATACTCCGGCGCCCGCCCTCCTGGGATTACCAAGCCATCGTAATTGCCTTCTTTGACTTGATTGAAATCGAAAGTGATAGCAAAGTTGTGTCCTGGCTTTTCACTATAAGTTTGGTCGCCTTCAAAAACATGGATGGCAGTTTTGACTTTGTCACCAGGTTTCTTATTTGGGCAAACGGTATCAACATGGTGTCCAACCATGGTCAAGATTTGCAATGGCACCATGGCTTCGTAGTCTTCGACATAATCTCCAACTAGCATTAATATCTTTTTGGTGGACATTCATTCTCCTAATTTGTCGGTTGATGCAATTGCCTTGTAGATTCTGCCATGATGAAATTTATTGATATGTTGAGGGCGGGGAGACCCAGCCCCTACATGATTTTGTCGATTGTAATTGGCAAATCGCGTATGCGTTTTCCGGTTGCATGGTAAACAGCATTGGCAATGGCTGCGGCCACACCTGTAATGCTGATTTCACCTATGCCCTTTGCGCCTAGAGGATTGATATGCGGATCGTGTTCATCAATAAAAATCACATCCAAATTAGGAACGTCGAGATTGACAGGCAAATGATATTCTGCCAAGTCTGCGTTCATAATCCGACCCAACTTGGGATCAATGAGCGTGTGTTCCATGAGAGCCATACCGATGCCAAAGGTCATGCCACCAAACATTTGATTGCGAGCCGTTTTGAGATTGAGAATTTTGCCGGCCCCGTAAGCGCCAACCATTCTGGTTAGTTTCGGTCTGACTAAGTCCGAGTCAATTTTTACTTCGGCAAAAATTGCCCCATAAGAATGCATTGAGTATTTTTCGTCTTCATTGCCTGGCTTGGATTCTGCTTTGCCGACAACTTGTTTAAGCTTGTTGCGCTTGATTATGTCTGTAAGCCTTTCGCCTTTTTTAGAATCGGAGGATAAATAAAGCCCTTCATCCCGGGCAACAATTGACTCTGCCTTGGCTTGATAAAGTGGCGATACCTGATCGGCAATGGCTGTTTTGATCAAACTATTTAGGGCTGTCTGGCAGGCTAACTGGACAGCCGAACCGACGGAAGCCGCAGTCATCGATCCACCGGACAACGGTGTACGCGGCAAAGTACTGTCGCCCAGTTCAAACTTGATTTTTTCAATTGGTAAGCCAAGCGTATCTGCTGCAACTTGGCTCATGATTGTGTAGGTGCCTGTGCCGATGTCTTGCGATCCGGCTTGCACCAATGCCTCTCCGCTTGGCAGAATTGTTACTTGGGCATTAGCTGCCATGCGATAAGTTGGATAAGTTGCGGCAGCCATACCCCAGCCAAGCAAGTCTTTGCCTGCGCGCATCGATTTTGGTTCTGGGTTACGTTTGTGCCAGCCAAACTTTTCTGCACCGACCTTATAACATTCTCTTAGTGAGTTACTTGACCAAGGCAAACCGGATTCTGGATCCTTTTCTGGGTAATTACGCACTCGCAATTCAATTGGATCAAGGCCAAGCTCATAAGCTAATTCGTCCATGGCTGATTCTAAAGCAAAGCTACCTGGTGCTTCGCCTGGTGCCCGCATCCATGTGGGTGTGCCAATATCCAAAGCAACTTGGTTTTGACTAGTGATTAAGTTGGGGCAAGCATACATGCGCGAAGTCGTGTGTGTGCTTGCTTCTACATAATCTTCAAAGTGTGATGTTTCATTGATATTGTCATGCCTGATAGCTGTCAATTTACCGTTTTTGTCTGCAGCCAATAATATTCTTTGAATTGTCTTAGGACGAAAACCGACTGGTCCGTACATTTGCGCACGGCTAAGAACCAGTTTGACTGGCAAATTTACTTTGCGGGCGGCCATTGCCGCTAATATCACATGCGACCAAGTGGAAAGTTTGCTGCCAAAGCCGCCGCCGACAAAGGGCGAAATTATTCGTACATGTGATTCGGGAATATCGAAATGCTCAGCTACAGTTTTACGTGTGGCAAAAACTGCTTGCGTTGTATCATAAAGTGTAAGATGCTCGCCTTCCCAGCTAGCAATCACGGCAAATGGTTCCATGGGATTGTGACTTTCCATGGGGGTGGAATAAATTTGATCGACTTTATGCGCGCCTGAGGCAAAGGCTTGGCTAAAATCACCTCTTTTATGTCCAGCTGCCGAGATTTGTTTGCCGATTTCGCTTGTGGTTGATTTGAGTTTTTCATAAGTTGCATGCTTTTCAATTTCAACTTGTGGTTCTGTTTGTTTGTAGCTCACTTTTACCAGGCTGGCCGCGTGACTTGCTGATTCCCAGGTATCGGCTATGACTAGGCCAATATTTTGTCTGTCGTGTTGAACTTGTTTGTCTTGCAATAAAAGTAAGCTGCGTCCTGACGGCGTTGATTTACTGGAAAGCCTTGGCGCATTGAATGGTGTAATTATTACTTTCACACCAGGCAGTCTTTCGGCTTCACTGGTGTCCATTTTTGTGATGGTGCCTTTGGCAATTGTGCTTTGAATTAACGCCGCATAGACGAGATCGTCTATTTTGTGCTCGGCAGCGTAAGTAGCAGCACCAGTTACCTTTGAGTGTCCATCAACTCTATTGACGGCTTTACCAACGTACTTGGCAGATTGTTCTGATTCACCAATTTTGCCTGCCATTCTATTCTCCTACGGCTGCGAGCAGCGCACGCTTAACAGTGCGCTTGGTTAATTCAACTTTAAAGGCATTGGACTTCTGTGGCTTAGCACCAAGTATGCTTACTTCTCCGGCTTTGGCAAATAATCCTTCACTCGGACTTTGACCGAGCAAAAGCTTTTCTGCATCTAGTGCACGCCAAGGTTTTGTTGCTACACCACCGAGAGCAATGCGTGCATCGACAATCTTGCCATTTTTAATTTCCAGAGCACAAGCTGCAGAAACTAATGCAAATGAAAATGATTCCCTGTCGCGCACTTTCAAATAATGAGAATGTTTGGCAAAAGGAGAATGGGGCAATTCGACTTGCACAATTATTTCGCCGGGCTTGAGGAGATTTTCTTTTTCTGGATGATTTCCAGGCAGCAAGTAAAAATCGACAAGCGCTACCTTACGTTCGCCTTGCGGCCCGCTCAAGAGAACTTGGGCATCAAGTGCCACCAAGGCAACGCACATATCGGATGCATGCACGGCGATGCAACTTTCGCTTGTGCCCAATATGGCATGCGAGCGATTCAAGCCACCGATGGCTGGACAGCCCGAGCCGGGCTCGCGCTTGTTGCAGGGCACTGCGGTGTCACGGAAATATGCGCAACGAGTACGCTGCATGACGTTACCGCCGACTGTGGCCATATTGCGCAGCTGCGGCGAGGCGCCAGAAAGAATCGCTTGTGAAATCAGCGGATAATTTTTGATGATTTGTTTGTGCATGGCTACATCTGTATTGCGAGCCAGGGCACCAATGCGTGCACCAATTTCCGGAGATGATTTTGCCTCAAAGATTTCTATATTGGCAATTGGTAATTGATTGATATCAATTAGATGATTGGCTGTGACCACATTCAATCGCAGCAAATCTACCAATGTCGTACCACCAGCAATTAAATTTGCTTTCGGCTGGCTACCAAGCTGATTAATTGCCTCTTTCAGATCAACTGTCTTTCCATATTTAAAGGGATGCATTAACTTTCCCCTTTCTCACTTCTTGAATGGCGGCGACAATGTTTGGGTAAGCAGCACAACGACAAATATTGCCACTCATACATTCAGCAACATCGCTGTCTTGCTTGCCACAGGTTTCGGAAAGCAAAGCAACGGCTGACATGATTTGTCCAGGCGTACAATAGCCACATTGGAAACCATCGTGGGCAATAAAGGCTTCTTGCATAGGATGAAGGTTGCCATCCTTCGCTAGTCCTTCGATTGTGGTAATTTCATCGCCTTCATGCATGCAAGCAAAGGTCAGGCAGGAATTAATTCTTCGCCCATTCACCATCACGGTGCAAGCTCCGCATTGACCATGGTCGCAGCCTTTTTTGCTGCCCGTCAACTTGAGTTTTTCACGTAAACAATCTAATAGCGACATGCGTGAATCAACTTCGACCGCTTGTTTTGTGCCATTGACTTGGAAATTGACATTGACTTTTGTGAGCTTAGGAATATTGCCTCCTTGCCAGGCAGGACTTTGCTTGGCTAACGCTTGAATATTGCTCTTGGCAAAATTGTATTCATAGAGTGCAGCCAGGGCGCTTGTGGCTATAGCGAGTTGCCCGAACCTGCGCCGAGAAATTTTGTATGTCATTGCCCGGCTTCCTCGCATGCACCAATTAAAAATCAGTGCCCAAAAGCTGATATGTAGTTTCCTTGGTTTTTACGTTGCCTATATCTTAATGCCGTGTTGCGCTCGGATCAAATTAGTAAATCGGGTTTCTAAGAGATGGATAAATGTCCTGTGCCAGAATGTGCCAAGGTCCATTCAACAAGATCCATGCAAAATGATTCGGATATCTTGATCCATATATATGGATCAATTTGGCGGAAAAGCACGCGCAAAAAAATATATCGCCAATCAGCAATTGTCAGCATTTGAGTGACTAGCTTGGGCAAGCATTTGAGAAATTTTTGCATTATCAACTAGTGAGTTGATTATTTTTGGCCATTTTGCCGATATTTTTGTGCCAAAATCCCCTCTGGCGCTTATAATCTAAACCTGCTGAAAGCCACTGTTTAGCGCCATTTCAGGGCATTTGTCATTAAAATATCGTGCTAAATCATGATTTTCAGCCAATTTCAGCTATTTGGGGGTCGCCAGATCCGCCAATCGGTGCTAAAACAAAGATATGGAGGCGGCGCTATGAAGTCTCAAACTACATTAGTCCTCGAACGTCCTCGTAAATCTAAGAAGATACAGGCAAAATCACAAGCTCAGGTCTTGGCAGTATGCCCAGCTGATGGAGCTGGGTGGTGCCCGTATCCGTTTTCTGTAAAGCAACTGGAAAAGCATTTACAGCATCTGGCTGAAGTGAAGAAAAATGCGCCCAAGAAAAAACGGGCCAAGCAGCTAGTAAGATAGACGTTCTCTAGCCGATAAATTTATGTTTCGCCTAAATCCCATTGCGGGTAGGCTTGAGATTGAGCGCGATAAAATATTATCTTGCTCTTGAGAGCCCGATTGGTTGTTTGGCCAGTCGATAAGATTTGACAAGGCGGCACCGTGAATTTGCTTTTGACTTTAAGACGAGCCCTGGCACTCTGGCCGGACAGGGAGGCTTTGGTTGACGGCGAAAAGCGTTTTACTTATCGAGAATTTGCCAAGCGCGTGGACAGTTTGGCCGCAGCACTTTCCGAGCGTGGAGTCGGCGTTGGCACAGTGGTGGCCGTGATTGCTCCCAACGGACATGAATTTATGGAGGCATATTATGCCTGTGCCTTGATTGGTGCAGTTTGCAATCCGATAAACTTTCGCCTCAGTGCCCAAGAAATTGCATTTATATTGAATGACTCGCAAGCCAGAATTGTGATTGCTCATGATGATTTTGTCGAGTCTGTGCAAGGGGCTCTCGGTGAAGCCGCCAGTGTTGAATATGTAATTTGGCTGGGCAACGAGCTGACCAATTTCGGAGCAAAAAATCCGGCATCATATGAAGGTGTCTTGGCTCAAGCAGGCAAAAAGCATATTGTTCCGTTTGAATCAGCGGCAAATCAGCTTTTGCATCTTTATTACACAAGCGGCACAACCGGTGTGCCCAAAGGTGTGATGCTCAGTCATGGCAATGTAACATTTCATGCAATGGCAGCCATTGCTGAGTTATCGCTTTGCGATCGCGATACCTGGTTGCATGTAGCACCAATGTTTCATTTGGCAGATGCATGGGCGACATTTGCCATTACGGCAGTCGGTGGAAAGCATGTGTTTGTGCCGTATTTCCGGGCTGATTCTGTGGTTGCCGTAATTGAAAAAGAAAAGGTGACAATTTCCAATTTGATTCCGACAATGTTGAATCATTTATTGCACGAGCCCAATCTTTCTCAGCACGATTATTCAAGTTTGCGCGCGATCATGAGTGGTGGCGCGCCGATTGCACCGGATGTTGTCCGTCGCATACTTCTGGCATTTGGTTGTGATTATATTCAAACATATGGAATGACGGAAACGAGTCCGTATCTTACTTTGAGCTTATTGAAAGAGCATTTGAGGCAATTGCCGGAAGAAAAACAATTGCAATATAAATGTCGAACCGGGCGTCCATTTTTGGGAGTGGATTTGAAGGTTGTACGAGAGAATGGACAAGAAGTTGAGCCTAATGATAGCGAAGTCGGCGAAATTATTGTCAAAGGTCCGACTGTAACTTCTGGTTATTGGCAAAGGCCGGAAGCTACAGCCCAAGCCATAAAGGATGGTTGGCTGTATACCGGTGATTTGGCGGTTGTTGACCAGGAAGGCTATATCAACATTGTCGATCGCAAAAAAGACATGATCATCACGGGTGGCGAAAATGTTTATTCCACAGAAGTCGAGCATAGACTGTTTGAACACCCAAGTGTTCTGGAATGTGCCGTGATCGGTTGTCCGGATGAGACGTGGGGTGAGCGCGTTGTAGCATTTGTTGTACCAAAGGGTGTCCAACCAAAGGAAGACGAGCTAATTGAATTTGTCAAGCAAACTATGGCCCACTTCAAAGCTCCCAAGGAAGTGCATTTTGTTGAATCATTGCCTAAAATCGGCTCTGGCAAATTGGCAAAAAGGCTCTTGAAAGAGCAATATTTGGCAGCCTTAAAAGTCTAATTACTCTATCTAAATTCATAGAGAAAGTAGATATTTTGTTTAATATTAAATCTCATTGTTTAGGGGTTTGCAAGCCGCACTGCTTGGGCATCTAAAGAGTATGAGCCGTGGGGATTGGTAGGCAAGCAAACGATGAGAAACGTCAGCGCCATTGCATTTTGCATGGCCGTGCAAATGCTATTGCCGGCCTGTTTCTTTGCCCAGCCTGCATTTGCGGACTTTCGCGAAAATCGCGCCGCCCGTGATGCTGCCGCCGCTGCTGCTGCTGCATCTGCCGCCCAAGGCGGCATGTCGATGCCAGCCGGCCAGCTGAATTTGGATTTAACCTCGACAGTGAGAGCAATTCCGACCTCATCAATTATCCCCCAAGGCACGGTTTCAATTATGGTTGGCGGCGTTAGTCGGGTCGTAGGCGGAGCGGATTTATTGACTCCGGCTGAGCTGGTTGCTGCCTCGCAAGTGGCGGCTGGTGGAACACAATCTTTGAGAATCTCGGCACAAGGCAGTGCGACATTCGGCTCATTTTCTTTAGCACCAGGGCTTGCCGCTTCGGTGGGGAATTTGGTAGTGCCGCACCATGTGCGCTTGTATCAAGATTTTGGCTCATCAGCGACAATGAATTTTACTGGTGATCTGACCAATGCTGGCAAACTGATGGCGTTCTCGACCAATCCCCAAGTGACGAGTGCGACTATTAGTGCTGCTAACATTTACAATCAGTCAACCGGGATTATCACAACGGTAGCAGTACCTGGTGAACTTGTCAGTTCCGTCGCCAACTTTGATCTTACGCTTGCTGCCTTAGGAACTCTTGTTAATGCAGGCACAATTACAAGTTCAGGCAATTTGACGGCAATGGCCGGAGGGGCAATCGTTAATGCTTTGCCGACTGGTCTTGTCGGCGCATTGCCAGTCATGCAAGCCGCCGGTAATCTCAATTTGTCTTCAGCAAGCGGTTCGATTGTCAATTCCGGATTGATGAGTGCTTTGCAAGGCAATATCAATTTATCCAGTGGCGAGATTAGCAATCTCATGCTCAGCAATCTCGGCGGCACGCTTTCTGCACTTAATGGTTCGATTAACCTGCGTGATGCAAGTTATTGTGGAGTGGGCAATATTGCTATCAGTGGAGGCGATTTGCTTTCGCATCAACTGAATCTTTATTCCGGCAGCGGCGCTGTCGATATGAATGTTGATGATGTCTCTGGCGTGATCAATACGAAAGCTGGTACGCAACATCTTTTAGCCAGTACCGATAATTTACAAATTGGCGAAATTGAAATATCAGGCGATCCGACTTTCTACAATCTCGGCAATATCAGCATTGTGGGTAACGTCAGTGTCGGTGAGGAATTAGCAATATTGGCCAGTGGCAATATAACAAGCACTGCAAGTGTTTCTTCCATAACCACGCAAGATGGATTGGGCATTGGGCATGATATTCACATAGTTGCTGGTGCTAATATCACCTCGGCAATTGGTACATCAACTTCGACCGTGCCCGGATCGCAAACCACCAATCCGGTAACCATTTCTCCCTCTGGAGCCAATGGTGGCAATATAGATTTTTCGGCCAGTCCCGGACTGCAAATCAATACGAATTCCACCGCCAGCGATGCCAATGGTGGCAATGTCACTCTCGTTGCATTTGCCAATGGTGCCGGCACTGTCGGCACTGTCAATTTGCCGGGATCGAGTTCCATCAACACATCAGGTTCTGGCAATGGTGGCGCAGGCAATGTGATGATTTTAGCTGGGCAAGCGAGCGGTACTTCGATTTCCACAGGCGCAATTACTGGTGGCAAAATCAATATTCAGACGACGCAAGCCACCACATCAAACGGGCTAAGCATTACCTTCAATGCCAATGGCAAAATTAGCTCTGGCAATTCCTTTATTCCTGGCACATTGAAGGCAGGATCTGTTTCTATTGGTGGAAATCTCACGGCCAATGTGCAGATGACTGTGAATTCCGGCAGTACTACTACAATCGGTGGTAACTTGGTTTCGCAAGGACCAATTAGTTTGATTTCCACGGGCGCGCTTTCTATGCCATCGGCAAGTTTTTCCATTTTTGGCAATGCGCCTATAACAACTGCGCATGGTGCGTCAATTTATATGTCTGCCTCGTCGATAAATATAGCAGGACCAATTTCCAGTAATGGCAACGGTCCACTTGGTGTTGGTGGCGTGATAACTATGCTGGCTACCAGTGGCTCGGTCACTGCTGACACTATCACAGCTAATGGTTTGAATGGTGGCAATCTGACAGTGCTTTCCTCGAGTGGAATTTCACTCGGTAATATCAATATGTCTGGCACTGCAAATGGTGGCTATGTTCTTGCTCACACTGGGACCGCTACATCACCTGGTACATTGACTGCAGGTTCTATCAATACATCTGGATCTGCATCAGGTGGTTTAGTCATGTTGGTCAATTCGTCGGCTAATACTGCTTCGACTAATCTGACCGTTGGTGGCAATATTACAACTGATGCTACAGGAGTGAATGGCATTGCTGGACCAGTATCTTTAGTCGCCAGTGGTGCCATTGATATTTCTAACCGCACCGTTTCCGCTCAGGCGACCGCTGGTGGTAGTGCAAGCGCACTAGGTGGCTCAGTCTTTATTTCCAGTGGTGGCACCGGCGCAACAGCAATTAACGCAGCCAATACTACCGTGAATACATCTGCAGCTACACCGGGCGCGGGTAACCTTGCTGGTAATCTGATCATGCTTTCAGCCGCTGGTAGTTCTGGGATTAACCCAGCCAATATCGATGTTACTGGTGCAACGTTTACGCAAACTGGCGGCACAGCCGGTACATTGTTCAAATATGGTTTGTCTGGAGCCTCAGCAACAGTGCCGGCGAACTTAAACGTTACACCGACAGCCTCGATCAATATTCGTCCCGGTGGTTATCAATCTGTATCAGGCTCATCCGGTTCTCCTATCGCTCTCAATCTCAATACCGCTGGTGATACGCAACTTGTTGTGCCAATCAATATTGGTGCTTTGGACGGCTCAAATAATTCCTTCTTTATCTCCACACTCACCCAAGGATCGAATAGCAATTCCGGCTTGGACAATATTGCCTTACTGACAGCGGGAAATATAGTCGCTTCCGGTGACGTGGCACCAAATGCCGGTACAAATTACTATATGCTAGTTTCGCCAAGGCAGTTCACCAATAATGCTGTTCCTGGACCACTGGGATTTTCTGCCACAGTTAAGCATTTTGAATTGGCAACTTTTAGTGGTATCACGTTTAGTAACGAACAAAACATTTATGTCAATGCTTCCGGCAGTTTATCCATATTTGGTAATTTGACTAATACAGGTACGGGTGCCAATGTCACATTGCAATCGGCAAACGGTGTGATTGCTCAAGCCATTGATACTACTGGTTGTTGTAATGGCACCAACGATGTAACGATCGTTGGCAATACTTCCGTGAGCGTGGGAAACATAACTACCACGCGCAGCAATTGTTGTGGTGGAGTATTTGCTGGTGATGTTTATATTTCCTCACCAACGGGATATGTTGTGACCAATAATGTTGTTACCGGCTCGGCTGGCACCGGTGGCGATATCAATCTCGCATCTGGTACTTTTCTCGCCTTCGGTGATATAAGTAGCGTGGCCGGACAGGGTGCCGGCAACGTAAATGTGAATTCCACCATGTCAATTCACGGTGGCAATATTTCTTTGCAATACATTGGTGATATTCGCATGGCTGCGGGAACCTCGCTTTCCGTTTTAAATATGGCTGCCAATGGTGGAGATGTTTTCTTAACTTCGCAAGCGGCCATGAATACAGGTAGTATAAATAGCAACTATCAATCTTCCAGTGGTGCTGGTGGTATGGTTCAGCTAACTTCTGGTGCATCACTGATTACTCTCAACGTAAATGCTACATCTACAGCGGGTTTTAGTGGTGGCAATGTCACACTTAGTGCTGCTGGTGCTGTGTTCGCTGGTAGTTTAACTTCCAATAGCAGCGCCGGTGGCGGCGGTGCTGGTGCAATCACTGTGACTTCCGGATCTAACCTGACGGTTGAAAGCATTAGTGCCACCACTCAAGGAGGTCCGGCTCAGGGCGGATCGGTTTTATTGCTTGCCGAAGGTACAGTCACAACCAACGATATCAATACTTCCACGAGCTTCAATTGTTGCAATACAGGATCAGCAGGCAATGTGATTATTGTTAGCCGTTCTGCTGCCGTAAACGTAATCGGCACGATCAATGTTGCCTCACCTCAGAATAATGCCGGCTCTGTTTCCCTAACTGCTGCTACCACTATCGATGTAGCCAACATGAATTTATCCAGCCAGCAAGGAATTGCTGGCAGTATCTTTGCCTCATCCGGATCAAATGGACCTTTAGCAATTCAGCTCGGAACGATTGATGTAAGCTCAGGCTCAACGACAGCAGGATCTGCCGGGCAGATTTTCCTTGGTGCAAATGTTGCCGGTACTAACGGATTGCAGTCGGCTGGCAATGCTGATATTGCTTTCACGAGGGTGAGTGCATTTTCACAGTCACCAACGCCGCAAGCTTATCTTTTCTACAATGCCTCCGGACCAGCCAGTATAACCACTGATTCGACAATTTCTGTTACGACCTCCTCGGTTACCATTTTTCCTGGAGTCTTAACCTCTGTCGGTACGGTTGGTACACCGGTAGCGCTTACCTTAAATACGGGCGGTGACAGTCGTGTAATCGTACCGATTGTCTCTGCTGGCGATGTCTATCTCAGCGGTTACAATGCGAACAATACTGTCGGTGGCTCTCGTAATTATCAAAACAATGGCATGCCGGCAATTGTGGTTAGCGGTGGTGCTGCCGGTATTACTTTGTCTGGCAATGTCTCGTCAAGTCATATACAAGATGGCAGCGATGGTATGGTGGCAATGGCTGCCTTTAATGGTGGCAGCATTGCTCAAAGCGCAGGCAGCGTTTCTGGCGCTTCGCTTGTTTTAAATTCGACTGGTGGCAATGTTGGTAGTATAGGCAATTCAATTCAAACCACAGCAAGCTCGCTTAGCACTTATGCGGCCGGCAACAACTATGTCAACTCAACTGGCACTGGTTTGACTCTCAACTCGGAATTTGCCGGCAGTACTCTGCAGGTAGCAGCTTTAGGTAACATGACAGTCAATGGTATGGTTTCGGCTAATGCTGTTAATTTGCAAAGCACGGCTGGGGCCATTGCTGGAAATAATTTTATTGCCGGCTCGAGCGTATCGCTGAGCTCAAACCTTGGTTACATTTACGCCAATACTTCTACACTTAGCTTGACTGTTGCCTCGCCTGGCGCAAATACCTATGTAAGCAATGTTAGCCCACAACTAACTATGTCCGGAACATCTGAGGCACTGGCAATGACAGTCAACAATTCGTCTAATATGGTTGTCGCTGGACAAATGTTGGCCGCCTCAACAAACATTAGTACTCGTGGATCGTTTACTACTGATCCTGGATCTTTGGTCTCACCTTCGACTCAGTTTTCACTTACAGCCGGCACCAACGTCAATCTTGCCAGCGGTACACTAACCGGTACGACAGGGTTGCCTAATGGCAATGGCGCAAGTTTGACAATTGCGGGCAAGAGTATAGCTATTGCCGGAACATTAGCCAGCAATGGTGCAGGTACTGGTTCTGGTGGGCAAGTAACTTTGTTGGCTTCAAATGGCTCAATAAATGCTGGCGCATTCTCAGCCAATGGTGTGCAAGGTGGCAACTTGATTCTTATAGCCAGCGAAAGTATTAATACAGGAAATGTTAATACGTTTGGCAGTGGCACCGGTGGTTATGTGCTTATGTCTGGCGGTAACTCTTTGAACAGAGCAACAATGTCCGTCGGTTCAATCAATACCTCAGGTGTAACATCAGGCGGCATGGTGGCATTAGTCAATTCTTCTGCCAACAGCGCACTGACTAATTTGACTTTGGCTGGCAATATTACCACTGATGCCTCAAGTGCCAATGGCACAGCTGGTCCGGTATCTTTGGTGGCAAGCGGTGGCATCGATATTTCTAACCGGACAATATCTGCTCAAGCGACAGCCGGCGGTAGCACCTCGGCTTTAGGTGGATCGGTATTTATCTCGTCTGGTGGTACTGGTGCTACAGCCATTAATGCTGCTAATTCAACTATCAATACTTCGGCCGCTACACCTGGCGCAGGCAATCTAGCCGGCAACATCGTTTTACTTTCGTCTTTTACCAGTACTGGTGCAAGTCCAACCAATATCAATACAAGTGGTTCCACATTTACTCTCGCCGGTGGTACACCGAGAACAGCCTTTGTCTGGGGAATTAATGGTGCATCCTCGACAATACCAACTAGTTTGAATGTGACGCCGACATCTTCGATCAATATTAGGCCTGGTGGCTATCAAGCAGTTACCGGAACAGTTTCGGTTCCAAGCTCGATTGCTTTAAATACAGGTGGGGATAGTCAATTGGCCGTGCCAATCAATGTTGGTGCAGTCGATAGTACGGCCAACTCATTTTACATATCTTCTTTCATGCAAGGTTCCAACAACAATAATGGCCTGGATAATATCTTATTGTTGGCTGCAGGTTCGATTACTGTAAGTGGTAGCATTGCACCAAATGTTGGTACCAACTACTATTTAATCGCTACGCCTTTGGCTGTGAGCAATACAAGTGCTGCTACTACGACAGGCTATGTTGCGCAAGTGAACAATTTTTCTTGGGCTGCCTTTGGTGGTATCACCTTTACCAACTCTCAAAATATTTACGTCAATGCTGCCAGAAGTTTGTCCATTTATGGAAATATCACTGATACCGGCGTGGGTGGAAACGTTGTCTTGCAATCCGGTGGTGACTTAATTGCTCAAAATATATTAACGACAGGATGCTGCACGAGAACTAATAACATTACTCTGACAGCGGTCCGTGGTGTATCTGTGCGTGACTTGACGGCAATCACTAATAACTGTTGTGGTGGTGTGTCAGGTGGAAATATTTTTGCATCGTCTGATTCTGCACATGTGGCTATGGGACAAATTGTCAGCACTTCCGCTGGCACTGGCGGATCTGTGACCGTGACTGCAGCAACCTCTGTATCAATTGGAGATGTAACCACCAGTGGCAACCAAGGTGGTGGAAAGTTTAGTGTCGCAGCTGGTGCGGCAATTGCAGCGGGAAATTACACAAGCAACCTTCAAGGTACGGTTAAAGGTGCAATGTCCTTTGCTTCCGGCTCAACAATCTCTGCTTATAACATCACGACCAGCGGTGCAGCTGTAACTGCAGATTCGGCAGGTTCCATGTCGTTGGCTGCAATTAGCACAAATGCAACAGCCGGAGCAGCCATAACATTAGCCTCCGGTGGTTCTGTTTTGACTGGTGCAATGAATACATCGTCGGCAAGTGGTGGCAATTTTGGTGGCAATGTCTCAATTTCCGCTGGTTCCTCGATTCGAACGGGCAATATCACGGTAACAACTTGCTGCGGCGGAGGAAATGGTGGCAATACAACATTGACATCCGGGTCGACAGTTTATGCCGGCAATATTGATGCCAGTGCTTTCGGGGGAGATGGACGCGGAGGCAATACGCAAATTATTGCTGCCGGTTCGATTACCACTGGAGACTTGCACACTCTTTCCAGCTTCAATTGTTGTTCCACTGCCAATGGTGGCAATGTTGTTTTGGTTAGCGTTGGTGGCGCAATTGCCGTCAACGGCTCTATCGATTTGAATACGGCTCAGCGTAGTTCCGGTTCTGTTAGTTTGACAGCTCTCGGCACAATTTCGGCAAATGGAATCAACACTGCCAATGTTGGTCAATTCAGTGTCGGTGGCATTGGCGGAAATATTTATGTCTCGTCTGGTTCTTCGGCCGCCGGCGCAATTTCTCTAGGTAAGATTGATACAAGTTCTGGATTGGCCGCCGGCACTCAAGGCCAAATATTTTTAGGTGCCAATGTTTCGGGAACCAATGGTTTGTCACCGACTGGCAATGCCAATATTGTCTTCACGCTTGTTTCCGGCAATTCCGCTCACCCGACACCAGATGCCTACCTTTTCTATGATGGCTCTGGTCCAACCAGTATCACCACAGATACAAATGTTTCTGTTACTACGTCTGGTGTAAATATTCATCCTGGTGTTCTTACTTCAGTTGGCACTATCGGCTCACCGGTTTCATTGACTTATAGCCTTGGTGGGGATAGCCGGACGATTGTGCCGATTGTTGCATCTGACGATATTTTCTTAAACAACTTCAATGCCAATAATACATCCGGTGGATCGTTTGCCTTCCAAAATAACGCTTACATGCCAGTTGCAGTTTCCGGAGGAACAACTGGTATCAGAGTTTCTGGTGCCGTAACTGCTCAAGCGGCTTCCGGTGGTACAGCCGGTGCCATTAATTTGGTTGCCTTAGGTACAGGCGGAATTTCTGAGCCAAGTGGTTCTATATCATCTGGCGCGAGTCTTTATATGTATGCCGGTGGTGATATAGCAAGCGGAGTTAATCCCATAACTACAACAATTTCCTCTCTTGCATTTTTTGCTTCCGGTAGCGCTTATATTGCTGAAGGTGCTTCGGACTTAAATGTCAGTCTCGCTCATGCCGGACTTGGTGGCACGCTCCAAATTACTAATAGTGGCAACATCACAAGCAATTCAGTTTTTGGTGGCACTGTGAGCCTGCAAACAACATCGGGAGTAGCGTTAGCTAATATTGCTAACAATGGTCTGATATATGGCAGTGCAATTAGTCTGCAAACAAACTCCGGAAATATTACCGCTAACAATGCAATTGTCGGCACGAGCAGTTTGAATCTGCAAACAACGCTTGGTACTATAAGTGGTGCAGGCGTATTGGTCGCACCGAATGCTACCTTTGCCAGTACATTTGGCAGTATTGCTGTTAATTTGAATGCGCAGAATCTTTCTGCTTCTTCTACCAATGGTAATGTTACCGTTACTGGTTTGGGACCGAACCTGACTTTGGCTGGTTCTTCGTTTGCGAACATATTTACTATTAACGGCAATTCTAACATCATCTTCCCCAATGCCGTTAGTGTCACTGGTCTGGAAGTGATTATGTCCACCAATGGCAGCATTACATCTCAGGCTGGATCACTAGTAAATGCTTCTGGCTTGGTCAGATTGACGGCTGGCGGAAATGTGAATGTTGCTTCCAATACAATCACCGGTGATGCAGGAAGTATAGACAATCCTGGTGCTGCTTTGTACATCACAGGCTATAGCATCAACATCAATGGCTCTATTTCCAGCAATGGTCTTGGTTCTGGAGTCGGTGGTGCAATTTCTCTTACATCGACAACTGGCTACGTTGCGGCAACTGATATTGTCAGCAATGGTTCATCCGGTGGCAATGTTACCATTGCTGCTAACAATAGTATGAACATAGGAAATATTGATACCACGGCCGGCGGTTCTGGCTCAGGTGGTTTGGTACATCTTTCTACTGGTACGGCGGCTAATCAAGCAGTCATCAGTCTTGGCTCTATTGATACTCAAGGAACGCTATCGGCCGGTCTAGTGGAAATTACCAACTCGGCTGCCGCCACAACTTCAACAAATGTGACGGTTACAGGCACAATCAATACTAATAGTGTCGGCTTGGCTTCTCCGGCCGGCACAGTGTCAATTATTTCTGCCGGTGGTGTTTCGGCATTTGCAATTTCCTCGCAAGGTACATATTCTGGAAATGTATATTTGTCCGGTTCGTCCGTCAGTGCAGACAGCATCAATACCGATGGTGTGCAGCAAGCGGGTTCGGTAATCTTGCGGGCAACAAACGGTGCCGTTAATGTCACAAATGGCATTAATGCCAGTGCTCTTGTTGGTGGCAATCTATCCATACTTTCGACTACCGGTATTACGCTAGGTGCAATTGATCTGTCAGGCACCACAAGCGGCGGCTATCTTGTGGGCACCACGGGTAGTGCGACGAATACGGCTACGATCACAACTTCATCAATTGGTACCCAAGGTGGAAGCTCCGGTGGTTTGGTGATGCTGGTCAACACATCGCCTGCTACTGCATCTACCAATTTGACGGTTGGTGGCAATATCACAACCGATGCAACTGGTTTAAATGGAAAGGCTGGTCCGGTTTCGTTGGTGTCAACCGGTGCTATTAATATCTCTGGCATAACCATTTCCACTCAGGCAACCAATGTGGGCAGTACACAAGCTTTGGGTGGTTCGGTATTTGTTTCCAGTGGTGGTACGGGAGTGACAGCAATTAGTGCCACTGGTGCAACCATTAATACTTCTTCTGTTAACAGTGCAGCCGGTGATCGGGCGGGAAACATCATCATGCTTTCGGCAACCGGTTCATCAGTTGTTAATCCCACCAATATAGTTGGTGGCACATTTGTACAAACTGGTGGCACGGCTGGTTCTTCTATTCGTTATGGCTTAAATGGTGCCTCGAGCACTGTGCCGACAAGCTTAAATGTCACGCCGACAACTTCGATCAATATTCGTCCAGGAGGCTATCAAGCTGTTTCCGGGTCAGCAGGGGTGCCTCTGAACATTACGCTTAACACAGGAGGCGATACACAACTGATGGCGCCCATTAATATTGGTGCAGTTGATGGTTCTGGAAGATCGCTTTTTATTGGTCGTTTGACCCAAGGATCAAATAACAATTCCGGTTTGGATAATATTGCCTTTGTCACAGCCGGGCATATAAATGCCTCGGATGATATTGCCCCAAATGCCGGTACTGACTATTACATGTTGCTATCGCCAGGACAATTAAATAACAGTGCCAGTCCTGGTGCTGTGGGATTTTCTGCTACGGTGCAACACTTCAATGTTTCTATGTTCGGTGGTACGACATTTACTAATGAGCAAAATATCTACGTTAATACCTCCGGTAGTTTGACGCTCTTGGGTGCCGTAAATAATTCTGGAACAGGAGCGACTGTCAACCTTCAGTCGGCAAACGGTATCATTACGCAAGACATTACAACGCAAGGCTGCTGCAATTCGACAAATGCCATTACCCTTGCTGCTAATGGAACGATTACGACCGGCAATCTTACATCTACTTTTAATTGTTGTAATGCCGTTACCGGAAACAATATTTCTCTCTTGGCAATTAATGGTTATGTTGTGGCTGGAATACTGACGGCAACATCATCGGTAAACGCTGGAAATGTTAACATTGGTGCCGGATCGTATGTGGCCTTCAATGGCATAAATACGTTAGCTACGCAGCATGGTTCAGCCGGTGTTAGTTCTGGCGCGACAATCTATGGTGGCAATACCACAACCGGCAATATCAGAATGTCGGCTATGGGTCCGATTGCCTTGCAAAACGTTTCGACCTCCGGTGGCGGTGTAGTTGTCTTGGATACACCTTCAGCCATTAGCACTGGCAACATTTCTACAAATGGTACTGTCGGTGGAAGTGTTTATTTTACATCTGGAGCATCGGTATTAACGGGAGATATCAATACTTCTTCTACTCAAAGTAATAATGGTGGCAATATTGTTATAGAAGCCCCGTCGTCGGTCTTAGTTGGCAATTTGAATTCTTCAAGTTGTTGTGATGCAGCAGCAGGAAATATCACTTTGCTATCACAGGCTTCTAGCCTGGTTGTTGGCACAATCAATTCAAATACAAATGGTACATCAACCACCAGACCAACTGCTTTGTTAGTTGCTCACGATTTGATTTCTACCAATGCGATTAACACAAGTGCTACATTCAATTGCTGCACCTCCGGTAATGCCGGTAATGTTATTGCTATAAGCATGGCTGGTTCAATCAGCATTAATGGTGCGATAAATACAACCTCCCAACAAAATACTTCCGGCTCTGTTTCGCTGGTTGCTGATGGCACCATTTCAGCTGCTTCGATAGACACATCAAACAATAGCGGCATTGCTGGCAATATCTTTGTTTCTACTGGCTCAGGTGGAGCACCGGCAATGTCTTTGGGAAGTGTGGATACCAGTTCTGCTTCTACAACGGCAGGATCAAATGGCCTGGTATTCCTTGGTGCTGACTTGGCTGGTACCAATGGATTATCGTCTGTAGGTAATGCCAATATTGTCTTCACCTTAACTAGCAGTCATTCACAGTCGCCAACTCCGCAAGCATACTTGTTCTATAGTGGTTCCGGGCCTGCCAGCATAACTGCCGATACAACTGTGACTATGACAACTACTGGAGTCAACTTACATCCTGGTGTACTGAGCTCCGTTGGTACCGCAGGTGTGCCGGTGGCGCTTAATTTCAACTTGTCGGGGGATAGCCGGACAATTGTGCCAATTGTTGCCTCAGGTGATGTTTATCTCAGCTCCATTAATGGTGCCAACACAGTTGGTGGTTCATTGGCTTACCAAAACAATGGCTTTACCACGATGGTTTTATCTGGTGGTGCCACTGGTTTGACTTTGTCTGGCAATGCTTCTGCCAATCATATTCAAAATGGATCCGATGGTGCGTTAGTACTTGGTGCTTTATCAACCGGTAGCTTATTGCAAACAGGCGGCGTCATATCTGGTGCTTCTGCTTATTTGACTGCCGGATCGAATTTGGGTACTGGCGTAAACAATATTGTCACTGATACTAATGTGCTCAATTTCTATGCCGGACAAAACGCCTTTATCAATGAAACTGGAAACAAGACAACTATTTTTACCGGGGCTGCCGGTGGAAATCTTACTATGTTGCTTACCGGAAATTTGACCTTGACTGGTGCTTTGTTTGCTAATTCGATGACATTGACCAATCCATCTGGCGCTATTGCTGGCGGCGGCTTGATTGGTGCAAATACATTGAACATGGTTTCTAACCTTGGCTATATATCTGTCAATACAATGACAAGCAACTTGACTGTCTCGTCGCCCGTTGCTTCCGTGTACATCACAAACGTCAGCCCCCAGCTAACTATGGTCGGTACTTCCAATGCTCAGCTTCTCAGTATTAGTTCCAGCTCCAATATTGTTGTCGCGGGACAATTGACTGCCGGTGCTGACAGAATTACAACAGCCTCGTCATTTATTACCAATCCCGGATCTTCCATAACGCCAACTGAAGAGTTTGTTTTGAATGCTGGTTTGTCCGCCAATGTTGCATCAGGTACCCTGACTGGCAATGGCACTGTTTCATCTCCTAACGGTGCAAGCTTGATATTTCAGGCAGGTAATGTCAACGTATCCGGTGCATTGACGGCAAACGGCGCAGCCGGAGGAGCTGGTGGTCAAATTTCCTTGTTTGCTACTAATGGATCAGTAATTGTTGGTAGCGTAAGTGCAACTGGTACATCCGGTGGCAATTTTACAGTCCTTACTACAGACGGTATCAATATTGGCAGTGTGAACACATCTGGTTTGGCCGATGGCGGCTATGTTTCGATGGCCACTGGTAATAGCAATAACGTTGCTACACTTGCGACTGGTTCAATTAATACAGCTGGTGTGACGACCGGCGGACTTGTGCTGTTGGTGAACTCGGCTGCCAATAGTGCCAACATGAATCTCACGGTTGGTGGCAATGTTACAACCAACGCTACGGGCATTGACGGTAAGGCTGGTCCAGTATCATTGGTTGCCTCTGGTGGCATAAACATTTCTGGCATAACAATTTCTACTCAGGCTCCGGCAATTGGATCTACGCAGGCTCTAGCTGGCTCTGTCTTTGTTTCCAGTGGTGGCACTGGTGTAACGGCAATTAATGCGTTCGGCACAACTATAAATACATCAGCCAGTACAAGTGCAGTGGGAGACTTGGCCGGAAATATTATTTTACTTTCTGCTTTTGGTTCAACTGGTGCCAGCCCAAGCAATATTGATGTGACTGGCGCAACGTTTACTGCCAATGGTGGCACTCCTCGTACACCATTTATTTGGGGACTAAGTGGTGCCTCCACAACTATTCCCACGACTGTAAACGTCACACCGACATCTTCAATCAACATTCGTCCCGGCGGCTATCAAGCAGTAACCGGAACAATCAGTGTGCCCGTGGCAGTTACCTTAAATACTGGTGCGGATACACAATTGGCTGTGCCGATCAATATTGGTGCGGCAGATGCCACCGGCAATTCCTTGTATATGACTAACTTTACTCAAGGTTCAAACAATAACAATGGTTTGGATAATGTCTTGTTTGTCTCAGCTGGCTCATTAACGGTTTCCGGTAATATGGCTCCGAATATTGGCACAGATTATTATATGGTGATCACGCCCAAGGCTCTGGTCAATACCTCTGCTGCTTCAACAAATGGTTTTGCTGCACAGGTGGCTAACTTCGCTTGGACAACTTTAGGTGGCACTAGGTTCAGCAATTCTCAGAACATTACTGTAAATGCTACACGCAGCTTGGCTGTATATGGGAGCATCACTGATACAGGTGTCGGCGGCAATGTAGTTTTACAATCAGCTGGTGATTTGATTACTCAGAGTATAAATACCACTGGGTGCTGTACAAGAACGGCCAATGTCACTTTGACTGCAGCCAGAAAAGTATCGGCAGGCAATATCACCACTCAAGTCAATAACTGTTGTGGAGGCGTAACTGGTGGAAATGTCTTTGTCCAAGCAGGTTCCTCTTCAATCACTTTGGGACAAATCAGCACTACTTCTGCGGGCATAGGCGGAGCCGTGACATTGGCTTCATCTACTTTCACCTCGGTAGGAGATGTAGCGACATCTGGCAACCAGGGTGGTGGCAAATTTAGCATAGTCGCTGGTGACTCCATTGCGTCTGGTAATTATTCTACTAATGCCTCCGGTGCTACTCAAGGCACCATGACGTTTGCCTCTGCTTCATCAATATCCGGACTTAATATCACCACAAGTGGTAGCCCGGTAACCATGGATGCAGCTGATTCAATTTCTTTAGGCACTATTAGTACATCTGCCGTGGCGGCAGGCAGTGTGACATTGACTACGTCCGGCGCATTGCTTACCGGAGACATAAATACATCCTCTACAAGTTCTGGTAACTTTGGCGGCAATGTACTTTTGACGTCGGGGACTGGAATGATTCTCGGCAATTTAACTGCTACAACTTGTTGCGGTGGTGGCAATGGCGGAAACTTATCATTGACGGCGGGAGGCAACGTGCTTGCCGGTAACTTTGACGCTAGCGCATTTGGTGGAGCAGGAGCCGGGGGCAATACACAAATTCTTGCCTATGGTTCAATTACGACTGGTGATATTCACACATTATCTTCTTTCAATTGTTGCTCGACCGCGGGTGGTGGCAATGCAATTTTAGTTAGCGTGACTGGTGGCATCATAGTTAATGGCTCAATCAATCTCAATACACCCCAACGTACATCCGGATCTGTTTCATTAACAGCTGCCGGCACAATTGCTGTGAACGGTATTAATACCTCTAATATGGGCCAATTTGGTCAGGGTGGTGTGGCTGGAAATATCTATGTTTCGTCCGGCTCGTCGGCAGTTGGTGCCATTTCGTTAGGCAACGTTGATACTAGTTCCGGATCGGCAGTTTCTGGATCTGTAGGCAGGATTTTCTTAGGTGTGAACGTGGCCGGTGCAAATGGATTGTCTGGTATAGGAACACCGAACATTGTCTTCAATCTTGTCAGCAGCAATGCAACTCAGACAACACCGCAGGCTTATTTGTTCTTTAGCGGTTCCGGTCCGACAAGCATTACTCTCGATACAAATATCTCTGTCACGACCTCTGGTGTGAATATACATCCTGGTGTACTGACATCGGTTGGCTCTTCCGGTTCACCTGTATCGCTTACTTATAGTCTTGGTGGAGATAGCCGGACGATGGTGCCAATAGTTGCGTCCGGTGATGTTTTCTTAAATAACTTCATTGCCGACAATACTCTCGGCGGTTCGCTTGCTTATCAAAACAATGCTTACACGCCAATTGCCATGTCTGGTGGTGCCGGTGGACTAAGCGTCGCCGGCACCGTTAGTGCGCAAGCTGCACCAACAGGTACGCCTGGTTCTGTTTCGCTTATTGCTTTCGGCCTTGGCAGTATTTTTGAGCCAAGCGGTTCTATTGGTGGCAATGGTTTATATATGTATTCTGCCAACAACATTGGCACAGCGCTCAATCCGATTAATACAGCCATCAGCCCAATTGCTTTCTTTGCTGGTGGCAGCGCCTACATCAGTGAGAACAACGCCAACTTGAATATTTCTTTGGCGCATGGCGGACTGGCTGGTGTGTTGCAGGTGACAAATACAGGCAACATGACGAATTCTGGCACGATTTTTGGTGGCACGATCAATCTTGAAACGACATCACCAATTACCTTGAGCAATATCAGCACCGGTGGAATTATATTTGGTAACAACGTGACTCTGGAAACAAATTCCGGCAATATCGTGGTCAATAACACTGTAGCCGGAAATACAAGTGTTAGTTTGCAGATGACGCTCGGATCAATTTCTGGTGCTGGTATTGTAATTTCGCCGCTGGCCATCTTAGGCAGCACTTTTGGCAACATTACAATCAATACAAGTGCGGCAACCATAACGGCTCAGTCAGATCATGGCAATATCACAATCAATAGCTTGGCACCGGTGTTGACACCAGTTGGTGCATCATTTGCTAATGTTTTGACAATTAATGGCAATTCCAATATTGTCATGAATAGTGGATCGTCGCTTACCGGTTTGGAAGTTCTCGTCACAACATCTGGTAGTTTCACGACCTTGCCAGGATCATCGGTTAATCCTTCCGGCTTGTTGCGTTTGACTACCACTGGAAATATCAATCTTGCTTCCAACACAGTTTCAGGTGATGCGACTCTTCCTGATTCACCAGGTGCTGCAGTATATTTGACTGGTTATGCTATTAATGTGAACGGTACATTATCTAGTAATGGTCTTGGCGATGGAGTTGGCGGTGCAATTTCACTGACGTCGACAACCGGCCAAGTAAATGCCTTGAACATTAATGCCAATGGATCAGCAGGCGGCAATTTAACCGTTAGTGCTAATAATGGTGCCAATATTGCAAATATTGATACATCAGCAACGGGCAACGGTGCTGGTGGTTATGTGCGCATAACCGGCGGTACGACAGCCAACCAAGCCAATCTTATCCTTGGCTCAATTGACACGCAGGGACAACTTTCCGGTGGCGTTGTGCAAATTACTAACCTTTCTCCATCGACTACTTCTACCAACATAAATGTTTCTGGCACTATTACAACTGATAGCTCTGGTGCCAATGGTGGTGCAGGTGCAGTTTTTATTAATTCCAATGGTGCTGTGACTGTATTTGGTGTCAGCGCTCAAGGCATATTTGGCGGCAGCTTGTATGTGTCGGCTCGCGATATCACTGTCACTAATAGCATCGATACCAGTGACGCAATTGGTGAGGCGGGATCAGTTACCTTGCGTGCATTAATAGGTTCAATTACATCCGGAGCAATTACTGCAACAGGTGTTGTCGGCGGCAACGTAACAATTCTTGCCCCGAATAGCATTAGCGTTGGTGCCATCAATACTTCCGGTACTGAAGATGGTGGTTATGTAGTTATGTCAGCCGGTAGCTCTGCAGCAGCAGGGACGATTTCCACCAACTCCATTAATACATCCGGCGTTGATAGCGGTGGTCTGGTAATGATTGTCAATTCATCACCCAACATTGCTGGACCAAATTTGACGATTGGTGGCAATATCACTACCGATGCTACCGGTACAAATGGCGTGGCTGGACCAGTATCACTTGTCGCTACTGGACGCATTGACATGCTTAATCGGACAATTTCTGCTCAAGCAACGCAGGCCGGTAGCACACAAGCAATGGGCGGCTCAGTATTTATTTCTTCTGGTGGCACTGGCGTTAATGCTATTAATGCTACTGGCGCCACCATCAATACATCTGCACAAGCTGTCGGTGCCGGCAATCTGGCTGGCAACATCATTTTACTTTCATCGGATGCTGCAACTGGTTCCAATCCCGCTAATATCAATGTCGGTGGTGCAACAATCACGGCCGCCGGTGGCACAAGTCGCACGCCATTGATTTGGGGATTGAATGGCGCATCAGCAACCGTTCCAGCCAGTTTGAATGTGACTGCGACGGCTTCAATCAACATACGCCCAGGTGGTTATCAATCTGTTTCTGGCACGAGTGGCTCACCAATTGCTCTGAATATCAATACCGGTGATGACAATCAACTGGTTGTACCAATAAACTTTGGTGCGGTTGATGGTTCATCCAACTCATTATATCTTTCGTCTGTAACTCAAGCGTCTAACTCAAATACAGGTTTGGATAACATTGCTTTTGTCACGGCTGGTAATATTTCAGCTACCGGCGACATTGCCCCGAATGCTGGCACTGGTTATTACATGATGGTGTCACCAGGTGCCTTGAACAATAGTGCAGCTGCCGGACCAGTAGGGTTCTCTGCCTCGGTTCGTAACTTCGAGCTAGCAATGTTTGGTGGTGTAAACTTCAGCACATCGCAAAATATTTACGTTAATGCCACACGCTCTTTGGCAATACACGGGAATTTGGTCAATGGTGCTAGTGCTCAACCAATTCTCTTGCAATCGGCTAATTCTGTGATTGTGCAGGCAATAACTTCCACTGGCTGCTGCAATGTACCGAATATTACTTTGGCCGCCTCTGGCAATGTGATAGCCGGTGATCTAACCGCCTCTACCTCTAATTGCTGTGGTGGCATATTTGGTGGTAATGTTTCAGTTTCAGCCGCCAATGGTTATGCAATTGTTGGTTCTGTAAATACTGGTTCGACTGGAACTGGTGGCAATATAAATTTAGCAGCTGGTTCCTATCTATCCTTCAATAATTTATCCAGTGCAGCCGGAGCCATGCCTGGCAATGTCAATGTAAATGCCGGTTCAGCCATATCTGGCAGTGCAGTAACCACATCTGGCACCAATGGTCAAGGTAATGTGAGAATGACCGGTGGATCGATGCTTTCATTAGGTAATATCGTTACCAATGGTGGCATAGTTGTACTCAATACACCATCGGCTGTGTCTACTGGTAACATAACTACCAGTGATGATGTAGCTGGCACGGTACAAATTGCTTCCGGTGCTTCAGTAGTAACTGGTGACATTAGTACTGTTTCTTCATCGGCAAGTAATGGTGGCAAAATTCTTGTCGACGCAGTTTCTTCTGTCCTAGTCGGCAATCTTAACTCTTCCGCATGTTGCGGTGCAGCAGCCGGGGATGTAAGAATTCTTTCGCAAAACTCGACCATCTTGGCCGGAACCATTACTTCGACGACAACCGGTGGACCAGTTGCTGCACCGACAGTGTTCATGATGGCCTACGACTTAATTTCTGTTGGCAGCATTAACACATCAGCTAGTTTCAATTGCTGCACATCAGGCAATGCTGGCCATGTAATTGGTATTAGCTTGACAGGAGCAATTAGTGTCAATGGTTCAATTAATACCACAAGCCAGCAAAATAATTCTGGCTCGGTTTCTCTCACCGCTCAAGATACAATTTCTGTAACCAATATCAATACATCAAATGCTTCTGGCATTGCCGGTAATATGTATGTTTCCTCCGGTTCAAGTGATTCTCCAGGTATATCTTTGAGTTCAATTGATACCAGCTCCGGATCATCAACTGCTGGATCTTCTGGCCAGATTTTCCTAGGCACAAATGTGGCAGGAGCTAATGGTCTGCAAGCCCTTGGTAATGCCAACATTGCCTTTACTCGCGCAAGCACTTATTCCCAATCGACTACTCCGCTGGCATACTTGTTCTATAGTGGCTCCGGTCCGTCAAGCATTACGGTCAACACTACAATTTCAGTAACAACTGCAAGTGTCAACTTGCATCCTGGTATATTGACTGCAGTTGGTACTGCCGGAACACCAGTAGCCTTGTCCTTAAGTTTAGCGGCAGATAGCAGAACGATTGTGCCGATTGTTGCAATCGGAGATGTTTACTTGAGCAGCTTTAGCGGCAATAACCTGGTTGGTGGCACACTTGCTTATCAAGCCAATGGATTTGCCACTATTGTTGCATCAGGTGGTGCTACCGGCATCACGGTGTCAGGCAATGTCTCAGCCAATCATCTACAAAACGGTACCGATGGTGCAGTACTTCTGGCTGCCATCGGTGCTGGTAGTTTGTCGCAGACCTCTGGAGTACTTTCTGGTGCGTCTGTGACTTTGTCTGCTGGTGGCAATATTGGCAGTCTGGCAAATAATATTCAAGCGTCTGCCAGCACTCTTAATTTCTTTGCTGGTGGCAATGCCTTTGTTGATAGTACAGGACAAGCGACAACAATGAATGTTGGTTATGCTGGTGGGACACTTGATTTAAGTGTGGCCGGCACCTTAGATTTAAATGGTGCCTTAACGGCTAATTCTATTACCTTGCTTGTTCCTTTTGGATCTATTACCGGTGTGAATTTAATTGCTGCACCAACTTTGACCATTGCCTCCAATATTGGTTATATGTCTATCAACACTTTTGCTCGGAACTTAACCGTTGCTTCACCGGCTGCCAATGTCTTGATTAACAACGTTAGTTCCGAGCTGACCCTGGTTGGTAATTCATCTGCCGTTCTCTTCAATCTGACAAATAGTTCCAATATTATTGTTGCCGGACAATTGAACGCTCAATCTGACAGAGTCACAACCCCAGCCGGTTTCATGACCAATGCCGGTTCATCAGTAACACCATCCGGACAGTTTATGGTTACAGCTGGTTCCTTGATTTCAATTGCAGCCAATACTTTGTCTGGTAATGCATTGCTTGCCAATGGCAATGGTGCCAATATGCAAATGAGAGCAAACGAGATTGATATCTCAGGTACTTTATCAAGTAATGGTGCCGGCACAGGCTTTGGTGGTGAAGTCATGTTGTATGCTGCAAATGGCCATGTGACCTTAGGTGGATTTAGTGCAACGGGTGTTAATGGTGGCGATCTAACTGTCATGGCAACAGAAAGCATTAGTACCGGCAATATAACCACAAGCGGTACTGCCAAGGGCGGCATGGTAGCAATGACCGCTGGCAATACGGCAAATGTCGCTAATTTGTCTGTTGGTGCAATTGACACCATAGGCGCAACTGCCGGTGGATTAGTTATGTTGGTCAATTCAGCGGCAACAACATCCTTGAATAATTTGTCCTTGTCTGGAAATATCACAACTAATGCTACTGCCCTAAACGGTGTTGCTGGTCCTGTTTCTTTGGTTGCCTCTGGTGGCATTGATCTATCCGGCAGAACAATATCTGCTCAAGCCACACAAGTAGGAAGTACGCAAGCCTTAGGTGGTTCAGTCTTTATTTCCAGTGGTGGCACTGGTGCTACTGCTATTAATGCCAGCGGTGCAACCATCAATACATCAGCAAGCACAAGTGCGATTGCTGATACGGCAGGCAATATTATTTTGCTTTCGGCCGCAGGTGCTACAGGTGCAAGCCCGGCAAATATCAATACTCTTGGTGCGACCTTTACTGCCAATGGTGGTACACCACGCACTGCATTTGTTTGGGGCATAAGTGGTGCTTCCAGCACGGTACCGGCAAGCCTTAATGTTACACCGACTGCAGCCATAAATATTCGGCCGGGTGGTTATCAATCTGTTTCTGGAACCTCAGGTTCACCAATTGCCTTAACGTTAACCACCGGTGGT